>DASTNZ010000066.1:0-19372 GCA_035762665.1 Jiangellaceae bacterium | reverse complement strand
CGGAATGTCCTCCGGCGAAGGTACCGGTGCCGAGTCCGGGCAGCCATATCCGCCGTACACGACCGGCCCGTTCAACGTCAGGTCGTCGAGAATGGCAGGAGCTGCGCCACCGGGCACGATTCCGGAATCGTAGACGCCAGCATTCGGCCCGGTCGTGATCTCGAAATCGGTGGTGCGATACGGGGCGAAGTCCTCGTCTGTCCCGATGACGAACTGGTTGTCGGCAGTGAACTCGGCCTGGTGCGCATTCCCCTCGGGGGTGAGCTGGATGCCGGTTCGCTCGAACAACAGCGGGTCGATGGCCGCGAACTCGGTGTCACTGAGGAACTCCGGGTTGGCCGGGTCGTCCACGTTGAGCAGGATGTAGCCGCCATCCCAGTAGGACAACAGCATGATCCACTCGCCGTCGATCTGTTTGACGACCATGTCGTGCAGGAACGATTCGTCAAGTCCCAAATCCGGCTGTGAAACATCGAACGCGTTCAGGTCGAACTCGCCGATAAGCACCGGCTTCTTGGGATTCGTGACGTCGAAGATGTCGACGTCGGCTGCCTCCTCATCATCGGTGGCGACCAGGAAGGCGCGGTCGCCGGCCTGCCACATGAAGGCGCTGTGCGTCTGGCTGGCCACATGCGGGCGGTTGAGGGTGTCGTCCACGGTAAAGTCGCCGAAGTTCTCCGACAGCTTCTTGGGCTTGAGCGGGTCCGTCACGTCCCACAACGAGACACCGCCCTTGTAGTTCTTGCCACATCCTTCGTGGTTGACGACCAGCACGTCTCCGGTGAACTGGGCCGTCTCGAGATGGACGACCTGCATACCCTCGCCGATGAGCGTGTCCTGATGCGCCTGGATGAAGCCGACCTCCTCGGGGTTTTCCGGATCGGAGATGTCGATGATGTACACCCCACCGTCCGGTCCGCTGCCCTCCGGCCCGGCGCAGTCGGCGCCGCCCCAGCGGGCGAGGTAGGCATAGTTGCCGAACGCGGTCACGTCTGCGATGAGCTCGGGTTCGGCGTCGGCTACCGCGAGCTTGGAGATGAACTCGATCTTTCCCCAGTCGCCGTCCCCATCGGTGTCCGGCTGGGCCGTGATGGGATCGAGCAGATGGCCCTCGTCCGTCCCGTGCTGAGCGACGCTGGGCAGAGCCCCGGCCGCGAGCATTCCTACCGTCAGCACACCGGCGCCAACAACAGCGGCAGAACTCTTGATCGCCTTCATCGTTCTCTCCTCGAGCATGGCCGCACATTTGCCGGGGTCACCGGCAAAGCGGGCACTGAATGGAGCCCTCGCGCACAAACGGGGCGGGGCTCAGGCGTGGTGTTCATAGACCCTCCTCCTTGAGGCTCTATGGAATGTGGATTCCCTCCACTGCCCCCGTATCGGGTTCTCAAACGCACCGAGTGAGTGCAAAGTCCTGCGACTCCCGCCAGCCACCACTGATGTCGGCTCGACGAGGCGATCAATGGAGAGCGCTGACCTGCACCATCCGGCGACACTGCCAGTGGCGGGGCTGCAGTCCGGCACTTCCGCAGCAGAGTTGGGGCATGCTAGCCTGCAAACGATTGTGACCGGTGGGGCGTGAGGACTCGCGCCTGGCAGCGGATGTGCTGATGTACCTCCGGCACGGCGCTGAGGCGACGTCGACGTGGTGTGGGGTGCGTGAGCCGTGAGCGAGCAGGCGATCAGGCAGCAGTCCATCGGCTGGATCGGTCTCGGTCGGATGGGGATCGAGCTGGCGAGCAGGCTTCTCGACGCAGGAGCGGACCTTACCGTCTGGAACCGCACCCGGGAGAAGGCCGAGCCCCTGATCGCCTACGGCGCTCGCGTGGCCGGCGCTCCTGCCGATCTTGCCGACTGCGATGTCGTGGTGACGATGGTCTCCGACTCGGACGTGCTCGAAGAGGTGACGCTTGGCGAGAAGGGCCTGTTCAGCAGCGACGGCGTGGCCCCGCACACGCTCATCGACTCGTCGACGGTGTCGGAGGAGTCGTCAGAGCGCGTGCGCGCGGAGGCGGAGAAGCGCAACTGCGCGCTCGTGGCCGCACCGGTCAGCGGGAATCCCAAGGTTGCGCGGGCGGGGAAGCTGTCCGTGGTTGTCTCCGGGCCGGAGGACGCGTACCAGCGGGCACGCCCGATTCTCGAACGGTTCGGCCAGAGCGTGACATATGTGGGTGGCGGAGATCTTGCGCGCTTGGTCAAGATCTGTCACAACCTGCTACTGGGGGTCACGGCGCAGATGCTCGCCGAGACGCTTGTCCTCGCCGAACGCGGCGGCGTTCCCCGGTCCGCATACCTTGATTTCATCAACCACAGCGTGTTGGGGTCGGTCTTCTCTCAGTACAAGACTCCAGCGCTGGTCAACCTCGACTACACCCCCACGTTCACCAGCCACCTGCTTCGCAAGGATTTCGAACTGGGCCTTGCCGCGGGCCGCGAACTCGACGTTCCACTACCCGTGTCGGCGCTCGTCCACCAAATCGTCGTCGAGCTCAGCAACGGCGAGCACGCCGACGACGATTTCGCCGCCCTGCTGGACCAGCAGGCCCGGGCGGCCGGCGTCTCGATCGTGCCGGAGAAGGTCGAGGTCTCCGACGGGCTGGGGCGGTAGGAAGGCGACTGAGCCTCCTGCGACGGCGATGCCGCATCGGCGTATCCGGAGTCGGCAAGCAAGAATGCAGGCTAGCGCCGTAGGCACTTACCCGACTGGTCACTCTCTCGCGTGACCCGACACTCCAGCGGCGGCGCGGGCGGGCGAGGGGGGAGCCGTCGACTGGCGCACGATCAGCGAGAGCGGCAGCAGTACAGAGCGCGCGTGGCGTTCGGGGGCCCGCAGGGCGTCCAGGAGCAGCCGCGCGGCCTCCGCGCCGATCTCATAGTGCGGGATGCGCACGGTCGTCAGCGGCGGGTGGAGCTTGTCCATGAACGGCGTGTCGTTGAAGCCCACGACGCTCAAGTCGACTGGGCAGGACAGCCCGTGTTCCGCGAGCGCGTCGTAGCAGCCCAGCGCCAGCAGGTCGTTTCCAGCCAGCACCGCGGTGAACTCAACGCCGCGGTCAAGCAGCTGGCTCAGCGCTTTGGCACCGGCGCTCTCAGTGAACGCTTCGCACACCACCACCAGATGGTCATCCGGCTCAAGGCCGTGATCGTGGAACGCGTGCCGGTAGGCACGCAACCGGTTGAGGCCCGTGGACAAGGTCTGCGGGCCTGCCAGGTGGACGATCCGCCGGTGGCCGAGCTCTACCAGGTGACGCATGGCGAGGGCGACGCCAGCCGCGTCGTCAGGAGTGACAGAGGGAATGTCGGAGCCGGCCGTCCGGCGATTCA
Organism: Jiangellaceae bacterium; assembly: GCA_035762665.1. Classification (GTDB taxonomy): domain Bacteria; phylum Actinomycetota; class Actinomycetes; order Jiangellales; family Jiangellaceae; genus JASLBX01. Next base: position 16,048 of record DASTNZ010000066.1, on the reverse strand, counting down.
CCAAGATCACAGGAGTGCCGTCGACGGCAAGCCGTTCGGCCACCGGATGATGCAGGGTCGCGGTGGCGAAGATGAAGCCGTCGACGTTGCGGTCGCGAAGGGATTCCACAGCCGCTGCCTCCCGGCTCTCGTCATTGTCGGTATTGACGATCCATGCGCTGTAGCCGGCCTGGCTGAGGACGTCCTCCACACCTCGTGCGATCGGCGGGAACAGCGGGTTGGTGAGGTCCGGAATAAGCAGCCCTACCGTTGCCGAGCGAGCCGTCTTGAGCGTGCGTGCGTGTGGATTCGGCCGGTAGCCGAGCGAGCGCGCGACGCGGAGCACGCGTTCCACGGTTCGCGCATTGACGAGGTTGCGAGTCTCGGGATTGAGCGCACGTGAGGCGGTGGCCGGATGCACGTCGGCCGCTTTGGCCACGTCCCGCAGCGTTGGCCGCCGGTTCATGGTGCAAGACTATCCCTCGCCACCGTGTTGGCTGCGGTCGTTTGTGCCGTCGTTGAGGTGCCTCCGTGCGAGGACAGCCGGGCCGGCCTTGACCCCCGTCGGCGCCAGCGCTCAGACTTGACGGCAATCGTTTGTGAGATGGAGGGCGCATTGCTCGGGCGGAAGGCGTTCACCGGGACGGCCTCGTTCCGCGTGAACGGTGAGCTGGTCGAGAGCGACGCGCAGCCCGCCACGCCGCTGATCTACATCCTGCGGAACGACCTCCGCCTCACGGGCACCAGGTTCGGCTGTGGAATGGGGACATGCGGCGCCTGTGTCGTGTTGATCGACGGGCAACCCACGCCGTCGTGCGACACCCCGCTGTGGGCGGTCGAGAACCGTGACGTGGTGACGGTCGAAGGGCTCGGGGAGGGTGCGCCGCACCCGGTGCAGGAGTCGTTGCTCGCGGAGCAGGCCGGTCAGTGCGGCTACTGCTTGTCAGGCATGATCGTGAGCGCGGCCGCGCTGCTCGAGCGGGACCCGCAGCCAGACGAGCAGGCAGTACGGGAATCGCTCGACCGGCACTTGTGCCGGTGCGGCGTGCACAATCGGGTGGTCCGCGCGGTGCTGCGGGTGGCGGCAGCAGCCGGGGAGTCCGGCCGTGGCTGCTGAGCTGCCGACTAGTCTCGCTGCCAACCCGAGGCTGTCGACCTGGATCTCGCTGAACGAGCCTGGACGGATCACGGTACGCGTGGGGAAGGTCGAGCTCGGCCAGGGCATCCTGACCGCACTCGCCCAGATCGTCGCAGAGGAACTGGACGTCGACCTGAGCCGTGTCACCATCCGCTCGGCAAGCACGGCCTATGGCCCGGCGGAGGGCTCGACAACGGGCAGCCTGTCCATTGCCCATTCGGGTGCGGCGCTCCGACAGGTCTGCGCCGAGGTCCGCGCGCTGCTGCTGGCGGCATCGGCGGCCAAGCTCGGCCGGGCAGCGGACGGGTTCGACGTTCGCGACGGCGAAATCTGCGACTCCCGGGGACACGTGCTGTTGTCGTACTGGGACGTCGCCGACGATGTCAATCTTGATCGTGACGCAGTGGGCAGCGCGGCGCCGAAGGCGCCACCCGAGATGGTCGGGCCGACACCGCTGCGCTTGGACCTGCCCGACAAGGTTTTTGGCCGGCCCAGGTTCGTTCACGACCTCGCCTTGCCCGGGCAGGTGTTCGGCCGCGTCGTACGGCCACCCTCGCGCGGCGCGACGCTCGTGACCGTGTCCGACGGCGGGCTGGACGAGCCGGACGTTCTCGCCGTGGTTCGCGACGGTAGCTTCCTCGGCGTGGTCGCGGCGCGGGAGGAGGCCGCCGTGCGAGCCGCCTCGACACTGGCCAGAGCCGCGCGCTGGCGGGAGTGCGAGACCCTGCCGCACGACGCGGAGTTGCCCGAGTGGCTGCGTGGCGCGCCCTCGGTCGACACCGACATCGGCGGACCACCGTCCCCGGATGTTGCGGCCAGCGTCGTCGACACCTTGCGCGCACACTACTTCCGGCCGTACATCGCCCACGCGTCCGTCGCGCCGAGCTGCGGGATCGCACAGTGGCAGAAAGGTGCGGTGACGGTCTGGAGCCACACCCAGAACGTTCACGGCCTGCGTGCCGCGATCGCCCAGGCTCTGGGAATCGCCCACGCCGACGTCGTCGTGCACCACGTGGAGGGCGCCGGATGCTACGGGCACAACGCGGCTGATGACGCTGCGTTCGACGCCGTCCTGCTGGCGAGGGCCGTGGCCGGCCGCCCCGTCCAGGTGGTGTGGAGCCGCGAGGACGAGCTGGCATGGGCGCCGTTCGGCCCGGCAACTCTCGTTGAGCTCACCGCTGGCATCGGTCCCGACGGGACCGTCCGCACCTGGCGGCACGAGGTGTGGAGCAACGGCCATACCGCCCGGCCCGGTTACGCCGGCCTGTCGGGACTGCTCGCCACGAGTGACCTTGCCGACGGCGAGCCTCCGGAGCCGGCCGCGGACCCACCGCTCAGCAGGGGCGGTGGCAGCCTGCGCAACGCGGATCCGGGCTATGCGTTCCCAAGCCGGCACCTCGTGGGACATCGGGTCCTGGAAATGCCGCTGCGCACGTCCGCGCTGCGCTCACTGGGTGCTTTCACAAACGTCTTCGCCATCGAGTCATTCGTGGACGAGCTCGCCGTGCGCAGCGGTGCCGATCCGGTCGAGTACCGGCTGCGGCACCTGGCGGACGAGCGGGCCCGCGCCGTCGTCGAGCGGGCGCGGCAGGTCGCGGGCTGGGAGGAGCGGCTCGACGGGGAATCGAGAGGGCGCGGCATCGGGTTCGCCCGGTACAAGGGCACCAGTGGCTACTGCGCCGTCGTGGCAGATGTGGAGGCGGTGCACGAGGTCCGAGTGCGCCGGCTCGTCGTGGTGGCCGACGTCGGCCGGATCGTGAGCGCGGACGGCGTCGCGAACCAACTCGAAGGCGGCGCGGTACAGGCAGCGAGCTGGACACTGCTCGAGCGCGTCCGGTTCGACCGGGGGACGGTGACGAGCACCGACTGGGAGACCTACCCGATCCTGCGGTTCAGCGCAATTCCGACGGTCAAGGTCGACCTGGTATCCCGGCCCGACCGGCCGAGCGTCGGCGCGGGCGAGATCGCGCAGGGTCCGACGGCCGCCGCGATCGCGAACGCGGTGTATGACGCACTCGGCGTGCGGGTGCGCGAGCTCCCGCTGACACCGGAGCGCATCGTCGCGGCGATCGCGGAATGAGCGGCGTGGACCTCGAGTTCAGCGCCGCGGAGTGGCAGCGCCGTCGCGAGCTGCTGAGCGCGATCGCGGGCGCGCACGGACTGACCCACGTCATGCTCTACGGCGCGGAGCGCAGCGGCAGCGCGGTGCCCTGGCTCAGCGGATGGCCGGTCACCCGGGAAGCACTTGTCGTCTGGACCGCCGATGAGGTCGACCTGCTGCTCGTGCAGTTCCGCAACCACGTTCCACTGGCGACGCGCGTGGCCGCCAGAGCCGTCGTCCGATGGGGCGGCACGTCCACGATCACCGCCGCGGTCGAGGAGCTGCGGCGGCGGAAGGCCCGAGGCCGGGTGGGAGTGATCGGCGCGCTGCCGTTCACCGCCTGCCGGGAGCTGTCGGACGCGGGCTTCGAGGCGGTCGACCTCGGCGCCGCCTACGTAGAGACGCGGCTGGTCAAGTCGAGTGAGGAGCTGGCCTTCCTGCGCCGCGGCGCGGAGCTCAGCGACGCCGGCCTGCGCGGGCTTATCGCGGCGGTCCGCCACGGAGTGAGCGAGCATCAGCTCGCCGACGCGATCGAGCGTGCCTACGTGCCGCGTGGCGGCATGACGCACATCCACTACCTGTTGTCCACCCCAATGGACCGGCCGGCTATTAGCGTGCCGGCACAGCTGCCGTCGGGGCGCCGACTCGAGCACGGCGATGTGGTCGTGACCGAGATCAGCGCGAGCTACCGCGGCTACGCCGGCCAAGTGCTACGCACGATAACGGTCGGCGGCGAGCCGACCGCGCTGTACGCGGAGCTGCACGACGTGGCACAGGCGGCCTTCGACCGCATCTGCTCCGTCCTTCGCGACGGCGCCACGGCCGCCGAGGTCATCGAGGCAGCCTCAGTGATCGAGGATGCGGGTTTCACGATCTGCGACGATCTCCTCCACGGCTACGGCGGCGGCTACCTGCCGCCGGTCCTTGGTACCCGTAGCCAACCCCACCACCGCGGCGCTGACGTTGGCTTCCGGGCCGGGATGACCGTGGTCGTCCAGCCGAACGTCGTCACCCCTGACGGGACTGCCGGCGTGCAGACCGGCGAGCTCGTACACGTGACGTCCGCCGGCGTCGAGCGCCTGCATTCCGCACCCCGCGGCCTCATCACGGCGGACGGAGCCCGGCATGACAAATGAGCCGCCAGTCCGGGCGGCGATCGCCCACTGGGGACCGCGATTCGTGGCAAGCGGGGTGCCGCTGAGCGATTTCCAGGACGTGACCGCGGAGATCGACCGCTGGGACGACTGGTGCCGGGCATGGAGCGCGCGGGCAGCGGTCCACGAAGAGCTTGCGGAGACGGCCCTGGCCGGTGGCCACCACCTGACCGCAGGGGAACTGTTCGGCACGGCGGCGCTGTGCTACCACTTCGGCAAGTTCCTGTTCGTCCACGACGTGGAGCAACTGCGCCAGGCCCACCGGCGCGCCGTCGCGTGCCGGACGGCGGCGCTGCGTTACCTCCAGCCTCCCGGTGAGCGCGTAGAGATCCCGTACCAAGGGACCGCTATCCCCGGCTTCCTGCGACTACCACCGGGGGTCGCGACCCCACCCGTGGTACTGCTGGTCGCCGGCCTCGACTCGACGAAGGAGGAAATGGACAGCCGCGAGGTGCGCTTTCTGGCCCGCGGTTTCGCGACCCTCTCATTCGACGGCCCCGGACAGGGCGAGCTGGAGTACGACCTCCCCATCCGTGGGGACTACGAGGTCCCGATCGCCGCCGTCGTGGACTGGGTCGAGTCACGACGGGACCTCGACGCCGCCCGGATCGGCCTGTGGGGTGTCAGCCTGGGGGGTTACTACGCCCCGCGAGCCGCCGCGTTTGAACCACGGATCAAGGCCTGCGTGGCGCTCGCGGGTCCCTACGCGTTCGCCGACCATTGGGACACTCTGCCCGCGTTGACCCGCGAGGCGTTCCGGGTGCGCTCGCACCTCGACACCGAGCTGGACGCCCTCGAACACGCCCGGTCCCTTTCGCTGCACGGAGTACCGTCCCGGATCCGCTGTCCGCTGCTGGTCGTCTTCGGCAAGCAGGACCGGCTGTTCAGCTACCGGGACGCCGAGCGGCTCGTCGCCGAGGCCGACGGCTCAGCCGAGCTGTGGCTGATCAGCGACGGCAACCACGGGGTGGCCAACCGCATCTACCGCCACCTCTCGCAATGCGCCGACTGGATGGCTGACCGCCTGCGCGAGGTCGGCTGAGCGCACATGCAGGGCGAGCACCGGCCAGGCACGGTCTCGGTGGCCGTCATGGCCACCGCCGTGATGGCGGTCGGCACCGTCCCACAGTTCGTCTTCGGCACGCTCGGCCCGTTCGTGGTCACCGAATTCGACCTCAGCCGAGCGCAGTTCGGTGGGCTCACGACCGTGCTGTTCGCCGTGGCGGCCGTTCTCTCCCCATCGATGGGGCAGGCGACCGACCGGTTCTCTGCGCGGCTGACGTACGGCACGGTGTTCGTCGTGTCGGCCGTCGCGCTGGCCGGGATCGCTGTGTCGCCGTCCTACCTGATTCTGATCACCTTCTCCGGTCTCGGTGGAGTCGGGCAGGCCCTGGTGAACCCGCTCAGCAACCGGCTGGTGGCCGACTACGTGCCGGTACACCGCCGCGGGCTGATCCTTGGCATCAAGCAGTCCGGGGTGCAGATGAGCGCCGTCGTCGCCGGCCTCTCGCTTCCCGTGCTCGCGGTGCTGATCGGCTGGCGCGCCGCGGTGGGAGCGGTCGCGGTGGCGGCGGCCGCCGGCTGGGCGGCGAGCGGTGTCCGGCTCCCGTCCGGCTCGCCGAGTCACGGCGCCGGCCACGAGGCACGGCCCGGCGGTGCCGACAGGATCGTTGTACTGCTCGGGACGTACGCGTTCCTGATGGGCTGTGTGACGGCTGCGGTGAGCGCATACCTGCCGCTCTACGCCCACGAGGTGCTCGGCTTGTCGGCGGGCGTCGCGGGAGTGCTGGTGGCCGCGATCGGCGTCGTGGGCATCACCTCCCGCATCATCGTCGGCCACCTGGCCGACCGGATCGGTGGATTCGCCTCCCTGCTCAATGGGATGTCGGTGATCGGAGCCGTTGCCGTCGCCCTCATCGTGCTGGCTCAGCCACTCGGATCCGGACTGATCTGGCTGGCGGCGTTCGTTTTCGGCTGGTCGGTGGCATGGAACGCGGTCGCGATGATCGCCGTGGTGATGTTGCGCGGAACGAACCGGACCGGACGCGCGTCGGGGTACGTGCTGACAGGGTTCTTCGCCGGGTTCATCATCGCCCCGGTGGCTTTCGGTGCAGCGGTCGACGCGGTCGGTTACACCGCGCCATGGATTGCGCTCGGCGTTCTTCTCGTCGGGATCTCGGTCGCCATCTGGATCTGGCGCTGGCGCACCGGCCGGAGGTGATGGGTCCCGGCCACCTGCGGAATCTGGGTGAGGACCTAAGACCAGGAGCATCGTGATCGGCCCGCTGGTCCAAACGATTGCGCGACCACCCCTTGACAACTCCAGCCATTCGCGCAAACGTTTGCGCCTAGACGATTCGAAGCGTCGATGACCGCAGGAAAGGCCGTATCGCCGAGCGGAGTGGTGAGGCCATGGCGTTACCGTCTGAGCGGCCCCACAGTGCCGACTCGCTCGCAGTCCAGGCTCGCCACGTCGCCGTGGAGTACGAGCGGACCCGGGAGAAGACGACGCTGGTCGCCCTCGAGGACTTCAGTCTCGATGTGCACGGCGGGGAGTTCCTGACGATCGTCGGTCCCAGCGGCTGCGGCAAGAGCACCTTCCTCAACGTCGTGGCCGGGCTGACCTTTCCCGTCGCTGGGGAGGTCAAGGTGTACGGCAGGGAGGTGACGGGCCCCGGGATAGACCGGGCCGTCGTGTTCCAGGACTACGCGCTGCTGCCGTGGCGGACCGTGGAGGCCAACGTCCGCTTCGGCCTGGAGATGCAGAAGAGGCTGGATTCAGCGGCAGGCGAGAAGGTTGCCCGCTACATCAACATGGTGGGGCTCTCCGGCTTCGAGCGGGCGTATCCGCGCGAGCTGTCCGGGGGCATGCGCCAGCGGGTCGGGCTGGCGCGCGCGCTCGCGACCGAGCCGTCCCTGCTGCTCATGGACGAGCCGTTTGCCGCGGTCGACGCGATGACCCGGGAGATCATGCAGGATGAGCTGTCGAAGATCGTTGCGACGACCGGTCAGGCGGTCATCTTCATCACACACAGCGTCGACGAGGCCATCACCCTCGGCGACCGCATCGCGGTGGTGACCCGCCGGCCGGGCCGCATCAAGGAGATCATCGACGTCCACCTGCCGAAGCCGCGGTCGCGTGACATCCGGCATGTCCCTGAGTTCCAGGGCATCCGGGACCACATCTGGGACCTCCTCTCCAGCGAGAAGCCGGCCGGCGCTGAGTTGGAGTCGAGCGGCATGTCATCCGAGGCGTGACATGGCGAGTGCATCCACCACCACAATCGGCGCACGCACCCGGCCCCGCCGAACATCGCGCTGGCGACGCATCGTCACTGCTCGCCTGCCCGGTGTACTGAGCGTGGTCGGCTTCGTGGCCCTCTGGCAGCTGCTGATCGAGATCTTCGATCCCAATCCGATCCTCTTTCCGCCGCCCGCAGCGGTCGCCGAGGCGTTCGTGGAGGCGCTGAGGGACGGGACGATGTGGCCCGCCGTCGCAGACAGCATGAGCGCCATGGCCATCGGTCTGGCGTGGGCACTGGCGTTCGGTATCCCGCTCGGGCTAATCATCGGGATGTCGCCGACCGCGGATTTGATCACGTCGCCCTACCTGTGGGGCTTCTTCGCGATGCCGCGCATCGCGCTCGCTCCGTTGATGATCCTCTGGCTTGGGTTCGGCATGGAGACCAAGGTCTGGCTGGTCTTCCTCTCGGCGGTGATCCCGCTGATGCTCAGCTGCAAGGACGGTGTGCAAACGGTCGACACATCGATGATCGCCGTCGCCCGGAGCTTCGGGGCCGGTCGAGTCGCGCTGTTCGGCAAGGTGATCGCCCCCAGCACGCTGCCGTTCATCGCCAGCGGCATTCGCAACGGCATCTCCCGTGGATTCGTCGGGCTGCTCGTGATCGAGCTCACCGTCGGATCCGGCGGCATCGGGACTCAGGTCATGCGGTCGATGCGGCAGTTCGACACCGCCCGGATGTTCGCCTTTGCACTGGTGCTGGTCGTCATCGCTCTGACGCTGATCTCGCTGTCACGCCGACTCGAGAACCTCGCGAGTCGCTGGCGTGAGGAGGTGTCGCTGTGAGTGCCGTGACGCGACTGAGACAGCGCGTCGGCATCGGACCGTCGCCGGCCGCCACGGCGCCGCGACGCCGCACTCGCCGAATCTACTCCCGCAAGCAGCGCTGGATCATCGGCGTGCTCAACTTGGCCACGTTCTTCCTCGTGTGGCAGGTGGCCGCCACCGTGAGCGACATCCCTCAGCTGTTCCTCCCGTCGGTGACGGACGTCTTCCGCGAGCTCAGCGAGATGCACCAGGAGAACATTCTGTGGGGGAACCTCTGGACCAGCTTCGCCGTCTACGTCATCGGCATGGTGATCTCACTGGCGATCGCCATCCCGATGGGCCTCATGGTTGGCGGCATCCGCATTCTCGACAAGATCCTGAGCCCTTACATCTGGGCGGTGTACACGACGCCGAGGATCATCCTGATGCCGCTGGTGCTGTTGTGGGTCGGCATCAACGACACCGCCCGAGTCGTGATCATCGTCTTGTCAGCCGTGCCGGCGACGCTCGTCGTGGTAATGGAGGGCGTCAAGACGGTCGAGAACTCGCTACTCAACGCGGCGCGGTCGTTCAGCGCCAGCCGGATCGCGCTCTTCCGTACGGTGGTGTTCCCTTCCACCATCCCGTTCATCGCAACCGGGGTGCGAATGGGCGTGTCCCGCGGGCTCATTGGCCTCTTCATCGGCGAGCTCTTCACCACGGCCAACGGGATCGGGTACATCCTCACCCTGTCCACGAAGACGTTCAACACTGCTCGCACGTTCGGGATCCTGCTCATCTTCGTCTTGTTCTGCGTCGCCATGGTGGGTCTCAGCCAGCTTCTTGAGCGGAGGGTCTCGCAGTGGCGCGGTCAACCGGTCGCCGCATGACCGGACAGAAATTGCACTCAACCCAGCACGTTCTGTCGCTCCGCATCGAAAGGATTGGTGAACCAATGAAGATTCTCCGACTCACAGCCGGCCTTGCCGGTCTCGCTCTGATCGCAGCCGGCTGCGGCGGTGATGACAATGGCGGAGACGACGCTAGTGCCGGCGGCGAGGATGACGGGAGCCTGAGCCTCACCCAGGTCAAGCTCGCCATCGACAACGACGACTTCATGAACCAGATGGCGTGGATGATCGCGGATGAGAACTACTGGCCCGAGCTCGGCTTCACCGAGCCCGCCGAGGTGGTAGCCACCGACGAGTACCTGGCAGGGCTGTTCGGCGGCGACGTCTGGGTGGCGCAGGGCGAGAGCGATGTCATCTGGGCAGCCCTCGCCGAGGGCAGCGTCCCGATGAAGATCATCGGCGTGGAGAAGGACAGTGAGGCCTGGTACCTCGGAATCCGAGAGGGCGTCGACCCGGACAATCTCGAGGGTCTCAAGATCAGCGGTGGACCGGCCGGAGACCGCAACATCGTCGTGGGCGAGAAGATGCTGGAGAACCTCGGCGTGGACCCGGCTTCTCTGGAATGGGTGCAGGTCGAGGGCGGCTCCGACGACCGCCTCCAGGCCATGCTCGCCGGCAACATCGACGTCGCCGTGCTCCAGCCGCGGCACGTGATCCCGCTCGAGCAAGGCGGCGGCCAGATGATCTACGAGGAGTTCCACGACGCCCCGCAGGAAGTGTGGGTTGTCACGGCCGAGACGATGGAGAACAACGAGGACGCGGTCTGCGCGTACCTCGAAGGGCGCATCGCGGCCAAGCAGTGGGCATCGGAGGGTGAGGACTACGCCGACAACCAGGAAGAAGCCGTCGCGATCGCCGAAGAGCGTGGCGTTCAGGCTTCGGAGGGAGACCTCGCCGAGTGGGTCCTGGAGATGGAGGGCAACTGGTCGCTCGACGGAGGTGCCCCCGAGGAGGCCTTCGATGAGTGGAACCAAGACATGATCGACAATGGGAACGTGCCCGAGGACTTCGACTGGCGTGAGCACGCGGACTTCTCGTGCCTGACCCAGGCGCAGGAGAACCTCGGGCTCGAGCCGAACCCGGGCGACATCTGACCGCCGCCTCGTGCGGGCCGGGCATCCCCCCGGCCCGGCCCGCCGCCTGAAGTGCCATGCGACTGGTTTCCTACGCCGGCGGCTTCGGGCGGCTGCCCGAGGCCGACCGAGCGACCACCGTCGTCCCCATGGGAACGGACTTGGTCGGCTACCTGGACGGTGGCCACGCCGTCGACGGGCAGCCGCTACCGCTGGACGAAGTCGAGCTGACGGCTCCGGTGCCGAGACCCGGAAAGATCGTGTGCGTGGGCCTGAACTACCGAGACCACGCGGCCGAGACGGGCAAGGCGGTGCCCGACGAGCCGGTCCTGTTCGCCAAGTTCGCCAACTCGGTGGTCGGTGACGGCGCGACCGTGTCGGTGCCGCCGGTGGCGAAGGAAGTCGACTGGGAGGCGGAACTAGGGGTCGTCATCGGGCGGCGAGCGCGCCAGGTCGGCGTCGGTGACGCGCTCGGCCACGTCGCGGGGTACACCTGCCTCAACGACCTGTCCGCGCGTGACCTGCAGCGTCGCGGCGGCCAGTGGACTCGAGGGAAGGCGATCGACGGCTTCCTGCCGATGGGACCATGCCTCGTCACCGCGGACGAGATACCGAACCCTCAGGACCTCGCCATCAGGTGTGCGGTGAATGGGCAGATCGTGCAGAGCTCGAACACGGCACAGATGGTGTTCGGGGTCGCGGAGCTGGTCAGTGTCATCAGCCAGACGATGACCCTGGAGCCGGGCGACTGCATCGCGACCGGCACCCCGGCCGGCGTCGGCATGTCGATGAAACCGCCCCGGTACCTCCACTCCGGCGACGTTGTAGTCGTCGAGATCGACGGGATCGGCCGCCTGACGACCACCATCGCGTAGGAGGGCCGCGGGCGTCGAAGTCAGTCGCGCACGGGTCCCCCGAGCTCGTCGAGGTTGCCCGAGAGGTCGGGATGCGGGAAGAAGCACACCAGGACCAGCTCCGAACGGCCCGTGCAGACCGTGGCATGTGGCACGCCGGGTGGGATGGCCACGACGTCCCCAGCGCCCGCCGCGGTGGCGTGGTCGCCTTCCCAGATCCGGCCGGTGCCCTCGGCGACGTAGACGACCTCCCAGCTGTGCGGATGCCGGTGCGGGGTACGGGGCCCCGGCGGGATCCGGACCACTCGCAGGCTGCACGGGTCGGCGACGCCAGGAGGGAGGGGATCGGCTGATCGGCGCCCCGGCAGGGGCACGTAGCTCAGGTCGGTACCCCGGAAAACCGGCACGTCTCAGCTCACGACCTGTTCGGCCCCGGCGTCGGCGATGACGCCGTCGACAGTCACGGCGGCACCGTCGCGTGCCGACGACTCGATCGCGGCGCGCACCACAGCCAAGGCGCGAACGGCCTCTTTGGCGCCGACCTCGACGGTGGCCTGACCGCGGACGGCCAGCCCGAACTCGTCGAGCTGTTCACGGAACATGTCGGTCCGCGGCAGTTCGACGAGTGTGCGCTCCGATTCCCCGTAGTACTGCGAGCGCAGGGTGGACCAGTCGTCGGCCAGGTGCGACTCGTCCCAGTGGGTGAAGTCCAGGTCGTACATCAGGTTGGCCTTGGTGCCCAGTAGGTTCATCGTATAAACGCCGGGCGAGGCCCAGCCGGTCCCGATGTAGCCGAGGGCGCCGTTGTTGAACTCGCACACCGCCATCACCGCGTCTGGAACCTCGGCAGGCGTGTACAGCCGGCGCGCATGCGCGCTCACCCTGTTGACCGGTCCGAGCAGGTACTGCAGGGTGTCGGCGTGGTGGACTCCGAGCTGGATGAACGCCCCGCCGGGGCTCTTGTCCGCATAGAAGCGCCAGCTGTGCGGCGTGAGCTCCAGACCGCGCTCGTTGGAGAAGTTCGCCTCGGCGAGGCTGATCTCACCGATCATGCCCTCGTCGATCCAGCGACGCATCTGGCGGTGACCGGAAAGCCGGCGCGAGCTGTGCCCCACGGCGAACACCTGGGCGGTGTCGGCCACCGCTGCGGCGATCCGGCTGGCGTCCTCCAGCGTGTGTGCGATCGGCTTGTCGGTGTACACCGCCTTGCCTGCTTCCAGTGCCTGGACGATAACGTCACGATGGGTGTCGTTCGGTGTAGTGACGATCACCCCCTCAACGGCGGGGTCGGCCAGCAACTCCTGGTAACTGCGTGCGCTGCGCGAGATGCCGAACTCGGCGCAGAAGTCTTCGCGCCGCTTCTCGTCCCGGCTGAAACAGCTGTACAGCTCCACGACGTCGCCGCGCTGGGCTCCGCGGGCGAGCACCCGGGCCCATCGGCCGAGTCCGACCGGCGCGAGCCTGACCTTGTCCTCCATGAGGCTCCTCCTGCGTTGTTGGTGTGCGGCGCCGGTCGGTAGCAGCGCCCGGTCATGTCGGTCGTCCGCCCCGCGCGTCGTGCGCCGCCACGACGGACCGGATGAGCCGGACGTCCTCGGTGGCGACGACGTCGGCGAACGACTCCGCGAGCTCGGTGGTGGCCCACCCGGGGTTGCCGTACCAACCGTCCTCGGCTAGTTCGGAGACGTCGGTGATGAATCCGTAGACCTCGGACGAGCGGCGCATCGCGTCGAGCTCGGCGGCGCCGGGCGGCCGACGTGGCTGCGCCGCGCGCTCGACCCGGGCGAGCTCCGGGTCATGCGCCAGCACCGCCAGCGTCTCGATTCCCCCACCGTGGGTCAACTCGCCGCCGGCATCCCGGTAGAGCCGCTGCGCGGTGTAGCACGCCTGGGCGGCAACGACCACCACATCGTGCCTGCTTTGCAGGTCGGTGGCGACCGCGTTCATCGAGGCGATGTTGCCCTCGTGCCAGTTGACGAGGACGACGATGCGCACGCCGGTGGCGATAAGTTCGCTGCAGACGTCGATGAGGAGTGCCTCGAACGTTTCCCGCCGCAGGTTCACCGTGCCGGGGTGTCCTGCGTGAATAGGGGTGACGCCGTAGGGAGCGAACGGCACGTAGACCGCGTCCATCATGTCGGCCACCCGCCGGGCGACGAGCTCGGCGGCGATCGTGTCGGTGCCGTTGGGCAGATGCGGCCCGTGCTGCTCGATGCTTCCAAGCGGGATCACCGCGGTACGGGTCTGTGCCACCGCGTCGGCGGTCTGCGGGCTCGTCATCGCGCTCAGGTCGTGGATCATGGACAAATTCTCACTCCCCGACCGAGTCCACGAGCGGCTCGCCGCGCAGCATGCGTGCTGCCTCCGCCGCCGCCTTCTGCCGCAGGTCGGCCTCCGACTCCTCCGTGTACCACGCCATGTGCGGGGTCAAGAGGATCCGCTCGGCCAGGTCGCCGAACACGGCGACGTCCACGGGCTCGTCCGGATAGACGTCCAGTGCCGCGCGACCCGGCCGACCCTGCCGGAGGCCGCCGAGCAGTGCCGGCAGGTCGACGAGACTGCCGCGGGCGGTGTTGACCAGAACGCTGCCGGGCCGCATCTGTGGCAACGTCTCGCCATCGAGCAGCGGGCTGCCGTCCGGATTTCCCGGTGCGTGCAGGAGCACGACGTCGCTGAGACGCAACAGCTCGACGAGGTCCATCGGCCGCGGGTCCTGGGAGTCCGGAATCTCTACGTACGGGTCGTGCGCGAGGATCCGCATTCCCAGGCACTGCAGGTGGGCCGCGACCTGGCGGCCGATCCGCCCGTAGCCGACCACTCCGGCCGTGAGTCGGCTTGGCTCGTGCATCGGCCGCAGGTCGGCGAAGCCCCAGGAACCGGCCCGGATGGCGCGGTCGGCCTCGGGCAGCCGCCGCAGCTGCGCGAGAGCCATCGAGACGGCATGGAACGCCACCGCCGCGGTGCCGTAGTCGGACACCCGGGCCACGGCAATGCCCAGGTTACGTGCGGCGTCGAGGTCGATCGAGTCGGTGCCGACGCCGTACCGCACGATCCCGCGGCACGACAGGCGCTCGAGCACACCGGCGTCGAAGCGGGGCCGTGAGCCGGCCAAGATGACGGTTGCGCCGGCGGCCTGCTCCACGATCGAGTCGGCCGTGCTGCCGTCGCCGCTGACCAGCGACACCCCGAGTGGACCCAGCGCCTGCTCCTCGATGGAGTAGTCCCGGTAGCGAGTTCCCAGGATCGCGACGACGTGCTCGGCCACGGAAGCTCCACCTCCTGCACGCACACCCTAGAGACAAACGATTGCACTGGTCAACAGACTGGGAGCCGCAGGTCTTGACAGACAGTGCGCAAACGATTGTAGGGTCAGGCACACACGGCCTATCCGTGGCTTCCGGTACTCCCTATGTGAGGGCAGCGATGCGCCAGAGCTTTCTCGTTCACCACGTCGGCGACACGGTCGGGGTGGCGGTGCAGGACATCCCTGAGGCCCGGAAGGTGTCCGGACGCGTGCAGTCCACCGGCGACGAGCTCGAGCTTGAGGTGGTCGAACCGGTGCCGCTCGGCCACAAGGTGGCGTTGCGTGACATCGCCTCCGGTGAGCCAGTGATCAAGTACGGGGTCGCAATCGGCCTGGCCACGGCCGACATCAACACCGGTCAGCGCGTCCACGTGCACAACCTGAAGGGACAGCGCTGGGCATGAGCGCCACACGGACATTCTTGGGCTACGTGCGTCCCGACGGCCGGGTCGGCTGCCGCAACCACGTCATCGTCCTGCCGGTGGACGACCTCTCGAACGCCGCGGTGGAGGCGGTCGCGAAGATCGTCCACGGCACCCTGGCGCTTCCGCACCCGTACGGCAGGCTGCAGTTCGGGCCCGATCTCGACCTGCACTTCCGGACGCTGATCGGCACCGGACAGAACCCCAACGTCGCCGCCGCGGTGGTCATCGGGATCGAGCCGAATTGGACCAGGCGGGTGGCCGACGGCATCGCCGCCAGCGGCAAGCCCGTCGCGGCGTTCTCCATCGAAGGCCACGGCGACCTGGCCATCATCGAGCAGGCGAGCCGGGCCGCGAAGGAGTTCGTCCACGACTCAACGGCCCTGCGCCGCGAGGAACTGCCCCTTGACCAGCTCTGGATCAGCACCAAGTGCGGCGAGTCCGACACGACGTCCGGCCTCGGTTCCAACCCGACGATCGGCCGCTTCGCAGAGCGCTTCGTCGCCGCCGGGGGAACGTTCTTCTTCGGCGAGACGTCGGAACTCACCGGCGGAGAGCACATCGTCGCCGACCGGATCGTCGACGCCGCTCAGCGAGAGAAGTTCCAGCGGATCTTCGACCAGTACCAGCGGTGCATCCTGGAGCAGGAGGCCGACCTACTCGGCTCGCAGCCGACCGAGGGCAACATCGCCGGAGGCTTGTCGACGATCGAGGAGAAAGCATTGGGCAACATCCAGAAGATCGGCAATGCCAAGGTGGACGGCGTCCTGGACATGGCCGAGACCCCGACCACGCGTGGCCTGCACTTCATGGACACATCGTCCGCTGCGGCCGAGTCGATCACGCTGTTCGCGGCCGGCGGCGCGGCCCTGCATCTGTTCACCACGGGGCAGGGCAACATCATCGGCAACCCTGTCATACCGGTGCTGAAGCTCACCGCCAATCCACGCACAGCCGAGACGATGTCCGAGCACATCGACCTCGACGTCTCGCGTGTCATCACCGACGACATGAGCCTGGACGAGGCGGCTGACGCGACGGAGGACATCGTCGTCAAGACGGCA
>DASTNZ010000065.1:0-2593 GCA_035762665.1 Jiangellaceae bacterium | reverse complement strand
GGGCGCGCGACGCGATGGCGGCCCAACGCCGGCGAATGCCATGGATGGCCGTGGAGAAGGACTACCGCTTTGAAGGGCCGAACGGGCCCGCAGGCCTGCTCGACCTTTTCGAGGGCCGCCGCCAGCTGATCGTCTACCGCGCCTTCTATGGGCCGGAGGTCACCACCTATGCTGAGCGCGGCGCGTACCCGGAGCGGGCCTGCGTTGGCTGCTCGCTGGTCGCCGACCAGGTGGCGAATCCGGCGCACCTGAATGCCCGCGACACCTCGCTGGCGTTCGTGTCGCGGGCCCCACAAGCGGACATTGAGCGCCTGAAGGGGCGGATGGGCTGGGAGTTGATCCCGTGGTACACGCTGACGGACGACTTTGACGCCGACTTCGGTGTGGACGAGTGGCACGGCACCAACGCCTTCATCCGCGACGACGATCGCGTGTTTCGCACCTATTTCGTCAACAGCCGTGGCGATGAGGCGATGGGGAGCACCTGGAGCTATCTCGACATCACCGCGCTCGGGCGCCAGGAGGAGTGGGAGGACTCGCCGGAGGGCTATCCCCAGAGCCCGCCGTACCAGTGGTGGAACTACCACGACGCCTACCGGCCGGGCGACTAATCACAAATCGTGGGCGTGCCCGGCAGGAGCCGCTGCGGCCGTGATGAGCGGAGCGGGCTCGTTGCCGCCGGCGCACACACGATCACCTGTTGAGGCTTGTTTGGTGCCAACAGAGCCGGTGAACCGCAGGTAGCTGCTCTCGGGGGCGCTTGTGGGGGCTGCGGGGAACGAAACCGCGGGCGGACAGGATCCGCCAGATCGTGGAGACGGCTGGCGCCGTGCCGCGCCGCTGTTCCGGACCAGGAAGGCGAGCGCGAGCGAACCGCTGTTGACGTGCGAAACGACTAGTTGGCATCAAAACCGGAGGGCACAAGAGTCTTCGGGATCAGCCTGGCGGGTGTCCCGCTTCATGGTGGAACGCGATCGTCGCCCCCGGCCTCATGACCGCCGCGGTCGAGGTCCTTGCGGATCTCGACGATCTCGTCCTCGACCTCCGCGGCGGTGCGCTGTTGGCTGGTCACCGGTCGGTGGTCATCGTGGCGCCAGGCCGGCGTCCTGATCGACCTGGCGATCCTTCGCTAGCGGTAAGCAGGCGGCGGAATGACGCGCTCGATCCCTGCCGTCACCGGGCGAGCGCGCGCCCCTCGTCGGCGAGGAGGGCGTAGACGACGGTGTCGAGCCAGCGGCGGTCTCCTCGAGTTGCGCAGTGCCGACGCCCGTGAGTATTGGCTGCGATCAACGCGCTGCTCCTGGCGCTAGCGGGTTGGCCGGGGGCCACCCGGGGGCAGACTGGTCGTGCAAGGGGGAGGAATGCAGATGCCTGAGCTTGTCGTCGACTTCATCACCTCGCTCGACGGGTACGCGTCCGTCGAGGGCTGGCCGGGCTGGTGGGGCATGGAAGGGCCGGAGTACCTCGCCTGGCTGGGCGAGAACCCCGAGGGGGACTACCTGGTCCTGATGGGAGCGAACACCTACCGGCTCATGTACGGGTTCACGAAGGAGGGCGAGCCGGGGACGGACGTGCTCGGCGGCCTCTCGAAGGTGGTCTTCTCCAGCACGCTGACCGAGCCGCTGGAGTGGGCGAACTCGACGCTGGTCACCGGCGATCCGGCCGATGCGGTGCGGGAGATGAAGGAGATGGCGACCGGTCGATGCGCACCATCGGCAGCCTCACTTTGTGCCGCTCGCTGCTGGTAGCCGGCCTTGTCGACCGGTTCCGGGTGGTGATGTTCCCGGTCATCACTGGCGCCACCGGCCAGGAACGGATCTATGACGGCACCCCGACGTTGCCCTCGACATGGTGGACAGCCGCACCTTCGACGGCCAGAGCCATTGTCGAGTACGTGCCGAGGGTGCTGCACGGCCCAGCCGGCACGTCCTGAGCGTCCGTCCTCCAAGTCATCGGGGCCCACAGACGATCACGGCGACGCGACCCAGGCGACGCGATGACAGTGGCTCCACTGGCGGCGCCATAACACTGGCCGCTCTGGCGGCGGTATGACGCGGGTGTTGAGGCGGCTCGAACTTCCTGTCGTGGCCGATGAGCGTGCGTCCACGAAAGCGGCATCGGGGTGCTAGTTCTGCGGGGCAGGGCGTCGCCAGCTGGGGCTACCCTGTCAGCGATGACTGACGCCTGGCTATCCGATACCCGCTCGTCGTACGACACCGACGCCTCCGGATACGCCGAGAAGGTACGTGGACTGCTCGGTCAGAGCCCTTACCTCCGGGCGAGCCTGGCGTTGTTCGCCGAGTTGGTGCACGGCGCCGGTGGCGGGCAAGTCGCCGATATTGGCTGCGGGCCGGGGTACGTCACCGGCTACCTCCGCGACGCCGGAGTGGATGTGTTCGGCATCGATCTCTCCCCCGAGATGATCGCCATCGCGCGGCGCGACTATCCAGAGCTACGCTTCGAGGTTGGGACGATGACCGACCTCGACCTGGCGGACGACTCGCTCGCCGGGATCATCGCGTTCTGGTCCGTGATCCACGTGCCCGACCACGCCATGCCCGGCGTGTTCGAGCAGTTCCGTCGAGTGTTGCGA
>DASTNZ010000064.1:0-3280 GCA_035762665.1 Jiangellaceae bacterium | reverse complement strand
CGGAACCGCCGCCACCGAGGCGTTCTCCGTCCGGGAACTCGGCGGTCAGATCCAGCCGTCGGACGGCATGCCGGAACAGCCGCTCGGCGAACCAGGCCCGCATCGGTGAGCGTGGTGGTACGGCCAGCTCGGGCCAGGACGTGGTGGTGGTGGCGTGGCGTTGAGCCGGTAGCACTGTCACCGGACTCCCTCCTGATGGACGTGTGGTGTATGAGGAACGATGGGTACGCGGCGTAGCCAGAGGGCAAGCCCGTGGCGCCGGATCAGTGTGCTTACTCGCTGCGGCATCAGCGGCCGGCGCGCCGCGGAGCGCACAATGCCCGCGGTGTTTGCGGCGTGTGCCGTTCCGACGAGAGTGGCGACGAACTCCGGGCGTTCGTGCCGTACCAGCGAGATGGTCAGCGAGAGCTGGTCGTCCGGCTTGGGCAGGCGCATGCGGTAACGCCCGTTGAGCGGCAGGAATGGGGACACGTAGAACGCCTTGTCGGCTTCGGCGCGCCCCTTACCGTCGGTCTGCAAGAGGTAGCAGTGCCGCTCGCCGTGGGTGTTGTGGACCTCGGCGACCACGCACGACAGCTCTCCGTCTGGGGTGTGGCACCAGTAGACGGTGAGTGGGTTGAACACGTAGCCGAGCACCCGGGCATTGGCCAGCATGAGCACGCGGCCACCGGCAAGGTCGATGCCCTGCAGGTGCAGCCAGGCGTCGAGGTTCTCCCGGATCGACCGGTCAGGGGAGCCGAGGTGGTCGCGAGCCCTGAAGCCGGCCAGCGGACGCAGCCACCAGGCCAACTGAGGCAACTCCGCCAGGTCGACCAGCCACAGGTACACCTGGTGCGAGAACGTGCGGTGTAATGCATCTCGCCGGATGTGGGTGAGCCGGGCGTCGTAGATGGCCGGGGTCGTAGTCACCAGCCGGCTCCGAACGACGCTGCGGCGCGGACACCGGAGGCGCACCCGTCTTCGTGGAATCCCCAACCGTGATAGGCACCAGCGTAAGCCGTGCGCGGCCCGTTGAGTCCCGGCAGCTGACGTTGAGCGGCGAGCGACTCGGGGGTGTAGACCGGGTGCTCGTAAGTCATCGTGGCGATGACTCGGTTGGGGTCCACGCGGCCGGCCGGGTTGAGAGTGACCAGGTAGTCGTCCGGTGTCGGTAGCCGCATAAGCCGGTTCATGTGGTAGGTGATGCCCACCCCGTCGGCGTCACCGCCGCACGTGGTCTTGAGGTAGTTCCACGAGGCCCTGGCGCGTGGCTGGCGGGGCAGCACCGACGCGTCGTTGTGCAGCCAGGTCTCGTTGCGCGAGTAGGTGAACGCGCCGAGGACCTCCTGTTCGGCCTGTGTCGGGTCATCGAGCAAGGCGAGCGCCTGGTCGGCGTGGGTGGCGATGACGATCCGGTCCGCCCAATGTGCTTCGCCGGCCTGGTCGCGGATCTCCACTCCCGTCGCGTGCCGGATCACCGCCCGTACCGGCGTACCGTCATGTACTGCGTTGAGGTTCTTGGCGGCGCGCTCGACGTAGAGGCGGGATCCGCCGACTACGGTCTTCCAGCGGAACGAACTGCCGGTCGACAGCATCCCGTGGTTGCTGAGGAACTCGAAAAGGTACCGCGCTGGATAACGCAGGCTCACCCGTTCGCCGGCCGACCAGACGGCCGAGACCAGCGGGATGGCGAAGTGCTCGATGAAGTACTGCGAGTGCGCACCCGCCCGCAGGAAGGCACCGAATGTGATCTGGTCGGGACCGTCCTGCTCCAGAAACCGGCGAGCCCGCCGCTGGAACCGCGTGACCTCGCCGAGCATCCGGAGGTAGTCCATCCGGCGAAGGTGGTCCAACCGGGGGAGCAGCCCCGCCAGCCGCTTGCCGCCGGCGTATTCGAGACCGCACTCCAGGCATCGCACGCTCATCGACATGTCGCTGTCCTGCGTCGGCACGCCGAGCTCGCCGAACAGCCGGATCAAATTCGGGTAGGTGCGCTCGTTATGCACGATGAACCCGGAATCGACGGCGACCGTGCCGCCTGCCTGCGACGGCACCTCATGGGTGTGCGCATGGCCGCCGAGACGAGGCTCGGCTTCGAACAGCATGACGTCGTATTGACGCTGTAGCAGGTAGGCCGCGGTCAGCCCGGCGACACCGGCGCCGATCACTGCGGTTGTGGGGCGGCTCACGGGGTCGCCCCGGAGACCGTGGATCGATGAGTCATGGCTGGTCAACTTCCCCCGTATTGGTGTTCGTCTGACTGCTTGCAGTAATGGTATGCTCGTTTTAGTGCTAAATACAAGTCCGTCGGCTGAATGGCCGCGGGATACTGGAGGAGGGCACGCCAATGCGACGAGCCGATGTGGGGTCGATCGAGGTGGCTGGAAACGCGGAACCGGGGACCGTGCCTGCGGGTAGGAACGCCGGCCGGCCGATCGGCAAAGTGATCGACTCGTTACTCGATTTCAGCGTGATCGGCGGCTACACGCGCTGGGGGTACGAGGCCCGCAGCCGATTGCCGGGCTGGCCGCCGGACCCACCGGCGGACGCGATGGCGGGGAAGGTGGCCCTGGTCACCGGCGCCAATGCGGGGCTCGGCAAGGCCACTGCAACCGGCTTGGCCCGGCTGGGCGCACAAGTTCATCTGGTTGTCCGTGACGTCGGTAAGGGCCGCGGGGCCAAGGACGAAATCTCCCTCGAGCTCGGTGGTGCCGACCTGACCGTCTGGCGGTGCGACGTGTCCGATCTCGACGATGTGGCGCGGTTCGCGGCCGAGTTCGCTGACGCTCAACCCCGCCTGGACGTGCTGGTTCACAACGCGGGCGTGCTCCCGGCCACCCGGGAGACCAGCGCCCAGGGGCACGAACTCACCCTCGCCACCCACGTGCTCGGGCCTCTGCTGCTCACCGAATCGCTGCGGCCCACGCTGGCCGCTGCGGGCACGAGCCGGGTGATCTGGGTGACCTCGGGCGGGATGTATACGCAGCGGCTGCCAACCGATGATCTCGAGTACCGCTCCGGCCAATACCGCGGAAGCGCCGCGTATGCCCGGACCAAGCGGGTACAGGTAGCCCTGCTGCCGCTGCTCGAACGCCGGTGGCGCGACGAGGGGATCGCCGTGCACGCAATGCATCCGGGTTGGGCGGACACCGCCGGGGTAGCCTCGTCGTTACCCGGCTTCCACCGCGTCATGCGGCCGGCACTCAGAGATGCCGCGCAGGGAGCCGACACTGCGGTGTGGTTGGCAGCGGCCCTACCGCCGCCCGTGTCCGGCGAGCTGTGGCACGACCGCCGGACGCGT
>DASTNZ010000063.1:0-12795 GCA_035762665.1 Jiangellaceae bacterium | reverse complement strand
ACTCCGGCGACCGTCTGCGGCGCCTCGACGTCCTCGGTGAAGACCAGGACGCGGTACTGGATCGCGGTGGGCGCTGGTGCCGCCGAGCTCGGGGAGGTCATTGTCAATCCGGCTGCGACGAGCCCGAACAGTGCCCCCGCGACAGCGAGCTGCCGCGGTAACTTGCTACGTTTTTTCATGGGGTTCCTCTTTCGTACTGCCCTGTCATGTCGGTACGTGGGTGGGATGCCCTAGCTGAGCTCGGCGCCCAATGGGTCAAGGGGGCGCCGAGCTCGCTGTCACTCGGCGTTGTGAATCTCAGCCCCGCAGCCGGGTCATGTGGTAAGCGCTGATCTTCGCGTGGCGCAGCGACTGCCCTGGGTCGGCACTGCCGCCAGGCGCGTTGTCCTGCTCGTAATTCGGGTTGTGGTAACCCCTGGCGCCCATATTGCTGAAGAAGTTCTGGAAGTCGATGTCACCAGTGCCGAACGGGACGAAGCTGTACCCGTTTCCGACACCTGGTGGTTGGCCGGTCGAAACGCCATCCTTTGCGTGGAAGAGCGGGTACCGCATGGTCTGCTTGGCTACCTGCTCGAGCGGGTCGAAGATGTCCTCGACCCGGTTGCCCTCCCAGTCGTAACGCCACCGGTGCTGGTGCTGAGCAACGTGCGCCCAGTAGATGTCCAACTCCAGCTTGCACAGGTCCGGGTCGGTGATGTCGATGTAGTACTGCATGAGCCGCTTTCCGGACTCGCCACGGACCAGAGTCGGCGGAATCGGCTCGCCCGTCAGCCGATCTTCGGTGACCTCCACCATCGGCCCGTCCTGCAGGAAGTTGTAGGCGGGAGAGTGGTTGTGCGGATAGAGGTTGATACCCCACTCAAGGGTCAGGACGTTGAGCGCTTCCCACTTCTCCCCGGCGATCGTCCATGGCTCGATGTTGCGGTTGCCGGCGCTTGTCGGGTCATTGCCCGTGCCCATGAACGGCATGCCGAGGATCGAGGCGAACTCGAGTTCCGTCTGGAACCGCAGATAGTCCGCATCGGACATGGCACCACCGGGGCTGTTCAGGCCTGGCCAGGTGTTCGGGATGAACCCGTGGTTGCCGATCGCCTCGAGGCTGAACTCGTCCAGGAGACCGCGCAGCCGGTGCGCATAGGCGAGGTAGTTGGCGCGACCCTCGGGAGTGGCGTTGTAGCCGGCCGTCCCCCCGGGGTTGTTCGCGTTCTGCCCGTATCCGGCGAACTCGATCTGCTTGAAGCCTAGATTGGCCAGGAACTCGAATAACTCGCGCCATCCGCCCGGAAGGGGAACGAGCGGGCCGAGGTCGGTTGGGTCCTCGGGGAATCCCGGACCGCCGAGATACCCCATCGTCGGCGACAGGCCCAACGCGGCGCTCGCCGCAATCCCGATCCGGCCGGGTACGTCACGCTGCGTGAACGTGATCGTCCCCATCTTGTCGGAAGGAATCAGCCGACCGTTGCTCACGGTCGCAGCGAACGCGCTCGTCGGGCCGAGGTTGGCGGTCGCAGCGACTGCCGCCGCTCCCGCCGTCACGCCGAGGAAACTCCGTCGGCTGAGATTTTGCCTCATGTGTTGCTCCTTCGTCCTGGGGCCCGAGCCGGGAACCCCTTGAAGCGGGCTTGGTGCCTGCCCGCCGTCCGATGCCACATGGAAGTGCGTGCGCGGGAGCGCTGCGCGCGTTCTGATCCCACCCCCCTCGGATGTGCTCCGAGCCGCCAGCTGATGGTTAGGGAAACTAGAGGCGTCATGTAACAAAGGTCAATAGTCTCTGGCCAACTTTCGCCAACGAGATGCAGAAGTGAACGAGCGGCACCCCGCCTGAAGCGGACGAAACGTACCGAAATGACAGTGCTGAGACCCCGGCGTTGCGGACGTGTTACGAGGCGGCGTACACCGCGTCGCTGATCAACGCAGCCGCCCCGACCACGCCGGCATCGTCGCCCATTTCACTGAGTACAAGCGGCAGATTGCCCGTGGCGAGGGGAAGCGAGCGGCGGTAGACGACACCGCGGATCTCGGCGAGCAGCGGGTGGCCCAGCCGCGACACCCGGCCACCGATCACGATGAGGCCCGGATTGAAGAAGGAGACCAGGCTGGCCAGGACCCATCCGACTCGCTGGCCGCCCTCGCGGATCATCTGGACGGCATGAGCATCGCCCTGCGCGACCGCGTGGGCGACGTCCACTGCTGTCAGCTCGCCTTTCTCCTCCAGCATCGCCGCCAGCGCTGGAGACCGACCGGCGCGCGCGGCCGCCATCGCGTCGCGCGCCAATGCGGCGCCGCCGAAGAAGGCCTCCAGGCAGCCGGTGTTGCCGCACGCACAGGTCGGGCCGAACTCGTCGACCCGGATGTGCCCTATGTCACCAGCACACCCGTCCATGCCGCGGTACAGCTGACCGTCGACGACGATGCCGCACCCGATGCCGGTGCCGATTTTGACGAACAGGAAGTCAGGCACCGATTTGGCGACGCCCGAGTGCTGCTCACCGAGGGCCATCACGTTCACGTCGTTGTCGAGCAGCGCAGGGCACCCGAGTTCGCGCGCGACGGCGTCGCGCACCGGATAGCCGTCCCACCCGGGCATGATCGGCGGAGACACGGGAACGCCGCTGTGGAAGTCGACCGGGCCGGGCACCCCGATTCCTACGCCGGCCGGCCGATCGACGCCCTGCTCGGCCAACACCTTGCGAGCGAGCTCGATTGCGTTGGCGAGGACATGCTCGGGCCCGAGACGGACGTCCATATCGACGTAATGCTGCCCGAGCACCTTGAGTCGGCCGTCGGTCACCGCTACCGACATGGCCGTCGCACCGATCGCGATGCCGACAAACCTCAGTTCGGACGACAGGTCCACGAGGGTGGACCGACGGCCGCCGCGCGAGGCAGCCGGGCCGGCTCCCTCCGCAAGGCCGAGCTCGGTGAGCCGGTTGACCTCGCTGGCCATCGTGGTGCGCGAGACGCCAAGCCGGTCGGCGAGCTGGACGCGCGAGAGCGGACCCTCGTCACGGAGCAGCTTGAGCACCTTCGCCTGGGTCTGCGTCTCGGCCCTACCTGCAAGTGTGTGCGCCACGATGCCATGGTGCCATGCGCGGCACTAGTCGACTTGGCCGAACGCCTTGATCTCCGCCTCCTCCTGCGGTGTGAGCTCGCGTGGTGCCTCGCCGCGGTCCACCTTTGCGCCTTGGACGTGGCGACGTATGTCGTCGACGATCTCGGGGTTGGCCAGTGTGGTGATGTCTCCGACGTCAGTGAAGTTGGAGACGGCTGCGATGACCCGGCGCATGATCTTCCCGGAGCGTGTCTTCGGCATATCTGGAACAATCCATACATTCTTCGGTCGCGCGATCTTTCCTATTTCCCTTTCGATCGCACTGACCACCTTCCCCGCGATGTCATCGCTGGGCGTGATTCCTGGCTTGAGCGCGACATACATTTCGACTGCCCGGCCGCGTATCTCGTCCATCACCGGCACGGCGGCGGCCTCGGCAACCTCGTCAACGGTGATCGTCGCCGACTCGAGCTCCTTGGTACCCAGCCGGTGACCGGCGACATTGATCACATCATCGACCCTGCCGAGAATCCGGAAGTAGCCGTCGGCAGCCTGCACCGCGCCATCGCCTGCGAAGTAGGGCCAGTCTCGCCAGTCCGTACTGTCCTTGTTCGCGCAGTACTTCTCGTAGTAGATCTGTACGAACCGCTCCGGCTGCCCCCAGATGGTCTGGAAGATGCCTGGCCACGGGTTGCGGATGCAGATGTTCCCGGCCCGATCGCTGCCGGCCTCGACGATTGAGCCCTCCTCGTCGTAGATCACCGGATAGACGCCAAGCACGCCGGGACCGCAGCTACCTGGCTTCATCGGCTCCAGCGCGGGCAGTGTGCTGCCCAGGAAGCCGCCATTCTCGGTTTGCCACCAGGTGTCGACGATGACCGCCTCGCCCTTCCCGACAACCTCGTGGTACCAGCGCCACACGTCCGGCTCGATCGGCTCTCCGACCGTTGTCATGTGCTTGAACCGATAGTTGTACTTCGCCGGCTCATCCGGGCCGAGTTTGCGAAGCATCCGGATCGCTGTGGGCGCGGTGTGAAAGATGTTCACCCCCAGCCGTTCGGCGATCCGCCACGGCCGTCCAGCATCCGGGTAGGTGGGTACGCCCTCGTAGATGACGCTTGTTGTGCCCAAGGCCAGGGGGCCGTAGACGATGTAGGAGTGGCCGGTGATCCAGCCGATGTCGGCCATGCACCAGTACGTGTCGTCAGGGTGGATGTCCTGGTAATACTTGGATGTTCCGGCCACGTAGGCGAGGTAGCCGCCCGTGCTGTGCTGGGCACCCTTCGGCCGTCCGGTTGTGCCGCTGGTGTACATCAGGAACAGCGGCGCCTCAGCGGGCATGGACACCGGCTCCACCACGGCGCCGCGGTAGTCGCCGAGAACGTCGTCGACGAAGACGTCGCGACCCTCGACCATCGGAGTCTGCGACGAGTACTGGCCGGCATGCCGTCGCCAGACCAGCACCTTGTCAACCTGCTGGCCGAGCTTCTGCGCGGCCGCCACCGCCTCGTCCGCCTTGGCCTTGTGGTCGGCCAACTCGCCATTGCGGTAGTAGCCGTCCATGGTCACGAGGATGTGGCTGCCCGAGTCGGCAATCCGGTCCCCGCAGGCCGCTCCGCTGAACCCGGCGAAGACTTCCGAGTGGATGACACCGAGGCGGGCACAGGCGAGCATGGAAACCGGAAGCTCGGGCGCCATTGGCAGGTGGAACGTCACCCGGTCGCCGGTCTGGAGGCCGCAGTATTCGCGGAGCAGGGCGGCGAACTCGTTCACCCTCCGGTGGAGGTCCTGGTAGGTGATCGTCACCGGGTCGGCGGCTTCGGGCTCGGGCACCCAGATGATGGCCGCCTTGTTCCGGCCGCTCCTGAGGTGGCGGTCGACGCAGTTGTAGCTCGCGTTCAATCGACCGCCCACGAACCACTTCCAGAAAGGCGGGTTGCTGGTGTCCAGCGTCGTGCGCCAGTACGAGTCCCAGGAGAGTAGATCCGCGTACTCCTTGAAGCACTCAGGAAAATGATCCTCCCCGAAACGCTCCCTGATAGCGGGATCGGTCGCGTTCGCCTGTCCAATGAAGCTCGCGTGCGGGTGGACGTACTCCTCCTCCCGCCAGTGCACCGCAATCTGGGCCTCGGAAACCGCGGCTTCTTGCCGCTGCCGTCCTGCCGTCAACTCTCTCCACCTCCACCCAGACGATCACTCTGGCGAGTCCGCGTGAGCTGACTGACCCCGGTCGTCGCTGAGCATGCCCGCGCAGACGCCGAACTCGTGAAGGTCCGCCTCGACAACGGCCAGCCTGCGGAAGGATTCCGGGTCGCCATGTTCCAACGAGTCCCAGCACAAACAGTCCGCCAGCTTTAGCGCACGTTGCGCCACTCCAGTCAGCGCGGGAACCGGAAGGGTCTCCGCCTCGCGGCGCAGCCGTGCCACGTCGGCCACGGAAAACTGGCTCGGAGTCACCGCCTGCAGCCGGGACAGCAACACCGACAACTCACCGGCAAGGTACTGCTGGGTCACGCCCCATCGCCACCTCCCAATCCGGGAGAACACCGCGATCGTACCGCCAGTGAAGGGCATCGTCAGCCGCCGTTGCCGAGCCCGCGCTCCCGCAGGTCGCGACGCAGCTTCTCCAGCGCCATCAGCTCACCGAACAACCGGTTGTAGACCTCGGTCTCGGCCGACGGATCGGTTCGCTGCAGCTTCGCCTTCAACGCCACTACTTGGCGCGACACCCACACCTCGTGCATCCGCAGGACGACCGACTGGACGTACCGATCCAACCCCGAGTCTCCGGCCGGCACCGGCTCGACCGACAACTCGGTGATCATTCCGCGGACCGCGTCGTCGGGCGCCGCTGCCAGTAGCGCTTCTACCCACGGGTGGCCGCCCGCCTGCGTCGCGCATCCCCCGGCCTTGGCCAGCGTCTCTCGCAACGCGCGGTAGGCCGGCGACCGGAACGCCTCGGCGTCCAGCTCGTCGAACGTCGGTCCGGCCAACGCGGGACGCTGAATCGCAACGCGCAGGACCGAACGCTCCAGGGCGAGCGTCTGCGGGTCGACGTCGCCGTGCACTGGGACGCCCAGCGCTTGCTGCCCCACCACCACGGGCTCGGGTCGCCCGGCGCCGCGCGGCCGGCCCCGCGCAGCCGCGCCGGCGGCCGCTCTCACTCGCTGCACCACCGCCAGCTCATCCGGCGCACCCACCCAGCCGGCCAGCTTGCGCGCGTATTCGTCGCGCAGCGCGTGATCGCGGATCCGGCCGACCAGTGGGATGGCGTTGTCCAGTGCGGCGGTCCGGCCCTCCGCGGTCTCGAGGTCGTACTCGTCGAGCGTCGTGCGGATGGCGAATTCGAACAGCGGGCGGTGCCGGGCCACGAGTTCGCGCACCGCTGCGTCGCCCTCACGCTGGCGCAGCTCGCACGGGTCCAGGCCGTTGGGCTCGATGGCCACCCGGGTCTGCCCGACGAACCGCTGATCGCCCTCGAAGGCCCGCATCGCCGCCCGGCGGCCCGCCTCGTCACCGTCGAAGGTGAAGATCACCTCGCCGCGAAGTTCATCCTGGTCGCGCAGCAGCCGCCGCAGGACCCGGGCGTGGTCGTCGCCGAAGGCCGTCCCGCACGTAGCCACCGCATGGGTGACGCCCGCCAGGTGGCACGCCATCACATCGGTGTACCCCTCGACCACGACCGCCTGCGAGCGGCGCGCGATCTCCTTCTTGGCCAGGTCGACGCCGTAGAGCAGGTGGCTCTTCTTGTAGATCGGAGTCTCAGGCGTGTTGAGGTACTTCGCCGCGATTCGGTCGTCGTCGTACAGCCGCCGCGCGCCGAACCCGACGACGTCGCCGAGCAGATCCTTGATCGGCCACAGCAACCGGCCGCGGAACCGGTCGTACGGCGCGGTCCTGCCCTGCGCGACGAGTCCGGCCAGGATGAGCTCCTCGTCGGTGAAGCCGGCTTGACGCAGGTGTTTGCGCAGCACGTCGCCCTCACGGGGCGCATAACCGACGCCGAAGTGTTCGGCCGCAGCCCGGTCGAAGTCGCGCTCGTTGAGAAACCGCCGGCCGGCCACCGCCTCAGCAGACGAGGCGAGCTGCTCGGCGTAGAACGCAACCGCGGCACGGTGCGCGTCGATCAAACGAGTGCGCTGCTCGCGGTTCCGGCCCGGGCTGGCGCCGGGACGGACGTCCTCGTATCGCAGTTGGAGGCCCACCTTGTCGGCCAGCCGCTCGACTGCTTCTGGAAAGGTGAGCTGGTCGTACTTCTGGACGAACGAGATCACGTCGCCGCCCTCGCCGCACGCGCCGAAGCAGTGCCAGAGCCCGCGCGCCGGCGTCACGTGGAACGACGGCGTCTTCTCGTCGTGGAACGGGCACAACCCCTTCAGCGAACCGCCGCCCGCGCCCCGCAGCGCGACGTACTCGCCGACGATTTCCTCGATCTTGGCGCGCTCACGGACGGCCGCGATGTCCTCGTCCCGGATCCGCCCCGCCATGAGGTCGCAGTCTAGGTCAGTCGCAGACCCTACGCTTCACTCAGCGGGACGTCGGGGTCGGCCAGGCGAGACGGGTCGACCGTTCGGCCAGAACGGACGAACTCTTCGATGGGGCTGATGCCGTCGTCCCACAGGTTGACGTGCATGCCCGCGATGGGCCGTCCCTCTTGCAGCCAGAAGGCTTGGAACGCCCGGCCAGGCACGTCTCCGCGGAGCACCACATTGTCGTACGACCCGGGCGGCGCGTGGCCGATGTACTCCATTCCCAGGTCGTACTGGTCGGTGAAGAAGTAGGGCAGCTTGTCCCACGAGACGTCCTGGCCGAGCATCGACCGGGCCGCTACCGGTCCGCCGTCCAGCGCGTTCTGCCAGTGTTCGACCCGCACCCGGCTGCCCAGCAGCGGGTGGTCGATCGCCGCGACGTCACCGGCGGCGTAGATATCGGAGTCGGAAGTCCGGAAACCGGCGTCGACGGCCACTCCGTCGTCGATCGCGAGCCCGGCGGCCGCCGCAAGCTCGACCCGCGGCCTGATTCCGATGCCGACCACAACCGTGTCGGCCATGATCTCGTGGCCATCGGCAGTCACGACCGCGACGACCCTGCCGTTGTCACCGACGATCTCGCTAACGCCGGTGCCGAGCCGCAGGTCGACGCCGTGCTCCCGGTGCAGTCCGGCGAAAGCCAGCGCGACATCCTCGCCGAGCACGCCGAGCAGCGGCAGATCGGCGATCTCGACGACGGTGACTTCAGCGCCATGCGTCCGAGCGGCGGCTGCGACCTCCAGCCCGATCCATCCTCCACCGATGACCGCGACCCGGTGACCTTCCACCAGGACGTCGCGCAGGTGGTCGGAGTCAGGCAGGTTACGCAGGTACCGGACGTCCGCCAGGTCCGCGCCGGGTACGTCCAACCGGCGAGGCTCGGAGCCGGTCGCCAGCAGCAGCTTGCGGTAGCCGAGCCGCTCGCCGCCGTCGAGCTCGACTTCGTGCGCGCCGGGATCGATTGCGGTCACGCGCGCACCGAGGCGAAGTTCGATCTGGTGCTCGCCGTACCACGGTTCGGGGTGGACGAACGCCTTGTCGCGCTCGTCGTTGCCGAGCAGGTAACCCTTGGACAGGGGCGGGCGTTCGTATGGTGGCTCGGGTTCGTCGCTGAGCAGCACCACCCGGCCATCGAAGCCTTCCTCGCGAAGTGTCTCGGCCGCCTTGGCACCGGCGAGCCCACCGCCGACGATGACGAACGTGGTCGTAGCGTCCATGCTGCCGACCTTTACGTGCGGGGTGCCCGCTGTCAATGCGGCGTGCCGGTGAGCCGCAGGTGCCACTCGTGCGCCGACGCGTCGGTCAGCGAGGCAACCTGGTCCACGAGCACTCGGAGGCGGGCGTCATCGCCGGCCGCGTCCTTCCAATCGGCCTGGAACGCCGGCTCGAGCTCGTCCGGCGCCCGCTTGCGGAGGGTGCCGATGAGCTCGAAGAGCAACTCCCGTTGCTGGACGTACACCTGTTCACGATCCCGGGCGGTCATGACGTACACCGCTGCCAGGCCCTTGAGGACCGCGATCTCGATCCGGGTGTCCCGCGGGACCACGAGATCGGCGTGGTACCGGGTGAGCGGTCCTGGCCCATATCGGGCGTGGGTGGCGGCCTCGGCCGCGTCGCAGAACCGGCCGATCAGCTGGCTCGTCATGTCCTTGAGGGCGGCGAGCGTCGCCCGGGTTCCGTCGTACCTGCTCACCCAGAATCTCGTAGTCTGCAAGCGGTTGAGGCCGGCAAGTAGTTCGTCAGGCTCGGCGTCGGGGGCATACCAGTCGCGGGTGAGCTGGGCGACGGCGTCGCGTTCGGTCGGATCGTCCAGCGGTGCGCCGGGGTCGAGCCGCAGCGCCACGATCGCATCCTCGACGTCGTGGACGCAGTAAGCCACGTCGTCGGCGAAGTCCATCACCTGTGCCTCGAGGCAGGGCCGTCGCTCGGGGGCGGCCCGGCGCAGCCATTCGAAGACCTCGGCTTCTTCGGCGTACACGCCGAACTTGGGGCTGCTCTCCGATCGCGGCCAGGGGTACTTCGTAGCCGCGTCCAGGCTGGCCCTGGTCAGGTTCAGGCCGGCCGACCGGCCCCCGGGGAAGGCCGTCTTGGCCTCCAGTCGGGTCAGCAGGCGCAGGGTCTGCGCGTTTCCTTCGAACCCGCCGATGCCGGCCGCCACCTCGTTCAGGGCGACCTCGCCGTTGTGACCGAACGGCGGATGGCCGAGATCGTGGGCGAGGCACGCGGTGTCGACCACGTCCGGATCGCAGCCGATCTTCTTGCCCAGCTCGCGCCCGACCTGGGCCACCTCGAGTGTGTGGGTGAGGCGGTTCCGGACGAAGTCGTCCGTGCCGGGTGCGACGACCTGCGTTTTGGCGGCCAGGCGGCGAAGCGATGCAGAGTGCACGATGCGAGCCCGGTCGCGCTCGAAAGGCGTGCGGCCCGACCGCTTGGGAGGCTCGGGGACCCAGCGCTCGTACGCGGCGTCGTCGTATCCGGTCATCACCGACGAGGCTAGTGCGTCCGCGTCAGAACGCGTCCAATCCGCCGCTGCCCGACTCACCGGTTAGCCGCCACTGGTAGTAGGCGAGCGACTCGCGCAAGATGTACCGGGCCTGGGAAGACCTGGTCTGCACCACCGGGCCGGACCGCGCCGGAGCCGACACTGGGTCGATCCCGCTCGACCTGGCCATCGCCTTGGCCCGGAACGTGTGCCACGGATCGGTTACCAGGATGGCGGTCTTCCAGCCGCGCTCCTCGAACGTCTCTCCGACGGCTTCGAGGCTGGTCTGGGTGTTGAAACCGGATGCGACGGCTACGACGGCCTCCTCTGGGACGCCGTTGTCCATCAACCACTCCCGGCCGGCATCTGCTTCGGTGGTGACATCGCCGTCGGCACCGCCGCCGACCGTGACGATGACGTCGGCGACGCCTTCCTCCCACAACGAGTGCGCCTTGCGAAGTCTGGCTTCGAGGACGGGCGACGGGCGGCCGTTGTACTGGGCCGCGCCCAGCACGATGATCGCGTCGGATGGACGGTGATCCTCGCCACGCGCATCCCACCACACCCTGATGGGGACGGAGATGACCCAGAGCAGGATGAGAGCCAGTACCGCCACGACCACGCGCCGGGCGATCGCGGCCCGGCTCATGCGGGTACGGGGCACCTCTTGACACTAACCGACGGGGCGCGGCCGTTAGGGTTCCCGACCCACCGATGTCACGAGTTGTGGGTCAATGTCGTCCAGCGAGTGAACCACCAAGTCGGCAAGCGCCAGCGCGTCGTCGGCCGGCGGATAACCCGCGTTAGGTACTGCGATCAGCCGCAAGCCGGCCTGTTTGGCGGACCGTATCCCGCTGCTGGAATCCTCGATCGCGACCGTGCGTCCCGGAGTGACGCCCAGCTTCTGCACCACGTTCAGGTAGACCTCGGGCGAGGGCTTTCCGGCCCCCACCTCCTCGGTGGAGGCGCTCACGACAAATTGGTCAGCAAGGCCGGCCGACTCCAGGACAGCCTCGATCAGCCGCCGCGGCGAGGACGACGCGAGGCCCAGTGGCCACCGGTTGCCGAGCCGGCGTACGACCTCACGAGCGCCAGGAAGCAGCGGAAGTTGCTCGCGGTACCGAGCCGCCATCCGGTCGATGACGATCGTCGCAACCTCTTGCGGCCGGCCAGGCAGCCCT
Source organism: Jiangellaceae bacterium (assembly GCA_035762665.1). Lineage (GTDB taxonomy): Bacteria > Actinomycetota > Actinomycetes > Jiangellales > Jiangellaceae > JASLBX01. Next base: position 1,551 of record DASTNZ010000063.1, on the reverse strand, counting down.
ACTACGTCCACTAAGTACGCAGACCACTCCGCCGTGCTCATTCCCTGCATCGTGCGAGTCGCATCGGACGGCCACGGCCGCCCGGCCTCGGCCGCAAGACCACGGCGTACTTCGTCCCAGAGCTCCTCAGATGCAACCAACACACCGTCAAGGTCGAAGACCACGGCCTGCACCACGTCGCCCGGCACGTGCCAACCGATCAGGCGGGGTTCGCGATTGTGATGATGTTGGACTGCCAGACCTCGCCGTCCCAGTCGGTGCACGTGACGATCACCAGGCGCCCGGGAACCGACTGGTCGAACAGCTCCTCAGCGCGTTGAGCCACCTCGTCCTTAGAGAGAGTCTCAACCGACCCGACCTCGTAGGTCAGGCTGCCGACCTCGATGGTGTCACCGTTGCTGAGCTCGCCGACGTCGTTGAAGACTCCGCCGCCAGTACGAACAGCGTGGCCCACCAGGATTGCCGAGCCAGTCGCGTCGCCTGGAGCGGCACCTTGGCTCCACCAGCCGACGACTCCAGGGTCGCGCGGCGGCGTGAGCACGCGGTCGTCACTGCTGCTGATCCGCACTATCGGCGCGTCGATGTCGAGCTTCGGAATCTTGATCGAGGTGATGCCGGAGGTCTCATCGGCCTTGCTCTCGTCAACTTCGAGAGGAACCTCCGACTGCTCGGCAGGTTCTTCGGTCTCGGCCGACTCGATGAATTCGATGTTGCGGCTGGGGCCGATGCCGGCGCCATTGTCTTCATCCGATCCACACGCCGCGACGGCCACGAGGGCCAGCCCGGACATAATCCCGGCCAGCCCTCGTGCCGTGCGACGAACCACGGAAGCGGTTCGCTTAGAGCTCATACTCGATTAGTTGTCCTTGAGGAATCGACGGCTCACCAGGGCCGCACCACCAATGGCAAGCGCGGTCGCGAAGGCGATCAGACCCATTGTGCCAGCCGAGCCGTTGTCAGCCTGACCGTAACCAGCGGGAACCTCGGTCGGAACCGGCTTTGGAGTCTCGCCATCCTCGGTCGGCGGAGTCGTCGGCGGCGTGGTCGGAGGCGGCGTTGGAGTTTCGGTCTCAGTCGGCGTCGGCGTCGGCGTCGTCGGCACGCCAGGGCATGTGTGGCTCAGTACGAAGAAATCCTGCTGGCCGTCCTCGTCAACCTCAGCTTCTCCCGCGGTGAGGGTCCATCCAGCGTCCGTAAATACCCAGGCATGGTGGTTCTCGTTTGGCCCTGCGTCACTGAAGTAGCCGGACCAGCCGCCATTGCTCGACGGGTTGTCGGGATCATCGCTGGTGATCTCAACAATCACTTCCCCGCCTGGCGTGTCGAATGTTAGGGTCAGTGACTCGAAGCCGCTCTGACCAGGGGCGATGAAGTGCCAGCCGTCGAGATCATCGGCGAGGTCTTCGAATGGTCCATCACACTCGTGAGTGTCGAAGTCCATGGCGGTTGTCGGAACTTGGCCGGGCTGAATCGAGACCGTTTCCTGCGCGAGCGCAGGGCCTGCGCTAATCAAGCCAAGCGCAGCTGTTGCGGCGACCACAGTCGCCAGGC
>DASTNZ010000062.1:0-120256 GCA_035762665.1 Jiangellaceae bacterium | reverse complement strand
GTACCAGACCGAGAAGTTCCTCTCCGAGAACAAGGAGAAGGTCGACACGCTCGCGGAGGATGTCCGGACCGAGGTCGACGCCGCGCTGACGGAAGCCAAGAAGGCGCTCGAAGGCGCGGACGACGCAGCCATCAAGTCGTCCTCCGAGCGGCTGCAGACCGCGTTCCAGGCGCTGGGTGCGGCCATCTACGCCTCGGCCCAGCCGTCGTCGGCGAGTGCCGCGGGTGATACTGCTGGCGACAGTGGTTCCGCTGCCGGCGAGTCCGCGGCGGACGAGGACGTTGTCGAAGCCGAGATCGTCGACGAGGAGAAGGACGACAAGTGACAGTCGAAGAGCCGAACGACGGCCCGGTCGTGCGCGATCGCCGTCGGATCGACCCGGAGACTGGCGAGCTGCGAGAAGCTCCCGCGGGCCCGGCGGCCGGCACACCTGCTAAGCAGCGTGGTGCCGGCTCCGGTTCCCCACGGAGCGGCGCGAAGGCCGCAGCGGGCGAGGCAGCGTCCGACGCCCTCGCTGCCGCCGAGGCCTTGGCCGCCGAGCGGCTCGACCAGCTGCAGCGAGTCCAGGCCGAGTACGTCAATTACCGACGCCGGGTCGAGCGCGACCGTGATCTCGTCCGCGAGAATGCCGTCGCATCTGTCCTCGGTGAACTGCTCGGAGTCCTCGATGACATCGGGCGGGCCCGCGACCACGGTGACCTGACCGGTGCCTTCCGGTCGGTCGGCGAAGCCATCGAGGGCGTGACGACCAAGCTCGGGCTGGTGCGGTATGGCGAGCCGGGCGATGAGTTCGACCCGACCATTCACGAAGCTCTGATGCACGAGTACTCGGATGAGGTCACCGCCCCGACCTGCACGCGCGTGCTGATGCCCGGCTACCGCTACGGAGAACGGGTCATCCGCCCGGCGCGAGTCGCCGTGGCCGAGCCCACCGAGGCGCTGCCCGAGGTAGACGAACCGGCGGAGGCCGAGCCGGGCGAGGACGCAGCAACTGAGGCCTGACGAGTCACGAGGGAGGAGGTACGGACGCCAGTGAGCACCAAGGACTGGATCGAGAAGGACTACTACAAGATCCTTGGCGTGCCGAAGGATGCGGACGGGGCCACCATCAAGAAGGCCTACCGCAATCTGGCCCGTGACCTGCACCCTGACCGCAACTCGTCGGACAAGGCGGCCGAGACCCGGTTCAAGGAGGTTTCCGAGGCCTACTCGGTCTTGTCCAACCCGAGCAAGCGCAAGGAATACGACGAGGCCCGCTCGCTGTTCGGCAGCGGTTTCCGGGTGCCGGGCGGTGCGGGTGGGCCGTCCGGTGGCGGGTTCAATTTCGACCTGGGTGACCTGTTCGGCGGCACAGGCGGAACCACGACGGGCACAGGCGGGCTCGGCGACGTGTTCGGTGGGCTGTTCGGCACGCGGACCCGCACGACTCAGGCCCGCCGCGGCGCAGATGTCGAGAGCGAGGTCAGCATCGCGTTCCGGGAGGCGATCGACGGCATCACGGTGCCACTACGGATGACGAGCGCGTCGGCGTGTACGGCATGTGCCGGCACCGGCGCAAAGGCGGGTACCGTCCCGCGGGTGTGCCCGGCGTGCACCGGCACCGGGTACACCAGCCGCAACGCCGGCGGCTTCTCACTCTCCGAGCCATGCCGCGAGTGCAGGGGCCGCGGCCTCGTCGTCGACGACCCGTGCCCGGTCTGCCATGGTTCAGGCCGGGGAACCACCAGCAAGTTGATGCAGGTCCGGATTCCTGCGGGAGTGCGGGACGGCCAGCGGATCCGGCTCAAGGGCAAGGGCGCGCCGGGCGAGCGGGGCGGTCCCCCCGGAGACCTCTATGTCACGGTCCACGTCGGAACGCACCCGGTCTTCGGCCGCAAGAACGAGCACCTGACCGTGACCGTGCCAGTGACATTCCCCGAAGTCACGTTGGGAGCCGACATCAAGGTGCCGACCCTCAACGGGAGCCCAGTCACCCTGAAGTTGCCTCCGGGCACGCCGAACGGCCGGACGTTCCGTGTGCGCGGGCGCGGCGCTCGCCGACCCGATGGGACCCCCGGCGACCTGCTCGTCACGGTGGAGGTCGCGGTCCCGGCGCGGGTAGACCGCAAGGCCAAGGACGCGCTGGAGGCACTGCGCGATGCGACCTCGGGCGAAGAAGTGCGAGCTAATCTGATGCGGGCGGCACGGAAGGAGTGACGATGGATACCGAAACCCGGTTCGTCGTGACCGTCTCCGGCGCCGCCCGGATGGTTCGCGTCGACGAGCCGCTCTACGTGATCTCGGTCGCCGCCGAGATGGCCGGCATGCATCCGCAAACCCTGCGCCAGTACGACCGCCTGGGCCTGGTCAAACCGGGCCGAGCGGGTGGCGGCGGGCGGCGGTACTCGTTGCGTGACATCGAGCTGCTCCGTGAGGTACAGCGGTTGTCGCAGGAGGAAGGTGTCAACCTGGCCGGGATCAAGCGCATCCTCGAGCTCGAAGCAGCGCTCGAGGCGCTGCGGCAGCAGGTCGCCGAACTGTCCTGGCTAGCCGGCCATCGGCCGACCGCCCTGTGGCCTGCCCCCCGCCGTAGCGCGCTGCCCTGATCAACAGCGCTTGCATGCCATCCACTGATGTCATTCCGAGCCCCAACATCTGGCGGCACCCGGACATCTACGAGATCGAGAATCTCGGCGTTGACCCGGAGGGCGTTCTCGAAGCCGCAATGCGCGAGATCCACGACTGGCGTGGCCAGACCGTGCTGGACATCGGCTGCGGCACCGGCTTCCACTTGCCCCGATTCGCGGCAGGCGGGGCGGCGGCCGTGATTGGTGTCGAACCGCACCCTCCGCTGCTGCGACGGGCACAAGCCCGGGTCGCGGCCGCTCTGTCGCCCGCCCGGATCAATGTTCGCCAAGGAACAGCGCAGGCGTTGCCGTTGCCGGACGCGTCGGTAGACGTGGTGCACGCGCGGTGGGCCTACTTCTTTGGTCCCGGCTGCGAGCCAGGGCTCGCCGAGCTGGGCCGGGTCATCCGGCGGGGCGGCATTGCCTTCGTGATCGACAACGATGCCCGGCGCTCGACGTTCGGCGGCTGGTTCCGGCGGGCGCTACCGTCCTATGACGCCGAGGCCGTGGAGCGGTTCTGGGCTCGCCAGGGCTGGCATCGCAGGACGCTCGACATCCGATGGGACTACCCGGACAGGGCTACCTTCGAGGCGGTCGTCCGGATCGAGTTCGCCCCTGACCTCGCGGACGCCATCCTCGAGGAGCACCCGGGCACGACCGTCGACTACGCGGTCAACCTCCTCTGGCGCCACTACAACTGACCCCTCCCCCGTTGATCATGCAAGAGCCGGGCGACACGCCGAAATGTCCAAATCCCTCCGGGCCTGCACCATGCTGCCGCGCGGCGTGTCGTCCGGCTTTTGCGTGATCAACGAGGTGGGCTGGCGACCCCAGCGGGAGTGAGTCGCAGCCGATAACGTAGCCTGGCTACTTATGCCGACTCGTCGATATAGCCGCTTGAGCATTAAGGGGGACAGATGACCGAGCCGCTCGCACCAACGGCCACTCCGCCGGCAACGGGACAGAGTCGACCGGCTGGAATAGTCCCCGGCTGGGCGGTTTGGCTGCTTCGTGTGCTAGTGCTGCTCACTGCCGTATTGGTGTTCCTCCAGCCCGTCTGGGCAGGCCTGTTCGTGACCGGCAACGTCGGAATGCTGGGCCTGCACTCCGCCGGCCACATCTTCATCTCGCTGATGCTCCTACTTCAGATCGTCGCGGCCGTCCTAGTGTGGCGGCCCGGAGGTGGCCCGTCCTGGCCTGTCTGGACATCGATCGGGCTGTTCCTGCTGGTCGGGGTTCAGGCTGGGTTCGGGTTCGCACGCGTCCTGGCGGTGCACATCCCGGTGGGTGTGCTGACCTTCGGGCTCACCGTGGCGATGTTGATCGCGGCCTGGTCGCCGAGGTTGCGGGTTCGCCGCTCAGAGCCGCGGAGCCGTGGAGCCACCGCATGACGCGGACGTTGAGTCGCCGCCGATTCATCGGCGTGCTCGGTGCGGGCGCTGCGGCGGGGCTGGCCATGTCTGCATGTGGGACGGTGACCACTGAACGGTCGGGCGCGCTGCTGGCCAGCCGACTGCCCCTGCCGCGACGATTCGCCGTCCCCCTGCCCCTGCCGGACACCATCGAGCCCACCGGCGACGCCATCGAGCTGATCCAGCGTGTAGCCAGCACCCAGATCATCCCAGGTATGCGGACCGAGGTGTGGGGTTACAACGGGACATTTCCCGGCCCGACTCTCGAGTTACGGTCTGGGCGCCCCACGGCGCTCCGAGTGACGAACGAGCTCCCCGTCCCGACGTCGACCCACCTGCACGGCGGGGTCACTCCGCCGGAGTTCGACGGCTACCCCACGCACCTGATCGTCCCCGAGGCGCACAGCGAACATATCGAGCCGGGCGCCGGCTCGCACGCCGCCCACGATCCCGCTGCGTGGCAACTGACCACAGGGACGTTCGAGCATGAGTATCCGGTGGAGCAACCCGCTGGAACGCTGTGGTACCACGATCATCGGATGGACTTCACCGGCCCGCAGGTGTACCGCGGGCTCGCTGGCATGGCCATCGTGCGCGACGACGTCGACGATGCGTTGCCACTGCCCAACGGCGACAAGGACATCCCGTTGATGATCTGCGATCGGGCCTTCGACGAGGACGGATCCTTCCTGTACCCGTCGGTCGACCCCACGCTGCTCGACGAACCAGGCGTCGAGGGTGAGTACCACCAAGGCGTCGAAGGTGACGTTGTGCTGGTCAACGGCGCGCCCTGGCCGGAGCTCGAGGTCGAGGCCACCCGCTACCGGCTTCGGATCCTCAACGCAAGCAACGCCCGAAGGTACGAACTCCGGCTCGACCCGCCGCCGCCCGAGGGCCCCGCGTACGTCCAGGTCGGCAGCGACGTCGGCCTGCTCGCGGCCCCGCAGGAGCTGGATGCTGTCCGGCTGGCCAGTGCGGAGCGCGCCGACGTGGTGGTCGACTTCGGGGCGTACCCGATCGGGACCGAGGTCACCCTACGGAACGGGCTGGACGTCGGCCCAGCCGGGGACGTGATGCGCTTTCGCGTCGCGCGCAGCGGTACAGATGACAGCAGAATTCCGGCCCGGCTCTCCGACGTCGAGGTGCTCGGCCGCGACCAGGCAGTGCGGCGGCGGACGTTCGACTTCCGCCGAAGCGGCCCCGGCCCCGGCGGGGCGATGTGGAAGGTCAACAACACGGCCTTCGACCCAGGCGAGATCCTGGCCACGCCAGAGCTGGGCAGCGTCGAGCTGTGGACATTCACCAGCGACTTCCACCATCCGGTTCACGTGCACCTAGCCCATTTCCAGGTCTACCGCCGCAATGGCAAGCCACCGGCGCCGATGGACGCGGGCTGGAAGGACACCGTCGACGTCCGGCCGTACGAGGTCGTCGAGGTTCTGGTCAAGTTCACCGGTTTCCGCGGCCGGTACGTCATGCACTGCCACAACCTCGAGCACGAGGACATGGCCATGATGGCCAACTTCGACGTCGTCTAACCCACGCGGGTTGAGCGCAGGAACTCGGCGACGGCGCTGAGGTCGGCAGAGCCGTAGCCGGCTTTGATCGCCGCGCCAACCACTTCCCGGTTGGCCGACAGCTGCGTCACTGGTGCGCCGGTGTCCGCGGCCAGCGCCGCCGCCAGTTCCAGATCCTTGGCGACGAGGTCGAGGGCGAACGCGACCGGCGTTCCTTCCGGATCGAGGAATGCGGCTCGTTTGTAGTGCACGAACGGCGCACCTACCGCGCTCGCCGCAATGACGTCGTACGCCGCTTCCCGATCAATGCCGGAACGCTCCGCGAAGACCAGTGCTTCGGACAGTGCCACATCCAGCGCGTGGACGATGCTGTTGACCGCGAGCTTCATAGTGGCGCCGGTCCCGAGGCCGCCAAGGTGGACAACTCGTGCGGCAATCGGCTCGAAGACCGGCCGGATCCTGTCCAAGGCGGCGGCATCGCCCCCCGCCATGATGGTCAGCCCGCCCTGCTCAACGGTGGGCACGCTGCCGGATACGGGAGTGTCGAGGAGGATTGCGCCGGCTGCCCGTACCTCAGCCTCCGAGGCACGGTGCGTGGCCGGGGCCACCGTGCTGGTGTCGGCGACCACGGCACCACTGGCCAGCCCGGCAATGAGCCCGTCTGGCCCGCCGTAGGTCGCCCGGACCGCCTCGTCGTCGGCCAGCGAGACGAGCACCACATCGGCCGCGGCTGCGGCTTCGCGGGCAGTGTCCGCGACGCTTACCTTGGCCGACGCCAGCGCCTCGGCCTTGGCCCGGGTCCGGTTGTACACAGTCACCGAGAAACCTGCGTCGGCGATTCGGCGGACCATGGCGGCGCCCATCCGGCCGGTGCCGACGAACCCGACCCGGAGGTCCGTCACGTGACCTCCCAGCCGCAGTCCACATAGAGGCTCACGCCGGTGACGCCCCGGTTGCGGAGTAGGAAGTCGACGGCATCGACGACGTCGGCCATGGTCGCCAGCTGCCCACCCGGCGTCCGGGCCCGGTAGGCGTCCAATACGGCGTCGGGTTTGCCGGCCCAGAAGGGGCTGTCTCCGATGATGCCCGGATGCAATGCGTTGACTCGGATGGGGGCGAGCTCCAACGCCATTGTCCGGACCAGCCCGTCGACGCCGCCGTTGACCGTGGAGACGGTCGTCGATCCCGGGTACGGCCGGTCCTTCGCCCGGCCACCGAAGATCACGATGGACGCGTCCGGACTCATTCGCGGCAGCAAGGTGTGGACCACCTCGGTGTAGCCGACCAGCTTGAGGGTGACGAGCCGCCGGGCACGCGCAATGTCGTAATCCTTCACCGTGTTGGAGTCGCGCTCGACCGCTGCCAGGACGAGCCGATCGACCCGCTCGATCCCGGCGAGAGCGGGGGCGAGCGTCTCCGGTTCGGCCAGATCCACTGCCACGCTACTGGCTCCCTCGCCCAGCGTAGCGGCCACGTCGGCGGCCCTGGCGGCGTCCCGTCCGGTGATCACGACGGAGTCGCCGCCCTTGAGCACGTGACGCGCAATCTCCAGCCCGATTCCCGAGGTTCCGCCGATGACCACGACGGTTCGTTCGTTCATCGCTGGTTCCCTTCACCAAGTGCCTCTGCCAGGTAGTCCCAGTCGCGGGCGAATCGGTACGAGTGCCGCGCCGGAGGCATCGGCGCCTGCGTCTCCAGCCAGCGCAGCGGCCCTCCACCTTTGTTGCGGAAGCTGTGAACGCAGCCGACCCCCGCCCACGCGACGTCACCCGGACCGAGTTCGTACTTCTCACCGTCGAACGTCGCCTCGGCACGCCCCTCGAGGAAGTAGTAGGTCTCCTCGAACGGGTGGTCATGCGCACCGGCCACGCCGTCCGGCTGGTACTGCACCATGAACATCGTCGCCAGCTGGGCGCCGAGGTCGGAATCCACCATCATCTTCACGGTGATCCCGCTGTAGACGAGCAGAGCCGTTCGCATGCTCGCTGACACAGCCAACAGGTCCTGGCTCTGTTTGGTCGGTTCCATGTGGCCCGCGGTGATATTGCCGAAGCTGCGGGTGCGCGGGTCCCGTACGTCGATCGTCACCGGTTCCAATGTCGGCAGCTCGGGTACGACCAACGTGTCACCGCCGTGCCCGGCCCTGGGTGTCGGCGCCTGCATCTCCGCCCAACGGACGGCCGCCTGGCCGTTGTTACGCCACCGATGGGGCATGCCGACAGGGATCAGCCCATAGTCGCCTGGCCCCACCCGGAACGCGCCTTCGGACGTGTCGACGATGCCCTCGCCGTCGACGACGAAGAAACTCGACTCGAAGGAGTGGACGTGCGAGGGCAGGTAGCCGCCAGGGTCCATCTCACCGATGAAAAACCCCGTGTGCAGTGCCCCGGCGGCTTCGCTGACTACGGTCCACCGGCGGAACCCCTTGGCACTGGTTGCCCAGCCGGACGGCGGGGCGAAGGACGCCTCTGCCGCCCAGCCCACGATATGGTTCTTCGTCACGCCGCCGTCTCCGCCTTCGCCCGTGCCGCTTCGACCAGGAAGTCGCGAGCCGCCTCGACCTTGGCGCGGGCACCGTCCACGTCGGCCACCAGCTTGCCGTCCTGCTTGCGCACAACGCCGTCGACGATGACGGTTTCGATGTTGCTGACGTCGGCGCACAGCACGACCGACGCCACCGGATCGATGACCGGCGCCACATTGATGCCGCGGGCGTCGACCAGCACGACGTCCGCTCGCTTGCCCGGCGTGAGGGATCCGGTCTTGTCCTCCAGTCCTGCCACGTGCGCACCGTTGATGGTCGCCATCTCGAGCATCTGCCGGGCCGTGAGCATGGTTTCGGGGACCGTGGTGTTGGCCTCCCAGCAGGTCGCGTTGACGCGGGACCGTTCTGCGCCGAACGCGGCTCGCATTTGGGTGAACATGTCGCCCGGTACGGTCGTGACGACGTCGACGGAGAGGCTCGGCCGGAAGCCGAACTGGTACGACTTGTTGACCGGCGGCCAGCCATGCCCCATCTGCAGCTCGACCTGCGCGGCGACGGAAATGGTTCCTCCGGTGTCGGCCACCCGCTGCCACTCGTGGTCGCTGAAGTAGCAGCAGTGGATGTAAGTGGTGTCGGGACCGAGCAGGCCCAGCCGGTCGAGTTGCTCGACCATGGCGTAGCGGCCGGCCAGCCGGCCCATCGCGACGTGGACGGTGAGCGGGATGCCCAGCTCGCGGGCCAGGCCCCACTCCGCCTTGACCACGTCGTCCTGAGTGAATCCCGGGCCGCGAGTGGCCAGGCCCATCGTCAGCAGACCGTCATCGCCGCTGAAGTAGGTTTCGCGGATCCGCCGCACGTCGTCGGCCGGGATGACCTCGGCGCTGTTGAACCAGTACTTCGCCAGCGAGGTGTTGGCCGAGCCGTATGCGTACTGGGCGCGGATCCCCGTCTCTTTGAGAGCCGAGACCGCCGCGTCCGGGTGGTCGGGCGTGTTGTTGATGTGAGACCAGTCGACGAGCGTGGTTATGCCCGCGTTCAGGCATTCCAGCGAACCTGCGAGGTTGCTCGCGTAGACGTCTTCGGCGCGGTACAGCGGCGCGAACGTGTCCAGGACCTCGACGAAATAGTCGTCGAGCGTGGCGTTCGGCGCACAGCTGCGGATCGCCGTCTCCCACGTATGCCGGTGGGTGTCGATGAAGCCGGGAATGACGATCCGGCCGCTGGCGTCGATGACCTCCGCGTCCGCTTCGATGGACGGCTGGACAGCGGCAATCTGGCCGTCCTCGATGAAGACGTCAGCCTGGTCGAGATCTCCGATGTTCGGATCCATGCTGAGCACATGGCCACCGCGGATCAAGATTCGGTCGCTCATCCTTACCTCCTTGTAGGACGGGCCAGTGGTCTGCGGTTGTCAGTAGTCGGTGACCGACTTGATCGCAGCGGTCACCTTCTCGGTAGTCGGCATAACGATGTCTTCGAGGGAGTCCGCGAACGGCAGCGGAACATTCTCAGCGGCCACCCGCCGGATCGGGGCGTCGAGCAACTCGAATCCCTCGTCCGCGACCAGAGATGCCAGCGTCGCCCCCCAGCCACCCTGATACGGATTCTCCTCCACGATGACCAGGCGCGAGGTGCGGCCCACCGATTCCAGCACCGCCGCGGCGTCCAGCGGGATCAAGCAGCGCAGGTCGATGACCTCGACCGAGACGCCCTCCGAGGCCAGCTGCTCAGCGGCCTGCAGGGCGAGCGGGACCGTCCAGGCGAGGGCGACGACAGTCACGTCGGTACCTTCGCGGAGGACGTTCGCTCGCCCCAACTCGACCACATGATCAGGAGGGGCCGGTGCGCCCTTGGACGCGAACAAGCCCTTGTGCTCGAACACCAGCACGGGGTCATCGCTACGGATGGCTGCCGCCATCAACCCGACAACGTCGGCCGGCGTTGAGGGAGCAGCGATCTTGAGGCCGGGAACGGTCAGTGCCCAGTTTTCGACGGCCTGCGAGTGCTGCGCCCCGAAGCCGAGGCCGCCGCCGTTGGCCGTGCGGATCACGAGCGGAACGGTGACCTGGCCGCCGGTCATGTAGCGGACCTTGGGAATCTCGTTGGCGACGTAGTCCCAGCAGCAGGCCAGGAAGTCCGAGAACATGATCTCGGCGACCGGCCGCATTCCGGTCATCGCAGCACCCATCGCCACGCCGACGATCGCCTGTTCGGAGATCGGTGTGTCCCACACCCGTTCAGAACCGAACTCGGCGTGTAGGCCGACCGTCGTCTTGAACACACCTTCCGCAGCTCCGATGTCCTCACCGAGGCAGACGACCGACGGGTCGCGCCGCATCTCGCGGGCGATCCCTTCGGCGACGGCTTCCCGGTATGTGATCACGTCCGCCATACAGAACCTCCATCTGCCCAGACATCCGTGAGCGCATCAGCGGGGTCGGCATCCGGCGCCGCCGATGCCATCTCGACGGCTGTGGTAACCGTCGCCGTCGCCCGCTCGTCGACCTCAGAGACGTCCGCATCCGGTACGCCGCGGTCGGACAGGTGCTTGCGGGCCACATCGAGCGGATCGTGCTTCAGCCACTGCTCGACCTCGTCGGCGGGCCGGTACTTGGCCGGGTCGGTCCGGCTGTGGCCGAAGTGCCGGTATGTGCGGGCCTCGATGATGGTAGGCCCGTCACCCGCTCGAGCGCGCTCCGCGGCACGCCGGATGGCGTCGTAGGTGACCAGGACGTCGTTGCCGTCGATCACCTCGGCCGGCAACTGGTAGCCGGCGGCCCGATCGGCCGCGGGGTTCGGGACGGCTGTCACGCTGGCGATGGGCGTGTACTCCATGTAGAGGTTGTTCTCGCAGACGAAGATCACCGGCAGCTTCCAAACGGCGGCGAGGTTGAGAGTCTCGTGGAACGCACCGATGTTCGTCGCACCGTCACCAAAGAATGCGACGGCGACCTGCCCGGTGTCGCGCAGCTTCGCCGACCACGCCGCACCCGCCGCCATCGGCAGGTGCGAGCCGACGATCGCGTATGAGCCCAGCATGTTGGCCGCTGCCTTGGTCAGATGCATCGACCCGCCCTTGGCCTTGCACACGCCGGTGGCCTTGCTCATCAGCTCGGCCAGGCACTCCTCGGGTGTTGCCCCGCGGGCGATAGCGTGATGGTGACCCCGGTAGGTAGCGAACACATAGTCGTCCGGCCGCAACGCAGCGCTGGCACCAACGGCGACGGCCTCATGACCGGCCGCGAGATGGGTGGTGCCCTTGACCTTGCCGCTCATGAACAAGTCGTAGGCAGCCTTCTCAGTCCGGCGAATCACCACCATCTGTTCGTACATCGCGAGAAGCGCGCGGGAATCCACACTTTCGGTCACCGCAGCGGTCTCGGTCATCCGGACGCTCCGTACTCTCCGCGCCCTGCCGGGGTGTTCAGATGCGACTGTGATTCACGAAGCGTGTTCAGCTGCCCGCCGACCGTCCAGTACTTCCGGCCGGCCACCAGCAACTCTTCGGCCGGGAACTTGGTGATCACCTCGCAGCCGTCGGCCGTCACGACGACCTCTTCCTCGATCCGTGCGGCTGACCAGCCGTCAGATGCGGGCCAATATGTCTCGAGCGCGAAGACCATGCCTTCCTCGAGGGTCTCAGGATGGTCCAGCGAGACCAGCCGGGAGAAGATCGGCTTCTCCCAGATCGCGAGCCCGACGCCGTGCCCGTACTGCAGGGCGAACGCGGCCTCCTCGTCGGGGAATCCGAACTCTTCGGCTCGCGGCCAGAGCTCGACCACGTCCGCGGTCGTAACGCCGGGCTTCACCAGCGCGATCGCCTGGTCCATGTAATCGCGACACCGGACGTAGGCATCACGCTGGGAAGGGGACGCGCTGCCGACCGCGAACGTGCGGTAGTAGCAGGTCCGGTACCCGAGGTGACTGTGCAGGATGTCGAAGAAGGCCGGATCTCCGGGTCGGATGACACGGTCGCTGTAGACGTGCGGGTGAGGTGAGCATCGTTCACCGGAGATGGCGTTGACGCCCTCAACATACTCGCTGCCGAGGCCGTACAGCACCTTGCTGACCAGGCCGACGCACTCGTTCTCGCGGACTCCTGGCCGGAGGAACTCATATAACTCATCGTAGGCCGCGTCGACCATCGAGCAGGCCTGGGTGAGCAGGCTGATCTCGTCAGGAGTCTTGGTCCGCCTGGCTTCAAGGAAGACCTGCTGGCCGTCGACGACATCCAGGCCCTCGGCTCGTAGCGCGGCCAGGATCGGCAGCTCCACGAGGTCAACGCCCAGAGGGGCGTCCGCCAGCCCGTGCTCCCGAAGCTCGGTCGCGATCTTGCGGGCGACCTCCTCGGCGATGCCCGCGTCCGGGTGGAAGGCGCCGCGCAACGTCGAAATGCCGGCACGTGCGCGCTTAGGGCCGTCCAGCCACGGGTTATAGAGCTGGTGATGTTTCGCAGCGGACCCGAAGTCCCAGATGATCGGTTCGCCCCCGCGGGGGAGGAGGGCGAACCTGATCAACTTATCCATCGCCCACGTACCTATGTGGGTCGACGTCATATACCTGATATTCGCGAAGTCGAAGGTGAGCAGCGCTCCCAGCGACGACGCTTCGAGCTTGTCTCGGAGTCGCTCCAAGCGGTCTCCACGGAGCCGGTCGAGGTCGACCCGCTCTTCCCAGTCGACCGCATTGGGGCCGTACGTGCGAACACTCATCGTCCATGCACATCCTCGGCGCCAGCACTCAAGCTTGGTGCATGCTGTTTAATACTGCTTACCGCAGAGTTAAGCGGAGGTGAGTCACCCCGTCAACCCTCCGTGACCGATCCGGACCCGACTGGAGGCGCGTTGAGCCCGATCACGCATGGCGGCGCGGACCGCGGCGGTACCCTTCCAAGGACATCGTCCGCGAAGCCGGGAGCAAGGTTGAGCACATCCGAGGTTCCTCCCATCGGCGGGCGGATCCGGGAGGAACGAGCCCGTCGCGGGGTAACCGTGCGCGGCCTGGCTCGGGAGATAGGGGTTTCCGCAAGCCTGATCTCCCAGATCGAGACCGACAAGAGCCAACCATCGGTGAGCACCTTGTACGCCATAACGACGGCCTTAGGCATTTCCATCGAGGACCTGTTCACTCCCACCATCGACGGCGCCGAACCGGCCAACGGCGGCATGCCCAGTGTAGAAGGTTCCGAGCCACAGGCGGGCGGCCAGCGCCGAACGATCCGGCCCGACTACGCACGTAGAGTCGGCCCGATCGTTCACCCTGACCACCGTGAAACGTTGACCCTGGAGACCGGCGTGGTCTGGGAGTTGCTCGGCCAGGTACCGGGCATCCATGTCGACTTTCTGCTGGTCACGTATCAGCCCGGCGGGTCCTCCTCGACGTCGGGGACGCTGATGCGCCACACCGGTACCGAGTTCGGTTATCTGGTTAGTGGTGAACTGATCCTGACCTTGGGCTTCGACGAGCACCAACTCCATCCTGGCGACGCCATCTCATTCGATTCCACCACGCCGCATGGGTACCGCAACGAGGGCACCGAGCCGGCAGTCGGCGTATGGTTCGTCCTCGAGCGGACGCACTGAGTCCCTGAGCCTCCGGGCCATGGCTGTGCTGACGATCGGCCGGGCGAAATCTCGGGCCCCGCGCCAACCGAGGCCGGTGGCGGTGTCATTGCCGGACCCGCTCAACTCCGGCGCATCACGCGCTCACTGAGGTCACCAAGTGTTAACGAGTGCGAACAGCGGTATTGCACGCTACGTTCAGTGAGCCTACACTCCGCGAACAGATAGTGCGCCCATCCCTGTCGGAACCAACCGTGGGAAGGCGGTGTCGATCGATGAGCCAAGGTGACGGCCGCGATCGGAAGCAGAGCAGAGGCATCTCCCGGCGAGATGTCTTCAGGACGGGGGCCGCCGCAGGCGTCGCCGCGGCGCTTGGCGGCGCGGCCGCCGGCCCGGCCGCCGGGGCAGAGCCGCCGGGAGGCGGCCCGCCCGGGCAGGTCGGTGGCGAGGACCTGGTCCTGGTCAACGGCAAGATCCACACGATGGACGACGACGGCACCGTGGCGCGCGCAGTGTCGATCAGCAACGGACGTATCGTCGCCATCGGTGACGCGGCACCTAACACCGCCGGGCGCGTCATCAACCTGCACGGCCGCACCGTCGTCCCTGGCTTGATCGAAAGCCACACCCACTTCGTGAGTCTGGCCAACCGGCCCGGCTACCACGTCGCCCAGCTCGAGTTGGCTACTTCGATCGCTGAGGTCCAGGAACTGTTGGCCGCCCGTCGCGCCCGGGGAGACGTGCCAGACGGCGCGTTCATCACCGCGATGGGCGGCTGGCATCCCAACCACTGGGCAGAGCGCAGATTGCCGACCCGCGCGGAGCTGGACGAGGCCGTGCCTGACCGGCCGGTCTTCCTGTTCCAGCAGTTCAACGGGCCGTCGCGGGTGAACAGTCTGGGCAAGGAGTTCTTCGAGAACGTCGTCTCACCGCTGGCCGGACCGGTCACCGTCGGCGACGACGGCTCCATCGCCGGCGGTCTGCAGTCAACGACTGCGCTCTACCACCTGCGAGTGCGCCAGACGTTCGAGGACAAGAAGCGCAGCGCCCGCGATGCGATGGCGTTCTCGGCACAGGTGGGCGTGACTGCCTTGCTGGACCAGACGCTGGTCGCCGTTGCGTTCGGGCCGCGTGACCCCCAGCCGAACCACCCGCTCGCCACTCTTGATCACTTCCGGATGTACGACGGCTGGATCGACGTTCACCGAGACGGAGATGCGCTGGTCCGGCTGCAGATGAACTTCCTGCACAACCAGGGCAACAACCCAAGCCTGGGCGGGCTGGAGAACCAGCTTCCGGAGTTGCGCGAGCGGTTGAAGAACCAGTTCCAGTTCTTCGGCGACGACATGCTCCGTACTGGTGCGATCGGTGAGTGGGCCGCTCCGTTCGCCCTGCAAGCCACCAATCCGACCGGGTACGCGGTGTGGTTCGAAGCGCAGCGCCTCGTCGCGGCGGCGGGCTGGCGTAACGAGAACGCTCAGACGAGCGTCACGAACATCCAGCAGGTAGTTGAGACCTATGAGGCGATGGACGCCGAATTCGGCATCACCGACCTGCGGTGGGGTCTACAGCACGGCGACCTGGCGACTGAGGACCAGCTTGCTCGGCTCAAGGCGCTCAACGTCGGGGTTTCGGCGTCGGGTTTCCGCTGGCAGAGCACGGCCACCGCACCTCCCGCCAACCCGGTCGGGCCGTTCTTCCCGCGCATGCTGGAAAGCGGCATCATGCTCGGCCTCCATGAGGACGGTGTACACATCGCGCCACACAACCCGTGGTACGCGCTGCACTACGCCACCACCGGCCTGAACCTCAACAGTGTTGTGATCAATCCTGGTCAGCAGATCTCCCGCCAGCAGGCCCTGCACCTGTACACCCGGGGCAACGCCTGGTATCTCAACCGCGAGGACGACCTCGGCTCCATCGAAGTCGGCAAGCTCGCAGATCTACTGGTGCTCGACAGGGACTACTTCACTGTCAGTCCCGACGAGATGAGGCGGACCCGTCCGGTCCTCACCGTCGTCGGCGGCCGGATCATTCACAACACGGGGGAGGTCGGCTGATGAGTGAGCGCATCTCGCGGCGAGACGTATTTCGAACCGGTGCTGCCGCCGGTGCTGCGGCGGCACTGGCCGGCGCCGGTGCCGGACCGGCCGCCGCCTCGCCATCAACCCAGGACGGCGGCGATGAGGGCACGCTGACCCTCGTCAACGGCAAGATTCACACCATGGACGCGAACAACTCCGTCGTCCGCAACGTCTCCATCCGCGACGGCCGGTTCGTCTCCGCCGGCGACAGCGCGGCCAACCCAGGACCCGGCAGCAAGGTGATCAACCTCCGCGGCCGAACCGTCGTCCCCGGCATCATCGACAACCACAACCACATCGTCTTGATGGGTAACCGCCCCGGTTACCACACGCCGCTTGAGAACGCGTACTCGATCGCAGACGTCCAGTCGATCTACGCCCAGCGCGCAGCCGGCATACCCGCCGGTGCGTGGATCACCACAATCGGCGGCTTTCACCGCAATCACCTCGTGCCTACTGACCAGACGCCACGGTTCCCGACCCGAGCCGAGCTGGACGAGGCCGTCCCCCACAACCCCGTCTACATCTCGGAGTCGTTCAGCGGACCGTCCGCGACCAACAGCCTCGGCAAGGCGTTCTTCGATGGCCTCGGCATTCCTGTTGGCGACGATGGCTCGATTGCCGGCGGGTTCGGGGCGACCAGCCCGACCGGGCGAGCCACCCTGGCGCTACGCCAGACGCTGCTCAACTTCGACGAGCGAAAGCGCGGTGCGATCGACGCGCTCGCCTACGGGCTCAGCCTCGGCGTTACGACACACCTCGACCAGGGTGCGTTCCAGGCGACCGGGACGCCGTCGGACGGCGCCGCGCACGAGGACAACTTCACCATGCACCTACCTTTCCTCGCGGTACACGACGACGGCGACCTGCGCGCCCGGCTTCGCATCAACTTCCTGCACATGGAGTCCGACCAGGCCACCCCCGAGCTCGTCGAGCGGCTGAAGAACGCGTTCCAGTTCTTCGGTGACGACTTCACGCGAACCGGTGGCATTGGTGAGTTCATCGCCCAGGGAACGGGGCCGACCAGCCCGTTCCTGAATGCGGCCCGCCGGGTGGCCGAAGCGGGTTGGCGGGCCGAGGTGCACTCGCTGAGCACGACTGACTTCCAACAGGAGATCCAGGCCTTCGAGATGGTGAACGATGAGTTCCCGATCACAGACTTGCGGTGGGTCGTGGCCCACGTGCCGTTCATCACCGAGGAGTACGTGCGCCGGCACAAGGCGCTGGGCGGTGGTCTCTCGCTGACCGGCTGGCGGTACCTCGCCGGCTCTCCTGCGAGTAACGGCCCGCCGTTCCGAATGATCGTCGACAACGGGATCAATGCGGGCATGAGTTCGGACGGCATGCAGATCGCCCCGATGAACCCGTGGATTCACATGTACTACGCGACCACAGGGCTCAACGCGCGCGGCGTCCTGATCAACGGCGGACAACAGATATCCCGCCAGGAGGTCCTGCGGCTTTACACCCGGGAGAACGGGTGGTTCCTCCGCGAGGAGGACACCCTGGGCACGATCGAAACCGGCAAGCTGGCTGACCTTGTCGTATTGAGCGAGGACTACTTCTCAGTGCCGGATGACCGGCTGCGGCACATCCGATCGGTGCTGACGATCGTCGACGGTCAAGTCGTCCACGACACAGGAGAAGTCAGCTGATGAGCGGACGAGTCTCCCGACGGGACTTGCTCGAGCTGGGCGAAGCCGCGGGCCGCGCGGCTTCGCCAGCGGCGGCCTGGTCGCCCTGCGGACCACGGCTACGGGCAAGGGGGGACGGCGGACGCGACCGCGGACGTGGGCGCAGCCGTGTGCGCGGCCGCCGTCCGGCCGTACGACCGGCGGCTGTCGGCCAGCGGGTGACCCGGGCAGCGGCGGGACGAACCTCCATGCCACCGGCATGGTCACCAGACACCCCACACCATCAACGAAGAGGTGAGACATGAGGTCGCGAGCACGCGCGTACGGTTCTGCCGTGGCGGCAATGGCGCTGATCCTCGCCGCTTGCGGCGGCGACGACGCCGATGACGACACGGCCGAAGAGCCCCAGACGGAAGCACCCACAGACGGCGAGGAGCCGAGCGGCGAGCCGATCGTCATCGGCTCGACGTTGTCGCTGACCGGCGCCTTCGGGCCGACCGGCGCCATCCACCAGATCGTTGGCGAGCAGTTCGTCGAGCGTCTCAACGAGAACGGCGGCTTGCTGGGCCGCCCGGTGGAATGGCAGCTGCTCGATGACGAGTCCGACAGCGCCCAGGTCACCCAGCTTTACGAGCGATTGATCAACCAGGATCAGGTCGACCTGGTCATCGGACCGTATGCCACGCCGAACATCATTCCGGCGGTCGCGGTGGCCGAGCGAGCGGGCTACATGATGCCACAGCACACGGCGATCCATGCGCCGCTGCTGACCTACCAATGCCAGTTCCCCGGCTGGTCGATGGACCCCGTACCGGACGAATACACTTCGGAGTTGCTGTTCGAAATGCTCGCAGGCCTTCCTGACCCACCTCAGACGATCGCGCTGGTAACGAACGAAAGCGGCTCGACGCAGCCGATGACCGAAGGGTTCGTCGAGCAGGGTGTCGGCCAAGGGATGCTCGGCATCGCACCGGAGTATGACCTCGAGGTCGTCGCCGACCTACGGTACCCACCCGGCAACCAGGAGTGGGGCTCGATCGCGACGCAGCTGCGTGACGCCGACGCGGACATCGTCATCAACAACGGACTCGCGGTGGACCCGGTTGGGATCGTCGAGGCGATGGCGCAGCTGGACTACCAGCCACCGATGTTCTTTACGTTGTTCCCGGCACCGGGACCAATCCTCGGGCTCGGCGAAAATGCCGAGGGCGTGCTGTCGGTGTCGCTGTTCGAGCCGAACGAGCCGATCCTGGAGCAGTACGGCGACGAGGTGCGTGAGATCACCGAAGAGTTCAGCCAGCGCGCCACGGACGCCGGCCTGCCCTACACGGTGTTCGAGTCCCAGGCCGCCGCCTCGTGGAACGCCTGGGAGATCCTGGTCGGCGCCGTCGAAGGTGCCGATACGCTCGAACAGGAGGCGCTGTGTGACTACCTGGTCGAGAACGGGGTCGACACAACGCTGAACGGCCACCTGACCTTCGACCCGGAACAGCACAACTTCTGGGAGTCCAACGTGGGCATCAAGCAGGTCCAGAACGGTGACTGGGTCATGGTTTGGCCGGAGGACCGGGCGGCCGCGGACGTGGTGCCGCCGGGGAATTGACCTTAGACGTTGACAGTCCCACCGCCAGGCAAGGATGCATAGATGAGCATCGCGCAGGCCGTGATCAGCGGAGCAATGCTAGGTGGAATGTACGCCATGATGGCGGTGGGGCTGTCCGTGTCGTGGGGAATGCTCCGACTGATCAACCTGGCGCATTTCGGGATGATTCTGCTCGGCGCCTACTTCACCTATCAACTGGCGATCTCGTGGGGCATCGACCCGATCCTCACCGTTGTCGTGACCGCTCCACTGATGTTCCTGCTCGGCGCCGCCCTGCACTGGGTGTACGACCGGACCGGTCTGACTGAATTCACTTCGCTCCTGGTGAGCTTCGGGGTATTGATCATCACCATCCAGATAGTTCACAACGTATGGACCGCCGACTTCCGGCAGATGGGGCCGGCGGTAAATCCCTATGGCACTCAGTCGTGGTTCCTGGGTTCGTTCGCGTTCCCACTATCCCGGGTGATCGCGTTCGCCTTCGGTACGGTCGTCATAGTCGCGGCTTGGGTGCTGCTCCAGACGACGTTCGTCGGCCGGGCACTGCGCGCGTTCGCCGAGGACCGTGACATGGCGGCGGCGTATGGAATTGATCACCAGCGGCTCGGCATGCTGCTGGCCGGCGCGGCTGGAGCCACCGCGGCGATCGCCGGCATGCTGTGGGCGCTGAGCTTCACGCTCGTGCCGGACGCCCCGTTCGAATGGATTGGCATCGTGTTCGCGGTCGTCATCCTCGGCGGCATCGGCCACGTGCTCGGCACACTGGCCGCGGGCGTGCTCGTGGGGGCCCTCTACAGCGTGGCTTCGGTGCTGTGGGAAGCCACTGCCTCACTACTCGTGGTTTTCGTGGCGATTGTGCTCGCGCTGCTTTTCCGGCCGGAGGGGCTGTTCGTACGGAAACACCGGGGACCGGCCAGGCCGCGCTGGGGGCGGAGAGTGATGGCCCGATGATGCGCCGTGGCCTGATCGCATTCCCGCTCGCGTTGTTGGCGCTTGCTGCCCTGGCGTTCTTTCGAGAACCGCTCGGCGTGTCGCTCTTCTACATCACGCTGCTCTCCACCCTGTACTTCTGGATCGCGCAGGCCACGAGCTGGAACATCCTGTCGGGCTACTCCGGCTACTTCAGCTTCGGACAGGGTGCATTCGTGGGAGTTGGGGTCTACGCCACCGCCGTGCTGACGTCCAAGCATGACTGGAGCTTCTACCTCACCCTGCCCGCGGCCGCGTTGCTGTCCATGCTGGTCGGCCTGGGTATCGGAGCCCTGGCGTTCCGGCTCGGCTCCTTCCGGGGGGCGACGTTCGCATTGCTTACCCTGGCTGTGCCGTCCATCCTGGCCGCGGTCGCCCGGCTCAGCAGCGAGATCGACGGCGGACAAGGCGTGCTGGTGCCAGTGCCGGAGGTGCCCGAGCCACTGGTGTTCCAGGAGTTCCTGTACTTGGTCGCGCTGGTGATTGCGGTTGTGGCGGTGGCAGGAGCATTCGCGATCTACCACTCTCGCTTCGGGTGGGCGCTGGCGGCGATCCGAGACAACGAGGACGTGGCCGAGGCGCTCGGCGTGCCGACGTTCCGCTGGAAGATGCTGGCCATCGCCGTCACCGGCGCCATTGGCGGTATCGCCGGCTGCGCGTTGGCCCTGCAGTTCGGGTTCGTCCAGGTAGAAGTCGTCTTCGGGCTAACCGTGCCGCTGTTCGTGATCGTGATGAGCGTGCTCGGTGGCCGAACCCATTGGGTTGGGCCCGTGATCGGCGCGGCGGTCATCGTGCTGCTGCAGGACCGACTGGCCGGAGGGGCTTTCGACAGCTGGCGCATGATCATCTTCGGTGGCCTGCTAGCCGTGATGGTGATCTTCGCGCCGGACGGGCTGTGGTCCCGATTGCGGGCCCGGCCGCGTGCGACCGCGCTCGCCGGCCTCGGCAGCCTGGCCGTTCTCATGGCATTGGGAGTCGGTGAGCTGCTCGACTCGATCGCCCTGGCAATGGTGGTGACGGCCGTCACAGCATTCTGGCCGGAGCGCTGGTTGCCGACGCCGCTCCGTCGCCGCGCGCCGTCGCCGCCTGCGGCCTTACCCGCTGGTACTGCGGACGTGCGGCCTTCGGCGACCGAGCCCGCAGTGGCGGCACAAACCCCGGTCAGCGTGGCTGCCAACCCCTCTGCCCCTGTCGTGATCGAGTGCCGGGATCTGGTGCGCCACTTCGGTGGCGTGCGTGCCCTCGACGGGTTGAACCTGCAAATCCGCCAAGGCGAGCTGGTCGGGCTGATTGGGCCAAACGGATCTGGTAAGACCACGCTGGTAAACCTGCTTTCCGGGACGATCCGGCCGACGAGGGGCAGCATCCACGTCGCCGGCCGAAACACCACCCGGCTGACTCCGCACGCGATCACCCATGTCGGCGTCGCCCGCACCTACCAGATCCCGCGGCCGTTCGAATCGATGACGCTGCGTGACAACGTGGCCATGGCCGTCATGTTCGGTAGGAAGCCGCACGGTCTGGCCGAAGCCCGCGATCAGGCCGGCGAGCATCTGGAGTTCGTCGGCCTGGGCCACCAATCGTCCGCGCGCCCCGGCGACATAAACCTGCACCAGCGCCAGCTGCTGGAGATGGCGCGAGCCCTGGCCACCAGTCCCAAGGTGCTACTCCTGGACGAGGCGCTGGCCGGGCTGAACCCGGCTGAGGTCGACAATGCCGTCGAAGTCGTCCGGCGCATCCACGCCTCGGGGGTCACCATCGTGATCGTCGAGCACCTGCTGCGGGTCGTAAACCTGCTGGCCGCACGAGTGGTCGTGCTCAACCGCGGCCGCCTGCTGGCCGACGGTGACACTCAGACGGTGATGCGAGACCCCGCAGTGGTCAGCGTGTACCTCGGTAAGAGCGGGCACCGGGTGGCGACCAGCGACGCGGAGGCCGACCATGCTTGAGATCCATGGTCTGGACGCCTTCCACGGCCACGCCCAGGCGTTGTGGGCCGTGGATCTGGCCGTCGGTGACGCAGAGATCGTCAGCGTCATCGGCCCCAACGGCGCCGGCAAATCCACGTTGGTCATGGCGGTCGCCGGACTGCTGCGAACGATCCGCGGGCGGATCGTGCTGGACGGGGCGGACCTGGCCACTCTGCCGGCGCCGCAGGTCTGCTCCCACGGCGTCGCGATCGTGCCGGAAGGGCGTCGCGTCTTTGCCAATATGTCGGTGCACGACAACCTGCTGCTCGGCGCGCACCGGCGGGGCGCCCGCGCCGATCATCGAGATACCCTCACTCGAGTCGAGCAACTGTTCCCCCGGCTGGCCGACCGCTCTAACCAGCAGGCGATGACCCTGTCCGGCGGAGAGCAGCAGATGCTCGCCATCGGCCGAGCGCTGATGGCCCGGCCCCGGTTGCTGCTGATGGACGAGCCGTCGCTCGGACTCGCCCCCGTTGTGGTCGACGAGGTGTTCGAGGCCATCGAGACGATCAGGTCGGACGGCGTGAGTGTGCTGCTGGTCGAGCAGGAGGTCGAACGCGCCCTGGCGATTTCCGACCGGGGCTACCTGCTCAGCGAGGGTCGCATCGTCACCGCTGGTGCGTCGGACGCGCTGCGCCGTAACAGCCAGGTGCAGCAGAGCGTGCTCGGCCTGTAGCAAGGGCACCGCCGTGCCGCGGCTCGTCGACCATCCAGACGGGATCAGGCCGTTGGTCACCCGTGGCCGGCGCGTGCTTGTGGATGCGCACCCGATCTGTGCGGCATGCGGCCGAGCTGTCATGCCGAACGGCCCGGACACGTGGCGCCACGTCCCCGTCGGCCGGGAGTACCACGGCCGTTCACGCTGGCTGTCGCCGGTTCCCCCACCCCGCCATGCACCAGTCCTGGACGGCCGTGCGAACCGGGTCCTCGGTGGCGGCGGTCCGCCAGCATCGCAAGCACACTCTCCTGCTGTGCTGGCCGCCATATGGTGATGACGCAGCAAGCTACCAGGTACTTCGCGCTTACCCGGGCGAAATGTTCATCTACGCTGGTCAGGAGGCGGCCGGTTCGGTC
This sequence comes from Jiangellaceae bacterium, assembly GCA_035762665.1. GTDB lineage: Bacteria > Actinomycetota > Actinomycetes > Jiangellales > Jiangellaceae > JASLBX01. The sequence continues at coordinate 97,341 of DASTNZ010000062.1, read as the reverse complement.
CGGTTCCACCGCGAGCTGGCCTTGAACTGGACCGTGGTCGAGCAAGTCGCCCTGCCTCACTGGCCGCAGGTGCCGGACAGCCTCCTCATCTACCGGCGCAACGCAGTGCGGCGCCGGCACCAGCTACGTGACCGATGCCTCGAGTGTGGGCGGTTCATCGCCACGGGGTCGATCGGCCGATGCGACTGGTGCTTCGAGCGCCGCCCACCGGCACTGGCGCTCCGCACCGGGCGGCACCGTGTCGAGTACCCGCCTGACGTCGTGGCGAGGATGCCCAGCGCCCTGCGCCGCGCGTTCGAGCAAAGTCCCAACCGGATCGCATAGCCGGCTTGGGTGTCCGCCGCTAAGGCAGCAACGTCCCCGGCGACAAGATCCCGTGGGGATCGAGCGCGTTCTTGATGGCTCGCATCGCGGCGATATCCGCAGCCGACCGCTGCAACGGTAGCCACCGGCGCTTGAGCCGCCCGATGCCGTGCTCGGCGCTGATGCTGCCGCCGTGGTCCACAACGAGCCGCAGGGCGGCGTCCATGGCCTCGTCCGCCGCCTCTGCAGGGACGCCGATCAGATTGATGTGTGCGTTGCCCTCAGCCAGGTGCCCAAAGGACACGACCAGCGTCCCCGGCCATTGCTCAGCCAGCTCCCTCAGGGCGGCATCGAAGGTCCCTTGGCGCCGGAGCGGTAGCGAAACGTCCAGCTTGAGCGCGGGAGTGCCCGTGGTGAGGCCCGCCGTCCGGACGGCATCGGGAAAGCTCTCGCGATACGCCCAGAGCCGCTTCGCCGGGCCTGCCTCGATCGTGGCATCCCCCACCAGCTCGCCCAACTCGGCGAACGCATTCGCCAGTGCCGCGTCAGTCGTTCCGGACATCTCCGCCAAGAGGTAGACCGGGTACTCCGCACCGAAGAGACCACGTAGCCCGGCGCGGTCGCGGACCAGCCGCAACCCTGCCGCGTGGAAGTACTCGGCCGCCTCGAGGGTGATGCCGGCTCGGCGGACGCCGGCGACTACCGCGTGAGCATCGTCGATCGACGAAACTCCCACCATCGCTACCCACACACTTCGCGGCGGCTCGGTGAGTCGCAGCAGTACCTTCGTGACGATTCCCAGCGTGCCCTCGCTGCCGGCGAGGAGTCCCGGTATGTCGTACCCCACGTTGTCCTTGGCCAGGCCGGACCAGCGCCGCACAACCGAGCCGTCGCCGAGCACAACCTCTGCGCCGACCAACTGGCCCCGCGTGGAACCATGCCTGATCACTCGGAGTCCACCAGCGTTGGTAGCCACAACGCCGCCGAGAGTGGCGGAGTCACGAGCGGCCAGGTCGATGCCGAGCATGAGGCCTTCGGAGGCGGCCGCTCTTTGGGCCGCCGCCAGAGTGACCCCGGCGCCGGCGCCCAGCGTGCGCTCGACCGGGTCGACCGACTCGATGGCGTCCAGCCGCCGCAGGCTCAAAACCAACTCGCCGTCATGCGGAACCGACGCACCGACAAGCCCGGTGTTGCCGCCTTGCGGGACGATGGCCACGCCGGCGTTCGCGCATTGCTTCACCACGCCGGAAACCTCCTCGGCTGACGCGGGGCGGACCACGGCGCACGTCCGACCATGCCAGCGTCCTGTCCAGTCGGTGATGTAGCTTTCGGTGATGGCCGGATCGGTGAGCACGTACTCCGAGCCGACGATCTTGGCCAGCCGGTCGATGAGGTTCACGCCACCGGTATCCCCCGCGAGGCGAACTCGCCGGTGCCCCTGGGAGTGAACAGCCAATCGCGGAGCTCCGACCTCGGCACGAGCGTCGGCTGCGGGCTCAACGGGCCCCGCTCCACGCGGTCGTACCGGTATCCGTACGGCGGCAGCGTCGGCGATTCCTCGCACTTCGCTGGTAGTCGAGCGCTCGATCAGCCATGCTCGCCAACATAGCGTGGTTCCGCAGGGTTATGCCGGGCCCGATTTAGTTGAGCGGAACAGACTCAACTTTGTCGACGTTGTGTTGAGCGATCGCTCACGTACCGACCTGGGAGAACGATGAACGACCAACTGACCACCAAGGCTCAGGAGGCCCTCTCCGTTGCCGTTCGCAGTGCGGCCACCGCTGGCAATCCGCAGGTGGAGCCGGTTCACATCCTGCGCGCCTTGCTCGCGCAGTCCGAAGGAATCACCGTGCCGCTGCTCGAGGCGGCTGGCGCCGATGTGGCCTCCGTTCGGTCCGACGTCGACGCCGCCACCGAAGCCCTTCCGGCCACGTCCGGCTCTACCGTCGGTGCGCCCGGGCTCGCCCGGCAAACCTACGCCGTGCTGTCGCACGCCGGGGAGGTCGCTCGCGAGCTCAGCGACGAGTACGTGTCCACCGAGCACCTGCTCGTCGGGCTGGCGCACGTCGACTCACCGGTGAAAGACCTGCTGGCCCGCTACGGCGTCACGGCCGAGCGGCTGCGAGCCGCCTTCAGCCAGGTACGCGGCAGCGCGAGGGTGACGTCTCCCGACCCGGAAGGCACGTACGACGCGCTTAACAAGTACGGCGTCGATCTTGTCGAGCGGGCGCGCGAGGGGAAGATCGACCCTGTTATCGGGCGCGACTCGGAGATCAGGCGAGTCGTGCAGGTGCTCTCCCGCCGGACCAAGAACAACCCGGTACTGATCGGCGAACCCGGCGTCGGCAAAACCGCCGTCGTCGAGGGGCTGGCACAGCGCATCGTGGCCGGCGACGTCCCTGAATCGTTGCGCGGCAAGCGCCTTGTCGCCCTGGACTTGGGCGCCATGCTGGCCGGCGCGAAGTACCGCGGCGAGTTCGAGGAGCGGCTCAAGGCGGTGCTGGACGAGATCAAGGCCAGCGAGGGCCAGATCATCACCTTCATCGACGAGCTGCACACCGTCGTCGGCGCGGGTGCGGGCGGTGACTCGGCATTGGACGCCGGCAACATGCTCAAGCCGATGCTGGCCCGTGGCGAGCTACGTATGGTCGGTGCCACGACGCTGGACGAGTACCGCGAGCGCATCGAGAAGGATCCCGCCCTCGAGCGGCGGTTCCAGCAGGTCTACGTCGGCGAGCCCAGCGTCGAGGACACCATCGCGATCCTGCGCGGGCTCCGGGAGCGGTACGAGGCGCACCACAAGGTGCAGATCTCCGATGCTGCCCTGGTCGCCGCGGCCACCTTGTCCGACCGCTACATCACCGGCCGCCAGCTGCCGGACAAGGCGATCGATCTGGTCGACGAGGCCGCGTCCCGGCTCCGGATGGAGATCGACTCGTCCCCGGTTGAGATCGACACGCTGCGCCGGGCGGTCGATCGGCTGAAGATGGAGGAGCTTGCGCTGGAGAAGGAGACCGACGCACCGTCCAAGGAACGGCTGGCCGCACTCCGCGCAGAGCTGGCCGACACCGAGGAAGAGCTGCGCGGCCTGGAGGCCCGGTGGGAGCAGGAGAAGGCCAGCCTGAACCGGGTCGGCGCGCTCAAGGAGCAGATCGACGAGCTGCGCGGCCAGGCCGAGCGCGCGCAGCGGGAGGGCGACCTGGCCGGTGCCAGCGAGATTCTCTACGGCAAGATCCCGCAGCTGGAAAAGGAACTCGCAGCAGCAGCGGAAGCCGAAGCCGACCGGCCGGCGAATGCCATGGTCAAAGAAGAGGTCGGACCGGACGACGTGGCCGACGTGGTCTCGGCGTGGACCGGCATCCCGGCCGGCCGGCTCCTCGAGGGCGAGACCGGCAAACTGCTGCGGATGGAGGAGGAGCTAGGCCGCCGCGTTGTCGGCCAGCAGCGAGCGGTGGCAACGGTTTCGGACGCCGTCCGGCGGGCGCGGGCCGGCGTCTCCGACCCGGACCGGCCAACGGGGTCATTCCTGTTCCTCGGGCCCACCGGCGTCGGTAAGACGGAGCTGGCCAAGGCCCTTGCCGGGTTCCTGTTCGACGACGATCGAGCGATGGTGCGGATCGACATGAGCGAGTACGGCGAGAAGCACAGTGTCGCCCGACTGGTCGGCGCGCCGCCCGGATACGTGGGATACGAGGAGGGTGGCCAACTCACTGAGGCCGTCCGGCGGCGCCCGTACTCGGTCATCCTGCTGGACGAGGTCGAGAAGGCTCACCCCGAGGTCTTCGACGTCCTGCTGCAGGTGCTCGACGATGGCCGGCTCACTGACGGGCAGGGGCGCACGGTCGACTTCCGCAACGCGATCCTGATCCTGACGTCCAACCTGGGCTCGGTGTTCCTCGCCGACCCGACCTTGGACGAGCAGGCCAAGCGAGAGAAGGCGATGGAGGTCGTGCGGACGTCCTTCAAGCCGGAGTTCCTCAACCGGCTCGACGACGTCGTCATGTTCGACCCGCTGGGCATGGACGAGCTTGCCCGTATCGTCGAGCTACAGGTGTCGCTGCTGGCCGATCGCCTGGCTGACCGGCGCTTGACGCTTCAGGTCAGCGACGCGGCCAAGGAGTGGCTTGCGCTCACGGGGTACGACCCGGTGTACGGTGCCCGACCGCTGCGCCGCCTGGTGCAGTCGGCGATAGGCGACAAGCTGGCTCGCGCGATCCTGGCCGGTGAGATCAAGGACGGCGACACGGTTTCCGTCGACCTCGACGAGGCCGCAGACACCCTTACCGTCCAGCGCGCCTAGCCTTCCCTCGATCCTCCACGGACCTCATCGGCACTTTCCGGCTACATGGCCCGGAAAGTGCCGATGATCACGAGGATGGCGGTGGGTAAGGTCGGGTGCCATGCCAACTGCGCTAGTGACCGGTCCGACCGCCGGCATCGGGAACGCGTTCGCTCGCCGGCTCGCCGCGTCCGGGCACGACCTGGTGCTTGTCTCAAGGGACACCGAGCGGCTGGCGGCGACCGCATCCGACCTCGAGAAGCAGTACGGCGTCACCGCCGAGGTGCTTCCCGCGGATCTCAGCACGCTCGACGGGATGGCTGGCGTCGAGCGGCGGCTTCGTGACTCGTCACGCCCGGTGGACATCCTGGTCAACAATGCGGGATTTGCGCTACGCAAGCCGTTCCTCGCAAACGACATCGATGACGAGCAGCGGCTGCTCAACGTCATGGTCGTGGCTGTCCTTCGGCTCACTCATGCGGCCCTCCCAGGCATGATCGAGCGCAGGCATGGTGCGGTGATCAATGTCAGCTCGATCGCCGGGTTCGTCCCGCGCGGTACGTACAGCGCGCACAAGGCCTGGGCGACCATATTCAGCGAGGGGCTCGCGCCACGGCTCAGTGGCACCGGCGTTCGCGTCATGGCTCTGATCCCCGGGTTCGTACGTACCGAGCTACATCAGCGAGCACAGATGAACATGTCCGGGATGCCGTCGTTCATGTGGTTGGACGCCGATCGACTTGTAACGGCCGCGCTGCGCGACCTCGAGAAGGGCAAGGTCGTGTCGGTGCCGGGAGGGCTATACCGGATGGCCAGCTGGCTGTTGCCCCGGCTGCCGCGCCGGCTCGTCGTCGCGACCGGCAAGCGACACCCCGCCGACCGCAGGAATTGACGCGTCATCCGACGGCCGCGCGAACGTACGGTATCCGGCGTAAGGCAACGGTCACCGCGACCGAGACGGCGATCGTTACGACCAGCTGTGCGCCTGCGACGAGAAGGAGAGAGGCAGGAGCGCTCGGCAGTCGCCAGTTCGCCTGCAGCGGGTATAACACGAGCGGGTGCACAAGAAAGATGCCGAATGTGACCGCTGTGGCGCTGCCGAGCCCACGCCGCGCACGTACCGCCGCGCCAGCAGCCCGTAACAGGACGAACGCTGACAGTGACATCGCGACGACCGTCGGCGAGAGGAAACCATAGAGGTACCGCCCCGCTGTGCCCCATCCGGCCGGCGCAGTGAACACACCGACCAGGCCAGCCGTGGCAACGACGGATGTAACGAAGACGGCGGCCGCAGCCTGTACCCGCCGAGGTGTCAATCGCATGTCGCGCAGCACCCAGCCGGCAACGAAGTACCCGGCGAACGGCAGGAACCGGGTCGCCGCCGTCGACGATCCAGCCTGGACGACGACTGAAGCGATCTGGTCGAGCGCACCGAATGCGATAAGGACTCCGGCCAGTCCGGCTTGCATCCGTCTGGTCGTATGCCGGATTACGATCTTCAGGAACGGGGCAAGCGCATACAGACCCACCAGTACGTACAGGAAATACAGCTGCAGGAACGGCGTCCCGGCCAACACGCCTCGCGCGGCGTCCTCGACCGACAGCTCCTCCCTGAGCCACCACTGCCGGAACGCTAGGTAGACGAGCGTCCAGGTGACAAGCGGGACGCCAACCCGAGCAAGCCGCCGAAGGTAGAAGTCCCGTGGGCGCTCCACCCGGCGCGGATCCAGCAGCAACGCTCCGCTGATCATGATGAACACCGGGACACACCACCTGAGCGCCGAGTCGAGCAAGTTGCCCGTCCACCACGCGGCGCTGCCCTCGATCGCCCACCGGCCTGTTACGACCGGCGCGATCACATGGATGAGCACCACCGCGACAATCGAGAGGATTCGAGCCAGATCCAGCCAGGCGGTGCCGTCCAGCCCGCTGCCGGGCTGCGCAGCCGCTTGGGGTGTAGCTGTTCGTGTTTCGGTGACGTCGGTCATAGATCAAGGGGGTCGCGGTCAGGTGTCCCGTGTGAAGGTACCCACGTTTCGGCCCTGACAGTCATCCGGCAAGTTGATCAATTACGTCCACGACGGTGTCAGCAAGGTCGCGAGCCGAATCATCGATAAGCCAGCCGCGCTGCTCGGCCGACCGCGCCCACCACGTCGTCGGGCCGATCTCGCGGACTTGGGCACCCGACCGCACGTATGCGCACGGCGCGTCGGGCCAGTCGATGGCAGGTGGCAGCGGCTCGGTCCAAAATGCGTGGTCAGCGGCGAGCGCCGACTGCTCCGGATGGCTCTCGGCATCGGCGTGCAGCGCGGCATGAACCCGATCGGCGGCATCGGCGTCAGCGGCACGGAGCAGGTCGAGATGGGTCTGCCCGCCGGGCCGCGGGAGCGAGGCGTCGACGAAGATATACCCTCCCACCGCGCGACGCGCGGCTCGCTGGGTCCGCGCCAACGCCGGGAGCAAGGGGCCGGCCATGCCATGCGCAACCAGCACCAGCGGCGTCGGCACGGCCGCAGCGTGGAGCGGTCGGGCCATGCCGGCCACCCAGCCGACTGAGTAGGGTGCCGGGCCGGCGACGAGCTCGGGCGCGACAACGTGAAGTGGCACGCGGCGAAGCTCGGCGGCCACGGGTTCCCACCAGCCGGGCGGGTCGAGAGGGCCGTGGGCAAGGACAACAGTGCCAGGACGCACAACTTCTAGCGTGCCGTACGCTCGACCACCGTGAGCGCACGGGAGGACCTCCTCGAGCAGATCAGCACCAAAGCCGTGGTCAAAGGACGGGTCGTACTGTCGTCAGGACTGGAAGCCGACAGCTACGTCGACCTTCGCCGGATCACGCTCGACGGCGCTGCGGCGCCGCTCGTCGGGCAGGTCATGCTCGACCTGACCGCAGATCTCGACTACGACGCCGTCGGCGGGCTGACGTTGGGCGCCGACCCGGTTGCTGCCGCTATGCTGCACGCCGCCGCCGCTCGCGGGCGCTCACTCGATGCGTTCGTCGTTCGCAAGTCCGGTAAGGCGCACGGCCTGCAGCGGCGGATCGAGGGCCCGGACGTGGCCGGCCGCCGGGTCCTCGCCGTCGAGGACACCTCAACTACTGGTGCCAGCGTGCTGACCGCGGTCGAGGCGTTACGGGAGGCCGGTGCGCAGGTCGTCGCCGTCGCCGTCATCGTGGATCGCGCTACCGGTGCCCGGGAGCGGATCGAGGCGGAAGGGCTGCCGTACTACGCCGCCTACAGCCTTGCCGAGCTCGGCGTGAATTGAATCTGGCCGGCTCGTGGAGGATTCCGTGGACGCCGGCGAGGTGGGCGTCGGCCCGTGGGAGGGGCCGTGGCCCGACGACCCGCGGTACGACCCCGAACTGCTGGCCCACGGGGACCGCCGCAATGTGGTCGACTGGTACCGGTACTGGCGGCGCGAGGCCATCGTGGCCGACCTCGACCAGCGGCGGCACCCGTTCCACGTCGCCATCGAGAACTGGCAGCACGATTTCAACATCGGAGCGATCGTGCGGACGGCCAACGCGTTCCTTGCCGCCGCGGTGCATATCGTCGGCCGTCGGCGTTGGAACCGGCGCGGCGCGATGGTCACTGATCGGTACCAGCACGTCCATCACTATCCCGCCATCGCGGAGTTCGCCCAGTGGGCTCGGTCCGAGCGGTTGCCGCTGATCGGGGTGGACAACCTGCCGGGCGCGGTTCCTCTGGAGACGTACGAGCTACCGCAGCGGTGCGTGCTGCTGTTCGGCCAGGAGGGGCCGGGTTTGTCCGAAGAGGCGCGGGCCCACGCGACGGCCGTCCTGTCCATTACGCAGTTCGGGTCGACCCGCTCGATCAATGCGGGTGCGGCGTCAGCGATAGCTATGCATGCCTGGATTCGCCGCCATGTATTCGATCAGCGGACCCACTGAACCGTGCGCTGCCGCGATCAGGTGACCTCCCTGCCATTCGGTACCAGCTCACGGTGCCGCCTCCTCACCTGATCACTTGGGCGGAACCGATCAGGTGAGGAAGCGGCGATCAGGTGACCAGACCTACGAGCAGGCGCTCGTGTACTCGTAAGCCTCCGCGGTCGGTCCGCTGACCTCAGCCTGAACGGTCGACAGGCCGAGAGTGCCCTCCTCGTCCGGCCGGTTAATGACCGCTTGCCGGATAGCGTTCTCGTTGGTGTCCGCACCGAAGGTGGCGGTGGGCAGGGCGCCCTCGTAGTCCACCTGCAGGCCGTCGATCACCGACCGCAGCCCCTCCCGGGTCAGGTCGCCGTTGGCCGCTGCCGCCTCGAGCGCGGCCTTGAGTGGATACGACCACACCCAGCCGAAGATGTACCCGTCGTTCTCCGGGATCCCGCCGTTCAGAGATTCGCGGATCGCGTCATGCGCCGGGCTGGTGCCGTCGATGCCCTCCCAGGGAGCGATGTTGGTGTAGGTCGACAGGATCGCGCCCGCCGCGGCAGAGTCCAGCAGCGCCGGGTTCCACGTCGGCACCGACCCGAGGAACTGGCCCGCGAACCCGCTGACAACGGTCTTACCGATGATCTCACCGGTCTCTGCCGGCCCTACGGCCAGGACCACGGCGTCCGCGCCGCTTTCCATCACAGCCGCGACCGCCGCGTCCTGGGAACCAACAATGGTGTTCGGCGCGGTTTCGACGAACCCGCCGAATTCCGCACCGTTCTCTTCCGCCCAGTGCTCGACACCGGCTGCCGAGTCACCGCCGTAGTCACCCGGGTAGCCGACCGCCAGCACACTGGTCGGGGCGCTGACGTTCTCTGCGAACCAGTCCAGGCCCACTTGCGACTCGATGCAGTAGGAGTAGCCGGACTCCAGGATCAGGCCATGATCGGATTCGTCGAAAGCCCACCCGGACCACCACGAGGCCGGGGCGCCAATCACATTGTCGGCGTCCATGTCGGACAAGATCGCCTCGGTCGTCGGCGTACCCAGGGTCTGCGCGAGCGCCAGGATGTTCGGCTCGATCTCTCGGTACCGCGCGCTGTGCTGCTGCGGGTCGTACAGCGTGTCGCGGGTGTACGTCGCGATGTCGACGTCGAAGCCGCCAATGCCGCCGGCGTCGTTGACCCGCTGCCAGAACGCCTCCTGGCCCGCGGTGATCGGCACGGCGACCGGGGCGAAAGGACCTTCGCTCAGGTCCGACAGCACGCCGAGGTAGATGCAACCGTTGTCGGGGTTGACCGCCTCTGGGCACGCCTCCTCGGTCACTCCCACGTCGAACGCGACCTCACCGTCGCCGCCCGGCTCTTCCGTTTCGCCGCCGTCGGCCGTGTCGTCGTCGCCGTCGTCCTCGACCGCACATGCGGTTGCCAGCAACGCCACCGCTCCAAGCACCGCTGCGGTGCGCCTAGCTGTGCTCCTCATCGAGCTCACCTCATTTCCGGGATTGTTAGTAGGAGAAGGGCCACGCTTTCCAGTAGTTGCGCACTCGGACCCACAGGCCGTACAAGCCCCGCGGCTCGAGCACGAGGAACAGCACGATCAGCGCACCGAAGAGCATGGTCTGGACGTGGAAGACCGTCAGGAAGCCACTGCCCGGCGCGGTCGAGATGAAAGGCACCGAGCCGGCCAGCTCGGAGACCAGCCTGGGCATCAGGACGACGAAGGCGGCCCCCATGATGGACCCGCTGATCGTCGCGATCCCGCCGATCAGAATCACGGCCAAGAACTGAATGGACAGGAACAGGTCCCAGTTGGAAGGCGTCATCTGCCCGATCACCACGACGAGCAGCGCGCCGGCGATACCGGCGTAGAACGACGAGACCGTGAACGCCAACGTCTTCGTGCGCCGCAGCGAGACACCCATAACTGCCGCGGCGATGTCCCTGTCGCGGACCGCCGCGAAGGCGCGGCCCAGCTTTGACCTGGCCAGATTGCGAGCCGCCACCGCCAGAACGATGAACACCGCGAACCAAACGAAGTAGAGCATCGCGTCGCGCGGCAGGATGTAACCGAACACGTGGTACGTCGCCCGCAGGTCCATGCCGAACAGCACCGGCTCGGCCGGCGCCCGCCCCACTCCGGCACCTCCGGTGATCGACCGCGCCTCCTTGAATATGTGCTCGCCGATAAAGACGAGCCCCAACGTGAGGATGGCCAGGTACAGGCCACGCACCCGGGCGGCCAATGGGGCGACTGCCAACCCGACCAGCGCAGGAACGATGCCGGCCATCGGCAGCCAGATGGCCATGTCCAAGCCGAATCCGAGCACCTGGTCTGTCTCGACACCGCCCAGCACGGCCGCGGTATACGCACCCAGTCCCATGAAGAAGGCGTGCCCCAAGGAGACTTGACCCGCGTAGCCGGTCACGAGGTTCAGCCCGATCCCGGCGATCGCGTAGACGAACACGGTCATCACCAGGCTCGTCAGGTCGCGGCTCAGGAAAAACGGCAGGGCCAAGACGACGATCATCAGCGCGGCCGTCCACCAGCGCTTCGCCGGCGTGTTCAGGATTGCCTGGTCGGCGGCATAACTCGTGTAGAGCGCGGGCCGTCTGCGCGCCGTCCCGCGCCGCTGCAGCACTGCGGTCCCGATCACACCCGCTCCACCTCTCTGGTTCCGAACAACCCGTACGGGCGGACCATCAGGACCACGATCATGATGACGTAGGGGACGGCCACGTCGAAGTTGGCGCCCAGCCACTCGGCGTACCGCGGCTGGTAGGTCCGGGTCAGGGCTTCGGCGACGCCGATGAACAGGCCGGCGATCACCGCCCCCTTGATCGAGTCGAGACCGCCGACGATGATCACCGGAAGAGCCTTGAGGGCTACCAGCGCCAGGCTGGCGTCGAAGCCGCCGGCCACCGTCCCGATGAGGGCCCCGGCCAGCGCTGCGAGGGCAGCCGAGATGGCCCAGGCCAGCCCGAACATCCGGCCGACGTCCACGCCCTGGGCCAGTGCCACCTCCTGATCGAGGGACGTGGCCCGCATGGCCAACCCCAACCGTGACCGCCCGAGAAAGAGCCCCACCACCGCGATGGCAGAGAGCGAGATGACGATCTTCGCCAGGTCGATCTGGGCGACCGAGACCCCGAACAGTTCGACCTGCTCAAGGCCCCACGGGTCACGAATGGTGCGGTGAGAACCGATGAGCCGGTGTGCCACTACGTACAAGACAATGAAGACACCCACCGTGACCATGGCGGCAGCGAATGGCGGCCGCCCGACCATCGGACGCAGCGCTACTCGTTCCGTTGCCATCCCGACCGCCGCCATGACGAGCATCGCGGCAATGACTGCTACTGCGAACGACAGCCCGGCAGCGCTCATGAACACCGACGTGAAGTAGGCGCCGAGGATCATCAGCGCCGGTTGGGCGAAGTTGACCACGCTCGTCGCCCGGTAGATGATCACGAATCCAACCGCGAGCAGGGCGTAGGTGCTGCCGATGCCGAGCCCGCGCACCAACCCGGAGGAGATCAGCTCTGCCACGTGTGGACCTCCGTTAGGTCACCACCGGCGAACTCGGTGCGATGGCCGTACATGTCCTCGATCAAGTCGGCGAACCGTTCATGCAGCGTTGCGCGCTTCACCTTCTGCGTCGCCGTCAACTCGCCGTCGTCGTGGTCCAGCTCCTTGGGGATCATGCGGAACTTGCGGATGTTCTCGGCTCGGGCGAAGTTCTCGTTAACCTCCTTGACGATCTTCTGGACCAGCTTGAGGACCGCTTCCTTCTCGGCGAGGTCACGGTACGTGGTGTACGGGATGCGCTTGCGCTGCGCCCAGTTGCCGACTGTGTCGAGCTCGATGCCGATCAGCGCGGTCAGGTACGGACGGCGGTCGCCGATCACCACCGCCTCCTTGATGAACGGAGACGTCTTAAGGGCGTTTTCGATCTCGGACGGCGCGACGTTCTTGCCACCCGACGTGATGATGACGTCCTTGATCCGGTCCACGATCTTGACGTGGGTACCGTCCACCCACTCGCCGACATCACCGCTGTGCAGCCAGCCGTCGGCATCCAGGACCTCGGCGGTCTTGTCCGGCTTGTTCCAGTACCCGACGAAGTTGCCTGGATGCCGGGTCAGGATCTCGTTGGTACCTTCGGCGATCCGTAGCTCGGTGCCTGGATGGGGCTCGCCAACCGTCCCGAGCTTGACCCTGCCCTTCCGGTTGCTGGTCGCGACCGCAGAGTTCTCCGTCATCCCGTAGGCCTCGCGGATCACGACGCCGATGCCGAAGAAGAACTTCAGTACCTCGGGCGCGATCGGCGCCGCACCGGAGCCGGCGGCCCGGACCTCACGCAGGCCGATCCGATCCCGCAGTGGCCGGAACAGCAGCGGGTAGCCGATCGCGTACATCAGCCTGGTCTTGGCCGTGTGGTTACCCTCCGTGCGCACCAACTCGTCGCCGATCCGCTTGGCCAGGCCCATCGCCGACCGGTAGGCCGACCGTTTGGTCGGCGAGGCGGAACTCATCTTGATCTGGATTCCGGCGTGGATCTTCTCCCAAATCCGCGGCACCGCGAAGAACAGAGTCGGCTGCACCTCACGCAGGTTGTCCTGGACCGTGTCGATCGACTCGGCGAAGTGAACGGTTGTTCCCGCACCGGCGTTGAGCCAGATGGTCCCGGCGCGCTCGACCACGTGGCACAGCGGCAGGTAGGACAGCGTGACATCAGACTCATTCGCCGGCGGGTCGTACAGTCCACCGCCGACGACGAGCACATCCGTGGCAAACGAGATGTTCCGCACCGTGAGCATCGCGCCCTTCGGCGGCCCTGTGGTGCCGGACGTGTAGATCAGCGTCGCGAGATCGTCGGGCGTTGCTTTCTCGGCCATGTCGTCGAGCAGGGTTGGGTGCTCGGCAGCGTGTTCGCGGCCGCGCTCGATGAAGGCGGGCCAGTGGATCAGCTTCGGGTTGTCGTACTCCCGGACGCCCCTGGGCTCGATATAGACGATCCACTCCAGTTCGGGGCACTTGTCCTCGACCGCGAGGGCCTTGTCGACCTGCTCCTGGTCCTCGGCGATAAGCACCCGGGTCCCGGAGTCGCGCAGGATGTATCCGACTTCCGACGGAGGGTTCGTCGAATAGAGGCCCACGCTCATCGCCCGGATCGCCACTGAGCCGACGTCGGCGTACAGCCACTCCGGACGATTCTCCGAATGGATCGCCACCCGTTCGCCGGGCCGCACACCGAGCGCCGACAGGGCGTGCGCCACTAGGCGCACGGTCTCCCAGTACTCGCGCCACGTGATGTCCTGCCAGATTCCGAAGCGCTTCTCGCGCATGCACACTCGATCCGGATCGCGCTCTGCACGCTCCCGGACCCGTTCCGGGACGCTTCGCCATACAGTCGTCGTGGCTGGTTCGGTGGTGGTCATGACGCCTGACCCAGGTAGGCCCTGATCACCGCAGGGTCGTGCTGAACGTCCGACGGTGAGTCGAGCGCGATCCGCTGCCCGAAGTCGAGGACCAGCACCTGATCCGCGATATCCATCACCAGGCCCATGTCGTGCTCGACCATGATCATGGTGACACCGAGCTCGGACCGGATGTCGAGAATGAACCGTGCCATGTCCTCGGTCTCCTCGACGTTCATGCCCGCGACAGGTTCGTCGAGCAGCAGCAAAGTCGGCGACATGGCCAGCGCCCGGCCGAGCTCGACCCGCTTCTTCAATCCGTAGGGGAGCATGCCCACCAGGCTGCGGCGGATCGACTCGATCTCGAGAAAGTCGATGATGTCCTCGACCAGACGCCGGTTCTGGATCTCGGCCCGGCGTGCCCGCCCAGCGTAGATCATGCCGGCCAGAGTCCCGTACCGTAGGTGCTGGTGCCGGCCGAGCATGAGGTTGTCCAGCACCGTCAGGTTGTCGAACAGCTCGATGTTCTGGAACATCCGGGCGATGCCAAGCTTGGCCACTTGGTCGGGCCTACGGCCGAGGAGGCTCTGCCCACGGAAGATGATCTCACCGGCCTGTGGCCGGTACACGCCGGACAGGCAGTTGAAGATCGACGTTTTGCCGGCCCCGTTCGGCCCGATGATCGCAAACAGGTCGCCCTCGTTGACGCTGAACGACACGTCATCTATCGCTTTCATCCCGCCGAACCGCAGGGTCAGGTCACGCACCCGGAGGATCGGCTCGGTCACGACAGCCACCGCTTCCGTCGCTTGTAGTGCTTCACGTCGCGGAACGACACCGCGCCCTCTTCGGCCAACCCGAGGTAGAACTCGCGGATGTCATCGTCCTCGCGTAACGCGGCGGCCGGCTTGTCCATGACTATCTTGCCAGTCTCGAGGACGTATCCGTGCGAGGCGATGGACAGCGCCATGCTCGCGTTCTGCTCGACGAGCAGAACGGACGTTCCCTGCTGGTTGATCTCCACGATGAGATCCTTGATCTGCTGCACAAGCAGCGGAGCCAGGCCGAGGCTGGGCTCGTCCAACAACAAGTACCGCGGCCGGGCCATGAGAGCGCGGCCGATGGCGAGCATCTGTTGCTCTCCACCGGACAGGTACCCGGCTGTTTGCGCCCGGCGGTCGGCCAGCACTGGGAACAGGCCGAACACCCGCTCGAGATCTTCGTCGATGGTCGCCCGCGTCGCCGAATGCGCTCCGATCCGCAGGTTCTCGTCGACGGTGAACTCGGCGAAGATCCGCCGCCCCTCCATGACCTGGCCGATGCCACTGCCCACGATCGCCGGGGCGCCCAAGTGGTGGATCGCCTTGCCGTCCAGCGTGACGCTGCCTTTGGTGATCGAGCCCCGCTGGACGTCGAGCAGGCCGGTGATCGCACGTAATACCGTCGTCTTACCGGCTCCGTTGGCGCCGAGCAATGCGACGATGGCGCCCTCGGGAACCTTGAGCGTGACGCCCTTGAGCACGAGGATGACGTCTTCGTAGACGACCTCGAGGTTCTCGACCGCGAGCACCCGCACCTCCGATTCCACGTAGTTGCCGGTGGTCCCCGCCCGGATTACGTGGCCTTGGTTGCGAGTTTCCTACCGCTGCTAGTTTCCGGTGTCAACAATTCTGGCTCAACCGTTGCAGAACGCCTACCTGGACCGAGACCCAGATTGTGCGGGTCGCACAATCAGGAGCAGCGCTTCGCGATCGCGGACTTGTCCAGCTGGGCCGGATGACACCGCGCCGCAGGCCGGCCGGATGGCCCGGCGCCCGCGCAGCGCGATCTGCGTCCGATTGGTCAGTTCAAGCTTGTTGAGGACTCTCACCGCTGCTCACGGGGACACCACCAGGTTGTCCGACCGCCGACCGTACCTCGCTTCATGGGTGTACCGCACCGGGGACAGACACCGCCGGTCGTACGGGATTCGACCATCGAAAGGGTATGGACGCCGCCGCCCGCAATGGCTGACGCAATCGATGCGTGCACCGCCTTACCTAGCCGGTCGACCGCCGCCCGGGATAGATCATGCACCGGTCGGGCTGGGTTGATCTTGGCTAGCCAGAGCGCTTGGTCGGCCAGCAGATTGCCGACGCCAGCGATCGCTTCCTGGTCCAGTAGGCGGGCCTTCACCGGCGCAGTCCCCCTCGACATCACCGCCCTGAACTGCGCCGGGGTGGCGCTGGCGGCGTCGGGTCCCAGCTTCTCGACCGGTGGGTCGAGGCGCACTCGGCTCAGCCGCCGTGGATCCACCAGCATGAGATACGCACCGTCGTCGAACGCTAGCGAGAAGCGGGCAAATCGGTGGTCTCCTTGGGCCCGGCCGCGTTCCCAGTAGTCGCCGCCATCAACCTCCTCGCGATTGCCGTTACCGAAAACGATCCGACCCGCCATGCCGAGATGGAGGCCTAGGACAGGACCGGAGTCGGGGGATCGGCTGGGGGCGGCGGTCTCGCACCACATACTCTTGCCGGTCCGGTTAGCTGCCGTCAGGCGGCACCCCAGCAACGCTGAGCGGATCTCACCGGGCGCGTGTGGCCGGCACACGTAAGTGTCGTTGTCGTCGACACCGGTGATCACAAGACCAAGTGCATGCTGCTCGATGACCAAGCGGGCCGACTCCACCTCCGGCAGTTCAGGCACGTACTCCAGCGTGCCAGGTCGACGGGACCGACCGACGGAGGCCTGCTAGCGACAACTAGTGCATCGCCAGTTCACTCAGGGAGTCGATGACTTGGTGCGCGCCCGCGTCGCGGAGCAGGGCACGGTCGGTGGTCGCGGTAATACCAACCACGCGGCCGACTCCAGCCGCCACCGCCGATGCCACGCCTGCTATCGAATCTTCGACGGCGGTCACGCCCACCGGTTTCACGTGCAGTGCCCGGCAGGCCGCTTCGTACGGGGCCGGGTGTGGTTTGCCGTGTGAGACGTCCTCCCACGTCACCAGCGCTGAGAAACACTGCCGCACGCCAAGGACCTCCTCGACGGCGTACTCGGCCCACACCCGTGTTGCCGACGTCACGAGCGCGAGCGGAATGCCGTGTGCATGCCAGTTACGGATCAGCTCGGTCGCGCCATCAACCGGCAACGGACTCGCATCAGTCCGGGAGAGGTAGCCGATGACCTCGGCGACAAGTGCATCTGGGTCCTCGTCCACCCACGGCCCGGGGGTCGATGCGAAAACATCAGAACCACGCCGGCCGACGAACAAGGCGTATGTGTCTGGAGACACCTTCCAGCCGCGACTGTCGAACAGGGTCTTGAACGCGGCGCGGTGCATCGGCTCGCTGTCCAGCAACGTGCCGTCGAGGTCGAGCAACACGCCGTCCAAATGCCGGCGGCCTAGCGGTCCCATGTGAAGATCTGGCTACCCGTGGCGATATCTCCTGACTCCGCCAAGTTATCCAGATCGGCCGGCGTGGCGTCCAGCGCGACGACAGGGCAGATTGCCGATCGGCCACCGCGCTCAACCTCAGCAGGATCCCAAGCCACCACCGGATCACCCGCCGAGACCTGGGCGTTCTCCTCGATCAGCAACTCGAAGCCGGCACCCGCCAACTGGACGGTATCGATGCCGAGATGAACCAGCACCCCAGCACCGCTGGCCGCCTGCACGACGTAGGCGTGCGGGTGCAGCTTGACAACTGTCCCGTCGACTGGCGCGACTGCGACGCTTCGCCTATCTCGCGACGGATCGATGGCCATGCCCGGGCCGACAAGCGCAGCCGAGAACACCGGGTCCGGCACCTCACGCAGCGGCATCGCCCGCCCGGCCACCGGAGCCACAACGGAAAGGCTCACATCAAGTCCTCGATGTCCGAAGCAATGTTGTCAGCTTGCGGCCCGACGACCACCTGGACGGCGGTGCCGGCGCGGATGACGCCATGCGCGCCGGCCGCCTTGAGACCGGCCTCGTCAACAAGAGACGGATCCTCGACCTCCGCCCGCAGGCGGGTGATGCACGGCTCGATCTCGATGATGTTGTCGGCTCCACCCAGGGCGGCAAGGATCTGCTCGGCGTTGCTCATTTGGTTCCTCCATCTATGGGGTCGGTCTGGGTCACCTTGGAGAGTCCGCGCGGAGCATCGGGATCGAGTCCCAATCTTCGCGCCAGAGCTTCGACGATCAACTGTGCTGGTACGACTAGGGCGAGTGGGGCGACGAGCTCCGGCAACCGAGGACCACCAGCCGCTACGTCGCACGCGGCCGCGAAGTCCGCGTCACCGCCGATACCAATGGTCGCACCCACGCCCCGTTCCCTCAGGTCGTTGGCCAGCTCAGTCATCCCACCGATCATTGGGCCGTCCTGCGCTGCTACCAGCAGGGCCACATGCTCGGCATCGACAACGGCGATAGGTCCGTGCCGCAGGTCCGCGTACGACAATCCTCGCACCGGTCGCAGGCAGGTCTCCTCGAGTTTGAGGGCGGTCTCAAGCGCGGTGCCGAACACTATTCCCCGGCCGCTCACCAGGATGTCTGGCGTCGCTGCCAGCGCTTCGACCGCCTCGTCCACCCCGTCCCGTTCGGCGATCAGCCGTTCTACCTCAGCTGGCGCGCGATCTAGGTCGGCGTCCAGCGCGTCCGGCTTTGGACCCAACGCTCCGGCCAGCACCGCCATCGCCGCCAACTGAGCCGTGTAGGACTTCGTCGCGGGGACGGCAAGCTCGCGACCAGCGTCCGTCACCATGGCCAGATCGGCTGACTTCGCCAGAGCGCTGTTGGCATCGTTGGTAACGGCGATGGTCCTGGCGCCGCAGCCGGCTACCCACTCCTGCGCTTCGACGATCTCCTGCGTCTCGCCCGATTGCGAGACCGACACCACTACTGCATCCGACAGATCCAGCTTCGCGCGGTAATGCGTCCCGACGCTCGGCGCGGCCAGGCCGGCCGGATGGCCCGCGTGTATCTCCAGCAGGTACCGGCCGTAGATCGCCGCGTTGTCCGACGACCCGCGCGCCACGAACAGGACCGCGCGACGGTTGGCCGCCAGCTCGCGGATAGCTGGGCGCAACGGGCGCAGTGCCTCAATGGTGTGCGCCAGTGCGACCGGCTGCTCTGCGATCTCGCGGGCCATGGTGGTCAGAGTCATCTGGGCGGCTCCTGTTAAGAGACGTGCGCTGGCTTGGGACGATGGACGGCTGCGGGCGCGCGACGGGCACCCACAAGTTGTACCGGTCAGCCCGATAGACCGCCTCGGAGAACTCGACGGCGAGGTTGCGGCTGAAGGCCCGCCGGGCGATGCGCAGCACTGCGCGGCCCTTGCCGATCCCGAGCAGATCGGCTTCCTCCGCGTCGGCTTCTCCAGCGTCGACGGTGTCCTCACCCCACTCCGGTAGCAGCCCACGGCGGTCGAGTTCGGCGTACAGGCTCTCCGGTGGCGGATCGATCAGGCTGGGTACAAGTGCTTCGGCGAGCCAGCAGTGCTGTACGGACATCGGCTCGCCGTCGGCCAACCGAAGCTGGTGGAGGTGGACGACCGGATCGGCCGGGTCGATCTCGAGCGCGGCCGCAATCCTGGCGTCCGCGGGTACGACCTCCGCCCAGAGGTGCTTGACCGAGGAGGTCATCCCCCGGCGGCGCATCTCCTCGCTGAACGAGGTGAGGCGGACCTGAAGGTCGACCTTGGGCCGGGCGACGAACATGCCCCGCCCATGGACCCGCTCGAGGAGTCCTTCGACGACAAGCGTGTCCACTGCCTGCCGGACCGTCATCCGGGAAACGCCGAATTTGTCACACAGCTCGCGCTCGCTTGGCAGCGGATCGCCGGCATTGAGTTCCTGGGTGGCCAGGGTCCGCAGATAGTCGCGAACTCGTACGTACTTGAGAGTCCCCCGTCGCACGGTCCCTTGAGCCCCTTGCAAGTAATCGAATTGCTACCCGTCGGACCTTGACAGCCCGCACACTGGCGTCCAGGGTAATCCCCGCAGGGGATACACATCTAGACCAGTCCTGACCACAGTCCATAATCAGCTGGAGGTCGCGTGTCGGTCGTGGAGGGTCCGGTACCTAAACATCGGCAACTGCGCGAGATCCTGCTCTCGCTGATCGACTCCGAGTTGATGCCCGACGCGCCGATTCCGTCGGAACGGGACCTGGTCACTAGGTACAACGTGAGTCGCGCGACGGTCCGCGAGGCTGTCGGGCGGCTCGTCAGTGAGGGCCGCCTCTACCGGGTACGCGGCAAGGGGACGTTTGTCGCCGCGCCGCGCGTTGAGTCGCAACTCCATCTGGCCTCATTCACCGAGGACATGCGCCGGCGCGGCCACAAGCCGTCCACGATTGTGCTCGGTGCCGACGTCTCGGTGCCGCCGCCGCCCGCACGGGCGGCGCTGAGCCTGACCACAACCGACCGCGCGTACCGAATCGAGCGACTGCGGTCTGCGGACGGGTCGCCAATGGCGCACGAAGTCTCCTGGTTACCAGCGGGTCCGTTGCCAGGCCTGCTGGAGCACGACCTGTCTGGATCGGTGTACTCGATCCTGGCCCGCGACTACGGCCGGCTGCTCGACTCTGCCTCGCAGACCGTCTGGGCGGAAGGCGCCGATCCGCTCCGCGCCCGGCTGCTCAGGGTTCCTCCTGCCGCTCCATTACTCGTGTTCCGCCGGACGTCCTACGCAGCGGGACGCCCGATGGAACACGTCACGTCCTGGTACCGGGCCGACCGCTATCAGGTCCACATGAAACTCGACCGAACTTCCACCGCTCCACCAGCTCACGCCGGCTCGTACCGCGGATAGCGCGCTGAACAATCTTCAAGGCGCGTAGTTCTACGGTGCGGGGTCTTGACAGAAACCCTCGGGCCGTCCAAAGTGTGGCGCGCGAGGAACTTATCTAGACCAGTCCTAACCAGCAGTCCCTACGAGAAGTCACCCGAGGGCCGGCGACGCCGGGCCCTGAGGATCGACCGAAGGAGAACAAGTTGAGTACTGCGAGTACGACATCGTCGTCCGCTGGCAGTGCGTGGGGCTCGACCCTCGTCGTGCTGCAGCGGATCGGCCGCAGCTTGATGCTGCCCATCGCCGTGCTTCCGGCGGCAGCCCTGTTGCTGCGGTTCGGAAGCAACGACATGTTGGGCGGAAAGGAGGGCACCGTTCCGGAAGGCTTCCCGGCTGGGCTGGCGCAATACGACGCGCTCGAGTGGCTACAGCCTGTCGCGGAGGTGCTGGCCGCAGCCGGTGGTGCCCTGTTCGCCAACCTGCCCATCTTATTCGCGCTGGGTGTCGCCATCGGGTACGCCCGCAAGTCCGACGGCTCCACTGCACTGGCCGGCATCGTCGGTTATCTGGTGTTCAAGGGTGTCACCGACGCCATGTCCCCCCACGTGCTGGGCACTCCGGCCGAGGGCGAGGAACAGGAATTGGTCAACTTCGGCGTGCTCGGCGGCATCATCATGGGCATCGTCGCCGCGCTGCTGTGGCAGCGCTACTACCGGATCCGGCTCCCTGCCTACCTGGCGTTCTTCGGCGGCCGCCGGTTCGTGCCGATCATCACCGCGTTCGCCGCAGTGATCATCGGTGTGTTGATGAGCTTCCTCTACCGGCCGTTCGACGCCGCGCTGGGCGCCTTCGGCGAGTGGGTTGGTGACAACGAGATCGTCGGTGGCGGCGTCTACGGTGTCGTCAACCGGCTGCTGATCCCGCTCGGCCTGCACCACATCCCGAACAACTTCCTGTGGTTCCAACTCGGCGAGTACACCCCGCCTGGGGGCGAGCCCGTGAACGGCGACCTCTTGCGATTCTTCGCCGGTGACCCGGTGGCGGGCCCGTTCATGACCGGATTCTTCCCAATCATGATGTTCGCCCTGCCAGCCGCTGCGCTCGCAATTTGGCAGACCGCACTCCCGCGCCAGAAGAAGATCGTCGGCGGCATCATGCTGTCGGCCGCACTCACGTCGTTCCTTACCGGCGTCACCGAACCGCTGGAGTTCTCGTTCCTGTTCGTGGCCTACCCGCTGTACTTCCTCCACGCCCTCTTGACGGGAACCTCTCTCGCGTTGACCAACGCCATAGGCATACGCGACGGCTTCGGGTTCTCGGCCGGTGCGATCGACTACCTGCTCAATTTCCGGATCGCCGAATTGCCACTCCTGCTGATTCCCATCGGGTTGGGTTACGCGGCGATCTACTACTTCCTGTTCCGTTGGGTGATCACGAGGTGGAACATGCGGACACCCGGCCGGGAGGAAGAGGCCGAGGCTATCGAGGCGTCGCTCGGCGAGGAAGCCGCCGAGATCGTCAGCGGCAAGGAAAGGGCCGTCGCCCGGACCGGCCGGGCAGGCCCGGCCGACGACGACCTACCACCCATCATTGACCAACCCACCGACGACGAACCCAAGTAACAACAACTAGCCTGCAATTAGTGGGTTCGATCACGTTCAGCAGGCCGACCGGTGCCGTACCACCCGCACATACCTGGTACGGCACCGACTGGCCTAGTGGGCGGCCCAGCGTCTCGTCCGCCGAAGCAGATGGGGGAACTCGTGCCTGAGATCACCGGCGTCGGCGTAAGCCCGGGACGCGCCGCAGCGCCGCTCGTTCACATGCCCGCACCTGTCGCAGAGCCTTCCCCTGACGCCCGGCTCGGACCGGAAGCCGATACCGAGGCGGCGTCCGCCCGCATCGCCGCTGCCACGGAGTCCGTCAAGGCCGACCTCGAAGCCAGGGCCGCGCAGGCCGCCGGTGACGGCGCTGCCGTCCTTGAGGCCACCGCGCTGATGGCCGCCGACCCCACGCTCGTCCAGGCCGCCCAGGCCAAGGTGGCCACCCGAATCACTCCCGAGCGCGCCGTCTGGGAAGCTGCGGAGGAGGTGGCGGCGACACTCGCCGCCCTCGGCGGCTACATGGCCGAGCGAGCCCGCGACGTCGCTGACGTCCGCGACCGGATCGTGTCAGCGCTCACCGGCCATCCCCCACCGGGAGTGCCGACCCGTGCCGAACCATTCGTCCTCGCCGCGCGCGATCTCGCTCCCGCCGACACCGCGACGCTCAATCCCGCTACCTGCGTCGCTCTCGTCACCGAGGAGGGTGGTCCGACATCGCACACCGCCATCCTGGCGCGCGCACTTGGGCTGCCGGCCGTCGTCGCAGCCCACGGAATCCTTGACGTTGCTGAGGAAACCGTCGTCCTGGTCGACGGCGCAGCCGGCATCGTCCACACCGATCCGACCCAAGAGCAGATCGCCAAGGCGGAGCAGGTGGCCCGGCGGGTCAGAACGTTCGACGGTGAGGGACGGACGTCCGATGGTCACCGCGTCGCGCTGCTGGCCAATGTCGGGGATCCAAAGGGCGTTGCGGCTGCTGTCGACCTGGGCGCCGAGGGCGTCGGGCTGTTTCGCACCGAGTTCTGCTTCCTCGGCCACGACACCGCCCCGTCGATCGACGAGCAGATCACCGCCTATCGCGCGGTGCTGTCCGCGTTCCCTGGCAAGAAGGTGGTCGTACGGACGCTTGACGCCGGAGCGGACAAGCCGCTGCCCTTCCTCAACCTCCACGAGGAGGCGAACCCGGCGCTCGGCGTGAGAGGCATTCGCACGGTCGCCCACTCCGAGCAGGTGCTTACTGACCAGCTGGCCGCCATCGCCGCCGCGGCCTCAGCCGAGCAGGCCGAGGTCTGGGTCATGGCGCCAATGGTCGCCACCGCTGACGAAGCCGCCGACTTCGTCGCGCGCTGTCACGCGGCCGGGCTGCCGACCGCCGGAGTCATGGTTGAGGTGCCAAGCGCCGCCCTGCGCGCGTCCGACATCCTCGCTACAACCAGCTTCGCCAGCATCGGCACCAACGACCTAGGCCAGTACACGATGGCAGCCGACCGGCTGCTCGGCGAGCTTGCCGAACTCAATGATCCATGGCAACCCGCCGTGCTACGGCTCGTCCAGCTCACCGGCGAAGCCGGGATGCGGCTTGGCCGGCCCGTCGGCGTGTGCGGCGAGGCGGCGGCAGATCCAGCCCTCGCCTGTGTGCTCACCGGGTTGGGTGTCTCCAGCTTGTCGATGACACCACGCGCGATCCCCGACGTCGCCGAGGTGCTTCGGACGACGTCGCTATCGGACTGCCAGCGGCTCGCCGACCTAGCTGTCACGGCCCGAACAGCTGCCGAGGGGCGGGCAAACGTTCGCGCCGAGTTGCCAATCTTGGACGGGCTGGGCCTCTAGCGGCGGCACACCTCCGTACTCTGGACGTGTGGAGTTGGCGAACGCCTGTGAGCTGTACCGGGACTCCGGGTTGTTCGGGCAGCCCGCCAACAGTGTCACCAGCCTGGCGTTCGTCGTCTGCGGTGTGGCGATCGCGGCGGACTGGAAGCGGACCTGCCGCCGGTCACCGTACGCGTTGCTGGTCATCGCCGTCGGTGCCGGATCTCTGGTGCAGCACGGGCCGAATCCCGACTGGCAGGCATACGCCCACGACCTTCCGCTCGCGACGCTGCTCGCCTACGTGGCCGTCGATGCCGCCTCTGATGTACTGCGGCGAGACGTTTCGGCCGCGTGGTGGCTGGCCGTCCCTGTCGCAATGATTCCGATCGTCGCCGTGGGCCCGACCGTTTCGTCGATAACCCAAGGTGCACTCGGCGCCGTCGCCGTCGGGTTCAACCTGCTCCGGGCGCGCCGCCGGCCCCGGCTCAGGAGTACCTTGATCGGCTCGATGATGGTCCTCGGCGCGGGCGCGCTTGTAGGAACGATCAGCGACCGGACATCCCTCTGCCAACCCAGCAGCCTCGTCCAAGGCCACGCGTTCTGGCACGTCATGGCCGCGTTGGCGCTCTGGCTACTGGCGCCGGCGATCGGCCGACGTGTTGGTTCCAGTGCTGCTATGCCTGCTGAGCCGGAGGCTCGGCGCCTTGCGCGTCCAGATCTATCTCGAGTAGGGAAACCAGTGCGTCCAACGACTCCTCCGCTCCCTGACCGTCGGCCGACAGGGTGACCTCGTCGCCGTGCTCGACCCCAAGAGTCATGATCGCGAGGATGCTTGACGCGTCGACCGGAGCCGCGTCGCCTTTTCGGATCTGTACCCGGGCCGGCTGCTCCGCTGCGGCCTTGACGAACACTGCGGCTGGACGGGCATGCAGGCCGACCTTGCTCGCGACTACGACAGTGCGCTCAGGCACGTGGTCTCCCTCTGTGGTCAAAGCGGAACTCCCGAATTCGACCGTACAACTCTAGCGATCGGCCGGTGCTATCTTCGGGACTCGCCGCTCGGCGGCAACCCGTCGTGCATCTGATGGCACAGCCGCGGTGATGACGGGCAATACTAAGGGCGACGAGACCGTCCCTCCCTTGGCGTGGGGACGTGAATCCACTGTCCGCACTCGCAAGGAGCACCGATGCCCATCGCCACCCCCGACAAGTACGCGGAGATGCTCGACCGCGCGAAGGAGAACGCCTATGCCTTCCCGGCCATCAACGTCACGTCGTCGCAGACGCTGAGCGCGGCGCTGCGCGGCTTTGCCGAGGCCGAGAGCGACGGCATCATTCAGGTTTCGACCGGCGGTGCCGACTTCTGGTCTGGCACGGCGATCAAGGACATGGTTGTCGGCGCAGTCGCCATGGCCGAGTACGCCAAGGTCGTGGCCGCGAAGTACCCGGTCACTGTCGCGCTCCACACGGATCACTGCCCGAAAGACAAGCTCGACGGGTTCATGCGCCCACTGCTCGAGATTTCCAAGGAGCGGGTCAGCCGGGGTGAAGACCCGCTTTACCAGTCGCACATGTGGGACGGCTCGGCCGTACCGCTGGACGAGAACCTCGACATCGCAGACGAGTTGCTCGACCGGTCGGCAGAAGCCAAGGCGATCATGGAGATGGAGATCGGCGTCGTCGGCGGCGAGGAAGATGGCATCGTCGGCGAGATGAACGAGAAGCTGTACTCCACGACCGGTGACGCACTCGCCGTCGCGGAGCGGCTCGGCCTCGGAGAGCGCGGCCGGTACCTGCTCGCCGCCACCTTCGGCAACGTTCACGGCGTCTACAAGCCGGGCCATGTGAAGCTGCGCCCGTCCGTCCTGGACGATATTCAGAAGGCCGTCGGTGAGAAGTACGGCAAGGAGAAGCCGTTCGCTCTCGTGTTCCACGGTGGCTCGGGTTCCGCCCTCGAGGAGATTCACGAGGCGATCGACTACGGCGTGGTCAAAATGAACATCGACACTGACACCCAGTACGCGTTCACCCGTCCTATCGCGGCACACATGTTCCAGAATTACGACGGCGTACTGAAGGTGGACGGCGAGGTCGGCAGCAAGAAGGCATACGACCCCCGCTCGTACGGCAAGGCCGCCGAGGCCGCAATGGCCGCCCGCGTCGTCAAGGCCTGTGAAGAACTCCGCTCGGCCGGTCACAAGATCTGAGGTTCGCCGGCGCGGGTTGGGTCCGCCACCGGCCGGTCTCGGCCGAGCCAGGGTCAGCCAAAGCCATCTCGCCGAGGCTGTGGACCTGCCCGCACGAACGCAACACGTCACACGAGATCAACGGACCGTTGCACTCGTGCAGGCAGGTCGGTAGCCGAACACCTACTCCTGTGCGGACCTTCACACTGAACCGCCGGAACCGCGACCGGGAGCGCGCGGCCCGCTTCCCGGCCGCCTCGCTAGGTATCGACCGGACCGAGTTACTCCCAGGCGCGGGCTGGAGCTGGATCATGCTGGACGCGACGGCTGTGCGGTCGCGCACCTTGCAGCGCAGGTCTGGCCGCGGCTGAGTCCCTATCAGGGCCGCCCGGCCAACGCCATTGTCGGCGGTATGGCGGTCAAGCCAGAATGGCGGGGATCGGTGTCGAGGAGAAGCTTCTGTTGGCGCTTCGGGACGAGATCGCGGGCCGTCAGGTCAGGGAGGTGGTGCTAATCGGCTACCGCCTCGGTGATGCACCCTACCTTCGCGCATACGGCTTTAGCCTCGCGCCAAGAATCGCCACGATCTTCAGCATCGAACTCGACGTTTTGGACAGGTGAAACGTCCTCGCACAGACGTGAGGAGGCCGCCAGGAACGTCCCCTGCAGCGGTCCCGGCGGCCTCACTACTTCTATGATGCCTTGACTCTGTGCAAAATGCGTAACTGTTTCCGAGGAATTAGTTCCCGGCCACCGATCGGCCGCCTCCTCCGCAAGGTTGGTTGCCACATCGCGCTCGCAGGCGCAGGCTGGACAGTAGGACCAGCCAGCAAGGAGGTCGCCATGGCCACATGCGAGGTCTGTGGCAATGACTACTACCTTTCCTTCGAGGTTCACACGGTTGGTGGCAACGTCCACACGTTCGACTCGTTCGAGTGCGCCATACACCGACTAGCGCCGGTCTGCGAACACTGCCAGTGCCGAATCGTGGGTCACGGGGTCGAGATTTCCGGACGGTTCTACTGCTGTGCACACTGTGCCCGTGCCGAAGATCACGAGCTGGGTCAGCAGATCCGTGACGCAGCGGGATCGCGTCCCGGCTGAGCGACTGCGCGGCGCCGCTCCGGTACTCTCGGCCGGGGACCGGCAGTCGGGCCGGCTCAGGCTCCCTGACCCGAAGAGGTGCATCCGTGCCCGCGATCGTGCTCATCGGCGCCCAGTGGGGCGACGAAGGTAAGGGCAAGGCCACCGACCTGCTTGGCGGACGTAAGGCGGTCGATCACGAAGGCGGCGGGCTCAGCGTCGTCGACTACGTCGTCAAGTTCAACGGCGGCAACAACGCCGGCCACACCGTCGTCATCGGCGACGAGCGGTACGCGCTACACCTGTTGCCATCGGGCATCCTCACACCGGGTGTCGTGCCAGTCATCGCCAACGGCGTGGTGGTGGATCTCGGCGTGCTGTACTCGGAGATCGACGCGCTCGAGGCTCGCGGTGTTGATACGTCCCGCCTGGTCGTCAGCGCCAACGCACATGTGATCCCGCCGTACAACCGGACCCTGGACAAGGTCACCGAGCGCTTCCTCGGAAAACGCCGAATCGGTACCACGGGGCGTGGCATCGGCCCGACGTATGCCGACAAGATGAGCCGGGTCGGAATCAGGATCCAGGACCTCTTCGACGAGAAGATCCTGCGCCAAAAGGTCGAGGGCGCACTCGAGATCAAAAACCAGGTGCTGACCAAGATTTACAACCGGCGCGCGGTGACCGTCGATGAGATCGCCGACGAGCTCCTGGGCTTCGTCGACCGGCTCGCGCCGATGGTTGCCGACACGGCGCTGCTGCTCAACAACGCCCTCGGCGAAGGCAGAACAGTGCTCTTCGAGGCGGGGCAGGCGACGATGCTGGACGTCGATCACGGCACCTACCCGTTCGTCACTTCGTCGAATGCCACGGCGGGCGGAGCATGCACGGGCACCGGCGTCCCGCCGAACCGAATCGACCGGATCATCGCCGTGGTCAAGGCCTACACGACACGGGTCGGCGAGGGCCCGTTCCCGACCGAACTCCTCGACGAGGACGGCGCTCGGCTCCGCGACGCAGGCGGCGAGTATGGGACCACGACCGGACGGCCCCGCCGCTGCGGCTGGTACGACGCGCCGATCGCTCGATATACCGCGCGCATCAACGGCGTCACCGACTTCGTGCTGACCAAGCTCGACACTCTGACGGGGTGGGAGCGGATTCCCGTATGCGTCGCGTACGACGTCGATGGCAGGAGGGTGGACGAGGTCCCGATGACCCAGACCGAGTTCCACCATGCCAAGCCGATCTACGAGTACCTCGACGGGTGGGACGAGGACATCAGCAGAGCCCGTGAGCTCGGCGACCTCCCGGCGAGCGCGCAGGAGTACGTCAAGACGATCGAGGACATGAGCGGGGCGCGCATCAGTGTGATCGGGGTCGGCCCCGGTCGCCACCAGGCGGTCGTGGTCCACGAACTCCTGCCCCGTTAGGAGTCGAGCGGGACTCTCCTAAGCTGGGGGCTCGTGAAGGTCTTGGTTGTCGGCTCCGGTGCTCGCGAGCACGCCCTCGTCCGTGGACTTCTGCGCGACCCCAGCGTCGCCGAGGTACACGCGGCACCTGGCAATGCCGGTATCGCCGCGGACGCCGCTGGTACACATCCGGTCGACGCAACCGATCCGGACGCTGTGGCCGACATGGCGCAGCGACTCGCGATCGACCTCGTGGTGGTAGGTCCTGAAGCTCCGCTCGTAGCGGGAGTCGCGGACACGGTACGTGCCCGAGGCATCGCCTGCTTCGGCCCGTCCGCGCAAGCGGCCAGGATCGAGGGCTCCAAGGCCTTCGCTAAGGAGGTCATGGCTGCTGCGGGCGTGCCAACGGCGATGGCCGTGGTGTGTGACACGCCCGACGAAGCGGACGCCGCACTGGACCGGTTCGGCGCACCCTACGTCGTTAAGGACGACGGTCTTGCCGCAGGCAAGGGTGTCGTCGTCACGCGTGATCGCGACGTCGCGCTCGCGCACGCGAAGGCCTGTCAGCGGGTCGTCATAGAGGAGTACCTGGATGGCCCAGAGGTCTCCCTCTTCTGCATCACGGACGGCCGGTCGGTCGTCCCGCTCACGCCGGCACAGGACTTCAAGCGCGCCTACGACGGCGATCAGGGCCCGAACACTGGTGGCATGGGGGCATACACGCCGCTGCCATGGGCTCCGGACAACCTGGTCCCAGATGTTCTCAAGCGGGTTGTCAAACCGACAATTGACGAACTACGCCGGCGTGGTACGCCGTACACCGGAGTCCTGTACGCCGGGCTCGCGCTGACCTCGCGTGGGACCCGGGTCGTCGAGTTCAACGCCCGGTTCGGCGATCCGGAGACCCAGGCGGTGCTCGCCCGGCTGCGCACACCTCTAGGCGCGATGCTGCACGCGGCCGCCACCGGGCAGCTTCGGGACCACCAGGCGCCAGCCTGGGAAGCAGGTTCAGCGGTGACCGTCGTCATCGCCGCCTCCGGCTATCCAACCTCTCCTCGTGTCGGCGATCCGATCGGAGGGCTGGCCGAGGCCGCGGCCGTCGACGGCGTCGAGATCCTGCATGCCGGCACGCGCCTGGACTCCTCAGGCACCCTCGTGAGCAGCGGCGGCCGGGTGCTTTCCGTGACTGCGGTCGGGCCCGACATCAGGCAAGCCCGCGACCGCGCGTACGAAGCGGCATCGAAGGTGCGGCTGGCCGGAAGCCATTTCCGCACCGACATCGCTCGGGACGCCCTGCTGGGACGCGTGCGCGTGCCAGCCGCCGGTTGACCGACAATTCACCGCCGTTCATTCACCTGCGGGTACTGCCCGACGATTCCGGCGACCCGCCCGCCGACAATCGCGTGAAAGATCCGCCGAACGCGTACCCCTAAGCCGGGGTCTGAGCGATTACGTATTCAGACCGGTCTGCCGAACCCGAGGAGTGCTGCTAGCGGATGGCCCGCCGCGACGAGTGGACGCCCGCCGATGGCGACGCGTTCGCGACCCTGCTCGCGGCAGCGCACGCTAACGCAGCCTGGGCGTTCGAGCGGCTGTTCACCATATATGCGCCGCGGGTTCGCGCTTACGTGCGAGCCCGCGGCTCGGTTGAGCCGGACGAACTGACCAACGACGTGTTTCTCGCCATATTCAAGTCGCTGCACGGATTCACCGGCGACGAAGCAGCTTTCCGATCGTGGATCTTCACGATCGCTCGCAACCGCCTGGTCGACGAGCACCGGCGGCGGAGCCGTCGGGTGGCGACCGTACCCGGCGATGCGGTGGGTCAAGATGACACGGTCGGCGGAGACGTTGAAGCGGAGGCGCTGGTCAACCTCACCAGCGACTGGGTGGCGAACCTGCTGGCCAAACTCGCGCCCGACCAGCGAGACGTCCTGCTGCTACGGATCATCGCCGACTGCACGATCGACCAAATCGCCAGCGTCCTCGGCAAGCGCCCGGGCGCGGTCAAGGCCCTGCAACGGCGCGGGCTGGCCGCGGCGAAGACGATTCTGGATCGCGAAGGCGTACCCCTGGACCAGCCTGCCGACGTTTAGGTGAATGACATGCGTATGAAGCCCAGCGACGAGGACGAGTTCGCCGCATTCCTGAACCAGCTCGGCCTGGTCGATGACCTGGCCAGGCCCTCCGTGGTGCGCCCTGAGCTCGCCGCCATCTTCGATCACGGCCAGCCCAGCCGGGCTCCCGGCGTCCCCGCCGCTGATCTGCCAGTCCATCTGAGGAGACGGAGAATGCTTACAGCTCTGAGCAGCGCCCTGGCCACCCTTACCGGCAAGGTGGTGCTGGGCACTGCCGTCGCGGCCGCCAGCGTCGGGGTAGCTCACTCGGCAGGCGTCGTCGACGTACCTGGCCTTCCTGACATGACCCCCGCTGTCGAGAGCCCTGACGTCACCCCACCCGGGTCTTCCGTCGGCAGCTCGAGTACCGGTGACGACGCCCGGCAAGATGGTGCCGACACCGGAGGCCTCGACGACCCTGGAGTCGACGGTGCTGAGATAGCCGACCGGGCGACCAGCGGCGAGCCGCAGGAGGACGGCAGGGAGTTCGGCACGAGTGTCGCCGAGGACGCCACCGGCGGCACACCGGCCGAGGACCGGGTTGACGGCGCCGAGCCGCCGGAAGTGCCTGCCGAAGGGGCCGAGACGGCCAGCGAGAACATGCCCGACACGGCGCCTGACGGCGGCGACGTCGCAGACGAGCACGTCCCGGACGACGCTCCGGCCACCGACGCACCGACGGGCCGCCCGTAGGCCTGATGAGGTAACCGCCCCAGTCGACGATCGACCGCCCCTGGGGACCACTGGCGGGGAGCAGGCCCCACGCTGCTCCCCGCCAGTGCGCGACAATGGGGCCCGTGCCCGACAAGCCCGTTATTGCCAACGTCCTCGCCAGCCGCTACGCCTCACCCGACCTGATCCGGCTCTGGACGCCAGAGCGCAAGATCGTCCTTGAACGCGAACTGTGGCTCGCGGTACTAAAGGCACAACGGGATCTTGGCGTTGCAGCGCCGGACGGTGCCATTGAGGCGTACAAGGCCGTCACCGAAAAGGTGGACCTGGCCAGCATTGCCGATCGCGAGCGGGTGACCCGGCACGATGTCAAGGCCAGAATTGAGGAGTTCAACTCCCTAGCCGGCTACGAGGCCATCCACCGGGGCATGACCAGCCGGGATCTCACCGAGAACGTGGAGCAGCTGCAGGTCAAGCGGTCGCTCGAGGTCGTTCGCAACCGGTGTGTCGCGGCGCTCGTACGGCTGGTGCGCCTGGCGAGCGAACACGGCTCGCTGGTGATGGCGGGGCGCACGCACAATGTGGCCGCGCAGGCGACGACCCTGGGTAAACGCTTCGCCTCCGCTGCGGAGGAACTTCTACTTGCCTACGAGCGAGTGGAGGAACTGCTCGCCCGTTACCCGCTTCGCGGCATCAAGGGCCCGGTAGGCACCTCGCAGGACATGCTCGACCTGCTCGGAGGCGACACCGCGCGGCTCACCGAACTGGAGCGGCGGGTCGCCGAGCACCTCGGCTTCGAGCACGTCCTGACCAGCGTCGGCCAGGTCTATCCCCGTTCGCTGGACCACGAGGTGTTGTCGGCGCTCGTTCAAGTCGCTGCGGGACCGTCCTCCCTGGCAACCACGATCCGGCTGATGGCCGGGCAGGAACTCGTAACCGAAGGCTTCCAGGCAGGACAGGTCGGTTCGAGTGCGATGCCGCACAAGATGAACACCCGCTCCTGCGAACGGATCAACGGCCTGGCCGTGGTTCTGCGCGGTTATGCGGCCATGGCGGCCGAACTGTCGGGCGCGCAATGGAACGAGGGAGACGTCTTCTGCTCCGTCGTCCGCCGGGTCGCCCTCCCGGACGCTTTCTTCGCCGCCGATGGTCTGTTCGAGACCTTCTTGACCGTTCTCGACGAGTTCGGTGCCTACCCCGCGGTGATCGAGCGGGAGTTGGGTCGCTACCTTCCCTTCCTGGCGACCACCAAGGTGCTGATGGCCGCCGTGAAGCGAGGGGTAGGTCGGGAGACGGCACACGAGGCGATCAAGGAGCATGCCGTAGCGGTGGCCCTCGACATGCGCGAGCGCGGCGTCGAACGCAACGACCTTCTGGATCGGCTGGCTGCGGACGACCGGCTCGGGCTGAGCCGGGCCGAACTGGACACGCTGGTCGGTGAACCGCTGACCTTTACCGGCGCGGCCACGGCCCAGATCATTGACGTCGCGGCGCGCGTGGAGCGGGTGGCCGCCAAGCACCCGAACGCTGCGACGTATCTGCCGTCGCCCATCTTGTGAGCGGGGCTCGCTAGCTGCGTTGCCAGCCGGCGCCCAGCCGCGTCGCCAGGTCGTCCGCCTGCGCCCGGACAGCGGAAGCCCGCTCAGCATCGTCCCCACCGCCCCGTGCTTCGAGGGCACCAGCCAGCGCACGCAAGCTTCGTTCCTGGAACGGGAGCGCCGCCATCCGGTCATGCTGGGCAACAGCCTGTTCGAAGTCTGCGACGGCCTGGCTCGGATGGCTCTGAACCTGCGCGAGCAGGCCGAGCGCGTGCGACACCGAACCGCGAAAGCCCGCCACCCGTCCTGCAACGGCGAGCCGGCCGGCGTACGGCCGGAGCGCACGGTCGAGGCGGGCAGCGAGTTCGGACTCCCCGAGGGCAGTGACCGCCTCAGCCAGCAGGCAACAGCCGACAAGCCAGTGGCCATCACGATGCTGCTCGAGCAGTTCACTGGTCAGCGCCCGGGCTTCGACAAGTGCAGCCTCGGGTGGGGTCGGCGCCTCGACCGACGTCGCCAGCGTCAGACAGCGCCAGACCAGGACGCCACGGAATCGTCTGGCCATTTCGGCGAGCTGGGCAAGCCGGGAGTCGCGGGCTGCGCCGGACAACCTCCGAAGGTCGGTGATCGCCTCGGCGAAGAACAGGCCTATCGAGAACTCCGGCGCCTGGTTGGCGGCCTCCCCGGCTTGCTCCAAAAGCTGGTCGGCGTCGTTGAATCGTCCGTCGATCAGAGCTCGGACCAGGCGGTACACCTGGGCGTACCACTGGAACTCCGGGTGATCGAGCCGGTCTGCGCCCTCGGCCAGTGCAGCCAACTCAGCGTCCATCCTGGCCAGATCCCCCTCGTTGAGGAGACCAACGACATAGGCGGCACGACCCGCAAGCTCCAGCTGCGTTTCGCCCGAGCGGTGGGCCAACTCGATGATCTGCGCCGCGAGGCCGAGCCCTTCCTCCAGCCCGCCCGGGCCGCGGGTGACGTAATGGCGCGCGTGCAACGCGTGGGCCAGCGTTCCGGCGTCGTCGATGAGCTTCTCGGCAGTCTCCACCGCCTCGCCGGCGAGCGCCAGGCCGCGTTCGCGCTGGGGCGACCAGAACAGCTCGGTGGCCAGCCGGGCCTGCAATCGAGCTCGCTCGCTGGTGGGCTCTTCCGGCTGCGCAGCAAGCGCCTCCTCGAGCAGCGCAACCCGGCCCGCCTGGGTCACCCCGAACAACATTCCGGACAGGGAGGCACCGAGGGCTGCGCGAGCGAGCTGGCCGGCGTCACCGGCTGACTTCGCTAGTGACACCGCGGCTTCGTAGGCAGCCTGGGCTGCCGCGAACCGTCCGCGCCTGGCCTGCAGCCGGGCCAGCGCCAGGGCCAGATCCGGACGCGAGCCACGGGGGTCGCGAGCCGGGCCGAACAGTGCGACCCGCAGGTCGTCTGCAACGGCGTCGAACACGTCACGCCACGGGCGGCCGGAATCGAGCTTGCGCTCCAGATCCGCGGCCGCAACCGCAGCCCAGCGCAAATGTTCGGCCAGGACGTCAGGCTCGTCTCCGTTGGCCGCCAGGTGTTCTCTGGCGTAGCTGCGTACGACCTCCAGCATCCGCCACCTGCTGCCGGCCGGACCGCGCTCGTGCACGAGCAGGCTCTTGTCGGTTAGCCGTCCGATGACATCGATCACTCCCGACACACCGGCCGCGCCGTGGTTCACCGCGGCTGCCGCCGACAGATCGAACCCCCCGACGAACACGCTTACGCGCCGGAACAGCGTGCGCTCTGCGTCGTCGAGCAAGTCGTGGCTCCAGTCGAGAACGGCTCGTACCGACCGGTGTCGCTCGCTTACGCCCCGCCCACCCGACAGTAGACCGAGCCGGTCATCGAGGCCGGCCAGCAGACCGTCGATGCCGAGCGACGCGCAGCGCGCCGCAGCGAGTTCGATCGCCAGCGGGATACCGTCCAGCCTGGCGCACACTTGCCCGATCACGTCCGGGTCCGCATCGAGTTCTCCTCCGGACGCGCGGACCCGGTCGACGAACAGGGCTGCAGCTTCCGAACCTTGCTCGGGATCCGCGACGGACGGAGCCAGCGATAGCGGAGGCAGCAGCAGGACGCGCTCGTCCCGCACCCCAAGACGTTCCCGGCTGGTGGCCAGGATGGTGACGTCGGATCGCTCGATGAGCCGCGCCGCCAGGTCGCCTGCGGCATCGATGACGTGCTCGCAGTTGTCAAGCAGGAGGAGGGACGGCTCGCCGGTGAGCCGGTCGATGATGACGTCTTCGACCGGTCGGTCGGTCCGATCGGCGACACCGAGCGCAACTGCG
This sequence comes from Jiangellaceae bacterium, assembly GCA_035762665.1. Classification (GTDB taxonomy): domain Bacteria; phylum Actinomycetota; class Actinomycetes; order Jiangellales; family Jiangellaceae; genus JASLBX01. Next base: position 61,962 of record DASTNZ010000062.1, on the reverse strand, counting down.
ACGGCCTGTGCTACGAGTGCGGCCGTAGCCGGCACCAGATCGACGAACTTCACGCCGCCGGGAAAGCGGGAAGCAGCCGACTCGGCGACCGCAACAGCAAGGCGGGTCTTACCGACGCCGCCAGGCCCAGTGACGCTGACCAACGAGTGCTCAGCGAGCAGGTCTTGCAGCTGAGCCAGCTCTACCGTCCGGCCGACGAACGCGGACCGGGGAGACGGGAGCCCGGCGAGACGTGCGGCGACCGTCCGGGCGGACGACGTACTGGATCTCTCCCCCTGCTGGGCTCGGCTCTTCGCTTGGGAGAACGCGGTGAGAAGCCCGGTTGCGCGCGCGTTTAGCGACGGATCATGAGCCAGCACGGCGGCTTCGATCGCTCTCAGATGAGGACCCGGATCCACGCCAAGCTGGTTGCCAAGGACATACCGCGCTCGCTGGTAGGCCTCAAGCGCGTCACCCTGCCTTCCGCAGCGGTACAGCGCAACACAGAGCTGAGCCCAGCGGCGTTCTCGCAACGGTGTTCGGCTCACGGCAGCTTCGAGCTCACCGACGAGATCACTGCTATGACCGCTCTCCAGCAGTGCGTCGGTGCGCTCGTCGATCACGGATTCGTACTGCTCGGTCCACCGGGTGAGCTCCCCGATACCTCTATGGGTTAACGGCAGCTCCGGTGGCCCGCGCCAGAGCTCTACGGCACGCGCGTAGTGGCTGACGGCGACTTCCGCCTCGCCACGTTCCACCGCCCGGCGGGCTGCGGCAACCGCGGCTTCGAAGGCGGCCGCATCGGTCGTCGTGCCCGCTGCGAGCCGCCATCCAGCGCCGTGGGTGACGAGTGCCCCTACTCCCAGTGCCCGGCGCACTGCGGAGATGTGCGTCTGAAGCGCTTTGTGGGCGGTCCGTGGCGGGTGATCACCCCACAGCACTTCATCGATGACAGCGGCCGAGACGACCCGCCCGGCATTGAGTCCGAGTAAGGTCAGGATCTCCCGGGGTTTCGCCCCGGCAATTGCCACCGGCCGGTCGGCCCGGCGCACCTCGAGCGCGCCGAGCACTCGCACCTCGATCCCCTGCGGATTGCCCACCTCGATCCCGCCTGTTGTCGCGCGCCGATCCTTTACTCGATCACGACTCTTCCTTGACCTGTGGCCGCGACAGTACAGCAGGGGCAGGTTGGTGACCGTAGCGGCTCGTCCTCGGGGGGCGGGCCTTTCCGGGCTGAGGAGGATTCGCTAGCGGTCACCAACGATCTGCCCTCCGTCATCTTGGGGGCCACCATGGGTAGCGATCCAACCATGGGTAGCGATCCAGTCGGGCTCTACCTGCGCGCCGCCCACATCTTCGATGCCCACGTTCGGGCGGTGCGCCACGACCAGTGGGGCGATCCGACACCGTGTTCGGAGTGGAACGTCCGGCAACTGGTGAATCACGTCACCGTAGAAGATCTCTGGGTGCCACCCCTCCTGTCCGGCAAGACGATCGCGGACGTCGGCGATGCGTACGACGGTGATCAGCTTGGCGATGACCCTGCGGCCGCCTGGTCCAACGCGCTGGCCGACGCTCGGCAGTCCGTTCTCGAGCCGAGTGCGGCGGGGCGTACGGTCCACCTCTCCTACGGGGACGACCGGGCCGGCGAGTACCTACTGCAACTGTTCGCCGACCATCTCATCCATGGGTGGGACCTGGCGCGGGCCATTGGGGCAAGTACCTCGCTGCCGCCCGAACTGGTCGACGAGTGCGCCGCCTACTTCGTCCGCATGGAGGCTATGTACCGAGACATCGGTGTGATCGCGCCACGCGTGGATGTGCCGGCGGAGGCAGATCCGCAGACCCGGTTGCTCGCCTCGTTCGGACGGAGTGCGTCCGACCCACTTTGACCGGCCAACTATCGTCTCGCTGGTGGGTGCACCCGAGCTGGCCGGATTCCGGCACGTGTATTCAGGTAAGGTCCGAGAACTGTACGAGCAGGAATCGTCAGGTCTCCTGTTGATGGTCGCGAGCGACCGTATCTCCGCATTCGACCATGTGCTCGACACGCCGATCCCGGACAAGGGCCGGATTCTCACCGCGATGTCACTGTGGTGGTTCGACCGGCTTGCCGACATCGTGCCGAACCACGTCGTATCGACCGACGTGCCCGCTGACGTTGCCGGCCGCGCTATCTTGTGTGAGCGCCTTGCGATGGTTCCGGTCGAGTGCGTCGCTCGGGGGTACCTCACCGGCTCCGGCCTCGCGGACTACCAGGCCACCGGGACAGTATGCGGAATCGCGCTCGGCCGGGGATTGCTGGACGGCTCTCGGCTACCCGAACCCATCTTCACGCCGGCGACAAAGGCAGCGTTTGGTAACCACGACGAGAACGTGGACTTCAACTACGTGTCGAAGGTGGCCGGTCTCGAAGTCGCGGGCGAGCTTCGCCGGCTCACCCTGGAGATCTACCGGCGGGGCGAGGCACTCGGTCGCGAGCGTGGCATCGTGGTGGCTGACACCAAGGTCGAGTTCGGCAGGAGACCAGACGGGACAATCGTGCTCGGGGACGAGGTGCTCACCCCCGATTCCTCGCGATTCTGGCCGGCGGACGCCTGGGCGCCCGGGCGTGCGCAGCCATCGTTCGACAAGCAGTTCGTCCGAGACTGGCTGACCTCGCCGGCGTCCGGATGGAACCGCAGCTCAGGGGACCAGCCGCCGCCCCTGCCGGACGACATTGTCGCCCGGACGCGAGACCGGTACATCGAGGCTTACGAGCGCATCACGGGACGCACGTTCAGCTGAGTTCTGAATGTTAAGGTCGCCCACCGTGGCAGTGCGCCAGGCGGCGCGGCACATTACGACAGGCACAGGAGAGCCAAGGTCCAACCCTGACGAAGCGCGCTATCAGGAGGAAGCGCGCGTCGGCTAGCCGGACTGCGCGTGAACTCAGGTGACCGCCGCTATGGCGGACTCGAGCAAGTTGCCGACGTCGTCGAGTACGTGCTGGCCCTGCCGGACGATCACACGACCGCCCGCCACCACGGTATCGATGTCGGCACCGGTGGCGGTGAGAACCGCCTGATCCGCCAGACCACCCGCGGTGCGGGGCGTGTCGAGTCGAACGGCGACGAGATCGCAGAACGACCCCGGTGAGATCCGCCCCGCCTCGGGCCAGCCCAGCGCGGCATGCCCCGCCTCGGTGAGCGCCGTCACGAGTTCGGCCGGCGTGAACCGGCCGCGTTGGCCGGTGGCGAGGCGCTCGTGCATCTCCAGTGCACGGGCCTCCTCGAGCAGGTCGATCACTGCGTGCTGATCGGATCCCAGGGCGAGCGCCGCGCCGGCGTCAAGGAGAGCGCGAGCCGGGCCGATCCCGTCGGCGAGGTCACGCTCGGTGGTGGGGCAGAGACCCGCCGTTACCCGCGCCGTGCCAAGCTGCGCGATGTCCGTCGCAGTCAGGTGCGTGGCGTGGACGGCGGTCGTCATGGGCCCCAGGACGCGATGATCGTGCAGTAGCTGGGTCGGGGTTACTCCGTAGGCCGCCAGGCATGCCTCGTTCTCGGCCGGTTGCTCGGACAGGTGGACGTGTAGCGGACGGCCCGCGGCCGCGGCCACGACGGTGGGAATCTGCTCGGCTGGGACCGCCCGTATCGAGTGGATCGCCGCACCTATCCGGGTCGCCGCATCGGGTGCCAGACCGGCCACCCGGTGCGCCCAGCCCTCCGCATCACCGTCGCCGAACCGCCGCTGGACGGGGCCGAGCGGCTGACCGAATCCGCCGGCCAGATAACACGTGTCGAGCAGGGTCAGCCGGATGCCGGCGGTCCGCGCGGCGTCCCTGAGCGCCTCGCCCATGGCGTTCGCGTCGCCGTACGGTCTGCCGTCCGGACCATGGTGGAGGTAGTGGAACTCGCCGACACAGCTAACGCCGGCCAGGGCCATCTCGGCGTACACCGCAGTGGCCAGTCGGCGATAGGAGTCGGGGTCCAGGCGACTGGCCACCGCGTACATCTGTTCCCGCCACGTCCAGAACGTCCCGCCACCACCGTGGGTACGCCCCCGGAGGGCGCGGTGGAACGCGTGGGAGTGGACATTGGCGAACCCGGGCAGCGTGAGCCCAGGCAGCCGGACGTCTGATGACTCAGGCCCGACTTCGGTTTCGACGCTCGCAATGTAGCCGCCGTCGGCCGTCGTGATGCGTACCCGGTCAGAGATTCCGCCGGGCAGCCAGGCGAGCTCGCACCAGTAGACCGTCACGGTGCGATTCTGCTGCCACCACGCGCTGATCATGCAAAAGCCGGGCGACACGCCGGGCGGACTATGCCCAGGCGAACATCACGATGCCCGCGCTCTGGGCTCCGGGCGAAGCCAGACCCCGTTCTTAGGACGCAGCGTTATGAGCGGATCGAGTCTTACCGGCCGCTCTGGAACCCGCAGCAGCCGCCAGCACCGCGCGATGGTCGCCAGTGCAAGTACTCCCTCGGTCCAGGCGAACCCCTCACCAATACACCGCCGCAGCCCAGCACCGAACGGGAAGTAGGCCCACCGCGGCCGGTCCCTGGCGCTTCCGTCCAGCCACCGGTCCGGCAAGAAGCTATCCGGCTCCGGCCACCACCGAGCGTCCCGGTGCGTGACCCATTGGGACAGCAACGCGAGCTCGCCCGCCCCGACAGTGTTGCCGTTCACGGGATAGTCGGCGATGGCTTCGCGACCCATCAGCCATGCCGGTGGGTACAGGCGCAATGCCTCAGCGAAGACGGCGCGGCACAGTGGAAGTTGTTCGGCGTGCTCGGGACGCGGGAGATCATCCGCTCCCAGCAGGTCATCGACCTCGGCCTGCACGCGTGACTCGACCTCCGGCGCGCCGGCCAGCAGATGAAAGGCGAACGCCAGCGCATTGGCCGTTGTCTCGTGTCCCGCGAGGAGGAGGGTGACGGCATGATCGCGGATCTCAGCATCAGACAGCTGCTCGGATCCGACGCCGTGAACCAACGCCGAGAGCAGGTCACCAGCGTCGGAGCCGTTGGCTCGACGCTGCGCTACGACACGATCAACCAGGCCGTGCAGCGCATCCCTGCCGCGGTGCAGCCGCCGCACAGGCCCGAACGGCAGGGCCTGCAGGCGCCAGCCGAACGGCAGGAACGCCAGCTTGTAGGCACTGAGCAGGTCGCCCAGAGCATGTTCTACCGTCGCCACGTCGTGGTCGTCGACGTCCGTACCTAGCAGGGTCCGACCCGCTGACGCGAGAGTGATCCGCACCGTCTCGGCATGTACGTCGATGGGCACGCCGGGCGCCCATCGCTTTGTCGCGACCGACGCCTGTTCGATCATCGTCGCGGCGTACCCGGCGATTCGCTTGGAGTGGAACGCCGGCTGGACGAGACGCCGGTGCCGGTGGTGTGTCTCAGTGTCAGAGGTCAGCAGTCCATCGCCGAGCACGACGCGCGCTCGTTGCAGGACCGGCCCCTTCTGGAACCGATCGGCGTGCGTGACCAGCACCTCGTGAACCTGTTCGGGATGCGTGAGCAGCCAGCCGTCGTACGGGCCCAGCCGGAGTCGTACGACATCGCCTTGTTCGCTAGCGACCCCGGTCAAAAATCCGAGCCGATCCGCGCCCAAGGCCAGCAGGTCACCCACCACCGGTAGGGAACGCCGCACCATGCGTTAAACGTACGCAACCGCTGACAGTGAGGCCTAGGGGTTCGGCGCCGCGTCGGTAGCCAGGTCAGCGATCACCGAGGCCAGCGCCGCGACGCCAGCGAGGCAGTCGGCCCGTTCGACGTGTTCGAGCGGTGAATGTGATGTGCCCGTCGGGTTCCGGACGAACACCATGGCAGCTGGAACACCGGCTGCGGCCAGTACGCCCGCGTCGTGCCCGGCGCCCGTAGGAATAACCGGCGGATTCCCCAAGATCCCGGCCAGCCTGCTGCGAAGCGTCTCGTCAAAGGTGGTCAGTCCGGTCCAGGACTCTTCCGTGACACGCGCACCCGTGTGCAGGCTCTCCAGGTCACCGGCCAGATGGGCCACGACGGCGCGGACCCGCGGCTCGTCGGCACCACGAGCATCCAGCCAGGCAACGACCTCGCGAGGGATCGCGTTAACGCCGTTCGGCTCGACGCGCACCTTGCCGATGGTTGCAAGCGCATCATGCCGGATCGCCGCCTCGCGAGCGGCGAGCACTGTCGCCGCGAACAGGAGCATCGGGTCGTCGCGGTCTTCGAGCCGGGTCGTCCCGGCGTGGTCGGCCCGGCCGGTCAGCTCGATCCGCCACCGGCCGTGCGGCCAGATGCCGCTGGCGAGGCCCACGGGGCTGTCCACTCCAGCGAGGCCATACGCAAAACCATCGCCGGTCTCCACTCGGACCCGCCCCTGCTCGATGTGTAGCTCGACGAAGCAGCCGATCTGGGCCAGCCGGCCGGGATCCGCGCCGACGTGGACCGGATCGTGCCCTGATGTGGCCATTGCCTCGGCCATCGTCGTCCCGTCGCTGTCGCGCAGCCCCCTGGCCCGCTGGGCGTCAAGTGCGCCGGTCAGCAGGCGGGATCCGCCGCAGGCAACGCCGAACCGGGCCCCCTCCTCGTCCGAGAACGCCGCGACCGCGACTGGCCGTAGCGGCGCCCGACCGCGGGCGCGCAGATCGTCGAGCGCGGCGAAGGCCGATACGACCCCGAGCGGCCCGTCGTATGCGCCGCCGTCTGGCACAGAGTCCAGGTGAGATCCGACGACCACAGCGTTACCGGCGGCCGGATCACCCCACCAGGCCCACAGGTTGCCGTTGCGGTCGGATTCGACGTCCAGTCCGCGATCCTGCGCAGCAGCGGCGAACCACTCCCGGCATTCGAGGTCGGCGGGCGTCCAGGCGAAGCGGCGGTAGCCGCCCGTTTGGGCGTCCCTGCCAATCGGGAGCAGATCGTCCCAGAGCCCTTCGAACGTCATGGCTCATCGCCTACCCGGGCATTCCGCGGCGCCAGCGGGGCCGCCCCAGCAATCCCGTCGGCGCCGCACCACCCGCATGCGCCTGGTACGGATGAAAAGGCCTGCCGAAACGTGATCATTCGGAGGTGGCCTCGCGCATAGGGATGCGGACATCGCGCTGGGCGGCGACCTCGATCGCCCGGTCGTAACCGGCGTCAGCGTGCCGGATCACACCCATGGCCGGATCGTTGGACAGCACGCGCGCGATCTTCTCGCCGGCGAGCGGCGTGCCGTCAGCCACCGTCACCTGCCCGGCATGGATCGACCGCCCGATGCCGACGCCGCCGCCATGGTGAATCGACACCCACGTCGCGCCCGACGCCGTGTTGACCAGCGCGTTCAGCAGCGGCCAGTCCGCAATCGCGTCCGAACCGTCGACCATCGCCTCAGTCTCGCGGTACGGCGAGGCTACCGAACCGGCGTCCAGGTGATCGCGCCCGATGACTATCGGAGCCTTCAACTCGCCAGCGGCGACCATGTCGTTGAACCGCTCTCCGGCACGGTCACGCTCGCCGTAACCCAGCCAGCAGATCCGTGCCGGCAGACCCTGGAAGTGGACCTTCTCGCCGGCCATCCGGATCCATCGCGCCAGCGCCTCGTTCTTCGGGAACAGCTCGAGGATCGCCCGGTCGGTCGCCGCGATGTCGGCCGGTTCACCCGACAACGCCGCCCACCGGAAGGGACCCTTGCCTTCGCAGAACAACGGGCGGACGTAAGCCGGGACGAACCCCGGGAAGGCGAAGGCGCGATCGTAACCCCCGAGCTTGGCCTCGCCGCGGATGGAGTTGCCGTAGTCGAAGACCTCGGCGCCGGCGTCCAGGAACCCGACCATGGCCTCGACGTGGACGGCCATCGATTCCCGCGCGCGCTGCGTGAAGCCGGCTGGATCCTTGGTGCGTTCGGCGTCCCAGTCCTCGAAGGCCACGCCGAGCGGGAGGTATGCCAGCGGGTCGTGAGCACTGGTCTGGTCGGTCACGATGTCCATCTCAGCGCCTCGGGCGAGAAGGGACGGGACGAGGTCGGCTGCGTTGCCCAGCACCCCTATGGACAGCGGGCGGCGCGCATCCCGCGCCCCGTACGCGAGCCGTAACGCCTCATCCAAGGAAGCGGCCTCGACGTCGAGGTAGCGGTGCTCGAGCCGGCGGGCGATCCGGGACGGGTCGCACTCGACGACGATCGCCACTCCCTCGTTCATCGTCACAGCGAGCGGCTGGGCCCCGCCCATGCCACCGAGCCCCGCGGTGAGGGTGATAGTGCCGGCGAGTGATCCGCCGAACCGTTTCGCGGCGACGGCGGCGAAGGTCTCGTAGGTGCCCTGGAGGATGCCTTGAGTGCCGATATAGATCCACGAGCCAGCGGTCATCTGGCCGTACATGGTCAGCCCAAGTGCCTCGAGGCGGCGGAATTCTTCCCACGTCGCCCAGTCTCCGACCAGGTTGGAGTTGGCGATGAGTACGCGGGGCGCCCACTCGTGGGTACGCAGTACACCGACGGGCCGGCCGGACTGAACCAGCATCGTCTCATCGCCCCGGAGTGCGGTGAGGGTGCGGACCAGGGCGTCGAAGGACGCCCAGTCGCGGGCCGCCCGGCCGGTGCCGCCGTAGACGACCAGTTCGTCGGGGTGCTCGGCGACCTCCGGATCAAGGTTGTTCTGCAACATCCGCAGGGCGGCCTCCTGCGGCCAGCCTCTGGCGGTAAGGGTGCTGCCGTGAGGGGCGCGCACGGGACGAGGGCCTGTGCTCATCGGGAATCGCTCCTTCCGCAAGTGATCACGTCTAGCTCAGCTGACCTACCGCCGATTCGGCGGCGGCAACGATGGTTCCGTCGCGGACAAGCTCGACCACGGCGCCGATCTCGGGCGCGAGATACCGGTCCGTTCCCGGTCCGGGGACGCGGGCGCGGATCGCCTCGCGCACGGCTCTGGTGCCGGCCGCGGGGTCCAGGGGCGCCCGCAAGTCAAGGGCGCGGGCGGCGGTCAGCAGTTCGACCGCGAGGACTCTGCCCAGCCCATCAACGGCCCGGCGCAGCTTGCGGCCGGCGTTCCAGCCCATCGAGACATGGTCCTCCTGCATCGCGCTGGACGGGATCGAGTCCACGGACGCCGGAACGGCCAGGCGCTTGAGCTCGGACACGATGGCGGCCTGGGTGTACTGCCCGATCATGTGACCCGAGTCGACGCCGGGGTCGTCGGCGAGAAAGGCAGGCAGGCCACCGTTTCGCGCGACGTCCAGGAACCGGTCGGTCCGGCGCTCGCTGATGCTGGCCAGGTCGGCTGCGGCGATCGCGAGGAAGTCCAGCACGTACCCGACCGGTGCGCCGTGGAAGTTGCCGTTGGATTCCACACGGCCGTCCGGTGTCACGACCGGGTTGTCGATTGCGGCTGCCAACTCGCGTGATGCCACCACCTCGGCGTGCGCCAACGTGTCCCGTGCTGCCCCATGCACCTGCGGTGCGCAACGCAACGAGTAGGCGTCTTGCACACGCGTGCAGTCCGGACCACGATGGCTGGCCACCACCCCGGACCCGGCCAGCAACATCCGCAGGTTGGTGGCCGATGCCGCCTGGCCCGGGTGGGGCCGCAGGTCCTGCAAATCTGCGGCGAAGACCCGGTCGGTTCCAAGCAGTGCTTCGACGCTCATGGCCGCAGCCACGTCGGCCGTGCGCAGCAATCTGTGCAGATCGTGGCCAGCCAGGATCAGCATGGTGAGCATGCCGTCAGTCCCGTTTATCATTGCGAGGCCCTCCTTCTCGGCCAGCTCGACCGGCTCGATACCGGCGGCCCGGAGCGCCTCGATGGCGGGGACGAGTTCGCCGGCCGCGGTGCGCACCTCCCCCTCACCCATCAGGGCGAGAGCGCAATGAGCCAGCGGAGCAAGATCTCCCGAACAGCCGAGGCTGCCGAATTCCCGCACGACTGGGGTGATGCCGGCATCGAGCATCGCTGCATAACTTGTCGCCGTGACGGGACGGACACCGGTCCGGCCGGTCGCCAAGGTGGAGAGCCGCAGCAGCATCAGCCCACGAACCACCTCACGCTCAACCTCTCCACCCGATCCCGCGGCGTGGCTCCGGATAAGGCTTCGCTGGAGCTGCGCGCGCCGCTCGACCGGGATGTGCCGGGTGGCGAGCGCTCCGAAGCCGGTCGATACGCCGTAGTACGGCACATCCGCCGCGGCAAGGTGCTCGACCACTTCCCTGGACTTGGCGATCGCGGCCAAGGCCTCGCTTGTCAGGGTCACGCCGGCGCCGTGCCGAGCGACGGCGACCACCTCCGCCGGCTCGAGCGGGCCGGTCCCCACGTCAACGGTCATAGGGCTATTTCATCGCCGCTGCGGCTGCACGACCACTCGTCTGGCGATACTTGGTGTCTGATATCCCAGACGAGCGGAGGTGATTCGGCGTGCCGAGCAGGCACCGGGGATGGTCCGCCGAGCACGGCGAGATCACCGACCGCCTCGGTAGCCGCAGCGGTGCTGGACCACGCGGGCCGCCCGGCCGCTTCCATTGGCGTCACGTTCTACCGCAGCCGTGTGCCGCCTGATCAGTGGTCCGACCTCGCCGTCATGGCGTGGGACGCGGCGCGGACGCTCACGATCCGCCTGAGCGGCCGCCTCGTGCCCGAGGAGGCCACCGACGGGGCGGCATCATGGCAGCCTCGCCAGCCGCAGGTAAGCCGTCCGTGACATACGCAGCGACAGTCGGCTGAATCGGTTCGCCCAGCGCTGCATACGGCGTGCCCGCTGCACCTCCAGCGCGGTGCGCTTGTGCTCACCGAGCTCGTGCTGCGGGACGCGAAGGTACATCGAAAGGTCATTGGGCGTGTGGATAACCATCTCTCTCCTCCACTGGAGAATGTAGCGACCGGCACTGACAGTCATCGTCGAAGTTCAAGCGCAGTTGAGGTCAAGCTCGCCGGATCGCGATCGAGCCACTGACAGTCCGGGCTTTGACGATCAGCCGGCGCGTGTCGCCGTCCTCAGGCTCGGCCGAAGGCTCCAGCTCGGAGGTGATCTGACCGGTGATCGACGAGCAGTCGAGCAGCGTCGCGGTACCTCGAGCGACGCCTACGCTGACATCGCCGGTGGCGGACTTCGCCTGTACCTCGCCCGCGGACGCTCGGCTCACCAACACGTCACCGGAGGCCGTTTTTACCTGGACATCGCCTTCGACAGCGCCGAGCTCGACGTCGCCCGATGCCGATGACACCTCGCCACGTCCGCCAAGTTCGGAGACGTGCACGTCGCCCGAAGCCGAGTCCAGACGCGCATCCTCACGGCACCGCTCGATGGTGATGTCGCCCGAGCCCGTCTTCGCAGACGCGGCAGTCACCACACCAAGCCGGACATCGCCGCTGCCCGTGCTCACCTTGACCGCACTGGCAGTGTCGATCCAGCTATCGCCAGAACCGGTGGTCACCTTGACATCGCCGTAGGTTCCGTTGAGCCGCGCGTCAGCAGAGCCGGACTTGATAGCCACGGTGCTGGCGGCCGGAACCTGCGCAGTGACGATCACGTCCGGGTGCCGCTGGAATCCGACCGCCCGCGGCACGTCGATGCGTAACGCGTTGCCACGCAGGTCAACCCGGGACCGTGCGATGAGGTCCAAAGCATCGAGGTCGCCGGCCGTACCTGGCTCGAGGATCACTGATGCCTCGGAGACCTCGCCGGCCGTGATGTTGACCGCACCGCTACCGATTTCCACGGTCACGGCAAGAGGACCGGATACCGCGAACGTGCGGACGAAGTCGCTGCTGGTAGTGGACATTGAGGCTCCTTGGAATTGTTGGTCTATCGCTGCCAGCCGGTAAGTCGCCGCCCGACCACGCGGGCGTCGCGGCCCTGCTGATGTATGCGTTCCGGCGGCGCGTCCAGCATCTGCATCACGGCTCGGACGAGCCATGCATTGACTGACTGGCCGGAGACCGCCGCGACTTCTTCGACTCGGGCCTTCACGGATTCAGGAAGCCGGAGTGACACGCGGGCAACTCCCTCTTCAACGTCGGGAACGGCCTGGGTGGTGGGCTCAGTGGGTGCGGGCTCCGCTGCCCCTGGGGGCTCGCTGACAACGAGCTCCGGGTCGCGCCCGCGCAGCCGGACCTCCACTACACCCGACGCCAGCTGCTCGGTCACCTCCGCCGCCGCCACGCCGAGTGCTTCGAGGAGCACCATCCGCAGCGACGGCTCGATCGCGTACGACAGCCGACCCGCAGCGTCGCGGATCTCAGTCGATGCGGCCTCAGCGGCTGCAGCAAGGTCGCGTCGGAGAGTGTCGACGTAAGGCGCTAGATCCATGACGCCATGTTGACACCATTATGGCGTCACGTCAAGCGTCTAGTTGGCATCATCTCTCGCGGCGCTGACGCCACAATGAGGCAGAGCGCCGATTCGCAGTGGCTGTCAACCTGCGCGCACGAATGCAACACGAGGCGGACAGGCCGCGTTGGACGGGGAACGTCCCTGAAGGGACGTCTACGCCGGCATACCATCCGGCCGAGAACCGCGCGCCGAGCGAGCGTTGCGGAAGTGCCCTCAGGTCGTCAGCCGGACTGCTTTTCCTGCGCAGGCGCTGGTCTATCCCCAACGGTGGCCGTAGGCACGCTGGCCTCGCCACGCTTGACCCCTGCAAGCAGCATCTGGGCGACGTCGAGTACTTCGACGCCTTCGCCATGGCCGTCGGCCTGGGCGGCGGTCAGTCCGTCCGAAAGCATGACGCGGCAGAAGGGGCAGCCGATCGCGATCGCCTCTGCACCGGTGGCCAGAGCTTCTTCGGTGCGCTCGGTGTTGATCCGCTTGCCGATGCGCTCTTCCATCCACATACGTGCCCCTCCCGCGCCGCAGCAGAACGACCGGTCGGAGTTGCGGGGCATCTCGCGTAGCTCGACGCCAGGCAATGCGCCCACAAGCTCTCGCGGTGGCTCGTACACCTTGTTGTGCCGGCCGAGGTAGCAGGGGTCGTGGTAGGTGACAGCGCGCCCGGCCACCTCGCCGTTGGCGGGGGTGACTGGCGTAAGCCTGCCCTCCCGGACCAACCGGTTGAGCAGCTGGGTGTGGTGAACCACGTCGAGTGTCAACCCGAGCTGTGCGTACTCGTTTTTTAGGGTGTTGAAGCAGTGCGCGCAGGTCGCGACGATCCGTACCGCCTTGGTCTCTCGGAGTACCTCGACGTTCTGCATCGCGAGCTGCTGAAACAAAAACTCGTTGCCCGACCGGCGCGCTGGGTCGCCTGTGCAGGTCTCACCGTCTCCCAGCACGGCGAACGAGACTCCGGCGATGTGCAGCAACTCCGCGACTGCCTGCGTGGTCTTCTTCGCCCGGTCCTCGAACGCCCCGGCACAGCCCACCCAGAACAGCCACTCCACTTCGTCCAGAGACTCGACATCGACGCCGACCTGAGGCACGTCGAACGGCATATCCGCGGCCCATTCCATCCGCTTGGACTGATTGACTCCCCATGGGTTGCCGGACTTCTCCAAGTTCCTGAACAGCCCGTTCAGTTCGGACGGGAATTCGGTCTCGATCAACGTCTGGTAGCGGCGCAGATCAAGAATGTGGTCGACGTGCTCGATGTCCACCGGGCACTGTTCGACGCACGCACCACAGGTGGTGCAGGACCACAACACGTCCGGGTCGACGACTCCGCCCGCCTCACCAGGGCCCACCAGCGGCCGCTCGGCCTCGGCGAGCGCCACAGCCGGCACGCCGGCCAACTGCTCGGGCGCGGCGGTCTCCTCGCCCATCATGTCCTTGCCACCACCGGCCAGCAGGTACGGCGCCTTTGCGTACGCGTGGTCGCGCAGCCCCATCACCAGCAGCTTCGGCGACAGCGGCTTGCCGGTGTGCCAAGCCGGGCACTGCGATTGGCACCGCCCGCACTCAGTGCACGTGGAGAAGTCCAGCAGACCCTTCCAACTGAAATCCTCGACCTTTCCCACGCCGAGCGCGGTGTCTTCATCGAGCTCGTCGATGTTCTCGAAGTCGACCGGTGCACCTTTTACCGTCAGCGGCTTGGCCGCTCCCAGCGCCGTCCCGCCATCGGCTTCCCGCTTGAAGTAGATGTTCGGGAACGCGAGGAACCGGTGCCACGCCACGCCCATAGTCACGTTCAGCGAAATCGTGATCAGCCACGCCATCGAGATCGCGATCTTGAGCCCGGCGATCACGTAGACCCAGGTCTCCAGCATGGCAGCTGAGGTGTCACCGAACAGGTCGCCGACCCAGAACGTCAGCGGGAAATGCGAGCGGTCACCCTGCCCGAGCGCGTACTCCAACCCTCGCAGCAGCACGATGCACAGTCCGACGCCGACGATCGTCCACTCCACGTAGTAGCCCTGCCACATGGTGGATCCGGCGAACCTGGATGACCGGCCCAGCCGTTTCGGGTGCCGTACCAACCGCACGACGATCAGCGCCACGATGCTCACCAGCATCGACCAGCCGATGATTTCGACAAGCCACTCGAACGGGCGCCAGTGCCCGGTCAGCGGCAAGGCGAAATCACTGTCGAAAATCTGCCCGTACGCGGTCACCAGCGTCGCGAACAGCAGGATGAAGCCCACGAACACGAACCAGTGCGCTGCTCCGATCCACGTCCACTTCAGCATCCGGGTGTGACCGACCGTCTCTCGCAGCATCATCACCGTGCGCTGGAGGGGGTCGTTGGTCCGTTCGAAGGCCGGCTGTCCCAGCCGGATCACTGCGAACATCTGCGACACCGCCCGCACCGTCAGCGCAACGGCGATAAGGGTGAGCGTCACGGAAACAACGATCGCTGCGGCCTGCATACGCTTCCTGTTCGATGTCGGTCACGTGCCGCCCAGAGTAGGCCCACGACATGCCTCCTGACAGCAAGGATGCCCTGTGAGAAGAATCCTACTCGCCAGTAACTTCACACCCGGGTGCGGTGGAAGTTCAGGTGCGACCGGCTTGGCGTTGGCCCGCGCTGTCCCTGGTACCGAGACCCGGCGCGGCCCGACCCGTACGGCTCCTCGGCCGGGCTGGATAGTCCGAAGAAGCACAGCTGGCCGATCTTCATGCCGGGCCACAGCTTGATCGGGAGTGTCGCGACATTGGACAGCTCCAACGTGAGGTGGCCGCTGAAGCCGGCGTCGATGAACCCGGCAGTGGAATGCGTCAGCAGCCCGAGCCGGCCGAGTGAGCTCTTGCCTTCGAGCCGAGCCGATATGTCGTTCCCGAGCGTCACGATCTCGTAGGTCGATGCCAGCACGAACTCACCTGGGTGGAGGACGAAGGGCTCCTGGCCGGCCGGCTCCACGAGCCGGGTGAGGTCGGGTTGGTCCTCGGCGGGGTCGATGTGCGGGTACCGATGGTTCTCGAACACCCGGAAATAACGGTCGAGCCGCACGTCGATGCTGGACGGCTGCACCATGTCTGCGTCGAACGGCTCGAGGACGACCCGCTTGGAGTCGATGGCGGCCCTGATGTCCCGATCAGACATAAGCATGTCGTGACCCTACCTTTGCTGGCGCCGGTGAGCAGCGGCGGCGAGATATGACGCCCGGAGGCTCGATTACCCGGGAGAGTTGCGATCTCAGGAGTAGGATTCGGTGATCAAGACCGGCCCGAAATATCCCCTGCCGCGGCGATCGGGGTCGCGTAGCCGAGGATGCCGCCGGGCCGCATTACCGGATGCGGGGTGTTGAGTAATGGCGAGCGAACCACGGTCAACTGATCCGACCGGGAGATACGTGATCAATGCCCGCGTTCTATGGGCCGGTGGTGTGGCCACTGCCATAGTGGCCGCGCTGGTCGTTCTCGTCGGGTTGCTCATTGTCCAGGAGCTGCTCGACACCAGCGTCGTGCCCGGTGGTGACGGGCTGCTCGGCTCACAGACACTCTCCCTGATGTTCTACGCGGCCCTCGCGGCCCTCGCGGCGACCGCCTTGCTGCACCTGCTGATGCTTTCGACACCCCGGGCTCGGACCTTCTTCGCCTGGATCATGATCCTGTTGACGATCATTGTTGCGCTGCTCCCACTCACTGTCGACGACACCTGGGAGGTGCGGATCGCCAGTTCGCTCATTTATCTGGTCACCGGCATCGTCATTACGTCGCTACTGACCGGCGTCGGATTCTCCGCGCTCCGTCGCATCGACGGCACGCCCGGTCGCGCTTAACGCGCGGGCCGGCGACCATCGGGCTTCGGTCCACTTAGAAGGGGCGAATGAGCCGAATCCTGATTCGCAACGTCCGGGTCTTCGACGGTCTGGCCGCGGAGCTGGTCCACGGTGATGTGCTGATCGGAGGCCAGCGATAGCGACGGTCCCGGTGTCGCCGATCGGCGACGAACCGGGCGCCGAGTGTGCCGCCCACCAGCCCGTACTGCAGGGTGAGGAGGGTGCGCTTTTCACCGCATGACGAGACACGGGGTATGCTGCTCGCCGATCGCCAAGGCTTCGGGTGGCGTTCGCGGGTGTAGTTCAATGGCAGAACTTCAGCTTCCCAAGCTGACAGTGCGGGTTCGATTCCCGTCACCCGCTCCACCACAAAGACCCTGGTCAGGCCCGTTGAGCCCGCCAGGGTCTCACCGTATCTGTGGCCGCTGCTACCTCGCGTGCCATTAGCCCACTCCGGCCGATATCGGATCGGCGTCGTCGGCCTGGTCGTCATGGACGGTCGGGCGCGGACGTGACCGCTGGCGCTTGACCGCCGCGCTGGAACGCCGGGACTACTTGCGGACGCGGAACCGGAGGATGGTGACGGCGCCCGACTGCGTGCTGCTGACCGGTTCCAGGTCCATCCTGGCGAGGCCCGGGGACGAGAAGCGGGTGCCGTCGCCGAGCAGCACCGGCAGTACATACACCAGGATCTCGTCGACGAGACCCCGCCGCAGGCACTGGCCGGCCACGTCAGCACCGAGGAGTTCCAGATTCTTGCCGCCCGCAGCGTCCAGTGCCGTGGCGACGGCTTCCTCGATGTCACCAGTGAGGAACGTGACCTTGGGGTTCGGCGGGTTCGGCGGGTCCGGCGGCTCGTGGGTCAGGACAAACACGGGTCCGGAAAACGGGTACGTTTCGCCGCTGGATGCTGACCCCCGCTCCTTGCCGGCGTCTATCCTGTTGGCTACCTCGTAGGTCCGCCGGCCGACGAGCATGGCGCCGGTGGCCGCCGCGACGTCCGGGAACTCGTTTGGCGCCACGAAGTCGAAGATCCAGTCCATCGCATCGCCGGGACCGGCGATGAAGCCGTCAAGCGACATCGACCTGTTCACGACCACCTTGCCATTTCCGGTGCTCGCATCGCTCATTCTGTTCCTCCGAAGAATCTTAGGATGATGCCGCGATCCGTTCCGGCGCGTGGCTTGCCACGATCCTAGTTATCCCCCTGGCCCTGCAAGCCCATCGCCGCGATGGTTTCGCCCTCGAAGCCCGGCGCTGGTACGACGGGCTCGCACTAACTTGATCAGCATGCACGTCGCATGCCTATCGACACCTGCAACAGCGTAGGTCGCGTTGGTGCGGCCGTGCGCCGCACGCGGGCATTAAGGAGCCGTCTGCCCAGACCTCGCCCTCGGATATTCGATGGCGCCCGGAGGCCGGAATGGCCGACGATGCCCTGATGACCACCTCGGATGCGAGTGAACCCGTCCCGACGCGGTGGACGAAGTCGACCGTGTACCGCGACATGTGGGTCGACCCGGACGACGACCCGCGCGAAACCGATGTCGAGGCCGTCGACGAACGCGGCATCCTGCTCGACTATCTGCGCTGGTACCGGCTGACGCTCCAGATGAAGTGCGCCGACCTGAACGCCGAGCAGCTTGCCCGGCGATCCGTACCACCGTCCACGATGTCCCTGCTCGGGCTGGTGCGGCACCTGGCCGAGGGGGAGCGACACCTTCGCCGGGTCATGGCCGGCGAGGACGCGCCGAAGCTGTACTGCACCGACGAGGATCGTGACGGCGACTGGAACGGCGCGATCGCCGACCCGGCAGTCGTGGACGACGCCTGGCGGCAGTGGCGGGCCGAGGTAGAGCTCACCGACCAGTTCGTGGCCGGAGTCGCCGACCTCGGCACCCGCAACGCCGGCGTCTCCGACCTCGGTCCCGACGGGGCGGACTTGCAGCTTCGCGACATCCTGGTGGCGCAGATCGCAGAGTACGCGCGGCACTGCGGCCACGCCGATCTCCTGCGCGAGCGAATCGACGGCCGCGTCGGCCAGTAAGCGCCCTTCGACCGAGACTGGACCAGCAGCAGAAGCCAGCAACGGTCCTGACGCCGAGCGGCATCCGGGCGCAGCGATTAACAGCGCTCAGGCGTGAATAGAGCGTACGAACTATTGACCGACACCCGTCAGTAGCGCGGGGCGGCCATGGCATAGAGGAGTCAGGGGTCTGGGAGCGGCGAGGCTTCTACGTTGGCAGGCGGTTATCCCGACACCGACACACCCGAGACCACCGAAGAGACCGACAAGCTCGCACGCGGCGGTCACGCCCTCGCCGCGCGTCCCACGGCGATATCCGCGAGTCGGCGCAGCGACTCGACGTTGCGCGGCTTCAGCAGCATGGTCTGGACGGCGTGGGGAAGCGCCTTGGCCGGTCCCGCCTTTGCCTCCTCGGTCATCGTGATCTGCGTCGCGGTTGAACTCACCGGTTCCAGGGTGACGCGAACGATCGCGCTGCCGACCGGCCACGCCCGCGCCTCAAGCTCGATCATCGAGTTGCGTTCCATGGCCCGCACTACCGTTGTGTCGTTGATGCTCACGGGCCACGGGCCCACGCTGTGGTGGATCCGGCTGCCGACGGCCGGCCAGTCGGGGTCGACCGCCCGGATGTGGGCCGCTCCCACCACCCAGGATGCGAAGTACCAGCCGTCTTCGATGACGGCGAAGACTTGGTCGGGCGTCACCTCAACCCGGCGGCTCACACTGACCACAGGCACCCCCACTCAATCCGGCCTACGTTGGCCTTGGCAATACCCATGACGGACCGCTGGAAACGCCGCCGTGCGCTTGGCGGCGACGTAAGCCCGGCTCACGCATCTGCACCAGCACGGTCAACCGCTCTACCCGTCGCGGCGAACACCACGCCATTGGAGCGGGCCAGAGCCCGCGATTGACGGTGATAGCGTGCCCGCCGTGCGACTCACGGTCCTTGGCGGGTGCGGCGCGTGGCCGGCGGCAGACCAAGCGTGCAGCGGCTACCTCCTCGAGCACGACGGCTTCCGGCTCCTTATCGATCCCGGGTACGCCGTGGTTCCGCGACTACTGCGCTACGTCGCGCCAGGCGAGGTGGATACCGTCTTCGTCACGCACGGCCACCCCGACCACTGCGCCGACGTCAACCCACTGTTGCGAGCCCGCGTCATGTCTGGCGAAGCAACCCCACCCCTGCCGGTCTTCGCGCCACCACACGCACTGACGGCAGTATTGGCGCTCGACCGCCGGGAATGGCTGGGTGACAGCCTCTCGCTAAACGAGATTGCACCCGGCAGCGGCGTCATCATCGGTCCGTTCAGCGCCGAGACCAGGCTGCTTCCGCACTCGTTGCCCAACGCCGGGCTCCGCCTCACCGCCGGTGACCACGCCATCGCGTACACCGGCGACACCGGGCCCAGTGCGGAGATAGTCACGCTTGCCCGGGATGTCGACTTGCTGCTCGCCGAGGCGAGTTACATCGACGACGACGACATGCCGCACGACCTCCGAACCGTCCTGTCGACTGCGCGCCAGGCGGGGCAGCACGCGGCCGACGCGAACGCCGCCCGCCTCGTGCTGACCCACCTCATCCCAGGCGTCGAGCCGGCCCGGGCGGTCGAAGCGGCGCGGAAACACTATGCCGGAGATGTATCGATCGCGACCGCGGACATGACCATCGACCTCGCGTGACGCCGGGCCACTCGGAGCAACCCCGGCGACCGTTGAGAATCGTCATCAGGATGACCGCGGTGACTAACCCCTGGTCGGAACCGGATCACGACCGAGGAATGCCACGAGACGGTCGCTCGGCGAAGCATCCAACGGTACGGCGACGGGATACCCGAATCGGTGCGGGCGGTCCTGATGTGTCACTACCAGTGGCGCCAGCTGACCGAGTTCCTCGGCGAGGGCCGCAGGAATGTGCCTGTCAGTCCCGCACCCTCGGGCAAGATCCCATCCGTGAACCGCCACTTCGATCGCGCCGGCGCTGGCCACAATGGTGCGCGACAGCGATCTGCCGTAGATCGAAACGACGTCCGGCTGGTCCGCGCCGGCCCAGGCACCGATCAACCTGCACGACCGGGCGCGCACCGCCGAGACCAGATCGGCTGCCGTGCCGACCTCAGAACGGGACGGCGCATCCACCACGAACCCGACGTCAACGGCATCGCACAACACGTCGAGCGAGTCGGCCATGTGGGCCAACAGCGCGCGGACGTCCCAGTCAGCGCACGGCGTGGGCTGACGAAGCACCTCGGGCGTGACAAGCTCCAGATTGCCCAGCGTGTATCCAACGGCTCTTTCGAGCAGGGCCACCCCACCGATCAGTGCGGTGGTGGCACGGTCGGTCATGACGACGGCCAGCGTCAGGCACGAGCCGGCAGGACGGACGGCAAGCCGAACTTCTCGAACAGACTCGTGTCGAAGAAGGCCGCGACGTGGCGGACCCCGGCCGGCGTCACATCCAGCACCTGCAGGTGGAACGCCCGGTACACACCGCCGTCGCCACGCATGTAGAGCCCGAAGGCAGGCTGGCCGTTCGCGGACGTCGGCACCAGGACCTGGTCTCCAGGACCGTCGGCCGGACATTTGCTGGCGATCACGTGACCGATCGTCTCGGCGCCCTGGTACCAGGCGGTGAACGGCGGCATCTCCCAGACCGCGTCCGAGGTGAACAACTCGACGATCTTCGGGATGTCGTAGTCCTCGAACGCCTTGACGTAGCGATCCAGCAGCTCCCGGTCGTCAGCCGACTGGGGTTCGACGATCTCCTCTTCGCGTACCGCCGCCTCGTCCAGTTGGGTTCGCGCCCGCTGTAGAAGGCTGTTGACCGCGGCGGTGCTGACGCCGACCGCCTCCGCCACCTCGGCGGCCCGGAACTGCAGGACGTCGCGCAGCACCAGCACGGCGCGCTGCCGCGGCGGCAGGTGCTGCAGCGCGGCGATGAAGGCGAGACGGACGCTCTGCCGGGAGGTCACCGTTGCGGCCGGATCGGACTCACCGCTGCCAACGAGGGCGTCGGGAATCGGCTCCAGCCACGAGATTTCCTTTTTCTCGACGAGGGTGGCGTCGGCTTCCGCTGACGGTTCACCGAGCCCGGTCGGCAGCGGTCGACGGCTCCGGCTCTCCAGCGCGTTGAGGCACGCGCTCGTAGCGATCCGGTACAGCCAGGTGCGCACCGACGAGCGTCCCTCGAACCGGTCGTAGGCGCGCCATGCGCGTAGGAACGTCTCCTGGACGAGGTCCTCCGCGTCGTGTACCGAACCGAGCATGCGATAACAGTGGGCCAGCAGTTCCCTCCGGTACGGATCGGTGGCCTGGACGAAGTCTTCGCGGGCTGGCGCTTCGGTCACAGCCATGACGCTACTCCTCGAGTACGGACAGGATGTTGCCCGCAGGGTCGGTGAACCACGCGATAGGCGGACCTTCGTCTTCCCGCGCGATGCCCTTCTCGTCCTGTGAGAAGCCCTCGTAGCGCTGGAACTCGACGCCACGTCGGCTCAGCTCGTCAACGGCCTCATCGATGTTGTCCACCGGGAAGTTGAGGATCGTGTACGTCGCGGGCTGGTGGTTCGACTTGGGGTAGACGAGGATGTTCCGGTCACCGGCGATGTGCAGGGTCAGCAAGCCCATCCCGGATTCGGACACCCGGATCCCAAGCGTCTCGCCGTAGAACTTCTTCGCAGCCCCGATATCGTCGACCGAAAAACCGCTGAAGGCCTTGGTGTTCTCGAACATGGTGGTTCCTTTCATCCGCGTGACGCGGCGGCCATTGCGGCGCGCGCCTCTTCACTCAGCTGGATGATCTGCACATAGTTGCCATCAGGATCGATGGCGGCGGCGAACAGGCTGCCGTCCCGGTCCTCGAGCTCGGCCAGCCACGTCGTCCCAAGCTCGTTGAGGCGGGCCACGACCGCATGGGCGTCCTCGACGTCGAAGTTGAGGATGACGCGAGCTGGTTCGGGGTTACGTTTACCGATGTCATCTCGGGTGTCGATAAGGACGTAGAACGTCCCGAACTTGAGCACGTGGTACTGGTCCATCTTGGTGTCTTCAGACGGCTCGAAAGCCGCGGCGTACCAGGCACGCAGTCGTTCGGGATCAGTGCTCGCAAGCAGCATGCTGTCGAGGCTTGGTTTTGCCATGGTTCGTGTCTCCTCCGATCCCCGGGCAGGATCCGGGTCAGGCGTTCTGTCGCTAATACAGATCGTGGCGGGGCGCGAAACTCATCGGTGAACACGCCGTTGACAGGACGATTGCTTACATCGCCGCC
Source organism: Jiangellaceae bacterium (assembly GCA_035762665.1). Classification (GTDB taxonomy): domain Bacteria; phylum Actinomycetota; class Actinomycetes; order Jiangellales; family Jiangellaceae; genus JASLBX01. The sequence goes on along the minus strand of DASTNZ010000062.1, from coordinate 39,600 downwards.
GACCAGGGGCCGGCTGTCGGCGGCGGCGGATACGGTCTGGGCATGGCTATCGACGGTGTGATTTTCGACTGGGGTGGCACGCTCACGCCATGGCACACGATCGATTTGACTGCGCCGTGGCGGGCATACGCCGAGGTCATGGCGCCGCACGACCCCGCGCCAGTGGCTGCCGCCCTGCACGCCGCTGAGCGCGACGCGTGGGCAGCGGTCCGCACCGGGCAGGCCTCCAGCACGTTCGAGCGTGTCCTTTCAGCCGCCGGCGTCCAGTACCACGAGGCCGCCACTGCCGCGTACCGGGCGACCTGGGAGCCGCACACATTTACCGATCCGGATGTGCCCACCCTCTTCGGGGGTCTGCGTGAACGCGGCATCAAGGTGGGGGTGCTGTCGAACACGATCTGGCCGCGAGCGTGGCACGAGGCTTTCTTAGCCCGCGATGGGGTCCTCGAACTGGTCGATGGTGGCGTCTATACCTCCGAGATCGCATACACCAAGCCTCACGAGGAGGCGTTCCTGGCAGCCATGGCGGCGATCGGCGTCGACGCCCCGGAACGCTGCGTGTTCGTCGGCGATCGGCCGTACGACGACATCTCGGGTGCGGCGGCGGTCGGCATGCGCGCCGTGTTCGTTCCGCACTCGGACATTCCTGTCGATGAGCAAGTCGACGTTCGGCCGGACGCGGTCGTCAACCGGCTGACCGAGGTGCTCGAACACATTGACAACTGGCGCGGGTTGGGGGCGGGCTAGGTCAGGTAGACGTTCAGCACGTCCGCGAGACCATCCTCGTCAACCGTCCCGCATACGTCGTCCGCGATCGCTTTGACGTCGTCCGGAGCCTGGCCCATGGCCACCCCGTGACCGACCCAGCTAAGCATCTCGAGGTCGTTGTGCCCATCCCCGATCGCCAGCACATCGGCCTGCCCAACGCTCAACTTCTCGCACACGGTGGCGAGCCCAGAAGCCTTCGACACGCCCTCCGGCATGAAGTCCAGCCACGCTGTGTAGCCGATCGCGTAGTCGACGCCGCGCAGGCCGGCGGCGTGCGCCAACTCGAAGAACTCCTGCCGGTCTCCGTTCGGCAGCCGCGCCACGAGGCGGGTAACCGGTCCGTCCAGCAGTTCGTCATGTGTCACGACAGTGATCTGACCGTCCAGCTCGCCAGGCGGGAACTCACCGGTGACCCGGTACCCGATGCCGAGTTCCTCGACGGCCAGCAGGGCGTCCGGCACGTGGTCGGTGAAGAACCGCACCGACTCAGTTGCGTCGAAGGTGGCGATATCCACTGGGACGCGTGCCGCAAGGTCCACCACGACCGCTCCATTCGAGCTGACCGTGAAGCCGGTGGTGAGCCCGAGCCTGTCGCACACCGGCAGCGTGGCGTGCATCGACCGGCCGGTTGCGATCACGATGTGCATGCCGGACTCGCGCGCCCGGAGGACAGCGTCCAAGACCGCAGACGACAGTGAGCCATCGAAGTTCAGGAGCGTTCCGTCAACGTCGATCGCTGCTAGAGCAGGTCGCCAGGTCATTTCATCGGTTCGAGAAGCTTGCGTCCACCCAGGTATGGCCGCAATGCCTCCGGGACGTGTACCGAACCGTCCGGCTGCTGATGGTTCTCCAGGATCGCGACGATCCAGCGAGTGGTGCCGAGCGTGCCGTTAAGGGTGGCTACGTTGCGCGTGCCGCTCTCGGTGCGCTCGCGAATGCCGAGCCGGCGCGCCTGGAAGGTGGTGCAGTTGGACGTCGAGGTCACCTCCATGTACCGCTCCTGGGACGGCAGCCACGCCTCACAGTCGAACTTGCGGGCGGCGCTGGACCCGAGGTCGCCGGCGGCGACGTCGATCACGCGATACGGGAGTTCTACGGCCGCCAGCATCTCCTCTTCCCAGGTTAGGAGGCGCCGGTGTTCGTCCCTGGCATCCTCCTCCCGGCAGTAAGAGAACATCTCGACCTTGTGGAACTGGTGAACGCGGATGATCCCGCGGGTGTCACGTCCGTGAGAGCCTGCCTCCCGGCGGTAGCACGCCGACCAGCCGGCATATCGAATCGGGCCGTCGGCCAGGTCAATGATCTCGTCGGCATGGTAGCCCGCCAGAGGCACTTCGCTGGTGCCGACCAGGTAGAGGTCATCGGCCTCGAGCCGGTAGACCTCTTCGGCATGCGCGCCGAGAAACCCGGTGCCACTCATGATCTCCGGACGGACGAGGGTCGGGGTGATTATGGGAGTGAACCCGTTCTCGATGGCCTTGGCCATGGCTAGATTCAGGATGCCGAGTTCGAGCTGCGCACCGACACCGGTCAGGTAGTAGAACCGCGAGCCGGACACCTTCGCGCCCCGTGGGACGTCGATGGCGCCGAGCAACTCACCCAGCTCCAGGTGATCGCGAACTTTCTCCAGCTGTGGCCGTGGGCCGACGTGGCGGAGTACGTCGTAGTTGTCCTCGCCACCGGGTGGGACTCCATCTTCAACCAGATTGCCAGGCACGAGCGCCAGTTGCTCAAGCTCCCGCTGTGCCTCGTCCGCTGCGGCCTGCGCTTGCTTTACCGCCTCTGCCAGCTCCCTGGCCTTGGCCAGCAGCTCTTGTTTCTCCTCGCCCTGCGCCTGCGGTATCTGCTTGCTCAGCAACTTTTGCTCGGCTCGCAGCGCTTCGAACCGGGAAAGTTGCTTCCGGCGCGCTTCATCTGCGGTCAGCAACTGGCTCACGATCCCGTCGTCCTCGCCGCGTGCGCGCTGTGAGGCGCGGAGCCGGTCGGGATCTTCACGAATCACGCGTAAATCGAGCACTGGCTCAGCGTATCCGTACGCGGCGAAGCTAGTCCCGCGATGACCCACCCGTCCCGCTCAGCTGATCAACGTCACTTAGGCCAGGTCGCCGCGAAGCGTGGCGAGCCAGTCAGCGGCGGTGGCGAACGTCGCGTTGGACGTCCCGAAGCTCAGTGTCGGCGCCACGCCGTCCGCGCGGGGATACGACCCGAGGAAACGAACGTCAGCGCAGATCCGGTGCAGGCCCATCAGCGCTTCGCCCACCCTGGCGTCGGCCACATGACCCTCGCAGTCGACCGCGAAGCAGTACTTTCCGATCCCGCTCCCCGTTGGCCGGGATTCGATCCGGGTCAGGTTGACGCCCCGGGTCGCGAACTGCTCGAGGATCTCCAGCAGGGCGCCCGGATGATCGTCTCTGATGAACGCCACCAGGCTCGTTTTATCGGCCCGCGTCGGTGCGGGTGGCGGGCCGGGCCGGGTTACAAGGACGAACCGGGTCATCGCGTCCGGGTTGTCCCCGATTCCTTTCGCCAGGGTATCCAGCCGGTAGTGGTCAGCGGCCACCGCGGCCGAGATAGCGGCGTCGTAAGGGCCGTCGGCGCCCTCCTGGCCGTTGGCGACCATCGCGGCGGCCGCGGCGGTGGATGCGGTCAGGTACACCTTCGCCTTGGGTAGTTGAGCCGAGAGCCACTGCCGGCACTGTGCCTCGGCGACGGGGTGGGTGACGATCCGCTCGACGGCACTCAGCTCGGTTCCCGGCCTGGCCAGCAAGGCGAACTCGACAGGAAGCAGCACCTCACGGGCGATCATCAGCGGTTCGCCCCGGACCAGCTCGTCCAGGGTGGCGTTCACCGATCCCTCGACGGAGTTCTCGAGCGGGACGACTGCCCCGTCGACCTCGTCAGACCGCACCGCTTGCAAGGCTTCCGGCACGCTCGGGAAGGGCAGCAGCGTCTCTCCAGCGTCAGGAAGGCACCGAGCGGCGGCCTCGGTGAAGGTGCCTTCCGGCCCCAGGTAGGCATACCGTGACTTGCTGAGCACGATGGCCAGCCTAGCCAGCGTCGTTCATGCCCGGCCGACTGGCGATGTTGTCTCCGGTGAGGACTGCTTGGTCCGGCGGGTCGTGCGCCAGACCGGCCCTGCTGTCGCGGAGGCTGTGGGCCTGCCAGCACGTGTGCAACACCAGGCGGTGGTACTCCAGACTCAACTGGTCGCCAGACCGAGCTTCCGGTCGACCACCACCCAGCGCATCAGACAGAGTGTTGCGGATGCGCAGGAGTGCGACACCAAACCCGCGGAGCTGCGCTTTATCCGTCCGGTCGATCGGCAGCAGCGACCGGGCGGCGATTACCGTAGGCGGGTGACCGACACAACAGGCTGGCGCGATCTCGGGTTCGCCCGCGTCGATACGGCCCGCGCGGCCCGCACCGGCGACCCGGAGGTCATATTCGGCCAGGGCAAGACCCCTGAGCAGGTTGTCGAGCTGCTGCGAACACTCCGCGGGGCCCACCCGCGCCGTGCGGTGCTCGCCACCAGGCTCGACGAGGCCGCCCGGACGGCGGTGCGTGCCGCCTTCGGCGACGAGGTACAGGTCGAGGAGTTGGCCAGGTGTGCCACGCTGGGCCCGTTTCCCGCGCCGACCGGGACCGTTGCTGTCGTAGCTGCCGGCACGTCTGACGGTCCGGTCGCTGCGGAGGCCGCCGCCACTGTCCGTGCGTTCGGCGCGACCGCGCGGGTGGTGACGGACGTCGGAGTGGCCGGAATCCACCGCCTGCTCGCCGTCCGCGACGAGCTGGACAGCGCGGACTGCCTGGTCGTCGTGGCGGGTATGGAGGGGGCACTGCCGTCGGTCGTGGGCGGCCTGACCGGCGTGCCGATCGTTGCTGTGCCGACATCGGTTGGGTACGGAGCGTCGCTCGGTGGTGTGGCGGCGCTGCTGGCCATGCTGAACTCGTGCGCCCCCGGAGTGGTCGTGGTCAACATCGACAACGGCTTCGGGGCAGGCGTCCACGCGGCGCGCGTGGCTCGGCAGAGCCGGGGCGGAACAGCAGATCGATCAGCCGTCCCGGGGAGATCGACCGGCAGCCGACCGGCTACGAACGGCGGCCCACGGTGATCGGGTGGTTTGATTGCTCGTCCGGCGTGGCCGGCGACATGCTGCTTGCCGCCCTCGTGGACGCCGGTGCGGACCTCGCCGCCATGCAGGCGGCTGTCGACGCCGTGAGCCCCGAGCCGGTCCAACTCCGATCCGAAACCGTTACCCGCGGCGGGCTCAGGGCGACCCGAGTCCACGTCGTAGCGCCGGAATCGACTACTCACCGGCGGTGGACTGATATCCACGATCTGCTCGTCCATGCGCAGCTCGATCCGGCCGTCCGCGACCTCGCGACTGCCGCGTTCGCCCGGCTTGCCGAGGCCGAGGCGCGGGTGCACGGCATTGAGTCCGGCGAGATCCACTTCCATGAAGTCGGCGCCCTCGATGCGATTGCCGACGTGGTCGGATTCGCCGCAGGATTCCGGTCCCTAGGCCTCGACCAGGTCTCGGCGTCACCCGTGGCGGTCGGGTCCGGCTCCGTCCGCACCGGGCACGGCCTGCTTCCGGTTCCCGCTCCGGCTGTCGTGGAGCTGCTCAAGGACGTTCCGACTCACGGCGGCGGAGCCGACATCGAGCTGGCCACCCCGACCGGTGCGGCTCTTCTCACCACCGTCGCCACAGAGTTCGGCGACCAGCCGCTGATGCGGACTCGGCGGCAGGGGTTAGGTGCCGGGGGGCGTGATCTCGCCGGCCGGCCCAATGTCGTAAGGCTTCTCTTGGGCGAACCGGCCGGCCGTTCCGACGCGACACCCGCGGCTACGGCCGCAATTGTGCTGGAAGCCAACGTTGACGACCTCGACCCCCGGCTGTGGCCGGCCATCCTGAGCAAGCTGCTCGCGGCAGGTGCGTCCGACGCCTGGCTCGTACCGATCCTGATGAAGAAGGGCCGTCCTGGTCAGACTCTCTGCGTGCTGGCCGAGCCGGAGGTCGCAGACAGACTACGGACAGTCATGTTCGCTGAGACCACAACGATCGGGGTGCGAGAGACGCCGGTCGCCAAACGTGCTCTGAACCGGGCCGAACATCGGGTGAGCGTCGATGGCAGGCAGATCCGCGTCAAGACAGCCACACTGGACGGTGTGATCGTCAACGCCCAGCCCGAGTACGACGACGTCGCCGCCGCAGCAGAGTCGACGGGGCGGCCGATCAAGCAGGTAATGGCGGCGGCCAACGCCGCGATCCGCCAGGCCGGGTTGGCGCCGTGAAAGTCGCACGGACGGTCCGATCCGCCGTGCTGGCCGCCGCAGCAGCAGGCATCACCGTGGCCAGCTTGGCAGTCGGCAGCTCGGCCGCCGCCGGCTCGGAGTTCGCCGGTGCAGGCCGATTGGGCGCCCCAGCAGCTGCGGACGAGCATTGGATTCCCGGGCAGAGCGGGGTCGTTCTTGTCGGCGTGCCGGGCCTGGCCTGGCCGGACGTCACGGCCGAGGACATGCCGACCCTGTACGAGCTGGCGGGCACCGACGCAGCGGCGTCGCTGAGCGTGCGGACGATCAGATCACGAACCTGCACGGTCGACGGCTGGCTCTCGGTCGGAGCAGGTCGCCGAGCCACCGACCTTACCGACACCATCGGCGACGATGGCACTCTGGACCGTTTCTGCCGCCAGCCCCCGACTCCGGAGGAGATCGATGGCGAAGGTGCGCGCATCCCAGGGTGGGCTGACCTGGCGGCCGCCCAGCGAGACCAGGACTACGGCACCGAGATCGGCCTGCTCGGCGAACGGATAACCGCATCCGGCGCCTGCTCGACCGCCGTCGGATCGGGTGCCGCGCTGGCCCTCGCGAACAGGTCTGGGCGGGTCCATACGTACCTTCCCGACGTGGATGACCTCACCAGCGAGCAGATCGCGAGGTGCCCGGTCACCGTCGTCGATCTCGGCGTTCTGCCGGTATCGAGTCCCGCGCCAGAGAACGAGGAAGAGCCGTACTTCGACGAGCGGCGCGCCGCCGCGCAGGCTCTGGACACTGAACTTGCCGAGCTGATCCAGATCCTGCCCGACAACGTGGCCCTGCTCGTAGCTGGTGTCGCGGACAGCGCACCCGGCCCGGTGCCCGAGCCGGACGAGCCACTCCAGATAGCCCCCTCGGGTCTGCGCGTCGCTGTAGCCGCCGGACCGAGACCGGACGGCGCGCCGTACGGCCCGAATTGGCTGTCGTCTCGATCGACCAAGTGGACCGGCCTGGTCCAGCTCATTGATATCCACGCGACACTAGCCGCCCACGCGGGGATTCCCGATCCGGCCGAGGGCACCGTGGGTAGGCCCTGGCGTGCGGCAGGCCCGCACCCGGGCACGTCAGCAGCGACCGTTGATCAGCTGGTTGGGATGGATCGCGCAACCCGGGTGTACCGCACTCAGTCGGGTCCGTTCTTCCAGCTGCTCGGGATTGGCCAGGTCGTCTTCTTCGGCAGCGTGCTGCTGTGGTTGCGATTCCGGTCCCGGCGGCGGTCGACCGTGCTGCGGATCGCGCAGGGAGTCGCGTTGATCGTCGCTGCGTTTCCTGTCGCGTCCTTCCTGGCCAACCTGGCCCAGTGGTGGCGGTTCGAGCGGGCCGGAACGGTCTTGTGGCTGACCATCTTCGCGCTCACCGTTGTCCTTGCGACGGCGGCCCTGGCCGGGCCGTGGCGGCGGCGAACGTATGGGCCCCCTGGCGTCCTTGCCGCGGTCACCACGGCCGTACTGGCCACCGATGTCTGGACGGGCGGCCACCTGCAACACGCCAGCCTCCTGGGCCTCTCGCCGGTGGTGGCCGGCCGTTTCTTCGGGATAGGCAACATCGCCTTTGCGATCTTCGTGGCGTCGGCCTTCATCGCAACGGCCGCGCTCGTGCAGTGGCTCCGTGACCACGGTTACTCCCGTCGCACGACAACCCTTGCCGCCGTGGTTATCGGCGCCGCCGTTATCGCCACCCTGGGCGCACCCTGGGCGGGTGCGGACTTCGGCGGCACCCTTTCGGCGTTGCCTGGTTTTGCCCTCCTGGTCATCGGCATCTCCGGTGCCCGCGTCACGATCCCTCGGCTCGTCGCCGCAGGATTGGCCGGCATCGCGCTGGTACTGCTGCTGGCGTGGCTGGACTGGCTCCGGCCCGCCGCCGGCCGGACTCATTTCGGCACCTTCTTTTCCGACCTCCTTGACGGCCAGGCATTCACGGTGGCGGCGCGCAAGGCCCGGGCCTCCCTCGGAACGTTGCAACGCTCGCCGTACTACGGATGGCTGGTACCTATCGCCTACGTCATCATCGCGTGGCTCGTCCGAGGTGCCGGGGTGGGCGGCATGCGAGACCTGCACGAACGCTGGCCCACGCTCCGCTTCGCGATCTGGGCCAGCCTGCTGACCGGTGCGATCGGGTTCGCGACCAACGACTCGGGGATCATCATCCCCGCTTTGCTCCTGACGACCGGTATTCCGCTCGTGGTCAGCGCTGTCGCACACGCCCGCCGAGTTGCGGGCGAAGACCCCGAATCGCCAACGCACGCAACACATGCACCCATTGCCGGCCCCGATGCATCTGCGAATGCCAGTCGGTCCCGGTGACCCTGTGGTGCAGCGGAACCTCGATCTCACGGATCCGGTAACCCTGGCGTAGCAGATCGATCGTCAGGCCGACCTCAGCGCCGAACCCGGACGCCAGCGGGAGCGCTGCATCGAAGGCGGCTCGCGTAATGCACCGTTGGCCGGACAGCGGCTGCACCGGGCGCCACCCGGTCGCCTGCTCGATACCGCCGCGCGCCAGATTGACCACGAACCCCCGGCCACCACCTTCGGTTCGCTGAGCCGGCAAGGTGGCGATCGTCATGTCAACCTCACCGGCCAGGATCGGCTCGATGAGCGGTCCGGCCTTGGCCGCGCTGTCTTCAAGGTCGGCGTCCAGGAACAGCATTGCGCGTGGCTGGCCACCCTCACGTGCCTCGATGAGCCGGATAGCGGCAGCGCCGGTTTCCATCGCGGCCGCCTTGCCCCGATTCCGGGAGTGCTGCACCACCGTGGCCCCGGCACCTGATGCCGCAGCGGCTGTTCGGTCCGTCGAGCCATCGTCGACGACGAGAACGAGATCAACGTTCGGCAGCGTCAAGGCCGCCGACACGGTAGCGGAGATCCTGCGCTGCTCGTCCTTGGCCGGTATGACAACGGCAACCCGATTGTCGGTCACGCCGCGACCATACCGATCCAGGTCGTATTTGACACGGTCCGCCGTACCCTCGCTACGTGAAGATGAATACCAGTGGCCGGTTTGGCGCCGATTCGGAAGTGGGCCGGCTCAGGACCGTCCTACTGCACCGGCCAGGCTCGGAGCTACAACGCCTTACGCCTCGCAACAATGACAAGCTCCTGTTCGATGGCATCCCGTGGGTCGGACGGGCCCAGGAGGAACACGACGCGTTCGCCCAGACTCTCCGCGATCACGGGGTCGAAGTCCTCTATCTGACCGACTTGCTCGCCGAGACGCTGCGCGAGCCTGTGGCCAGGGACGAATGCGTTGCCGCCGTCCTTGAGGATCCACGCCACGGCGACACCCTCCGGTCGGTGCTCAGGGCACACCTGGAAAGCCTGCATCCGGACGACCTCGCGAGCGTGCTCATCGCGGGGCTGGCTCACGAAGAACTTCATAACGGGCGTGGCCTTACCTACGCGCTAATGGCGCGGCACGACTTCGTCATCGACCCGTTGCCCAACCTGCTGTTCACCCGCGACTCCAGCGTGTGGATCGGCGACCACGTTGCGATCACCAGTCTCGCCATGCCCGCTCGCCGTCGCGAGACAACTCTCACGAGCGCGATCTTCACCCACCACCACCGCTTCGCGGAAACGCAGCACGTCTACGACTCTGGCCTGGAGTCCCTTGAGGGTGGCGACGTGCTCTTACTCGCTCCAGGTGTGTTGGCCGTCGGCACGGGTGAGCGGACGACACCGGCCGGCGTCGAACGTCTTTCGAGGCGCGTTTTCGACGCCGGCCTCGCCCGGACTGTTCTAGCCGTGCCGATCAGGCAGGACCGAGCGACGATGCACCTCGACACGGTCTGCACAATGGTGGACCTCGACGCAGTCCTCATGTACCCGAACGTCGCCCACGAGCTCGTCGCGATCGCCCTCACCCCTGGCGAGGAGGGCGTCGAGGTTGCCGAGCCGCAACCGTTCCTGGTGGCGGCCGCGAAGGCGATGGGCATCGACACCTTGCGGATCATCGACACCGGGCTCCATCCGGTCACGGCTGAGCGTGAGCAGTGGGACGACGGCAACAACACGTTGGCTATCGGCCCGCGACTCGCCGTCGCCTACGAGCGCAACGTCGAGACGAATGCCCGTTTGGAGGATGCCGGCATCGAAGTGCTCCGCATACCTGGCAGCGAGCTAGGTTCCGGCCGCGGCGGGCCGCGGTGCATGTCGTGTCCGATCAGTCGGGATAGGGGCAATTCAGGGGCTATGCCCGGATTGTGAAAATCACCACAGAAAAAGTTCGCCTCACAACTTTTATCAGAGGTACTTGTATGAGTAACCTCTTCCTAGGCCCCGGCCGGTCGCGTTTCCCCCGTCGCGATCGCCCGGGGCCTACTCTCCTTAGAGGTGCGCGCCTAGCGCAACGTAACCTGGCGGTTGGCCAGGCCGGCGCGGGCCCGGCGTTGGTCAGCAGTCAATGGTCCGCCGGATTTTACCGCTGCAGCCAGCCGCTCGGCCAGCTCGGCCGCGGGATGCTCAACATCTTTGGCCGTCGTCCCGTCGACCAAGTCCCACACCGGAACCAATCGGCCGTGCGTCCGGAAGGTTCCCAGCAGCCGGGTACCTTCCCCGAGCCCGTCGACACCTTCCACGTGGAGCCGCGCAAGCCCGTCCAACAGCGGTTCCTCGTCATACGGCATGACCCAGCGAACCTGGTCACGATCACCAAGCCGGCACCAGTAGGCGGCCTCCACCGAAACCAGGCGGGCGGTGGGCAGCACGGCGGCATTGGCCCGCTCCATCGACGCGCGCATGTCGGGCGAAGGCTCACCGTCCGGCTCCAGCCAGAAGTCGAAGTTCTCATGAACCTGAACCTCGAACGGTGCGCTGGTGTCGAGCAGGTCTTGGAGTCGCGGTGCGTCATCGGGCCGAGCTCCAGGCGCGATGGCCGTTCCCGGTGCAGCGGTCAGCGCGGTGGCCAGGGCGTGCCCCAGGTCTGCGCTGGGGTCGCCGGTAGACGTGGGGGTCTGCAGGCCGAGCATGATCTGCCCGCTGTCACGGACCAGCCCAGGTAATGCCATCGGAAGCAGGGTCGCGACCACGACGGCGCGATCGGCATGATCGCCACTGAGCCGGACTACCGCCGTTGCCGCCGAGACGATCTCGCGCAGCGCGATCCAATCGGTCTCTCCGGGCAGCCCCTCGAACGGACGGCTGATATAGGCAGTCGAGCGAGCCTTCGCCCGCTTGCCGTGACATGCCTTATACCGCTTGCCCGACCCGCACGGGCACGGTTCACGCATGCCGACAACGGGCACGTCGGCGGAGGTCTTCGCCTTCACGGGAGACGAGCTTACGACTCAGAACGCAACGACGGCGAAAACCGTCACTCGCTCACCATTAGAGGTGACGCCCCAGTCGCTGACCACTGCGCTGACGATCGCCAGGCCACGCCCGCCCGTGCCCGCAAGTGACGGGGGTTCGACGTGCGGCCGCTTCGTGCCACCACCATCTGTGACATCGATCCGGACCTGCTCGTCGGCGACGTCCCACCGCAAAATGATCACGCCAGATCGGTTTGTGCTGCGCAGCGGGCGAGCATGCCGAACCGCGTTGCCAACAAGTTCCGTCACTACGACGAGCGCATCGTCAACGACACGGCTCGGCAGTCCCCGTGCGACTAGATCATCACGGACAAGATGACGAGCCGCGGTCACACTGCTCGGCGCACTAACAAGTTCCGCGGTACGTTCCCCCGCAGTACTCGTGGCCATCCGTTGGCCCAACACAAAACTCCCTCCGGGGGGCCGCGCCGCTGCTTCACCGCACCAGTAGTGCCCATTTTGGGGGGGTGTCAAACCCTGAGTGCCCAGATGACACCCCCACACCTCGCTTTGATCAATCGCCTTTTTAGTCATAAGTTCGGCTTATCTGGATGAATAGGCTTGAACCATCCATCTTTGGCAGAACGCTGATGCGCGCGAGTTCACCAGCTGCCAGTCACGACACAGAGGGGGTTGTCTACCACTGTCTAGCTCTGGTTCTAGAGACCGCTAGAGATGGCTAGCTGCGGTGGCCCTGACGTCAGCCGTGCTTGCGCAGGTAGTTGCCGAAATGTGGGACGGTGAAGGCGATGGTGCCGCGTTCCGCCGAGTAGACCAGACCTTTTTTCATCAACGAGTCGCGAGCGGGAGAAAGTGACGACGGCTTGCGGCCAAGGTGCTCGGCTACGGCCGCAGTGGGAACCGGGCCGTCGGTCTCGTCCGACAGCACAGCCATCGCCCGCAAATAGTCGCGCTCGGCGGGCGTGGCGCGCTCGTACCGCGAGCCGAAGAACCCCACTGCCAGCTCCGCTTCCGCCTCCGGCGCGGCGACGTGGACATCGGCCCGCGACACTGGAGAGCGCGGCGCGTTGTCCCACGTGACTTTGCCATACGCCTGTACGAAATACGGGTAACCCTCCGTAACCTCGTACAAGGCATCGAGGGCGGCGTCGTCGTACGCCACGCCCTCCTCCGCAGCCGGGGCCACGAGGGCGAGATCGGCCGAGGCCCGGTCGAGCTTGTCGATGCGCACGTACCGGAACAGCCGCTCAGAATAGGACTTCGAGGCGGACAGCACCGCCGGCAGGTGCGGCAAGCCAGCGCCGACCACCACGAGCGGCAGCGCCTGCTGCGAAAGCTCGTGGCAGGCGGCGCACAGCGCGGAGACGTCCGCGGGCGGGATATCTTGCATCTCGTCTACGAATAGCGCGATGCCGACCCCCACGTCGCGAGCGACTCCGGCGGCGTCGACCAGCAATTCCACTAGGTCGACTTCGATGTCACCCGTGTCGGCTCGGCCGGTGGCCGCAGGCACGTCGATGCCCGGCTGCCAGCGATCCCGCAGCCTCCCGCCCAAGGATCGGATGGCGAACGCTTTGAGCACGCCGAGGAACTGGTCCACCTGAGCCGGATCGCGGTGACGGGGGGTGAGCTCCCGCGCGGCCATGTGCAAAGCGCTCGCTAGCGGCCGGCGGATCGACTGTTCCGGCCGCGCCTCGATCTTACCGGTCCCCCAGAGCCTGCTGATCGCCTGGGACCGGAGCGCATTGAGCAGTACGGTCTTGCCGACGCCGCGGAGCCCGGTAAGCACCAGGCTCCGCTCAGGCCGGCCGCGGGCAATCCGCTCCAGGACGACGTCGAACTGGGCCAGCTCGCGATCACGCCCGGCAAGCTCCGGTGGCCGCTGGCCTGCGCCAGGGGCGTAGGGATTCCGCACCGGGTCCACGATCGGAGCCTATTGGCCGGTCTAGCGTCGGCCGTAGATTTCGCTAGAGAATCGCAGACGGCGTGTCGAGTTTCACCCGTTGATTTCACCGCCGCCTTCGGTCGCGGAACCGTGGGCCCCCCGCTACCGTCCAACCGTGGTGAAACACGTACTCGCATTACTGATCGGCATCGTTGCGTTGGCCGGCTGCGGTGACGATAGCGATGGCGGAGCTACCACAGAGACTTCCCCCGAGAGCTCTTCGGCGCTGGAGACGGAGTTGACCGTGGTGCTGGACGAGGGTGAGGGTGCACCACCGGAGGAGTGGACGCTGACCTGCGACCCGGCAGGCGGCACACACCCGGATCCAGGGACCGCATGTGATGCGCTGGCCGACCTCGATCCCGAGATCTTCGAACCAGTTCCGCCGGACGCGATGTGCACGATGATTTACGGTGGCCCGCAGACCGCGATGGTGACCGGGCAGTGGCACGGTGCACCGATCGACGCCGAATTCTCACGCGAGAATGGCTGTGAGATCGCGCGCTGGGACGCCGCCGTCGCTGTGCTCGGCCACGAAGGCGGCGTGCAAAGCACCTCGAGCTAGAGGTAGGTCGGCTCGGCGAGAACGCCGTCGCGGCCGAGGAAACGGCCGTGTTCCTCCACGGCCGCGCGAAGCGACCTGGTCGCCGCCGCGTCGAACGGTTCGCAGAGCTGGACGTCCACGATGACGTCCGCACGTTTGATTGTCCGTTTCCAGAAGCCGGCGATGCGGGCGTCCTTCAACAGCAAGCCGACGTACGTGGAGCGCTGCTGCCGCCTCTGGTCGTACCCGGCGGGATCCCACAAGCGCCTTGTCTCGCTGTACGAGCCCACGCACTCCTCGTACGGCTGGAGTAGGTGAACGGTGCCGGGCGGCATCGCCGGAGGCGGCTCCAGGGCGCCGTGCCAGTAGAAAGTGGTGCCATCCACCTCACGGCTTTGCAGCTCATCCCCGAGGATCTGGATGCCCCGCCGGATCTCGGCCATGGTCAGGCTGGACCACCACGAGAAATCCTTCGCCGATGCCGGCCCCCGGCTGGCGAAGTACCGGCGGGTCAGTGCGGCAAGCGCTTCGTCCGGCGTCAGTTCGACTGCGTCAGGTGCACGCTCGGTCAGCAACGCGTAAGTCTGCTGCTTACCACGCCGCGGACCGCTGCAAATGAGCCGCTCGAGCTCAGCGTGCATGAGGACGTAGGTGAGGCGGATTCCGGCCGCAGGTATCCCACCCTCGGCGAGCACCGCCTCAAGTTCGGCGCGGATCATGGTTTGCCCACCGGCGAGCGCGTTGCCGAGGAGGTCGTGGCAGCGGCCCAGCAGCGCATCGTCCAATTCGGTCTGGCGATAGTGGTACGCGTTGAAGGCGTGCACGCGCGGTCCGGTGAGCTGGATCAGCCAGCGGATCTCGGATGGCAGGACGAAGTGCCAAGTGGGCCTGAGCACGTGTGTGCGCAGCAAGTTGCCGGCGTCGAACCATGCCAGCAGTTCGGCCTCGGTGGCCGACGGTAGGCGCTGGCCGATCGACCAGACGGCCGGTCCGAAGTCCTGGGCCTGGTTGGCGCCGAGCCGTCGCATGGCGCTGCCTGGATCAGGCCATGGCTCGGCATTGAGCCCGCCGCGATGCAGCCGCCATGCGGTGATCTGGTCGGGCGTCACTTCAGCAGCCTGGACAGCCGGCGGTCGGCGAGCGGCTTGCCGCCCGTTTGGCAGGTGGGGCAGTACTGCAGGCTGGAATCGGCGAATGACACTTCTCGCACCGTGTCGCCGCACACCGGGCACGGTTCGCCCGTGCGGCCGTGCACGCGCATGCCGGACCGCTTGGTGTCCTTCAGGTCACGTGCGGCGAGACCGCTTGACCGCTCCACGGCATCGCGCAGCGTGCCGACGATCGCCTGGTGCAACCCAGCCACCTCGTCCTCGGTGAACGTCGAGGCCGGGTGGAACGGTGAGACCCGCGCCACGTGCAGCACCTCGTCGGAGTACGCGTTACCGATACCGGCGATCACAGCCTGATCTCGCAGGACGCCCTTGATCTGGGACCGGCCGGACCGCTCCAGGATCGCGGCGAAGCGGTCGACGGTGAACTCGCCCGACAGCGGATCGATGCCGAGCCGCGCCACTCCGGGCACCTCGGCTGGATCGCGTACGACGTAAAGAGCCAGCCGCTTCTTGGTGCCGGCCTCGGTGAGGTCGAAACCTGCGCCATTGGCCAGGTGCACGCGCAGGGCCAGCGGACCTTTGCCGGGTTTCGGGGGTTTGGCCGCAAGCGAGTCGCTCCACCTCAGCCAGCCTGCACGCGAGAGATGGAAGATCAGGTGCAGTCCATCACAATCGAGATCGAGGAACTTGCCGTGCCGGTGCACGTCGGTAATCGTGAGCCCGCCGAGCGAAGTAGCCGGCGGATCGTACGTCTTGAGCACACTGATCGCCGCGACGTCGACGCGGGCCACCACCTGCCCGACGGCATGCTCGCGCAGGAAACCCGCCAGTGCCTCGACCTCTGGCAACTCTGGCATGCGCTCATGTTATTCGGACCCACCGACGCCAGGTCATCCGTCCAGCAGCGTCAGGCGAATGCGCTCGGCAGTGGCCGGGTCAATGCGGACCGCAGACGCCTCAGGTACTCGTCGCGGCTGATCTCAACCGCACCCAGCCGGGCCAGGTGCGGCGTCAACCACTGAACATCGAGCAGCCGCCCAGCCACGCCATCTGACACCAGGATGTCGACCAGCGCCATTAAAGCTACTTTGGACGCATCGCGACCCCAGCCGGCCGACATGTGGAACATCGACTCACCGGCGAACAACCCGCCGATCGCCACGCCGTACAGGCCGCCGGCCAGCCGCCCCTCGAGCGTCCAGGCCTCCACCGAGTGTGCCCAACCGAGCTCGTGCAGGCCGGCGTATGCCTCCTCGATCTCTTCGGTGATCCACCCGCCATGCCGCCGAGGGTTGGCGCAGCCGGCTACCACCTCATTGAAGGCCGTATCGATTGTGATCTCGAATCGTTTCTCCGCCTGCCGCATCGAGCGGGTGACGCGCAGGCCGTCAAGCGGGATCACCCCGCGCGGGTCGGGCGACCACCAGGCGAGTACCGCGCGCCGGCGCACCAGGCGGCCGACCGGCATTGGGAACATTCCGGCCCGATAGGCGGCCAGCAACGTGCCCGGCTCGAGGTCTGCGCCAATCCCGACGAGCCCGTCGGCGTCGGCCGTCCGGGGTACCGGCAGGACCCAGTGGGTGGGCGGCGGCTCCGTGGGTGGCACACCGATCAGGTTATGAGGATGCTCGGCAGCGTATGGTCTATGCATGAGCTTTCGTCGCACCGTGACGAATCTGGCCAGCAATGCTGCGGCTCGTCGCGCTGCGCCGGCGATTGCGGCCCGAGGCGTCCGGCAGTTCCTCGACAAGGCGATCGACGGCTTCACCGGCTTTCCCGGTGCCCGCGAGGTTGCGCGTCGCCACCTCGCCCGGCGGCGCGACGTCGATCAGGCGATCCGAGATGTTTTGGACCAACATGTGCGGCTGGCCGGTGCGCAAGGATTCGTGGCCAACATCGGCGGTGTGGCGATCATGGCAGTCGCCATTCCGGCCAACCTCGCCGGCATCGGCCTATTGCAGCTCCGCATGGTCGCAACAATCCTGCACCTGCGCGGCTACAACATCAACGACCCGCGGGTGCGCACCGCCGCGCTCATGACACTTCTCGGCGAAGATGAAGTCAAGGCCGCGATCAAACGCAACGAGTTCCCCGGCCATCCACACGACGTCGCGGTGGCCTCAGGGGACTCTGACCCGAGACTGCTCGAGCAGGTAGGCAGCCACGTTACGCAGGCGCTCGTCACAAGGGTCGGCGGCAAACACGCCACCTTGGCCGTCACCAAGCGCATCCCCGTCATTGGGGGAGCCGTCAGTGCTGGGGTCGACGCCTTCAGCACCTACGTAATCGGCCGGTATGCCACCCGAGAGTTCCCGCCGCACGTGATGATTGAGCGAGCCTGATAGTCATGACAAGCCGATGACCCTGCAGTGGGACGGCGATGCGGATAATCGAGCTCGCCGAATGACACCGGGTCGATCACAATGTCCTTGACAGCTAGTTCACAAGCTGACCGCGTTGGGGCATTGTCTGTGTCATGCGGATGGCCGAGTGCGCGGTAGAAGTGCAACAGTTACGCCGGATGTTCAAGGGCCGGCGCAAGGCCCACGATGTGGTAGCTCTTGAAAGCGTAGATCTCGCCATTCCGGCCGGTGAAGTCCACGGCCTGCTCGGGCCCAATGGTGCGGGCAAGACGACGCTGTGCAAGGTTCTCTCCACCGTGCTGCTTCCGACATCCGGCCATGCGAGCGTCGCCGATGATTCTCGCCCTGGGTGCAGCAGGCTTACTTCTCGGGCTCTTCCTGCTTAGGCGTGCGGTCGACCGGCTGCGCAGGACGGGGACGATCGGCCTTGCGTGAAATCGTGCTCGCCCCATCTCGAGTCATCCGGTACAGCGCCGCCAACGCCTGGGCGGACATGTGGGTCATGTTCACCCCCGCGTCGTGGACGTTCGGTTATCTCAGCCGTTTGCTGACTCAGGTGATCTTCTTTGCGCTGATCGGAGTCCTGCTCGACTCGGCAGACGTCATCCGGTTCTTGTTCATCGGCAACGCCGTGGTGTTCATGGCCTTCGAGGCGTTCATCTGCGTCCAACCACGACCTGGGAGCGCCGGCAGGGCACCCTGCCGCTGCTGGTGGCCGCCCCCGGGCCGCTGTGGCCGGTGTTCGTCGGTCGCAGTGTGCAATGGCTCCCCACCGGTTTGCTGTCTTCTTCAGTGGCGTTGTTCGCTCTCGGCCCGATTTTCGGCGTCACCTGGCGGCTGCCGCAGGCCATGGCCGTGTTTGGTGCGCTTGTCGTCGTCTGGCTGGTGACCGCCGCCGTCCTGCTCGAGCGCCTGGCCAGCGTAGGTCGCCGTACCGGTTCCATCCAGTTCGCCGACTGACCCGCCCCGCTCGTCGTGTTCGAATGTGCGTGTGACTGGACGTTGGCAGTTCTGGATCGATCGCGGCGGCACCTTCACCGATGTCGTCGCTCGCCGCCCGGACGGATCGCTGGTCACCCACAAGCTTCTCTCCGAGAACCCTCCCCGGTACCGGGACGCAGCACTTGCCGGCATCCGGGAGCTACTCGGCGTCTCGGCATCGGGCCCGATTCCGGTGGACCGCATCGAGGCGGTGCGGATGGGCACGACTGTCGCGACCAACGCGCTGCTGGAGCGTAAGGGGGAGCGCACTGCATTAGTGATCACTCGCGGCTTCGGGGACGCACTCCGGATCGGGTACCAGAACCGGCCCCGCATCTTCGACCGGCACATCGTCCTGCCTGAGCTGCTGTACAAGCGAGTCATCGAGGTCGACGAGCGGATCACTGCGGAAGGAACCGTCGTCCGTTCCCCCGATCTCGACGCGCTCCGCCCCAGCCTCCAAGCGGCATACGACGACGGCATCCGGGCCGTCGCGATCGTATGCCTGCACAGTCACCTGTATCCGGAACATGAGCGCGCGGTTGGCGCCGTGGCGGACGAAATCGGCTTCCCTCAGATTTCCCATTCCAGCGAAGCCAGCCCGCTGATGAAGCTGATACCACGCGGCGATACCACGGTCGTCGACGCCTACCTGTCACCGATCTTGCGCCGTTATGTCGCCCAGGTGGCCGCCGAGCTGCCAGGAGCCCGCCTGCTGTTCATGCAGTCCAACGGGGGGCTGACCGAGGCACACAACTTCCGCGGCAAGGACGCGATCCTGTCCGGCCCGGCGGGCGGCATCGTCGGGATGGCCGCCGTCTCGCGGCTGGCTGGCTTCGGCAAGGTGATCGGCTTCGACATGGGCGGGACGTCCACCGACGTGTCGCACTACGTGGGCGAGTACGAGCGGGTCTTCAACACCGAGGTGGCTGGCGTCCGGCTGCGCGCGCCGATGCTGGACATCCACACCGTGGCAGCGGGCGGCGGGTCGATCCTGCACTTCGACGGCAGCCGGTACCGCGTTGGGCCCGACTCCGCCGGCGCGGAACCGGGCCCTGCCTGTTACCGCCGTGGCGGGCCGTTGACGGTCACCGATGCGAACGTCATGCTCGGGCGGATCCAGCCGGCGCATTTCCCGCACGTGTTCGGCCCTGCCGGTGACCAGCCACTCGATGCCGAGGTCGTGCGGCGCGGGTTCACCACGCTTGCCGCTGAGATCGGCGACGAGCGCACCCCAGAGCAGGTGGCCGAGGGCTTCCTGGCGATAGCCGTCGCCAACATGGCCAACGCGATCAAGAAGATTTCTGTGCAGAAGGGCCGCGACATCACCGAATATGCGTTGACCACGTTCGGGGGGGCCGGTGGCCAGCACGCCTGCGCGGTCGCCGACTCCCTAGGCATCCGTACTGTCGTGGTACCTCCGATGGCCGGAGTGCTGTCCGCGCTCGGCATCGGGCTGGCCGACACCGCGGCCATGCGCGAGAAGTCGGTCGAAGCTCGTCTCGAGCCTGCGGTGATGGACCGGTTGCTGGCCGTCGCGAGAGAACTCGAGGACACCGCGATCGCAGAACTGCTTGCCGAAGGTGCCGTTGCCGGGCAGGTCAAGGTGGTGCACCGGGCGCATCTGCGCTACGACGGCACGGACACCGCAGTGCCCGTCCAGCTGGCCGAGCCCGCGGCGATGGCCGGTGAGTTCGAGGAAACCTACCGGCGGATCTACTCATTCCTGCTCGACCGGCCACTCGTCGTAGAAGCGCTGTCGGTGGAGGCGGTGGCGCGCTCGCAGTCCACCCCTCACGATCTTGCGACAATTCACAGCGTACGACGGTGGGGATTGTCGCAAGATCCTGGGGAAGACGTCCGTGTGTACACCGGTGGTCGGTGGCGGCACGTCCCCCTGTATGAACGCGCCGAACTCTCCGTTGACGCCCGAGTTGCCGGCCCGGCGATCATCGCCGAAGCCAACGCCACCACAGTCGTGGACAGCGGGTGGCAGGCATCGGTCACCGCGCGCGGTCACCTGATCGTCGAACGCGTCGTTGCCCCGGCTGATCACGAGGACGTCGGCATCGAGGCCGACCCCGTCATGCTGGAGATCTTCAACAACCTGTTCATGTCGATCGCCGAGCAGATGGGCGTGCGACTGGAGTCGACGGCGCAGTCAGTGAATATCAAGGAGCGGCTGGATTTCTCCTGCGCGTTGTTCGATCCGGACGGCAACCTGATCGCCAACGCGCCGCACATGCCGGTGCATCTGGGTTCCATGGGTTCTAGCGTCCAAGAGGTCATCCGCCGGCGAGGCCTGGATATGAAGCCCGGCGACGTCTACGCCGTCAATGACCCGTACCACGGCGGGACCCACCTGCCGGACATCACCGTCATCACCCCGGTGTTCAACCCCTTTCATAGGGGGATCTTGTTCTTCGTGGCGGCACGCGGGCACCACGCCGAGATCGGTGGTGTGACACCCGGTTCGATGCCCGCGACGAGCCGTAACGTTCACGAGGAGGGCGTGCTGTTCGACAATTGGCTGCTCGTGGAGAACGGCCGGTTCCGCGAGAAGGAGACCATCGACCTGCTTTCATCCGCTCCCTACCCGTCACGCAACCCGGTCACCAACATCGCGGACCTGCGGGCACAGATCGCGGCCAACGAGAAGGGCGTCGAGGAGGTCGGCAAGATGATCGACCATTTCGGGCTCGACGTCGTGCTGGCCTACATGCGGCATGTGCAGGACAACGCCGAGGAAGCGGTGCGACGCGTCATCGACACGCTCCACGACGGCGAGCACGCATATGAGATGGACAACGGCGCTGTGATCAAAGTGCGCGTCACCGTCGACCGTGCCGGCCGCTCCGCGACCATCGACTTCACCGGTACGTCAGCCCAGCTCGACACGAACTTCAATGCACCGGCTTCGGTGGCCACCGCGGCCGTGCTGTACGTATTTCGCACGCTGGTGGCCGACGACATCCCGCTCAACGACGGTTGCCTGCGGCCGCTTCGGATCGTGGTCCCGCCGAGTTGCCTATTGGCGCCCGAGTATCCCGCCGCCGTCGTCGCGGGGAACGTCGAGACCTCCCAAGCGGTGACCGGAGCGCTCTACGCGGCGCTCGGCATTCAGGCCGAGGGCTCAGGGACGATGAACAACGTGACCTTCGGCAACGACCGGCACCAGTACTACGAAACCGTCGGCTCGGGATCGGGCGCGGGGCGGGGTTTCGACGGTGCCTCGGTGGTGCAGACCCACATGACGAACTCACGGCTCACCGACCCAGAGGTGCTGGAGTGGCGGTTCCCGGTATTCGTCGACAGCTTTGCAATCCAGCGCGGCAGCGGAGGAGACGGACGGTGGCGCGGTGGCGATGGCGCCGTCCGGCGATTACGCTTCCGTGAGCCGGTGGCGGTCAGCATCTTGTCCGGCCATCGGCGTGTCCCGCCGTACGGCATGGCCGGCGGCCAGCCCGGCGCCCGGGGAAGGAATCGGGTTGAACGAGCCGACGGGTCTGTCGTCGAGTTGCCCGGCTGTGGTTCGGTGAATGTGGGAGTGGACGATGTGCTCGTCATCGAGACGCCCGGCGGTGGAGGGTACGGGGCCTGACGATGGTATTTCGCACGTACACGGTCGCGGAGGCACGAGCGCTCTTGCCCGAGCTGATCGAGCTGACCCGCGAGTTCGTAACGCTGCGTGCGGACACGACTGAGTTGGCCGATGCGATCCGGCAGGGCGAGCCGTCGCCGCTCGGCGGGCAGCCCGAGTACAAGGCCGGCGAGGCACGCGTCCACGAGATCATTGAGTGGATCGTCGGCCGTGGCCTGGAACCCAAGAGCCTTGCGCCGCTGCTCGTCGACTTTCACGCCGAGATCGATGGCGAGCTCATCCTGCTGTGCTGGCTCGAATGCGAGCGGGAGTTGGACTGGTACCACCGGCCAGAGTTCGGATTCAGCGGACGGCGCCGCATTCCAGCTTCGTGGGCCTGACGGCGGCACCGGCGGAGTGACCACGTGGATCGGTCCGGCGTACGATCGAAGCGAAGGAGCTGCGATGCTGTTGCGCCGGACCCGACACTCCCAGCCAGACCCCATGGAGACCCTGGTGGTCCAGTGGCGGCTGTCCCGACTCGCATGGGAGATCCGGCAGCTCGAGTCCGACGAGAACCGCTGGGCGCGAGCTCACCACCTGCGCGCCGCAGAGATCGCATACGACGACCTGCTGGCTGAAGCGTGCGGCTTGGCCGGCATCCCGGTGCCGGTCGCAGCTCCACCAGTGCGCCGGCTCATCATCGAGAGCGACCTGCGAGTCCGCGGCTGGACTTGGTGACGGAAAAGTAACGAGGCCCAACGAGGTCGTCTAGACCTCTTGACACCTGTCGCGTGCGTGCAAACAATTTTCACCACTGCGTCCAGGGCCCCATGCTCCGAAACTGGTGCCCAACGACGCCCCATGGAAGGAGCTCCGATGACTCGAGACTCTGCGCCGGATGTGACCGCCGACTCCGGCCGTCCGGCGGGGGACGAGTCGCTGCTCACCAGAATCCGGTCCGTATTACCCGAACTGCCGTCGGCTCTGCAACGGGTGGGCGAGCAGGTTCTGTCCGCCCCTGCCGTCGTCGCGCGTGCCACCATACTCGAAACGGCTGAGCGCAGCGGGACGTCGGCCGCGACCGTCACCCGGTTCTGCCGCGCACTCGGCCTGCCGGGCTACTCCGACCTGCGGTTGGCCATGGCCGAGGAGACCGGCCGATCGTCGGCAGTCGCCGGCTGGGAGATCGACATCGGCAGGGAGATCATGCCTACCGACTCCCTGGAACGAGTCCTCAACATGATCACCACGGCGGACATCCGTGCTATTCAGGAGACGGCCGCCGGTCTCGATCTCGCCGAGGTCGACAAGGCCGCCGACGCTATCTCCCGCGCCGGCCGGGTCGAGGTGTACGGCATCGGCGGTAGTGCGCTTGTAGCGGGCGAGATGCAGTTGTGCCTGCATCGCATTGGCATCCCGACCTGGTCGTGGAGCGACGTGCACTCGGGTTTGACGAGTGCTTCGCTCCTTACTCCCGACGACGTGGCGATCGCCGTGTCCCACTCCGGCGCCACCTACGAGACGGTCGAGATGCTCTCGACCGCGGGCAGTAAGGGCACCACCACCGTGGCCCTCACCAGCTTCCCGAACTCGCCGCTGGCCGAAGTCGCGGACATCGTACTCACCACGGCCATCCACGAGACGACGTTCCGGCCGGACGCACTCGCGGCACGCCACCCGCAACTGATCGTCCTGGACCTGATCTACGTCGCTGTCGCGCAGCGTCGCTACGACACGACCGGCGAAGCCCTGCGAGCCACCGCCGAGGCAGTCAGTGGGCATCGCAGCGGGTCAGTAACGAAGAAGAGTTGAGGGTGAACCCCACTGAATCCTCTATGCCCCTGTAAATGAAGAGGGGAACCAGATGTCCACGAGCATCGAACGCAGTACGGCATCGCGTCGTACCTTCCTGCAGCGGGTTGCCCTCAGCGGCCTGCCGCTGGACCCGGCAGCGCGCTCCTCGCGGCGTGCGCGGGCGGCGGGAGCGACGATGACCCCGACACCGCTGGCTCGACCGACGCCGGTGCCACCGACGATCCGGCCGCGGAGGCGGACAACCCGTTCGGTCTGGACCCCGAGGGCGAGGTTGAGATCTTCATCTTCGACGGTGGCTTCGGCGACGCGTATGCCACGGAGATTCACGAGCCGCTGCTCCAGGCGAAATGGCCGAACCTCACCATCAACCACAACAAGGACGCGGACATCACCGGAGCCCTGCAGTCCCGCTTCGTGGCCGGCCCTGACCGCCGGTTTGCTCAAATAGCGCGTTATGAGGCGTACAGGGTCGGCTGGCCGGCGGCCACGCGGGTCTCCAGGTCAAGCAGATACTGCTTGCGCTCCAGCCCACCGCCGTAGCCAGTGAGGGCTCCTGACGCACCGATGACCCGGTGGCACGGCACCACGATCGAGATGGGGTTGCGGCCATTGGCCAACCCGACGGCCCGCGCCGCTCCCGGCCGGCCGATCTGCTCGGCGATTTCCCCGTAGCTGCGGATCTCACCGTAAGGAATCGTTTTCAAGGCGTCCCACACGGCCAGCTGGAAGGGCGTTCCCGCCGGGTTGAGCGGCAGGTCGAACTCCCTACGTTCACCTGCGAAGTACTCGTCGAGCTGGCGGCACGCCTCGGCGAACGCGCCGTCATCGCGTCGCCATTCCGGGCGAACCTCGTCTGGCCCGTGGCGGCGCACCTCCATGTACAAACGGGTCAGGCCGCCGTCGTCCGCCGTGAGCAGCAATGGCCCGATTGGGCTGTCCATCGTGGTCCAGCGGGTGATATTCATGATCAGTTGCTCCCTGCTGTTGTTACACCGGTAAGAAGCGCCCAGATATGGAGCTGGGCGTAGGACCGCCACGGTCGCCAGCGGTCAGCGGCCGCTTCGGCCGCACGAGGTTCGTCGGGCAACCGGGCCAGCGCCATGCCCTGCCGCACGCCGAGGTCGCTCGCCAAGAACACATCCGGGTCGCCAAGCGCCCGCATCCGGATGTAGCCGGCCGTCCACGGACCGATACCGGGGACCTCTAGCAGCTTCCGCTCGGTCTCGTCCCATTCCACCCCCGCGTCGATGCGCAACCGCCCATCGGCCATCCGCGATACAAGTTCATGCAGCGTCCGCTGCCGGGTGCGCGGCATCGGGAAGGCCGCCGGGTCGATGTCGGCGAGCGCTTCGGCGACCGGGAACGCGTGCGTCACTCCGCCGATCGGGGCGTCCAGCGGCTTGCCGTACTCCGCCGCGAGCCTTCCAGCGAGCCCGCGAGCGGCTGCGACTGAAACCTGCTGCCCAAGGACGGCACGCACGGCGAGTTCCGCACCGTCCACCGCCCCGGGCAGTCGGCGGCCCGGCGATTCAGCCACCAGAGGGGCTAGAGCCTCATCGGCGGACAACGCCGAATCGACGGCCGACGAATCCGCGTCGAGGTCGAACAGGCGGCGGCACCGCGCCACGGCAGCGGCCAGGTCACGGTGATCGGACAGTCGCAGCGTGGCGGCCAGGTATCCGTCCTCGGGCGTCAACTCGACCACTCCGGTGGCGTGGGGCAGCACCATGCTCCGGCGGTACGTCATGCCGTCGACCTCCTCGATGCCCGGCACCGCGCGCGCCGCGAGGAAGTCGAGCACGCCACTCAGATCGGCTGGCCGGCGATAGGCGAGCCGCAAATTGATCGCACCGGAAGTCGGCGTCATGCTAGGACGCCGTCGCACCCGCGCACGAAGTTCGCTTGGCGTACTGGCGTAGATCGCGCGCATGGTGTCGTTGAACTGACGCACGCTCGCGAAGCCGGACGCGAAGCAAAGCTCGGTCACCGGCAGGTCGGTCGTCTCGAGCAGGATGCGCGCGGTGTGGGCACGCTGGGCACGGGCCAGGCGTAGCGGTCCGGCACCAACCTCATCCACCAGCGTCCGGTGGACCTGGCGCTCGCTGTAGCCGAGCCGGGCGGCCAACCCGCTGACCCCCTCGCGCTCGACGGCCCCGTCCGCGATAAGACGCATTGCGCGGCCCGCAAGATCTGCCCGCACGTTCCATTCCGGCGACCCCGGTGCTACATCAGGGCGGCAACGCCGGCACGCCCGGAAACCTGCCGCCTGGGCTTCCGCAGCCGAACGGTAGAACCGCACGTTCTCGCGCTTCGGAGTCATGGCAGGGCAGCTCGGCCGGCAGTAGATCCCGGTGGACGTCACACCGATGAAGAACACCCCATCGAACCGGGCATCACGGCTGTGGACCGCGCGGTAGCAGGCGTCGAAGTCGAACATGGTTCTACTCTCGCCGGTAGCTCCGACAATAACTAGCGGAAATCAGACAGGTTCGTCGGTATCGACCGTTGCTCAGCCGGCCTGTTTGGCCAGCTTCTTGGCCTGCTTAAGCGAGACTCCCCGCGCCTCCTCGGGCAGCCGCCATACATCGATACCACCCATCAAGGAGTACGCAAGGACGTGGATTCGCGGTGCGCCAGGGCGCGGAGCGCGAGTGCTGCCACGCTCACCGTTGCCCCCCATCAGCGCGAAGCCGCCGACGCGGACGTCGACAGAGTCGGGCACGTAGATATCCATGCCACCCATCAGTGCGACGGCGACGATCGTGACCTCGTCCGCGTCAATCTCCGCATGCCGAAGATCAATGTCGTTGCCGCCCATGAACGCCAGGGACGTCAGCCGCGCGCCGATCCGCCACCGTCCCCGCTTCTCCACCCCACCCATGACCGAAACGACCCACTTGGTCGGCTTGAGGCGGCGGGTCGGGACGGCGGATTGCTGGGGCAAATCTGCGGTCAACTTCGCTAGCTCGCCACGAGTCGCCGCGGCGTACGCCAACCCGATCCGCTGTTCGAGCTCGTCCAAGGTAAGCCGGCCCACGGCTGCGTTCTCGGACAGCCGCTGAACCACCGCCTCACGCTCGGCATCGGACGCCCGGATCTCTGGAGGAACCGGCTCATCAGGCTGTTCGATCGACACGCTCGCCAGGCTATCTGACCGGTCAAGGGAGATTCGAAAGCTCAAGCCGCCAATACTGGCCGACCAGATCGTGGCCGAAGCTGCGATGCTTCTCCTCCTTGACCAGCTCGAACCCGGCGCGCTGGTAGATGCGACACGCGGCGGCAAGCACATCGTTGGTCCACAGCGTGATGGCGTGGTAGCCGGCGCCGCGGGCGAACCGGACGCACGCGTCGACGAGCCGGGCTCCGATGCCGAGGCCGCGGGCCGACGGTTCGACGAGCAGGAGCCGCAGCTTCGCCGTGTTCTCATCGTCTCCGCGGACGCAGAACACACAACCGACCGGCTGGCCGTCGAGCTCGGCGATCCATCCGTTCTCCCGATGCGGGTCGTGCCCCGCGACATAGTGAGCGACGATCTGCGCGACGAGCGCTTCGAACGTTGCGTCCCACCCGTACTCGTCGGCGTAGAGGACGCCATGCCGATGCACCACCCAGCCAAGATCGCCGGGTCGAAGTGCACGCAGCCGGACGGATGAGCCTGGCCGGGCCGCCAGCGCAGACTGGATCGTGGCCATCGCAGCCACGACACGCTGCTGATCCGGATCCGGGATGGCACCGAGCAGTTGCTCCACCTGGTCGGCCGACCGGCTGTCCAGCATCCTGAACACCTCATGCCCCGCTTCGGTCAGCCGGACCGTCTGCCGGCGGCCGTCGGTTCCTGACCGCTCGCGAGCCACCAACCCGTCCGCTTCGAACCGGGCCAGGATCCGGCTCAGGTAGCCGGGGTCCAGGTCAAGCGTCCGGCGCAAGGCCACGACCTCGGTCACGTCTGCCTGCGCCAGCTCGAAGATGACTCGAGCCTCGGACAACGAATACGGCGAGTTGAGCAAGCCCTCGTCCAGTACGCCGATCACGGACGTAAAGAAGCGGGAGAACGACCGGACCGCTGCCACCCGTTCACTCGTCACTGTCACCGAACCATCGTTGCTGAATTCTTTGACTGAGTCAACGATTGCCTCTTCGGTGGAGCCTAATGCGCGGTAGCAGAAGCCCAGTGGGATCATGTTGGACATGCAGGTCAGCCAGTCACGCAAACTCGCCAACGTCTGCTACGACATCCGCGGCCCGGTGCTCGAGCACGCCAAGCGGCTTGAGGAGGAAGGTCACCGCATCCTCAAGCTCAACATCGGGAACCCGGCTCCGTTCGGGTTCGACGCTCCGGATGAGATCCTCACCGACGTCATTCGCAGCCTGCCCGAGGCCCAGGGCTACAGCGACTCCAAGGGCCTGCTCTCGGCGCGGCGGGCGGTGGTGCAGCATCACCAGACGCTCGGTGTCAGCGGGATAGACGTCGACGACGTCTACCTCGGCAACGGCGTTTCCGAACTGATCGTGATGGCCATGCAGGCAATGCTCGACGACGGTGACGAGGTCCTCATCCCTGCGCCGGACTACCCGCTCTGGACTGCTGCGGTCAGCCTCGCCGGCGGGACGGCCGTGCATTACCTGTGCGACGAGTCCGCGGACTGGTCGCCTGACCTGGCCGACATGGCAGCCAAGATCACGTCGCGAACCAAGGCGCTCGTGGTCATCAACCCGAACAATCCCACGGGCGCGGTCTACTCCCGCGAGGTGCTCGACGAGATCGCCGAGCTCGCCCGCCTGCACGGGTTGGTGCTGCTGTCGGACGAGATCTACGAGAAGGTGCTCTACGACGAGGCCGAGCACTTCCCCACTGCGGTCGCCGCGCCGGATGTACTTTGCCTGACGTTCAACGGGCTGTCTAAGGCGTACCGCGTCGCAGGCTTCCGGTCCGGGTGGATGGTGGTTTCCGGCCCGACCGCGCAAGCGAAGTCCTACATCGAAGGCCTGGACATCCTGGCCAACATGCGGCTGTGCGCGAACGTACCGGCGCAGCACGCCATCCAGGCCGCATTGGGCGGCCGCCAGAGTATCAACGATCTGGTCCTTCCCGGCGGCCGGCTGCGCGAGCAGCGCGACCTGGCGTACAAGCTACTGACCGACATTCCCGGCGTGACATGCGTGCAGCCGAAAGGTGCGCTGTACCTCTTCCCGCGGCTCGACCCGGAGGCGTATTCGATCGACGATGACGAACAGCTCGTCATTGACCTGCTGCTGTCCGAGCACCTGTTGCTTGTACAGGGCAGCGGCTTCAACTGGCCGCGTCCCGACCACGTCCGGATCGTCACTCTGCCGCACCTGGACGACCTCCAGGATGCAATCGAGCGCTTCGGCCGATTCCTGGACAGCCGCCGCTAGTTTGCGCTGCGCACCTGCACGCAGCAGTGCAACCCAGCTGTCACGGGTCGCGCGCCGCAGACCCGGCTCAGCCCTCCCTTGTAACAGGCAGCCTCGAAGAATGATCAACCCACGATAGGGGTTGCACGCCTGCAGGCAGGTGCTTAGCGGCCCTACGTCGCGGGGCAGACGTCTGCGTCATGACCCCACACGCAGAACTCCCCGACTAGGCCTGTGCCCGGGCGGGGAGTCCCGCGTCAGTGCACCGTAGTGCACCTCATGGTCACTCGCTCAGAACGGCAATCCCCTTCCTGAAGTTCTTGGACTTTCCGTCCGGCTCGTAGTTCTGCTCGACGTTGCCGGCGGCGTCGATCGAGAACCAGTGGACGGTCGTACCTGCTGGAACCGTAAGGAGTTCTCCGCCCTCGCGAACCCCAGCCGAGGCGTACAGCGTCGACGAGAGGGTCGGAACGCTTCCGTCGAGCGTGTAGAACACCGCGGCCGGCTCGGTCGCCTCGAACTGGAGATTGACCATGCCCGCCGTCGAGCTCTCGCTCACGACGATCCGGCTTTCGGGACGCGTGTTGTCCGTGTCGAAGCTGCGCGCCACGCGGAACAGCTCCACCAGACCGTTGGCGAACTCCATGGTTTCGTCATGTGCCTCGGTCCATTCCGGTTGGAACGACGTGCCAACCTCGAAGTTCCAGGCATAGATGCCGTACTTGTACCAGAGCATGTCGCCGGAATTCCCGGCCGCCGAGTACAAGACGTCACTGATCGGGCCGGTGCGAGCCGGCGTGACCGATAGCCCACGGTGCCGCTTGATCGCCGTCAGGATCCGGGACGAGGCGCCCCAGAAGAAGCTCTCCTCAGCGAGCGTCGGCCGCGGTGCGGAGATCCGACCCGGCAAGGCGTAAGCCCCGGGCGACCACATAAAGTAGTTGCCAGAGCTGTGCAGGTTCATAGAGAACTTGATGTTCGGCCGGGAGGCCAGCCAGTCGAGGTTCTTGTTCTCCGGCTCTGACAGCTCGCTAGGCCCAGCGAAGACGTCGCTGGTGCAGCTCGTGGAAGCTCCGTCGTAGCCATCGAACAGGCTGTACTCCGTGTAGTTCCGGTTGTTGTCCACTCCCCAGCTATCCCGAGCATTCAGGTCGTAGCTGCCGGTTACGGCGCAGTGCCTTGTCATGTTCCGCCGCTGCCCGTTGTCGTCGTAGAACGCGTAGTGGCCGCCATCCGGGTTGATCGACGGTGCAATCCAGATGTCCAGGTTGTTCAGCAATTGCTTGGTCGGCCCGTGGTAAGCGTAATTGCGCAGCAACCGCTCGGCCGTCTCAATGGTGACCAACGGCGGCACCCACTCGCGAGCGTGTTCCTGGGCGTAGGCGAGTACCCCCATCTTCGATCCGTCCCGGTGCTTACCGATCCGGATCGCATACACCGGGTGCGGATCACGCGACACCGTGTCCGGTGCGTCGAGGAAGTCGCTCAAGTTCTGCCGCGAGGTCGCCGGGACAACTCCGTCGCCGATGCTGCCCCGGTAGGTGTACGCGAACACGAGGTCGCTCGCCGCCGAGTCAGCGTTGATCGCCGCGACTACTTGCGCCGCAGTGCTTGCAAGGGCGCCCGACGAGTCCGTTCCCAAGTTGACGGTGATGTCGTTGCCGTCCACGTCTACGGAAAGCGGCGAGTTGGCCACACCGGGGTCGAGCGAAGCGACCTTCAGATCGTTGCCGCCCTCATGACCCCAGGCCAGGGAGTCGATGCCGACGCGGGACGCGTTCGGCACCGCGGGGATCAGTGTCCCTGTTGCCGGCAAGCTGGTCTTGATGAGCGTTCCGTCGTCCTGCGAAACCATGACAGTCGGGATCGTGATCCCGGAGGCGCTGCCTCCCGGGCTGGTCGGGTTCCCAGGCCTGTCGTTGACGATGACGACAGCCGTAGCGCCGGCAGCCTGGGCGTTCTGGGTCTTCTGGACGAACGGGCATTCGCCCCGATCGACCAGCGCGATCGACCCTGCCGGGAATCCGACCAGTGGGCCGCATCCCAAGGTCGGGTTAGCACTGCCGTCACTTACCAAGGCGAACGAACCGGCCAGGCCAGCCTGAGGTAGACCAGGGCCGTAACTCGCTGGACCTGCAAAGCCATAGTCACCTGCCGCCGTCGATGGTGGATCGACCACCAGCCGGTTCGGTCGGTCGAGCAGCGCCTGGGCGTTGCGGCGGTAGCCATTCGTCTGGTACGGCAGCTCCACGATCTCGGCGAGGTCCGGGAACTCCGCGGCCAGCTGGTGGATGCGGTCGTACAGTTCGGTCGGCGTCAGATAGCTGGTGATGAAATCTTGCTCGTACACGTCGCCCTTGAACTCGTCGTCGCCTTCAATCGGCAGCCAGTCGTTGACCTTGGCCACGGCGACGTCGCCCGTGGGGCTGGTGATCCGGATGTATTCCGGACGAGTGGACACGGACGAAGCCCCTCGGTGGTAGAGGTAGACACCCGCGTCGACGAACCGTGAGATGTTCTGCGTGCCGCCCGAACCCATCGCTGTGCCGGGCCCACTGTCTCGTTCCACGGTGAGCTGCTGGGAGGATGTCTGGCCCTGCGCCCACTTCGCCTCGACCGAAAGCACCTGCCCGCCGGTCTGCGTCGTGTAGTAATCCGCCCGAACAATTTTGACATCGGAGACGTCAGGGTTGGTTTGGTCGTAGGCCTGGGCCGCGAATTCTTCGTTCTCCGCGATGTGGGCTTCGATGGTCGCTTCGCGCTCGTCGAGCGCCGACTCCATGTCTTCTGAGCTGAAGACCACTTCACCCGTCTCGAACCCCATGGCCTCAAGGGCTTCGACCTCGCTCGGCGTGACGACCGCGTGCACCTTAAGGCCGTCGTCCAGCTCATGGACCTGATGGTCCAGGTCAACACCGGTCGCGACCAGCTCGTCGAGCTCATCGCGGTCAGCGACATGAACCGCGACCACGCTTGTCTCTTCGTTTGCGGTGCTATCGAGCTGGTTGATGCTGTCGCTCGACGCGGCCGGCAGCCCGGCCGTGTAGATGCCAGTGCCTGCCATCGTCAGCGTGATCGCACCCACAATGAGTCTTCGTCGCATGCCGTTCCCTCCGGTATCTCCGCGCAGCATCGACCCCAGGCAGATCGCCTGTAATGGGTGGAGGTTAGGGCGGCTACAACGGCCGGTCACTGAACAGGTGCACCGAGTTTCCGTCACCGGATACGGCATTTGTCGAAGCTCTGTCAGGCCTCCTAACAGAACATGGAGACTCAGAAGATCTCTACGGCAGCCGGGGCCCGGGACCAACCGAAAGCCGCCGAGGCCTCGAGAAGAGCGCCCTGCCGATGCTCGGTCACCCGGCCCGCCCCGGCTAGCGAGAGCAGCGACGGCCCGCCGAGGTACGCCGCGCCGAGTGCCCGCACATCCAGCGACAAGTCGGCCGATGCGTCCGTCCGCTCGCACTTCGATGAGGAAGCGTCGCCGATCAAGCGCCAGCGGCCGGAGTTGTCCCGCAATATGTCGTCGGACACGTCTACCACCACGTCGACGGCGACGGCATACCGGCGGGCCTCTAGCGCGGCCGCCACGTCCACGATTCGTACCCACAGGCTCGGGTACATCGAGGAGACCAGGCCGCTCGGGCTCGTCACGAGATGCGCAAGCGGCTCGTCGACCGCACCGAACATGTACTTCACAGTCCTGGTCAGATCGATCGACAACAAGAACCGCCACAGGGCAGCGTAGGCTTCGGGGTTCTCGGCGATGACCTCGTTGACCGAAACCTCTCCGTTCGGGCCTGTGTCGTTCCAACCGCCCTTGGCTCGCCAAAGCGCGTAGCCGTCGACGCGGCCGTCCACCTCATAGAGCACCCCACGAAGCGCGGTCATGCCTCGGCGGCGCGGCTTGGGATCGGAGGTCAGATGCTCCCACCACCGGCCTGGACGGCTCGAGTATCCGGGTCGCGACCGGCGAACCCGGTCATGAACGGCCGCCAGTTCGTCTCGACTCTCGCTCGGCACGATCTGCCGCAGCCTGCCGTGGGCAGGTTCGCCGGGCAGAGACGTCTCGGGCTTAGCGATCTTGTATGAGACGTGCCAGGCTCCCAATCCGTAGCCGAACCGGCCGTAGATCGGGTCTTCACTCGCCCACAGGACGGCGAACGGCTCAGTGCCGAGGCTCTTGATGGTTTCGAGTTGGGCGGTCATGATTCGGCGCAGCAGTCCGCGGCGCCGGTGCGTAGACGCCACGGCCACACCGGTCACATGCGCGGCTGGAACCACGGCGCCGGGCACGGTGATCTCTCTGGTCAGCACGCCTCCGGTCGCCACCAACCGGTCGCCGTCCGCTACGACATGAGTGCGATCGGCTTCGAAGACCATCCGTTCGACGTCGAGCACTTCGTCGTGGGCGTCGTCGAGGAATGCTCCCGAGATGAGCTCACCCAGCTGAGCAAACTCGTCGTCGCGTGCGATACGGAGTTCGAGATCGTCTGTCACCCGTCCTGTGTAGCTGACGGAGGCCACAGATGGCTATCGGTTTTGGGAATGGGGGCGTTCGGGTAGGAGGGTCAATCCGCGAGTCTGTGATGCACCCAGACGTTCGGCTCGACGTACACCGCGTAGCCGTGCTCCGGGTCGCACTGCACGGGGACGAGAGCCTCCGGCACGTACACCGGACCCGCCGTGTCGAACGGCAGCCCGGTCCACTCGCGCCACCCGGCCAGCGTGCCTGGGATGGTCATCGAATTCTCGGCGGGACGGACGATACGGCCACCGGCCCGCACATGTACGCGTAACCACGGGTCGTATGGCAAGCCGTCGTCACGGGTCCGGAAGGCGTAGTCGGCGATGGGCTCGTCCGGGAAGGACGGCTTGCCGTTCGGACGTACCGGCGCGACGAGGTCCCGGAAGCCCAGATGGGTGATGTTGCTGCGCATGGCATCGAGCATCTGTGCTGCGAGGCCGGTGCCGCGCCGCTCGACCTTGACCGCGATCTCCACGGCGGACACGATCGTTGGTTTGCTGCCGGAGAACCGGGTGAGGCACGACTGCTGGATCACCCAGTCCCAGCCGCCGGCCGGCAGATCCGTCGCTGGATCACCATCCCACGCGAACGGGACGCTGAACGATCGGGCGACGACCTGGTCGCCGTCCAGTGCGAGCATCACGTATTCGGGGTAGGCGGCGGTGACGTCGTTGTAGTACAGATCGGAGATCGGATCTTTGACCATGAAAATCGGCCACACCGACGGGAAGTCGTACACGGCCTCGGCCAGTTCCGGGCTATCTCCCAGGTTCACGACGCGCACGGTTCCGACATTATCTATCGGCACCGTCGAAGCGCGGTGGAACTTCGTTTCCCGCCGCCCGGGGATGCAGCCGGTCAGCGGCGCCGAGCGTATGTCGGGTTAGAGGTCCCGAATGGAGGCAGCCGGTGGACGCCGAGACATTCGACGAGTTCTATGCGATCGTTCGCGCGGCTGGTGGGCCAGCTCTACGCGATGTGCGGCAGTTTCGTCGAGGCGCAGGACTGCGTGCAGGAGGCCTTCGTCCGGGCCTGGGATCGTCGGGACCAGCTTGATCACCACCAGCCCGAGGCGTGGGTGCGGAAGGTCGCCTGGCGGCTGGCGGTCAGCCGGTGGCGACGAGCTCGCCGCTCCCGACCTGCAGCCCGCCGGCCCGGTAACGCACCCGGACGCGACCGTTTTCGTTACACTCCCGAGTTTGCGACCTCGGAGCCTCCGTCCTCCGTCGAACTTCCCGGCGGTGTGATCCCTGCCGACTTCCCGCTGGACGTCGACTTGCCCGATTACGGCGACGAGGGCGCAATTGAAGGGCCCGAACTGGCGTGCTGGTACAAGGAAGTCTCGCTGTGCGCCGCTGAGTCCTTCCCCGCCGAGATCGCGGATGCGCTGGTGGATGCCATGTCAGTCCGGCTGGTTGCCCCCGAGGTCGAGGTGTTCCGCGGCCTCTGGGTCTTCGAGAGCGCCGAGGATGCGGAATCGGTCCTCCAGCGCTACGTCAACGACGTCGCAATGTGCCCCCACGATTACCCAGGATCGCACCATGACCCTTTTCACTGTCGAGTCCTTGGGGCTCGGCGACGAAAGCGCGCTGGTCCTCCAGAGCTATGCGACTTGGCCAGACGAGCAGCCGGTGCCCGGGCTGAATCAAGTCGCCTTCGTCCAACTCGGCCAAGCGTTGCTCATGGTCAGCGACGGCGGCGAAGGCATGCGCTTCGAAGAATCCGAGCAAGATTAGCGAGATTCCGTGTTGGGTGTAGCCGAGACACTGACCGTAGCGACGTGTGAGCTCATGGCAGGCTGCTGAAGCGCTCCTCCAAGGCACGAACCACCGCCACATCTGCGGGCAGCCAGGGGACCGAGAGCCAATCGCCGGCCGGTAGCCAGCGCAGCTCGTCATGATCTTCGAGCGGCGTCGGCTCGCCGTCGATGATGCGGGCGAGCCACAGCCGCATCGTTGCCGACCCGGTCAGCGGCCAAGCCGCCTTCCCGTCCGGCAGGAACTCAGCGCCAAGCTGCGCGGACACTCCTAGTTCCTCACGGAGTTCACGGTGCAATGCCGTATGCACATCTTCGTCCGGCTCTACCTTTCCTCCCGGGAACTCCCAGAAGCCGGCGACCTCGGGCGGTGAACTCCGGCGGGCAGCGAGCAGGCGGCGAGGACGATCGAAGTCGTCAACGATCGCTGCGGCAACCACCAGGATCGGCACCGGCCGAGACTAGCGCTCCGTTGGCGCTCTGCTGCATCGGCCCGTACCCAGCCGGAGGCCTGACCGCCACGGCCCGGGGCGTGTTACTCGGCCAGGCCCTTTCTGGCGACGTTGACCGCCTCGTCGAGCAGCTGCGTCCACAGCTTCCGATCGACGGTAGGCACCGACACCCACTCACGGAAGGTGCGGCCGTTGGGCGCGAACGATCGCCGGCGCCGCTTTCGATCAGGTCCGTCACCCGCTCCTGCGGCAACTTCACAATGATCGTGCCGGCGCGCTCGTCATAGCCGGCGAGGAACCGGCCGGCCATCCGGACGCACGGGTAGCCCATCATCGTCGCGCGCCCGACCGCCGGGTCGTCGAGAAGGTCGTCGGTGAGCTCATCGTTGAGTTCGCGCGGGTCGTCCCCGCCGGAGGAGTCCGACGGGGACGCGCCGCGCTTCGTGCCTCGCGCCATCAGGCCGTCGGCGGGGTGAAGACGCCGAACAAGTTGCCGGCCGGGTCGCGCAGGTAGGCGAACGCCGGACCGCCTGGGCCCGGCTCGAGCTGCTTGCTCACCACCGACCCGCCCAGACCCTCGGCCGCCACGCACGTGGCCGCTACGTCGGCGACGAGGATGTAGAACACCGCGTGGTCGGGCATCTGACCGCCGGTGTTGGCGATGCCGCCCATCGGAGCGTCGGCGCCGGACGCCGTGATGTTGCGGTAGTCCATGCCGCCGGCGGCCGCCGCCGGGTCGGTCGCGAACGACCAGTTGAACAGTTCGCCGTAGAACTTCTGGGCACCGTCGGCGTCACTGGTGGCGACCTCGAACCAGGCCAGGGTGCCGGGTACAGGGCTCGTCATGGGTGTCTCCTTTTCGTGGGGAACGCCCGCCGGACGGGGGCTACACCCACGATCTCTGGGCTCCGCGACAGCCCTATGTCGGTGTTTCTCGGCAACTTTGCGTGCCTCATGGCCAGGCCGGGATCTTCGTGATCAGGCCGTCGACGAGTGGCTCGCGGGTCGGGCGCTCTGGTCGCGGCAAGGGCGGCGTCCGCTCGGCCGCGGTGATGCGGTCCATCCGGAAGACCCGGTCGTCACGGCGTAGGTGGCACCAGGCGGTGAGGTAGGAGCCGTTGGGCCCCACGACCACGTGCTGCGGCTCGACCTCGCGGGTGGTCTCGACGCCGCCGGCGTCAATGTAGCGGATCCGCAGCACCTCGTTCTCGCGCACCGCCCTCCAGATGACCTCGGCGATCTCGGCGTCGGGGCCGGGCACCGGCTGCACGAGCAGCCGCACCGTTGCAGCGGTCGACCGCGCCTCGCGCACGGCCCGCTCGGGCATAGCTGCCACGATCTTGTTGAGCGCACTTCGCGCGTCGCGGGCCCAGAGCACGTGCTCGGACCGACTCAGCGCTACCGCCACCACCGCCGCCTCCTGCGGCGTAAAGTTGAGTGGCGGGAGCGTCATCGAGCGATCGAGCACGTAGCCGCCGCGCCGTCCCTGCCGGCTCGAGAGGGGCACGCCCGCCTGCCCCAGCGCGCTAAGGTCGCGCTCGACGGTGCGGACGCTGATCTCGAAGTGATCCGCCAGCTGCCTCGCTGTGCGGCCCCGCGGCCCGGCCGCCCGCAGCTCCTCGACCGTGGCGTACAGCCGATCGATCCGGTTCATGACTGGAGGCTAGCCGCGGCCGCCGACGCCGACCGTTCCGCGCTGTCCACTGCGACCCTCGCGACCGTCCGGGCCCGTGCGAATGGCGTGTAAAGCGGCCGAACGGGAACCTTAACAAGGTCATCTGCCCAAGATCCCCGCGTCATCATCGCCTGCCGAGAGTTTCGTCGACGCATACCGTGTAGTTCGACCACCATTGAGGAGGTTCCACCGTGAACGCGCCAGATCAGTACGCCAGCGTCCGCTACCTCGTCAACGATGTGCAGGCGGCCGTCGACTTCTACAC
This sequence comes from Jiangellaceae bacterium, assembly GCA_035762665.1. Taxonomy (GTDB): domain Bacteria; phylum Actinomycetota; class Actinomycetes; order Jiangellales; family Jiangellaceae; genus JASLBX01. Next base: position 1,848 of record DASTNZ010000062.1, on the reverse strand, counting down.
CACCCACCTTGGCTTCACCCTGAACAACAGCGCCGCGCCCGCCTTCGCCGACGTGGTGCGCGGCCCGCTTCGGCTCCTGCTATCCGGACCCGCGAGCTCCGGCGCCCGCGCCACCCCTGATGACGCCGCGCCCGCTGGTCGCAACCGTATCCACCTCGTCGTCGACGACCTGGATGCCGAGATCGCCCGGCTCCGCGACGCCGGCCTGTCCTTCCGGAGCGACGTAGTCGCCGGTCCCGGCGGGCGCCAAATTCTGCTCGCCGACCCCGCCGGCAACCTGATCGAACTGTTCCAACCCGCCCACGGCCCCGGCGCACCCACGCCGGCCACAACATGACCACACGGAAGAACCCTCAAACACACGTCCAGAACTGAACCGCCGGGCTTTGTTGAGCAAAACCGAGCAACCACGGTCAGCAACGGACGTCGGCGGCGGCCCCGCTCTTCGCTCCCTGGACAAACTGCTCTGAACCGCTCCAGAACGCGCTCAATTCTGCATGGGCGGAAGTATTGAGAGACGGGAGCGGTAGCCGACATTGGGTGTTGCCGAGACGCGCGAGCCCAATCGTCTGCAGGCCGGACTGCGGCGCGGCGTCGACCTGCTAATCGTTCGGCTGAGGTAGCGGGTGGGTGGGGCGCGAGGGTTGCCATCCACGATCAGCAGCCTGGCGGGTGGTGCGGGTCGGAGTTGCCGCTACTCCGGCAGCGCCACGACTGCATCGACCTCGACGAGCGTGCTGGCGCCGGCGCCGAGCCGAGAGACCAGCAGCACCGTGATCGCGGTCCGGACCCTCGCCCATTCGGCGGGAACCGCCTGAAACCCCTCTGTCGGGTCGACGGTGTCGACGAGCGCGATCGTCAGCTTCGCGACGTCCGCAGGCGTCGCCCCCGCCGCGGCGAGGATTGTGTCGAGGTTCTCGAACACCTGCCGCGTCTGCGCCGCGATCCCGTCGGCCAGGTTGCCTGAGGCATCCACGCCGTTCTGTCCGCCGATGTAGAGCGTGCGCCCCGCGGGCGCGATCGTCGCCTGCGAGAACGCGGGGGACTGGAAGAGCCCCTCGGGGTTGATCCGCTCGATCGTCATCTGTCCTCCTTCTGTCGCGCGATGGGCGCTCACCTTCACGCGGTTGCCGTAGCGCTGCATCGTGCACCAGCGCTGGATGGAGCCACCCTGACACCTCTAGCGGACAGGATCGGTCCGTTATCTCTGGCAGGGTGGGCGACATGGACGTGGCACGCAGTGACCAGCGGGGTACGACGGAGCGGGTGCTCGCCCTGCTCGGGCTGCTTCAGCAGCGCCAGGTCTGGACGGGCCCCGAGCTTGCCGACCGGCTCGGGGTCACGCCGCGCACGGTACGGCGTGATGTCGAGCGGCTGCGCACGCTCGGCTATCCCGTGCATGCCGGCCAGGGTATCGGCGGTGGCTACCGGCTCGGCCCGGGGCAGGACCTGCCGCCGCTGCTTCTCGACGACGAAGAGGCGATCGCCACTGCGGTCTCGCTGCTCGCCGGCGCGGGTGGCGCGGTCGCGGGCGCCGGCGACGCCGCACTCAGGGCGCTGACCAAGCTCGACCGGGTGCTGCCCACTCGGTTGCGGCATGAGGTGCGCGCGCTCTCCGGCTCGGTGGAGTCCTTCGGCGGAGGCCGCACGCCGGTCGACCCCGACGTGCTCATGACGCTGGCCAGAGCCTGCCGCGACGAAGTCGATGCCGGCTTCGATTACCCGTCCGGGAGCGAGGTGCGACGGCGGCGGGTCGAGCCCTACCGCCTGGTCGCCTCCGACCGGCGCTGGTACCTCCTCGCCTACGACCTCGATCGCGACGACTGGCGCAGCTTCCGCGTCGACCGG
>DASTNZ010000061.1:0-2087 GCA_035762665.1 Jiangellaceae bacterium | reverse complement strand
CGAACGTGCAGTGGGTAGAAGACTTCGGCTTGGTCGAGTTCGTCCGCAGTCAGGTAACTCTCGCACGGTGGCGACATGCCGAGATCTACGAACGTGTGCTCGAGTTCGGCGGAGCACAGGCGGCAGAGCGGCAGGCTCATTCGGGCCTCCAGGTGGTCCAGCGCAACTCCTGGTCGAGTTGGCCGGCGGCGAGCAGCTGTCGAATTCTCTCGAGCCGGACATATCGGGGTCCCTCGAAGTCCTCGGCGGACAGACCGAACTCACGCATGTCGTGCGCCAACTCGTCGATGCCTCGCGCGATCGTCCATTCGGGCTTAAAGGCTGGTAGCAGCCGGTTGATCTTTCCGAAGTCGACCCGATAGTCGCGCCTATCCGGCCCCGCTCCAGCGGCGAACGTCACAGGTGCATCGAGAGCCCGGGACACTTGTGCCGCGATATCTCGGATCTGAACGACGTCTTCGTCCCGCCCGACGTTGAAGGCCTGGTTGTGCACCACGTCCACGGGCGCCTCCAAGGCTGCCAGGAACGCCCGGGCAATGTCCTCGGCGTGCACCAACGGCCGCCAGGGCGTTCCGTCGCTCTGCAGGCGGACCTCGCCACGAGTGAAGGCCACACCGGTGAGATTGTTGACGACGATGTCCGCCCGCAGCCGCGGAGTCGAGCCGTAGGCGGTGGCGTTTCGAAGGTAGGTCGGGCTGAAGCTGTCGTCGGCAAGCTGCGCCAAGCCGGCTTCAGCCATCACCTTGCTCTCACCATATGGGGTTACCGGGTTGAAGTCTGCATCCTCGGCAACAGGCGCGCTGCCCGCCGCCCCGTAGAGCGAGCACGACGAAGAGAACAGGTACCTTCGGGCGCTGGCTTGTTTCGCCGCGCGTCCCAGGTGCACTGCGCCGTGGGCGTTGACTGAATAGGTGGCATCTGGGTTCAGATGACCTACGGGGTCGTTGGAAATCGCCGCCAGGTTGATCACTGCCTCGAAGCCGTCGAGATCGTCGACACGCACATCACGGATATCACCGGTGCGCCGCTCGTAGTCCGACGGGACAGGACCGAAGTCGCAACCGTCGTACCATCCGGTATCCAATCCAACGACGTCATGACCAGCACCGCGCAGGAGCGGCACCAACCTCGTGCCGAGATATCCGCGGTCACCGGCGATTAGTACCCGCAACGTCCCATACCCCCCTTGCTGCCCGAAGGAACAGCCACTCACAGTACGCGATTCGAGGATCTACGCAGCATCGCCGGAGTCAACACGACGCAGCCACGCTTCACGCCAGTACGTGTAGATCTTGCGCCTACACAATGCTCTGAATGTCCCTTGACACCACACGTTCTCAAGGATGATGCAATCGCGCAGCTTGAGCATCCGGCCGGTCTTCTCGTCGATGATCCGGTCTACCCGCGCCAGTACGCGTGCTCGCTTTCCGCAGTACGGGATCATCTCAGCGGCGAAGCGGAGGCCACGCACGGCACCGTTGTCGTCAAGGGTGCCCTCGATCTCGCTCAACGACTTGACTTCGACGAGCTCACCGGGCTGGAGGTCGAGCGGTGGGTAGGCGCGCCGTTCCCCTTTCGGCGTGTACGACGGCCAGGTTCTGCCACCGTTGATACGCATCCAACGCGGCAGCCGAGCACTCATGGCCTGCCACTTGTTGAACATGAGCACGGCCAGGCTCGCCAGGGCCGTCCTAAGGGTGGCGTTCCGCGAGCGAACGTCTTTGATCCACATCCGCGGATCACGCGCCGACACGAACTGCGTAGCCCGCAGCAGTTCAGTGGCCTGGCACGAGTAGACAGGTGAATCTTCGGTGTGGCCTACGCCGTGAGTTGCAGCCTCAAGGAATGCTGGAACGTCGCCCATGGTGACGGACGGCGGATCATCTGGCGTTCCATGTTCCGTCTGGGGCGGCGCTGCTTCAAGCCAGTCCTCTTTCCAAAAAATCAGGCAGCGAGCCTGGCACCCACCGTGGACGGAACCGTTGCAACGGATATCCCCAAGATGTACTGATCGATCCAACTTGCGCGTTGTACCACTCGACCCGCTGGTCTTGACCGTGTCGCAGGTGCGATGCGTGATCGCACTC
>DASTNZ010000060.1:0-7242 GCA_035762665.1 Jiangellaceae bacterium | reverse complement strand
ACCATCGACAAGGTAGTGGTTGGCCGTCAAGACGATCGCGGCGAGCATCAGTACGGGAAGGCTGGCGGCGGCGACCCGCACGGCACGGCGCCGAACCAGGGTGGTGACGGCGATGCTCGCGAGCAGAATCCACCCGAGATGCAGGCTGGGCATGGCAGCATACTCGTTGACCAGCGCCGACGCATTGCCCTCGCGGTACCCGGCGGAGTGGACCGCGATGGTGTCCACGAAGCCGTGGTCGGGCAGAAACCTGGGTGGTGCCAGGGGGAACAGCGCGAACACCACGAGACTGATCGCTCCGGAGACGAGCACCGCGGTGCGATAGAACGAGTACCGCGCGGGATGCGAGGTCAGCAGCCAGCCGAGCACGCCGATGACGATCGGCCAATATGCCAGGTAGATGGCGTTTGCCGAAATTACCACAGCGGAACTATCGAGCACGGCGGCCTGCAGTTCCGGTTCCACAAAGATCCCGAGCGCGCGCTCGAACGAGATCACTCGCTCGGCGTTGGCAAGCGCCAGCAGGGTGCGGTCGTCGGTGAGCCCGCGCACCAGCGAGTACAGCAGCGCCGCAGCTGTGATAAATGCGGCCTCGCGCACAACAAGGACCCAACGACGAGCGCCAAGCCTGGGGGAGGCTGGCCGGAGCTTTCCGACCGCCACACTACCGGCGACTTCTGGCGCGCTCGTCACTGTCCACCTCCTCGGCTACGGCTTGGCGACGTCAGCTGTGACCAGCTGAGATCCACCCGACTGACACCGCTGGCTCGGCACTCCAGCCGGGTTCATACACTCGGTCGTGTAACGCCTTGGGGCGCCGCTGTTCATCCACGTCGTGCCGAGCCCTACGACGCCGCAGAATCCCGCCGCAAGCGCTGCGGAGTCCATCTGTCGTGGCAGCGCCGTCACAGCCCGCCCGCATCGTCACGAAGCATCGCCTCGAGCTGGGTGGCGCCGAGCTCAGCGGTACGACGGGTGCACAGCTCGGTGTACATGCGCACCGTCAGCACATGGAACTGGTCGGCCAGGTAGGTGAGCTCGTCGGTTGGGATGTCTCCCAGGCGATCAGCGCGGACTTCGGTGTAGCCGAGAACCTTCCGGTTGCTGCGGCGGATCCGGAGGCCATCGCCCATCACCATCAACGCGCCAAGCACGATGATTGCCGCCGTCGCTGCACCGAAGCCGAACGAAATGAGCGGCCTCATGGCACGTCACCCGCCTCCTCGAGCAAGGGTCGGGGGAGGTCTGGACCGCCGTGCAGCTGATCTGATCCTCCCTTTGTTGGTGCACCGGCGCATGTGTCTGCTTGTCGCGCGGGGCGCTGGGGACCGAGCCGCAGGAGCCGGTAGGGTGCGCCCTGCTCAACGGCGGCCGACCCCACGCTCTACGTGTTGTGCTGGGATCGGCGCGACGCACCGAGAGCAGCGAAAGGCCAGGATTCCTGTCCTTTCCGAGACCTCCGTACAACACGGCCTTGTCGGCAACCTCGCCGACGATGAGGGTCACGCCGCTGGCTTGGTTGGTAAGCTCCGCCACGTCGATCCATGTCGACCAGTGCGGGTCGTTACAGCCCTGCCGCAGATCGCGTACCTCACACACCAAGTCCACTGCATAGCCACCAAAGAGTCGTCACTCGCAGGTGCCGTTCGAGGTGGAACCCTTAGACCGCACTAGAGTCGGCCAGTGGCCAAAGGTGGTAGTCGAGTAGCACCACGATGTCGTCGTACGCGGTGTCTCATCTTGGGCCCGCGGTGAATGGCGCAGCGCCCGGCGATCGGGCAACTCAGCTCCGCCGGCCGCGAGGCCGCCGGCCGGTGGCCCGGAAGGCGCCTCGCTGCGGGAAGCCGGCATGCACATCATGGCCGGGCACGTACCACGCGATGGCGGCGCGACCTGCCTCCACGCGCGCGCCGGGCGCGCGGCTCTCGCCGCCGCCCGCGCCCCCGCCACCAAGCGGCGCCTCAACAGCGTCGTGACCATCTCTACCGGTGTGACCATGCTCACATTTGCACGAACCCATCTCGCCTGTGACCTCCCCGACGTCCGCACACGACCCCTCGGCGGTTCAGCCGCGCCATCGCCCCGACGACGTGCCTAACTCCGGTCGGCGACGAACGGTTTAACGAGCCGCCGACCAGATCTACACGGAATCCCAAACGAGGAGATGGAATATGGGAGCGATGCACGTACACGAGCTCATGAGCCTCAACGGCGTGATCGACGCGCCGACGTGGACATTCGACCATGCATGCCGGGCGGCCTCGTCGAGCTACCGCAAGTCCAGCTTGGCGAGCTCCCCGGCACGTTCCACGTCGGCATGCTCGGCCGGGTCGAATGGCTGTCCTCGATGATCCTGGCGTTCCTCATGCCGCGGCCACAGCATTAGCCGACAGGGGCCTGCGTGTTCGAAGGATTCGATTCGTTGCTGATCGACGTGCAAGAGGTCGATCTTCCTCCGCAGGCAAGGGCGAAGGCCCCCCTGGGCCTGATCACCGCGAATACTCGAAGCGAGCGTAGGGAAATAGCTGCGCGTCCGGGAGTCCGGAGCGGAAGTCGAACGCAGCCAGCCGCTCGAACACCATGGGGATGCCGACCGCAACCCCAGATCGGCGTGGGTGGAGTGTGCTCTCCGACTGCTGCTGCCGCGGCGTCCTGCGGGGACGGGGCGGATCGGATCTCCTGGGCTGCCGCGACGTATCCGGCGGTGGATGACTTCTTGACCAACCCCTGCTATGCCGGCGCGTTCGTGCTCGGACGGAACCGGAGCGAGAAGCGCATCGACCCCGACGGTCGGGTCATCACCCGTACCGTTGTGTTGCCCCGGGAAGAGTCGGTGGTGCTGATCCCCGAACACCATCCCGGCTTCATCGACTGCGCCACCTATGAGGCCAACACCGCCCAGCTGCGTGAGAATTGGCGTCCGCCCCGTGGGGTAATGACGTGCCGCCGGAAGCTGTCCCGGTATGCTCCGGGCACATTCCACTGTTCGATACTCCCGAACTGGGATCCGGAATTCGGCCGGGTACAAGCGTGAAACAGGAGGGTGTCGCTGGCCTGGCTGCCTGTCGACGTCGACCGAGACGGAGGCGTGATGCTTGAGGCAGCTGGTGTGAGCCGGTTGGAGGAGCACGCATATCGGCTGCTTGTAGGCGTTCTGGAGGCGGAGCCAGCCGATCTGGCGCGTGACCTCGGAGTCACCGTCGCCGAGGCGGGGAGGTTACTGGAGTCGCTCCGCGCAAAGGGATTGGCCAGCCTGCGAGACTACGAGGATCCGCCGCGCTTTGCTGCTATCGCCCCGGACGTTGGCCTTGGCCCGATGCTGTTAAGCACCCTGGAGTCGATCGAGTTGGCGCGCAGGACAGTGTCCGACCTCGCCGACGAGTACCGCAGCAACATCCGTCGCCGGGATGCCGGCCAGCTCGTCGAGGTGATCGTAGGTCGACCGGCGATCCGTCAGCAGATACGCAACCTTCAGCTCGGAGCGCGCAAGGAGTTGCTCTGGTTCTGCCGATCGGGTCACGTGGTGATGCCGTCGGAGGACAACTCTGAGGAATTCGAGATGCTGGCTCGCGGCGTCCGCTACCAAGTCATCTACGAGAGGGCTCTTTTGGAGGAGCCGGGCATGATCCACAACGTGGCCGAGGGTATCCGGAAGGGCGAACAGGCTCGTGCTACCGCGCGTCTGCCAGTGCGCATGGCCATCGCCGACCGCAGCGTCGGATTGTGTCCCCTGGTTACTGACCGTGGCGGGCCGGGGGAGCCTACGGCGGCCCTGATCCGCGACAGCCACCTGCTCACCGCGCTGGTGGCCTTGTTCGAAAGCTACTGGTCGAGCGCGTCGCCGCTGCACATTTCCAGCGGAGAGTACGAGACTGTGCTGGTAGAGGACTTTGGGGAGACAGTAGGTTCGGACGACCTGTACCTGCTGTCGTTACTCGTCGCCGGGGTCAGCGACAAGGCCATTGCCACCCAGCTGGGCATAAGTCAGCGGACTGTGCAACGCAGGATCCGCGCCCTCATGGATCAAGTCGACGCCGACAGCAGGACGCAGCTTGCGTGGCAGGTCGCGAGCCGCGGCTGGCTGTCCAAAAATGTCCGCGACTCGCGACCAACGCTCCGCCGTGGCGCCTAACCTCCTGACAGGCCGTACGCGCGCAGGACTGTCTGCTCGACGCGATTCCCGGCCGTGTCCGTGGCCTGGACCCTGAGGGACACGTAGCCGGTTGTCCGAGACAGCGGCGGGTGCTGCACGAGGGCAAGGAAATGTCCCTCTCCCTCGTCGATTAGCCGGACGTCCTCCCATGTCGCACCGTCGTCGAACGAGACTTGAGCCGTCATTCCCGCAGATTCGATGTCACCCAGCCCATCCTGATGCCGAGCGACCAGACCCAGCCGTACGGCGCGACCGGATGGTGCCCGGTTGTACCGATCAGTGTCGATTTCGTAATCCACCTGGAGAAGCGGCAGGAGGTCCCTCTCGCCATTGGGGCGAGCCGATCGGAACGTCCATGACGTGTCGGTTCGCGTTGAGAACTCCCACTCCGGCTGATCTCGTTCGACCGTCAGATCGACGCGGTACTCGGCCTCGTCAGTCGAGGCCGGATATACACCCCACGCCCCGGGTCCTTCTGCCAACAGTTCACCGTTGCGGTACAGCCTGGCCGTTACCTTATCCGGACTCCACGGCGATTCCGGTTCCTCAGCCCGACCGTAGTGGTCGTCCGAGGCGTCGGCGAATTCGGGAATCCGGATGGTTAAGACATCGCCCTCACGGTGGCTTGTCAGCCCGTCGGCGTCGGACGGAATCGCTGGCCGGATCACAGTCTCGAACCAGCTGGTTGTCGATCGCTCGCCAGCTTGATAAGCGCGCGGCAGATGAGTCATGCCGCCGCCGACCGGCACCATGTCGAAGAAGGGGTTGAAGTCGGGGCGTACGCGGTGCTGCCAGAGTGTGTTGCCAGTGCTGATGACCTCCTCGCGCACCAGGGGTCGCCGTAGGACTCGCTGGAACTGGTTGATCGCTGATCCCATCCAGGGTCGCCAGCCGAACCGCTGCTCTTTGATCCAGTCGTCGCCGCCGGCGTGGTTGTACGCACTCTTGACGGTGGCGGAGTTGGACTCGTCGATTGTGTGCACGATCTTGTCCGGCACTCGGCCATCGGAGATCTGCATCACCTCGTACAAATATGGGCTGTCGACACTTCCCGTGAGGCGCAACTTGACCGCTTCGTCTTTCGTCAGGTCGAGCAATGGCTCTGCCTGGTAGCGCGGTATGAAGGCGGCCATGGCTGGCAGTCGGTCGCCAGCGGAAAGCCACTCGCTGTACCAGCTGTAGGTGCCTGGCGGCACGAAGATCGCCATCGCGGCTCCCGCGTCGGCAGCCACTCCGGTCAGCCCGTCGAAGTCGGGATCGCCCTGCGGGGTGACGAGGGCGATCGCGCCGTCGACGTTCCGGCCTTGGTAATCGCTGGGGTTGCCTTCGCCGACATGGACGACAGGTAGCGTGCGGGTACCTTCCAGCGCGGGCGAGAACGGGAGGTAGTGCAGGTCAACGTCCAGGCTCGGGTGGCCAGCGACATCGGCCATGAGCATCGGTCGGCGGAGCTGCCACCGGGAACTGAACTCGTAGTCGCCGTGCGCCAGCTCGTCGGTCGGCGCGACGAAGAGCCGCTCGGAGTGCGGGAACTGCATGACCCCATTGGCGACGGTTCGCGTGCCCATGTCGCGGTAGGAGTAGTAGCTGTAGATGCCGGTCTGGCGGGCCGGCTTCGGCGTCCTGATCTCGACTTCGACTGTCTTGCGCAGATCGATCTCGACGTCGGTGTCCTCGGAGATCTCCAATTCCGGGATGGCCAGCACGTGCGCGCTCTCGCCGAACTCATCGGTGTGGTGCGCATTGGCGAACAGGTAGTACGTGCCTTCTCCGAACACACTGGTGATCGTCTTACCTGGCGGCCACAGGTCCGTGACCATGTCGAAGCGAGGATCTTCGCCGAACACGACAAGAGGGGTCAGGCTGATTGGTTTGCCGTCGGGGCCGACGGCGGTGAAGTTCACCGTGTGCATTGGCGGCTCCTTGAGCAGCCAGAGCGTGCTGTGGACCACGATGTCACCGGACATGGCGGTGAGGTAGCCGGTGTATCGGCCCTGGTCGAGCGCAGCAGGGCGGATTTCGATGGCTGTTGAAGCGGTGGACTTGGGCTCCACCCGGACGGTGTCCTGCTCGAGGAGGACGGCACCCTCGGTGGGGGGTTCACCGCTCGCGGTGGTGAGTGTGAGTTCCAGGTCGAGATCGATGGCTTCGTCTGTGGTGTTGACGTAGGTGATCTCGGTAGTTGCCAGGTCATCGTCACCCGTGGTGAAGGTGCCGAGGTGCACTGTGCCGGCGCTGTATACGCCCTGTTGTACGGCGCGGGCTAGGTCCACGCGGCCGCCACCTTGCTCGTCGCCGGAGTAGCCCTCACCGGTGGCGGCCGTGCTGATCAGGCCGTCCTTGAGGTCCTCGGCTGTCCACGCCGGGTGCTGCTGCTTCAAGATGGCCGCCGCTCCGGCGACGTGCGGGGCTGCCATCGACGTGCCGCTCGCCGCCGTGTAGTGGACATCTACCGGATCGCCCATCGACGTATCGGAGGCGCGGGCGGCGACGATACCGACTCCGGGTGCGGTGATATCGGGCTTGACGGCCAGATCGCCCCAACGTGGGCCGCGGCTGGAAAAGCCAGCCAGAATGTCCTCGCGATCCACAGCGCCCACCGTCAAGGCGGCATCGGCGGCACCGGGGGAGCCCACCGTGGTTTCACGAGGGCCATCGTTTCCGGCCGAGACAACAAATAGGGTGCCGTTCTCCTTGGTCAACGCGTTGACGGCGAGGCTCAACGGGTCGGTGCCGTCGGACGGGGCGCCGCCGAGGCTCATATTCACCACGTCGGCGCCAGACGCTACGGCCCACTCCATGCCGTCGATGATCCAAGAGATCAAACCGAATCCGCTGTCGTTGAGGACCTTGCCCGCGAGGAGATCGGCACCCGGGGCCACACCGGCACGGGCGCCATCTGACGCGGCGCCAGTACCTGCAATCGTGGCAGCCACGTGAGAACCGTGCCCGAACCGGTCATCGGTAGAGCCGCTGCCGCTGAAATCACGCGCAGCGATCACCTTGCCCGCCAGGTCGGGATGCTGGTCGTCCACGCCGGTGTCGAGTACTGCGACCGTGACTCCAACGCCGTCAAGACCGTGCTCCCA
>DASTNZ010000059.1:0-3906 GCA_035762665.1 Jiangellaceae bacterium | reverse complement strand
CTCCCGATTGCCCGGCCGGTCAATGTTCGCGTTGTCGAGGGTCCAAGTGTCGGGGGAGATGTGCTCCGGATCGCGCGTCCCGTGCGTCCACTGCCACTTGTTGGCTTCGTGGGTGAGGTATTTACTCACCTCCGCCTCGGTCTCTGGGTTGGGATCGGTGGCGTAGGCGAACAGCGGCTCCCAGAAGGGCGTGAACCCGTCAAGGTAGGCGTTCCCCGATTGGGTGACGATGGCCTCGATGCGCTCAGGGTTGCGTTGTGCAAGCCGCAGGCCGACAGGTGCGCCGTAGTCCTGGATGTAGATCGAGAATCGCTCCAGCCCAAGCTTGTCGACGAACTTCAAGATCAGCTCGTAGAACGACTCGAACGAGTAGTCGAACTCATCGGCCGACGGAAACGAACTGTGCCCGAAACTCGGATAATCCGGCGCCACCAAGTGGTAGCGATCGGCCAGGTTCGGGATCAGGTTGCGGTACATCTGAGACGACGTCGGGAACCCGTGGAGCAGCAACAGTGTCGGCGCGGCTGAATCACCGGCCTCGCGGTAGAAGATGCCCAGGCCATCGACCTGAACGAAGCGATGTTTGGTCTGCGTAACCCGTTTCACTGCGAAACCTCCTTACGGCATGCCACTTGGCCATCACTAGCTGACCTGTGGTCGGTGGATGAGTCGTCACCCACAGGGACCATTCACGGTGGAAACCAAGCGCTCCGTGGCTGGCCAACTGCAACCCGAAGGTGGTAGTGGGCCTACAATGTGCGCGTCAACTCGGTCAGATTCCTGCCATTACGACTGGAGCAGGGCGATGACTGATACGCATCGGGGAGCACCTCGAGGTTCGCCGCTCAGCCGTCCCGACGGCTTGCTGACGACCAAACTGTTCGTGCCCCGCACGCCGGCGGGCTTCGTGTTCCGCCCCCGCCTGGTGGAACAGCTCGACGAAGGGGCGGCGCGCGAGCTTGTTCTGGTGTCCGCGCCGGCCGGGTTCGGCAAGACCGCTCTGCTGGCCGACTGGAGCCAGCGAAGGAAGCGGCCGGTGGCGTGGCTGTCGCTAGACGCCTCGGACAACGACCCGGTGCGGTTCTGGCGGCATGTGGCAGCCGCGCTTGACCGAGTGCGACCTGGCGTCGCCGAGCGGGTCTGTCCACTACTCGCTCGGCCGTCGGCGACGTCCTTTGACGGGTTCGTCTCAGCGCTCATCAACGAGTTGGTCGGCCACCCCGCTCCGGTGGTGCTGGTGCTCGACGACTACCACCTGATCGAGGCCGAGCCGGTCCACTCCTCGCTGCTGTTCCTGCTGGAACACGTACCCCCAGGGCTGCAGCTCGTCCTGGCCTGCCGAGCCGACCCGCCGCTTCCGCTAGCCCGCCTACGTGGCCGTGGCAAGCTCGCCGAACTGCGCACCCTCGAGCTGCGCTTCACCGATGCCGAGGCTGCCGCCCTGCTCCGCGAAGCAGTCGGTCAAGACTTGGGCGACGACACTGTGGCGGCGCTGGCCGCACGCACCGAAGGCTGGGCGGCCGGACTGCAGCTGGCGGCATTGTCACTCCAAGGACAGTCCGATGTCGCCCAATTCGTAGCGACGTTCAGCGGTAGCCATCGCTACGTTCTCGACTACCTGACGACAGAGGTGCTAGAGCGCCAACCGGAGCCAGTTGGGGCGTTTCTGCTCGAAACCTCGGTGCTGGACCGGCTATGTGGCGAGCTGTGCGACGTGGTCACCGGACGGACCGACAGTCAGTCGGTGCTAGAAGCCATCGAGCGAGCGAACCTGTTTCTCGTGCCGCTGGATGAGGTGCGCGGCTGGTGGCGCTACCACCACCTTTTCGCCGACCTACTTCGTACCCGGCTGGAGCTGCAGCAGCCGCACCGCGTTCCGGAGCTGCACCGCAACGCAGCGGCCTGGTGCGAAGAGCACGGGCTAGCAGACGACGCGTTCAGGCACGCATTGGGCGCGGGAGACGCGGACTGGGCCGCCCGTCTTATCGAGCAGAACGCCGACGCACTTCACCTGCGCAGCGAGGGTGCCACCCTGAAACGCTGGCTCGCCACTCTGCCCGCAGAAGTGGCCGAATCCTTGCCACGGTTGTCCCTCGTGCAGGCGCGCTTGGCCCTCCTCACCGGCCGGGTGGAACCGGTCGAGGATTTGCTCGATGCCGCGGAGCGGGTATGGACTACGGCTACAGCCGCCGATGAGCCGTACGAGCCGTCTGTGGGCCGCGCCGCAAGCGTCTATACCAACGTCCCGGCAATGGTCGCGGCAAGCCGGGCCTTCTTGGCCGAACTTCGTGGCGATGCCGACACAACGACCGCGTTCGCGTCCAGGGCCTTGGACCTGCTCGGTGAGGGTGACTGGATGCTGGGATCCCTCGCCCGTGGCCACCTGGCAATCGCGGAGTGGCTGCGCGGCCGGCTCGTGGAGGCCGAGAGTAGCTTCGCCGCTTGCGTCTCAGGATGGCGGGCGGCGGGAGAGTCCGCTCTTGTCGCTTGGGGCTGCCATCACATCGGCCAGATCCAGCGCGCCCAAGGCCACGCGGACGCGGCACTCAACACGTATGGCCAGGCGTTCGAGCTCGCCACTCCCCCTGGACTGCCGGCCCTCCCGGCAGCGGGTGCCGCCCAGGTGGGCATGGCTGAGGTTGCTTACCTACAGGGGCAGCTCGACCGTGCGCTGAGCTACGTCAAGGCGGGGATTCCGCTGTGCCGTCGGCTCACCTACACCCAGCCACTGGCCAACGGGCTGGCCATTCTGGCGTGGATCCACCATGCGAATGGAGATGCAGCCGGCGCGCTGGACGCCATCGCCGAGGCCGAGCAGGTCGCTCCCAGCTCGCAGGTAGCCGAACTACTCAACCCCGTGCCGGCGAAACACGCCCGTCTGCTCCTGGCCCAGGGCGATGTCGCGGCGGCCACCCGGTGGACTGAGGATCGCGGCCTAAGCGCGGACGACATCCCGAGCTATCCACGGGAGCCGGCCTACCTGGTGCTCGCCCGGGTGCTGATCGCCGGTGGTGCGGCTGACCAAGCGCTCAGCCTGCTTGCGCGGTTGCAGGACGACGCGACGGCGCGGCCCGGCAGCCTCGTCGAGATCCACGCCTTGCGAGCGCGAGCGCTGGCATCTCTTGGCGACGATGCCCTGGCCGCGGTCGCCTTGGCCGAGGCGCTCACCCTTGCCTACTCCCAGGGCTACATCAGAGTATTCGTCGATGAAGGATCCGCAATGGGTGCCTTGCACGGCCGGCTACTCGCGATGCGACCGGACCAGCGAGCACTTCTCGGCGACGTGCCAGTCGACTACCTGTCCCAGCTGGCGAGAGCCTTCGACGTCGATGCAGCGCGGCGAGACTCGGCCAGGAGGCGGGGCTCTGCTGTCGCCGCGGGTCTTGTCGTAGCCCTGAGCGACCGCGAAATGGAAGTACTACGCCTGTTGGCGGCGGGAAAGCGGAACCAGGAGATCGCCGACGAGCTGTACGTGACACGCGACACCGTGAAGAAGCACATCACGCACATCCTAGACAAGCTGGGCGCTACCACCCGTACCCAGGCCGCGGCCCGCGCCCGCGAGATCGGTCTGCTGTCGTGACGTCGGGCCGGCCTTCAACTGAGCTGGCGGACGGCCACTTCGATGCTGCGGTGGAACGTTGGATAGGCGTACATCATGTGGCGCAACGTATTGATCGGAACTCGAGCGTGGACGGCAACGGCAAGCGCAGAAAGAACCTCACCCCCTGTCGGGCCGGCGGATGTGGCACCGACCAGCACGCCGTGATCGGCGTCGGCGACGAGTTTTATGAAGCCGTCATTCCCGGCCTTGTGTACCCACCCCCGCGTGGACTCCGGCACCTGGGCCATACCGAACTCAGTGGTGATTCCGGCCGCGCGGGCGCCGGCTTCGGTGAGGCCAAC
>DASTNZ010000058.1:0-4534 GCA_035762665.1 Jiangellaceae bacterium | reverse complement strand
ATCGCCGGCGGCGGAATCTCGAAGCTCGCCGGCGACCCGGTCATGGTGGACATGTTCGCCGACATCGGGGCTGGCCAGTGGCTCCGGTACCTGGTCGGAGCGCTGGAGGTCGCGGGAGGGGTTGGACTTCTGATCCCGGCTCTGGCGGGCCTGGCCAGTCTCGGGTTGGCGGCATTGCTGACCGGTGCTGTCATCACCGATCAGTTCGTGCTCGAGCAGAGCCCTTGGCTGCCGCTCGCCCTTCTCGTCGTGGCGGCCGTGATCGCAAGGACGCGGTGGTCGCGCACCGAGGCCGTCGTCGGCACGCTGCTCAGGCGCTGAGACAAACCTCTCGAACGGAGATGTGAGATGAACGAGATGGCCTTTCGCGTGACATCAAACGATGGCACCACCATCGCCTACGACCGGAAGGGAAGCGGCCCGGCTGTCGTCCTGGTAGGCGGCGGACTGGACGACGGAGCCGAGAACGCTCCCTTGGTACCTGCTCTCGCCGAGCACTTCACGGTTTACAACTATGCCCGTCGGGGACGCGGCGCGAGCGGCTTCACCGAGCCCTACGCCGTGGAGCGGGAGATCGAAGACCTGGATGCGTTGATCGCGGAGGCTGGTGGCTCGGCGCACGTGTTCGGGGCGTCCTCTGGCGGTGCGTTGGCGCTGGAGGCCGCCGCGGCAGGGTCTGCCATCGACACGATCGCCGTGTGGGAGGTGCCATATGCGGTCGGAGACGACCTGCGCTCGAGATTCGAGGAGTACATCGCGGACACCCGACGCGCCTTCGACGCCGGGCGAGACGAGGAGGTTCTCGAACTGTTCATGCGCATGACCGGCGCCTCCGACGACAACATCGCGGCCAGGAAAGCGGCAGGCAAGCAGACGGCGCATTGGGCGGATTCGGTCGCCCTCGCGCCCACGCTGGTCCACGACAGCCTCTTCCTCAACCGCTACCAGTTGCCGGCCGATCGACTGGCAACGGTCACCCAACCGGTCCTGGTCACCACCGGAGGACCGATCACGGCCCCCTACATGGCAGGCCTGCCCTCGGACTTCTTCGACCGCGCAGCCGACGAGCTTGCAGACCAATTACCCCACGCTCAACGGGAGACCCTCGAGGGGCCGGATCACGTCGTCGACCCACAGACCGTCGGCCCGCTGTTGCTACGGTTCTTCAGCAGCGAACACTGAGGGGCCCGCGAGGTGTTGCGGGAATACCGATTAGGCACCGCGCAAGCAGATCTTCGTCGCGCCAGGGACACGGGGCGGACAGGTGGTGTCGAGGTTGATGTCGTCGGCGGCATCACAGGCCTGATCCTGGGCGTGCTCGTCACCAACGTCTTCGTCACCACGCAAGGCCGGGCCGTCGTACTGACCTGGGCTTCAGTGGGACTCGACCTGGCCTACTCGCTGCTCATCGGCTCCGTCGTCGGTCGTACCCCGCACTCCGGGCCGACTCAGTACCGCCCACCGAAGCCCTGCGCAGCACATGACCAGGCACCTCGGTAGGGCCAGTGATTCCGGGCTGTGGTCGCATGCGGTCACCGTTCCCGGGCGGTGGCCCGGTGCCGAAAGTCGTGCCCACGGCGTGCTCACGTCAGGAGTGCCACCGATGACGCAGCCGCGTTCCCGGGTCGACCTGTACGCGGCGATCCGACGGGATGCCCGATCTGGGATGTCCAACCGCGCGCTGCAGCGCAAGCACGGCGTCGGCTTCCGAACCGTGACAGCGGCGCTGGAATCTGCATGGCCGAAGGAGAGAAAGCAACCGCCCAAACGCGGCTCACGGCTTGACGCGTACCGAGTGGTGATCGACGGCTGGCTGCGCTCGGACCTCGACGCGCCGCGGAAGCAGCGACACACGGCGAAGCGGATCTTCGATCGACTGCTTGACGAACATGACGGGGCCGGGGTGGTGTCGTACTGGATGGTCCGCGAGTACGTCGCCACCCGACGCCGTGAGATTCGCGTCGAGGTCGGACGGGAACCTGCCAACGCGTTCATCCCGCAAGAGCACCTCCCGGGCCGCGAGGCCGAGGTTGACTTCGGCGACGTCGCCATCCGCCTGCGCGGCGAGCTCGTAACCTGCGCGCTGTTCAGCCTTCGGCTCTCCTACTCGGGCAAGGCCGTGCACAGGGTCAGTGCCTCGGCTGGGCAGGAAGCCTTCTTCGAGGGTCACGTCCACGCCTTCAACGTGCTCGGCGGGGTGCCGACCGGGAAGATCCGCTACGACAACCTCAAGGCCGCCGTCGCGAGCGTGATCGGGTTCTCCCGCCAGCGGGTCGAGGCCGACAGGTGGACCGCCGTCCGTTCCCACTACGGCATCGAAGCCTTCTATTGCCAGCCCGGAATCCAAGGTGCGCACGAGAAGGGCGGCGTCGAGGGGCAGATCGGCTGGTTCCGACGCAACCACCTCGTCCCTATCCCCGAGGTCGACTCCCTAGACGAGCTCAACGCTATGGTCGACGCCTGGGACGAAGCCGACGATGCCCGGCGGATCGGGTCCCGCGCCCGCACGGTCGGGGAACACTTCGCCACCGAGCAGCCACTCCTCGCGCCCCTTCCGACCGAGCCGTTCGAGACCGGCCGCTGGTTCACCCCGCGCGTGGACCGGTACGCCCAGGTCACGGTCCGGATGAACAAGTACTCCGTGCCCGCGCGCATGGTCGGCCGTCAAGCCCGGGTGCTCCTGAACGCCAGCGACCTGGTCGTGTTCGACGGCAGGACCGAGATCGCCCGCCACGAACGGCTCATGACCAAGGGCTCGACCCGGGTCGATCTGGACCACTATCTCGAGGTCCTCCTCCGCAAACCGGGCGCGCTACCCGGTGCGAAAGCGCTGGAGCAGGCCAGGGCATCCGGGCGGTTCACGCCCGTTCACGACGCCTGGTGGGCCGCGGCCTGCAAGGCCCACGGTGACGCCGACGGCACCCGTGCCCTCATTGAGGTCCTGATGATGCACCGGCACCTTCCACACGACCACGTCGTCGCCGGACTCGCGACGGCGCTGCGTGCAGGCGCGCTCACCGCGGACGCTGTCGCGTTGGAAGCGCGCAAGTACAACGACACAGCAGATGGCGGAGCCGACGACACGACAGCGGACCACCAGTCCCTGATGAGCGGCGACAGGGCACGCGGAGAAGGCGAGATCCCTGCCGTGCGATCGCTGACCGAGCGCCGGCTCCGCGCCCACATCCCGGCCGACACTCGGCCGCTGCCGAGCGTGGAGAAGTACGACCAGCTGTTGGCCAGCCGACGTGACACCCCGAACGAAGGAGCCGCACCGTGACCACCAAGCGCCGTGGAATGACCGAAGAAGCAGCCGACGCCGCGATCGACCAAGCGTGCCGGATGCTGCGAATGCCCACCATCCGCAACTCCTTCACCGACTACGCCGACCGGGCAGGGCGTGAGCAGATGTCTTACCGCGGGTTCCTCGCCGAACTATTGCTTGCCGAGTGCGACGATCGCGCCCGACGCCGGTCCGAACGCCGGATCAAGGCCGCCAAGTTCCCCCGCGAGAAGTCCCTGCGGGCCTTCGACTTCGACGCCAACCCCAACATCGATCCCGCCGTGATCCACACCCTCGCCAAGTGCGAATGGGTCCAGAAGGGACAGCCGCTGTGTCTGATCGGGGACTCCGGCACCGGCAAGTCCCATCTGCTGATCGCACTCGGCACCGAGGCCGCCATGGCCGGCTACCGGGTCAAGTACACCCTGGCGACCCAGCTTGCCAACGAGCTCGTCGAGGCCGCCGACGAGATGACGCTGGCGAAGACCATCGCCCGCTACGGCCGCGTCGACCTGCTGTGCATCGACGAACTCGGCTACATGCAACTCGACCGCCGCGGCGCGGAACTCCTCTTCCAGGTCCTCACCGAGCGTGAGGAGAAGGCCTCGGTCGCGATCGCGTCCAATGAGTCCTTCGGCGGCTGGACCAAGACCTTCACCGACCCCCGGCTATGCGCAGCCATCGTCGACCGACTCACCTTCGGCGGCACCATCCTCGAGACCGGCACCGACTCCTACCGTCTGGCCCAAGCCACAAAGCAGCGGACAACCTGACACCCGTCGGGCGCGGAAGCGGTGTCGACGCAAACCAACATCCGCGGCACCGACACGTGCCCGGCGGTGTCAGAACTCGCCAACAAGCGGTGTCGGACGAAACCTCCGCAGCCACCCCGGAAACCAAAGCGGCGGCATGCGCTTGCGGTGACGCCGCAGGTCGAGGTGTCCTGGTCACTCGCTCTTTGCGAATGGGGTTCTCGTTCCTCCGTAGCCCGACTAACCCGCCGACGGACGCGCTGCCGCTGCGGAGCGGATTATTCCAGCGCGCTCTTCCCTGAGGTGGCGTCCTTGGTGCGACGCGTTCTGGGCAAGTTCCAGGCGTGTACCAATGCGTGATGCAGTATGAACATACCCTTGACGTAGATTTCCGATTCGTCTCGCCGATGGTAGAACTGCATGTAAGTCTTCTCTGACTGCCCAGCTCCAACCAGGTTTCCTATGGCACCGGCGAAGAACAAGAGGCGAAGCAGATCCC
>DASTNZ010000057.1:0-83388 GCA_035762665.1 Jiangellaceae bacterium | reverse complement strand
AGGGGAAGCTCACCCATCATCTCGAACGCCTTGGCCATCACCTCGTCCGACGCCCAGCGCCAGATGTCGAGGTAGGTCCCGTCTTCGAGGCGATACAGCCGAGTCTCCACCAGGTCGAGTCCTGCCGCACGCCACTGGCCGATGAGCTCGGCCCGCTGCGCGAGGAACTTCTCTAGCTGGTCAGGCGCGAGCGTGTATCGGTGCGTTCGTACGGTTGCCATCACCCATTCTCCCTTCGGTATCCGCCCGATCATCGTCTCAGCCGCAGGAGCCTGCCGGGTCGTGCCGTTCAGCCGGTTGAAGAGGTTGGTGATGCCGACATGCTGACCGGCGGCCTCGAAGCCAACGTAGGAGGCCCCGTCGGTGTGCGGCAGGACGCCGAGCAGGGCGACGTCCCCCGCCGTGGCCGTGGTCAGGTCGGACACGGGATGCGGCACAAGCTACCGCCGGGTCGCCCGCGCTGGCCATGAAGCTCCCTTGGCGGCGGGCTACTCCGCGTAGGGCTGGTCCTTTCCCTGGGCGCTGTAGCCGATGCTCCAGATGTAGCCGTCCGGGTCCGCGAAGGAACCGCCGTACCCGCCCCACTGCAGGGTGGCGGCGGGCTTGAGGATCGTGGCGCCGGCCTGCTCGGCCTCCGCCATGATCTCGTCGACCCGGGCCTCGCTGCGGACGACGTAGTTGAGGACCAGCCCGCTGAAGCCGCTGCCCTCCGGGCTCACGCCATTATCGGCGGCCAGGCCGTCGCGGCCGTAGAAGCCGACGAGCGAGCCGCCGTTCGGCTCGAAGAACACCGAGATGCCGTAGTCCTGCTCGACCTTCCAGCCCAGACCCTCGGTGTAGAACCGCTTGGACCGGTCCATGTCCCGGACCCCGAGGAGGATCGAGCTCACGTGCGCGTTCATACCTTGTCTCCTTCCTGTCGGGGACGGTCCCCGTATGGCAGCCAGCCTAGGTGCGGCTCGGGGGCCGGTGCTTCTCGATTCCTGACCGGTCTGGTCACCTCGTTCGCCACCCACGGCGGCATCCCCGCCGTCGCCCGCGCCGTCTGGCGCCGAGAGACGCTGGGCGGCACCGGCCAGGTTCGACCTGCTCCGCACGCGTGTCCTGCGTGCACGATGATGACCACCGGCAATCCTGCGCGCGACGGGTCGCGAGGGATCGGAGAATGAGCCGGTGACACAGCCGCCACCCTTTGACGTCGACGCCTTCCTCGCCCAGCCGCTCACCGCGCGGGTCGCCACCAGCGGCCCGACCGTCCGGCCAACCTGGTACCTGTGGGAAGACGGGGCGTTCTGGATCCTGACCGGCCCCTGGGCCACGCTGCCCGCCCGCGTCCAGGCCGACCCCGCCATCGCGATCGTGGTCG
The DNA here is from genome assembly GCA_035762665.1 of Jiangellaceae bacterium. GTDB lineage: Bacteria > Actinomycetota > Actinomycetes > Jiangellales > Jiangellaceae > JASLBX01. The sequence continues at coordinate 82,022 of DASTNZ010000057.1, read as the reverse complement.
ACGTCTGCGACCTTGCCACGGGCCTGGTCCAGCAGGTCATCGCGCGTGGCCGCGCGGAGATCCTGCCCTTTGACGTCGCCCGGGGCCGGCGCAAGCTCAGCCGTTACCTTGGCCAGGTCGAGACACGGTGGGACCGTCGCTTCCGACACTACCTGCACGACGATCCCGCCCACACGGGCACCGTGTGGCTGCTGCTACGTCCCGATTCCTTGGTTGTACAAGACTTGAGCTACTCGGTCTGACCAGGCCGCGGCGAGTTAGTCTGCGGCGGCCCCCTGCACCGCCCCAAGCCTTCCAGCCATCGCGAAGCACCTCCGTGCGTCGAACGAGTCCCAGCCCGCTTGAGCTCCGGTGCGATCGCCGGACGGCTCAGCGCTGCTCCTGGATGCGGATCAGGTTGCCCGCCGGATCGCGGAAGGCGCAGTCGCGGACCCCGTAGGGCTGCTCGGTCGGCTCTTGGACGACCTCGGCGTCGCTGGCCTGCAGCCGTTCGAAGGTGCCGTCGAGGTCGGCGGTGGCCAGGAGGATCCAGCCGTAGGTGCCCTTGGCCATCATCTCGGCGATGGTGCGGCGCTCGTCGTCGGTGATGCCGGGGTCGGCGGCCGGCGGCGCCAGGAGGATGGAAGTGCCGGGCTGGTCGGCGGGGCCGACCGTGATCCAGCGCATCCTGCCGCGTCCGACGTCGTTGCGGACCTCGAAGCCGAGGGTGTCGCGATAGAAGGCCAAGGACGCCTCCGGGTCGTCGTGCGGGAGGAAGCTCGCGTGAATGGTGATGTCCATGGCAGTCACGCTAGCTGCCGCCCGTGACCCGTGCTTCTCGATTCCTGACCGGTCTGGCGTTTCGCGAGATGTGTGACCTACGCCGGTGGGTCCGTCGCAGAACGGCGAAGGCCGCGATCGGAACCAGCAGCAAGGTCAACCCGCCGGACAACACCAACCCTCCGGTAGTTCCGGCCAGCTCGATAAGAGGGCCGCCGATCGTCAGGCCGAGCGGGGCGGCCACCATCGAGCCGGTCGTCCAGAGTGTTACCACCTGCTGTTGTTCGTCGGGCGCAAGGCCAGACTGCAAGAAGCTGTAGGCGACGGGTGTGAACGGCGCCCACACCAAGCCACCAAGCCCAAACACGATCATCGCGGCCGTCAAACTTCCGACAGAGGCGAGCGCGATCGGACATAGTGCCCACAACGCGATGATTGCGATGAGGAGATGACGTTGCGGAAGGTTCCGCAATTGGTTTACAAGCGCGGCACCGACGAACGCGCCAACCCCTAACGCGCCCCACATCAGGCCCAGGCCGGACGCGTCTGCGTCCAGCGTCCCGCGTACGAAAAGCGGCAAGGCAACCTCGATCGGCATGTAGAAGAAGTTGAAGAAGAACTCGACGACCAACAGACGGGGGGCCACCGGACGCCGACGCAGAATCCGCCAGCCCGACTCGCGGGACGGTGGACGTCGGGGTTCATCTTGATCCCTAATGACGCCTGGGACAAATGCGACGACAGCGGCCAGCAGGATCAGCGCACCGCCGGCGTCGAAGAAGAGGGCGACGCCAGGGCTCGTGGATGCGACGATCACCCCACCCAGGACCGGGCCCACGATGTACAGCGCGAAAGTGGCGTTGAGGCCGAGCAAGCCATTGACGGCGAACCGACCCGCGTCGTCCACCATCGACGTGGCCAGTAGACGCCGACTGCTTGATCCGGCCATCCGGAAGGTCGCGCCCAGGAGAAGTCCGACGATGAGAACAGGCAGCGTGAGCTGGTCAGTCAACGCTAGGAGACCGAGGCACGCGAAGGTCAGTGATCGCAACACGCAGTCGGCGATCAAGAGCCTACGCGGCGGCATCCGCACTCGTCCTAGTCCGATGGCCAGCGCCAGGATGGTGGACAGGACGAATGGTGCCGCTTCGACCATGCCGATAGCGATTGCCGTCGGGACGTCGCCGTGGATTGAGAGCGTCTGCACGGGCATGGCCACGAGGATCATGCCGACGCCGACGTTGGCGAGCAGATCGCCTAGCAGGAGACCAGCTACCCGCCGGTTGCGCAGAACCTCGCGGTAGGACTGGTTGGCCTCGCGGGTTGCGGTGGCGGTCATGGGCTGGTCTCCTCGGGACGTCGGCGCCTGGACGCGAGTGAGTCCAGGCCGTCCGGAGCGGGCATCCGGCCGGTCCCGATGAGCGCGGCGTCTTCGTCCCTTCAAGACGTCGGAACCGGTTCCCCGATATGTGCCTTGATCGTCGCGCGAGCCAGGCTGAGAGCGCCCGACGGCGCTGGCCGGTCGAACAGCAGGTCGAGCTGAGGTCATGGCTGCGATGCGGACGGCTCAGCGCAGCTCGTTGATGCGGATCAGGTTGCCTGCGGGATCGCGGAAGGCGCAGTCGCGTCTGCCGTACGGCTGCTCGGTCGGCTCCTGGACGAACTCGGCGCCGCTGGCCTGCAGTCGCGCGAAGGTGCTGTCGAGGTCGGCGGTGGCCAGGTTGATGCTGGCGTAGCTGCCCTTGGCCATCATCTCGGCGATGGTGCGGCGCTCGTCGTCGGTGATGCCGGGGTACGCGGCCGGCGGGTAGAGAACGATGGACGTGCCGCGCTGGTCGGCGGGGCCGACTGTGATCCAGCGCATCCCGCCGTATCCAACGTCGTTGCGGACCTCGAAATCGAGGGCGTCGCGATAGAAGGCCAGGGATGCGTCCGGGTCGGTGTGCGGGAGGAAGGTCTCGTAGATGGTGATGTCCATGACGGTCACGCTAACTGCGGCTCGCTGACCGGCGCTTCTCGATTCCTGATCGGTCTGGTGACCTGTTTCGCCACGCACGGTGGCATCCCCGCCGTGGCGCGCGCCGCGTGGCGCCGGTATGTGCTGGGCGGTATACCGACCAGTTCGGTAAAGCGAGTGCTGAACGTGCCCAGCGACGAGCAGCCGACCGCGAAACAGACTTCGGTGACACTGAGGTCGCCACGACGCAGCAGCGCCATCGCGCGCTCGATGCGCCGCGTCATCAGGTAGCTGTACGGCGACTCGCCGTAGGCGAGCCGGAACTCACGGCTCAGATGTCCGGCCGACATGTGCACGCCGCGGGCGAGCGCCTCGACGTCCAGCGGCTGCGCGTACTCCCGATCGATCCGGTCGCGGACCCGGCGCAGCCGCGCGAGATCACGCAGGTGCTGCTCCGCGGCGGGTCTGCTGGTCACCTACACGATCGTGCCACGACACGCCGGAGTTGCCTAGCGCCGCTGGCGTCCCACAACGCCGGCTCGGCCCTCTCGTCGGATTCGAGCCGACATCTGAGCGCGCGATCGCGCTGCAAGCAACGCCGCACGCGCCACTTCGGTGGGAAGGCGAACGCGAGCGATCTACACGAGTTCCGTCACCGGCTCGGCGGCCACCTCCGGGATTTGCCGGCGAATGAGGAGCAACGCGACAGCGAGGCCAGCGGCTGCCGCAGCCGCCGCACCCCAGAATGCCGAGATGAAACCCTCCGTCAGCGCGGCTGCTTCCGAGGCTCCCGCAGCGAGGGAATCCCGGGTGGACGACGCCGCGATAGTCGCGAGGGTCGCGATGCCCACCGCGCCACCGATCTGCTGCGAGGTGTTGATCAGTCCTGCGGCCAATCCCGCGTCGGCAGCCCTGACGCCGGCGAGCGCTGCAATTGAGATCGGGACGAACGAGAATCCGATGCCGAGCCCGATCAGCAGGAACCCAGGAAGAAGGTCGCCGAGGTACGAACCCCCGACCGAGATTTGCGTGAGATGTAGGTTGCCCGCGACAAGCGATGCCATTCCCGTAGCGAGCACCGGCCTCACGCCGACGCGCGTGACCAGCAGTGCCGAGACATTGGCCCAGATGACCGACGTTCCGGCGACAGCCAGGTAGGCCACCCCGGTGCGCATCGGCGAGTAACCGAGGACCTGCTGCATGTAGAGAGTCGTCATCAGGAACTGGGAGAAGAGCGCCGCCGAGAGGATCAGCCCGGCAACGTTCGCGCCGGTGACCGTCTGGACGCGGAAGATCGAGAACGAGACGATGGGACTGCTCGTTCGCGTTTCCTGAACCACGAACGCGGTCAGCAGCACGGCCGCGCCGACAAACAGGCCGATCGTCTCCCCCGACGCCCAGCCGAGGCTCTGCGCGTTGGTGATCGCATAGACCAGGACGACCAGGCCCGACGTCACGAGCAGGGCCCCTGGCAGGTCGAACCCACGAGTTCGACGGTCGCGGCTCTCGGTGAGCAATGCGGGTGCGAGCGCGAGCGCGATCACGCCGACCGGCACGTTCACGAAGAAGACCCACTCCCAACTGAGAGCATCGGTAAGCATGCCGCCCAACAGCACGCCTCCCACCGCGCCGAGCCCACCAATCGCTCCCCAAACGCCAAGGGCCGTGTTGCGCTCGCCGCCCTCGGTGAACGTCGTGATCAGGATCGAAAGTGCGGCCGGTGAGACCATCGCCGCGCCCAATCCCTGCACCCCGCGCGAGCCGACCAGCACCCAGTCGTCCCAGGCGAGCCCGCAGAGAAGTGAACCAATGCTGAATAGAGCCAGACCGACGAGAAAGGTTCTACGCCGGCCGAACAGATCGGCAGCCCGACCTCCAAGGAGAAGGAATCCGCCGAACACGAGCGCGTAAGCGCTGATCACCCATTGCAGGTCGGCCTGTGAGAACCCGAGGTCGCGCTGGATCGACGGAAGGGCCACGTTCACGATCGCTATGTCGAGGACGACCATGAACTGGACCACACACAGGAGCGCGAGGGCGATCCACTTCTTCGTATCTCCCCCGATCATCAGCTACTCTCCCCAGAAGTACGTGACATAGTCATGCATGTCACTATCACGCATATGCGTGATAGTGTCAAGCAAATATGCGTGACAACATCACGGGCTGCGCTACGCTTCGGCCATGAGTGGGCGCGGTGAACATAGGGGCGCACAAGGAATCGCGCAGGGGCTGGTGCGGCTGATGAATGCGGTCGACGAGGCCTACACGCAGGCCAGCCGCGAGTTAGGGTTGACCTCTCAACAGGCCCAGCTGCTGTGCGCGGCGATGGAGCCGGCCGCCGTCAGCGACCTTGCCCACGTGCTGCACTGCGACCGCTCGAACGTGAGCCGGCTCGTCGAGCGAGCGGCCGACCGAGGACTCGTCGCCCGGCACCGCGGCAGCAATGCGGACAAGCGAGTCACCGTGGTTGAACTCACCTCTGAGGGACAGCGGCATGCGCAGCAGTTCATCGAGATCCTCAATGCTCGGCTCGAACCGCTGTTCGCTGACTGGTCCTCATCGCGGGTGAAGACGGCGGCTGAAATCCTTGACACCCTCGCTGCGACCCTCGAGCGAGCCCCGGTCCCAGACCGTCGCCGAGCGATCCCGTGATGGTCAGGCAACGAGTGCCTGCACCTTTTCCGCAACAGCGACCGGGTCGTGATCAGGTTCCACTGCGACTGAGACATGTCCTCCGGCCGAGTTCGGCACGACCACCTGGAAGAAGTATCCGTACCTGACGATCACATAGTTCAACCCGCCACAGTCGATATCACCGCGCTGGCGGGCCAGCAGGAGCAGCGCAGGATTCACCAGGAGCTCCTCGAACCGGTCGGTCTCGCTCGACGAAGCATCCGCCAGACCTGGGCGTGCCTGCATCGCAAGCTCTTGGCCATTGGCCATCGCGACATAACGGATGTGGTCTCCGATCGCGAATACTTTCGACGCCAAGCTGGCTTCCTGCATGTCTACTCCTCAATGGCCCCGCCGATTCGCCGCAGATGTCGCCGGAAGGTGTACGACGGATCCGCCGCCCTCCGCTCCAGATAGTCCCTGAAAGCAGTCTGCTGGCGCAGCGGCTTCCCAGCACGGATCCGGCGCGCCTGTTCGCGTTCAGTCAGCCAAATCTGGGTCGCCGTCGCCAGCACCTCCTCCACTCGCTCGGCGGCCACGAACAGCACACCATCGTCGTCGCCGAATACGACATCATCGGCGCTGACAAGGTGCGGCCCGAACCGGGCGGTGACCAGGGCCTCGGGTTCCCGCTCGTCCAGCCGAACCGGACCGGGTGGATAGCTGCCGTAACTGAACACCGGCAGGCCTATCTCCACCAGCTCCGGTGTGTCTCGATGCAGCCCCCACACCGCCAGGCCCGCTACTCCGGCCGCTTTGGCCTCCAGCACAGCCAGGTCACCGACACAGGCCTCGTCGAACCGACCACCATTGTCGATGACCAGCACGTCGCCCTGTTCCGCTTGCCCGAAAGCCTCCAGGAACACGTCCACGCTCCCGTAATGACGCACCGGCAACACCCGGCCCGCGACTCGATGCCCGCGGATGACTGCGCTGATGCCGGGTGGCGCGGCGCGGAGGGGCACGTCATTCCGGACGCAGGCATCGGCCACCAGCGGTGTGGACAGATCAGAAAAGGCCCTCAGCATGACGTCCCTCAGACCCGCTCAACGATGGCCAGGATGGCCTGCGCCAGTTCCTTCGGGCGCGTGAACTGTGGCCAGTGGCCGGTCGGCAGATCGACGTACTCGACATCGAGGATCTTAGAGAACTCACGCACCGGGGCCATATCCTGCTCGATCCACGACCGCAGCATTGCGGTCGTGTATTCGGTCGCTATCGCGGTGACGGGCACGTTGTACCGGCGCTCATCGGACAGTTGCTGCCGATCGCGGGCAACACCCGCCGGCGACGGGATGGCGTGCTCGTGGAACTTCTTGCGCGCCTCGTCGTCGAGGTCGACGAGCTCTTCGTCCTCGAACTCTGACCAGCTGGGAAAAGGCACGTCAGAGCCTTTGGCCGGGTACCCGGCGGCGATCGTGCCGCCATCGGTAGTCGGGAAACCGCCGATGTAGACGGCCCGGGCGATCCGCTGCGGCCGGGCATCGACTGCGGCGTGGGCGGTCGCGCAGCCGGCAGAGTGAGCGACAAGCACTACCTTCTCAGGGTCGAGCGAATCGATCACTTCCACGACGGCGGTCACGTGGTCGCGCAGTGAGATCGTGGAGCGGTCGGCGTCCTTGGACTCCATGCCGGGCAGGGTGAGTGCATGCGTACGGTGCCCCGCCGCTTCAAGCTCGGGCACGACTCGGTCCCACGACGAGCCATCAAGCCAGAGGCCGGGAATCAAGATGATGTCCATTCGCCGAGGCTAGGTCACGCCACTGACATCAGATAGGGATGGTGTCGATATGCAGGCCCGCTACGCCTGGCCGTCGAGGAATTCCTTGGCCAGCCGCTTTGGGGCGCACACCAACCACGCATCGGTGACCAGCTCGTCCAGCTCATGAACACCGATCCGGTCCGCGGACCAGCACGGCGGCATAGCCGTCGAAGTGCGGCGTCGTGAAATACACCTCAGGCGACTCGGCGAGCAGCTCGTCTTTGGCTTCCAGGTCGGCGACCCTGGCGCCCAGGACGGGGCCGTCCGGCGCAATGTCGCCCAACGCCTCGACGTCGGACCGCCGCAGCGGGCGCTCCCACACGAAGGCCTTCTGCCTCACCCGCCACGCGAGCGTGTCACCATAGCTCGAGTGCTCGTCCGTCTCAGGGAGGGCGAGGGCGAACCGGCGCACATCGTCCCAATGTGCCATGGCACGGCATGGTAGCCCGCCACCCCCGACAGTCACGCTGCGACTTGATGAACCCAGATGTCGCAGTCGTGCCACGAGTCCAACGCCGGATCGTCGTGTGCCCAGCTGCGGCAGTGCCGGGCCAGGCGGCCCTCCAGCTCGAATCCTGCCCGCTGCGCCACCCGGATCGAAGCCGAGTTCTCCGGGTCGATCTCGAGCCAGATCCTGTCCAGCGCGACGCCGCGGTGCGCCCAGTCTGTCAGCGCCACGACACTCCGCCACGCAATTCCGCGTCCCCGATCCTCAGGCCGCACCCAGTAGGCCAACTCCGCGCTGGACGGGCCGTCGGGCATCAGACCGAGGGCACCCACCAGCCGGCTTCCAACGAGAATTCCGTACGAAGCCTGCCCGGACGTTTCCGCATCCCATGCACGGAGGGCAGCCAGCGCATCGTCCATGGTGTAAGGCCCGACTGGCCGTGGGCCCCAGGAGGCTGGACCCAGCTCCGCGCGGGTCGCCTCGACGATCAACGCTGCATCGCCCGAAGTCAGCGTGCGCAGGCGAAGTTCGCCAGCCGTCAGCTCGGTGCGCAGGTCCACTCGGCCAGCCTAGGCGGTCAGCAGCGACTGCACGATCAACACCACTCCAGACACCGTTCCCACCGTGAGGACCGCCATTCGCAACACATGGCCGTCGACGATCCGGCGCAGCGGGTGCGCCAGCAGGAAGCCCGCGAGCACGAACGGCAGCAGCGCCGCCCCGGCGTACACGTCACGGGAGTCCAGCTGGCCACCGAACGCGAGAGCTGCCAGTGAGACCACCACGCCCACCAGGAAGTACGCGCCCAGCGTCGAGCGGACCCGGGGCCCAGAATCGTGCTGGTATACGAGCGCGATCGGCGGGCCACCGATGGAGGTGGCCGTCCCCGATACGCCCGATACCATCCCGGCGAAGCTCAGTGTCCCTGGCGTGGGACGGACCCGTACCGCCGTCACCGTCAACGCCACGGCCGCCAGCACCATGGCCCCGACCAGCAAGACGAGCGAGCGCGGTGCGAGGGAGGCAACCACCCATACGCCGGCGGCGGTCCCGACGAGGCGACCGGTCAGTGCCCACGACATCCCGCGCAGGTCGATGTGCCGCCACTCCGCGCCGAGCGTCAATACCGGCAGCACAGCGGTTGCGATCAGTACCGCGCCGGGCATCAGGGTGGGGTCGAGAATGCTGACGACGGGAGCGGCCACTAGGCCCAAGCCCAGACCGACACTGCTCTGAACGGCAGCGCCGACTAGAACTGCTCCCCCAGCAATGATCAGGAATGTGAGGTCAAGCATCTGGGCCACCAGGTTATCGGGTGCGCCAGAATGAGCACGCAGATCCCAGACACACCGCGGTGAGAAGTGCCAGCAGTCACGCTGCAGGACCCTCCTCCGCGACCTGCACCTCTCCCCCGCGTCGAGCCCGCCGTCCCCCGAGTGCGTGGAGGCGGCCGGATACGACGGCCCGATCGAGGTCGGGTGTTCAACGCGGATCTCTACGACCGTGATCACAATCTGGAGCTACATCCGCCGCGCGATCCGCAGTAAGTACTCCTGGCGATCCAGCGGGTTCATGTCTCTGCGGGATCGGCTCGGCACCGGGCCGCTGATCAGCGCGTAGCTATCGAATGAGGTCTCCAGCACACCCTCGCCGCGGGTGAGCCCGGGCAGCTGCCGATGCAGCTCGTGGATTCCGGCGGCCGGGACCCGCCCGTCCAGATATGCCGCCGCGCCGGTCACAGCGGTCGACCCGGGTGCCCCCCGAAGCCTCGCCAGCACTGGCACCACCGATCCGAGCGTGTCTGCTGGCACCTCGAGCCGGTATCGATGCAAAGGTTCGTACACCTTCGTCCCGGCCTGCCGTAAGGCGCTCATGAGCACCAACGGGGTCAGCCCGCGAAAGTCCCCCGCGGAGCTGGAGTACCTGCTCCACCCGTAGGGAGGCGGCGGTACGTAACCCGAGTGCGTCAGGACCACTCTGCAGTCAGTGACATCCCACCCGTGGAGTCCTTGGTGGAGCGCCTGGCGCACCGCCTCTTCGACCGCCCGCACGAAGGACAGCGGCAGGGAGCCAAGTTCGATTTCAAGCTCGAACGATACTCCTGACCCGATTAGCGCGGGCTCAATGCGCAGGCCGACCGTGGCGCGGAAGGGGTTGCCGTCCCGACCCATGAACTCCGCATGAGCGCCGCTGCCGACGGGCCGCTCGATGCAGATCGTCGTCGATTCGTGGAATTCGACGTCGATCCCGTAGCCGGCGGCCAAGGTCGCCTGGATGACCTCCTTTTGCACCTCGCCGTAGAGAGAGACGTACATCTCCTGCCGGGCCTCATCGTGGCGGAAACCGATCAGTGGATCCTGCTCGGCAAGCTGGGTCAAGGCGTTGAAGAGAGCAGTTCTGGCGCTCGGCTCGCAAGGAACGACGGCTGTCTCCAGGGTCGGCGGGGCGAACGACGCCGCTTCGGATTGCGGCGGCTCGCCGATCGCATCGCCGATCCTGGCGTCGCGGAGCCCCCACAACTTCCCGATCTGCCCTGCAGTCAGCGCGGACTGCGGCACGGCCGAGCCATGCTCGAAGGCCTCGATCGCCGTTACTCGTTGATCGTCCCGTTGCCCTACCCGCAGTCGGTCTCGCGTTCGAACGGCTCCGGAGAACATCCTGACGAACGCCACCTTCTCATCCACCGGGCCGCGTTCGATCTTGAAGATGGCACCCGACGGCACACCGTTGCCGTCACCAGACCGGGCTGGTAGCAGCTCCCGGAGGCCCGTGATCAGTGAACTGACACCCGACCCGGTCAGTGCCGACCCGAAAAGCACCGGGTACACCCACCCTCGCTCGGTCTGGCGGGCGAGCTCTCGATACAACCGGTCGAATAGCACGTGGTCCTCGTTGACGTAGGCGGCCAGTAGGGCCTCGTCGCGCTCCGCGAGAACTGTATGCAGGTCGGCGGTGAACGCCTCGTTCGTGGCGGTATGTGGTACGTAGCTCGCCCGCCGGGTGCCGGGTCGGTCGACCGAACCCATTGGCACCATCGCTGCCGTCAGCTTCTCGGTAATGCCCTGCAGGGTGCGGTCGATGTCGGCGCCACTCCGGTCGATCTTGTTCACGAAGATAAGGCAGGGGATGCCGAGCCGCTGTAACGTCCGCATCAGCACCCGCGTCTGGGCCTGCACGCCTTCGACCGCCGAGATGACGAGGACAGCGCCGTCCAGCACGCCGAGCACCCGCTCGACCTCGGCGATGAAGTCGGGATGGCCTGGTGTGTCGATCAGGTTGACGACCACATCGTCGGTCACGAACGACACAACGGCCGACTTGATCGTGATGCCTCGTTGCCGTTCCAGTGCCAAGGTGTCCGTCTGGGTGTTGCCGTCGTCGACCCGTCCCATGGTGTCGATAACACCGGCGGCAAAGAGCAGCCGCTCGGTCAGGCTTGTTTTACCGGCGTCTACATGCGCCAAGATTCCTAAGTTCAGCGTTCGCACGATGCGTCATATCCATCTGATAGGTGGCCTCCTTCGGTTCGGACATGAACGCGGCACACATGATGAACTCCTTGATCGCTCGAGTGTCGTACACCAGTTCAGCAACATGCCGGTGGGATGAGCAACTGATTTGTTTGCCTAACGGGCGCGTCAGCGGCCGAGGTAGGCGCCGCCGTTGACGTGGATGACCTGGCCGGTGATGTGCCCGGCCTTGGGTGAGGCGAGGAAACGCACCGTCGCGGCGACGTCCTCCACCCGACCCGCCCGTTTGTTGCGAGTCGCGGCAATGCGTTGTTTGATCCCGGATTCGTCCAGCCGGCCCCGGAAGAACTCGGTATCGAGCACCAGGCCAGGGGCGACGACGTTTGCGGTGATGCCCCGCGGACCGAACTCCGTGGCCACTGTGATCGTCCAGGCCTCGATCGCCGCCTTGGCCGCACCATAGGCGCCGGCACCGAGGCGAGCGGCGATCGAACCGATGGTGACGATCCTTCCGTGGTCCACGATGCGAGGGGTCAACGCGGCCGTCACGAGAACTGCGGACAGCACGTTGACCGAGAAGTTGGCCCGCCAGTTCGCGGCCAGTGCCGCCAGGTCGTCCGGCTCGGAACGGTCGAGATCGGTGTTGCCGCCAGCGTTGTTCACCAGCACGTCGACGTGCGGGGGCAGGTCATCGAGCGCGGCCAGCACAGCGTCCGGCTCAGCGGCGTCGAACGAAACGGCGACGACGTCGAGTTCTTTGGCCGTGCGTTCGAGCACGTCGGCCCGCCGGCCGGTGATGGTCACGGCATCGCCGGCGTCGCGGAACGCCGCTGCAACCGCGCGCCCGATCCCGGTGCCACCGCCGGTCACGATGACCTGTCGCATGCAAATCTCCTTTAGGTCTAAAGTATTATTGTGCTTGACCCTAACCCCCACCCGGCGCCGAGCACAACCGACGGTGTCGACCGCATCCAGCAGGCCTGGCTCCGCGAGCGTCCCGGCGCACCGGTGCGCTCGATCGGTGTCATCACCCGGATCTGGCGCATCGCCAAGCTGTTGGAGGATGAGCGGCGCCGTACACACGCACTGCTGGGCATCGATGCGGCCACTCGGGATCTGCTGGCCACGCTGCGGCGGGCAGGCACGCCGTACCGCCTTTCCCCCAGTGAGATCGCCAGGCACGTATTGATCAGCCCGGGCGCGGTGTCGCAGCGCGTCGCCCGGGCGGAGCGTGACGGCTGGGTACGCCGACTGCGGTCCGGAGCCGATGGGCGAGCGGTGCTTGTCGAGCTCACCCCCGCCGGCCACGCGATCATCGAACGTACGGTCGACGAGCTGCTGTCGCATGAGCAGACGCTGCTCTCCGGTCTCACCGAGGAGGATCAGGAGCAACTCTCGGCCCTGCTGCGCACGCTTCTCTGTGACCTCATTCACCGGTTCGGCGTCGAGGACCGGCCGTGATAACGGCACCCGGCTGGGTACCGTAAACGGGTGGCACGACGCCGGACGCGCATTCGCACTGAGCTCAGCGACCGCGCCTTCTTCGACACACCCGCCCCGCTCGCCTTCGCCCACCGCGGGTTCTCCCCCGACGGGTTGGAGAACAGCATGAGGGCGTTCTCCGCGGCAGTCACGCTCGGCTACCGCTACCTCGAGACCGACATCCGCGCCAGCCGTGACGGCGTCGCCATTGCATTCCACGACCCGACGCTCGACCGGATCACCGATCGCAGCGGACGAATCATCGACTTGGACTGGGCGGAGGTGAGCCGCGCGCTGATCGGCGGCACCGAACCGATCGCCCGGCTGGACGAGGTGTTGGATGCCTGGCCGGACATCCGGCTGAACATCGACGTCAAGGACCCTTCCTCGGTCGCGCCGGTGGCCAACTCCATCGAGCGGACCCGGGCCCATGACCGCGTCTGTGTTGCCTCGTTCTCGGACCGCCGGCGCCGCGACGTGCTGCGCCGATTGTCGGCCCCTGCGGCGACGTCGGGTGGCCGGTGGACGGTTGCCGGGTTCCGGCTCACAGCGTCGCCCGCCCGCCTGGCGGCACTCGTGGGCCACACACTGCGGGACGTCGACTGCCTGCAGGTTCCCGAACGAGCGGGACCGATCCGGATCGTCACCGCCGCCGCGGTCGCTGCGGTACAAGCGGCCGGCAAGCAACTTCACGTATGGACCGTCAACGACGAGGCGCGGATGCACCGGCTTCTCGATCTCGGCGTCCACGGGCTCGTGACCGACCGCGCCAACGTGCTGCGGGACGTCCTGCGATCCCGGGGTGCGTGGCCCGACGGGGTCATCCCTTAGTTACCACAACCGGGCTGTGGACAGCAGGAATGATCCACAAGACCGGCCCCCGATGATCGTGGCTATGCAGACCCTCTACCTGGACCGCGAGATCCAGACGATCGACTTCCTCGCCACGGCCGAGCGAGCCGGCGATCTCCCGCCGCCGTGCCTGCTTGTCCTGGCCGCGGACGACGTCGGCCGGCTCGTCCTCCCCATCGCCATCGACGAAGTGCCTGACGATCCGCCACAGGACGAGCGGATCTGCGCGCTCGCGGCACTGCTCGAGCACATCGTCACGTTCGACTACTTGCGCGGGGTGGCGCTGGCCGTCGCCAGATTGGGCGATCCCCGCCCGCGCGGAAGCGACTTCGGCTGGCACGATGCGCTCGCGCAGTGCTGCTCGGCCACCTGCTTCATCTGTTACGGAACCTATGTGGTGACGCCCTACGGAGTGCGCCGCGTCCGGCCCTCTCCTATATCCAACCGGCAGGCCGTCTAGCGGCCGCGCCCCGTCCCCTCCAGTGCCGTACCGAACCATGCTGACTCGCGGACCGCGCGCATCGCAGCCCGCCTCGTCTCGCGGTCCAGCCGGTGCAGGTAAACGATGCCGTCAAGGTGGTCGACCTCGTGCAGTAGGCACCGAGCCAGCTCCCCGGTACCCTCCACCCGCACGGGGCGTCCGTCGGCGTCGAAGCCCTCCACCGCCGCGTACGCGGCGCGAGTCGTGGGAAACCACAGCTCGGGCACGGACAGACAGCCCTCGTCGCCGGTCTGGGTGCCGTCCAACTCCACGAGAGTCGGGTTGAACACGACGCCCCGCTCGCCTTCGACGCCGTACGAGAACGCTCGGATGGGCACTCCGATCTGCGGCGCCGCGACGCCCGCCCGGCCAGGAAGGTCGAGCGTGTCCAGCAGGTCGGAGGCCAACGCCCGGGTCATTTCGCCGAACGACTCGACGGGATCCGCGACGGTGCGCAGGATCGGGTCGCCGTAAAGCCGAATCTCGCGGACCGCCATCGCACCTCGCTAGAAGTCGCCCTGAGTTAGTTGACCATTCGATCTTGAGAATATCCAGCAGAGGGCCGTGCCGGGGCAGCCAGCGGAATTCGACGCGGACGGGGAGACGACATTGGCTAACGACGGTCCGGCGGATCAAGCAGCGCGACGTGCGACACAATCGGATACATGTCGGTTGCCAAGAAGCTGCAGATCAAGTCCGGGCAGAGCGTCGCGGTGCTGCGAAAGCCAGCCGATGTGTCGCTCGACATCGAACCAGGCGACGTCGTCGACGGTTCCGCATCCGCAGAGGCTGCCCTGGTCTTCGTGATGTCCAAGGCAGACCTCGCGTCGTCCGATGTCGAAGCCGTCCTGGAGGCCGCCCGCCGTGACGCGCTGTCCTGGATCGCCTATCCGAAAGCCGGTCAGCTCGGCACAGACCTCAATCGCGACTCCCTGTCCGCGAGCATGTCTGGGCGCGGAGTCCGTCCGGTGCGGCAGGTCTCGATCGACGATGTCTGGTCGGCGCTGAGGTTCCGTCCGGATTCCTGACCCGGCGCCGCTTGGACCTGCCCTTCCGCAGCAGGTTCCGCGCGCCTCCCCAGCCGTATGACCATGTGGGCCTACCTGTGATAGTGTCCGGCGCACCGCCACCAGGTAGGCCCACGTGATCACAAACGATCAGTCGAACCCCTACCGCCGGAAGATCTCGTAGACCGCTCCATTCGACAGGGACACGGCGAACATGTTGCCGTTCGGGCCGGTTTCCAGGTCGGTCAGGATGCCGAACTCCCGCCCGATAAGCAGGCTCTCGCTCTCGGTGATGTCGAACTTGTCGAGGTTGTCGGCGACCCGGTCCTCGAGACGGGGGTCGTCCACGCCGACCTTCTGCCGGTTACCGGTCAGGTTGAAGTGGAACAGGTGCCCGCCCTCCAAGAAATCTCGCGCACCTCCCAGGAACAGGTCTCCTTCGAACTGCGGCCCCAAGCCCCGGCCGTCGACAAAGCCAAGTGCTGCGGGAGCCACTTCGAACTTCCAGCTGAACTCCGGATCGCTGTAGCGCGATCCGGGGAGCATGAACAGCCGGTCGAGCGCCTCTTCTGGCGACTCCGCAATGTTGGTGGGCGGCCAGCGGTTCTGCTGAAGGCTCATCGCGCCGAATGTTGTCTCGATCTCCCGGAACTGCGCATGCCGGGAGACCGGGCCAGCGATCTGGATCCATCCGCCGTTCATCCCCGACTCCACCCGGTTGAGCTCGGTGAAGCTGTCGTCGCCGTTCTCCTCGAGCCAGAGGCCCCCCGACTGCGGGTCGAAGTCGAACCCGAAGCTGTTGCGGTGCCCGTAGGAGAAGATCTTCTGGATGTTTGCGCCGACCTCACCGCCCATGGTGGCTCCGACATCGAAGAACGGGTTGTCCGACGGTGCTGTGCCGTCGTCGTTCAGGCGAAGCATCACTCCGGTGAGGTGGGCGTTGTCGGGCTCCGGTCCGCCGAACTGATCGTCGGGGCTGCCGTCGCCGAAGGGCCCCAGCGGCAAGTTCTGTGTCTGCCCCCGCCGGCCATTGTCGCCGATGAAGATGTACAGCTTTCCGTCCGGGCCGAAGTCGATGACGCCGCCGTCGTGGTTGCCGAACGCCCGGGTCTCGTGCGGAGGGTTCGGGGGCTGCAAGGCGCGGAGCCGAATTACGTTCTGGTCCTGGGTCAGGGAAGATCCGTCCCACACGAACCGGTCGACGCGGTTGCCCAACAGTGTCGTGTCGTCCAGGTTTCCACTGTCGGCACCGGTGGTGCTCTCCGTCCAGTAGAGGTATACCCCTGGGTCGTCTGGGAAGTCCGGGTGAAGTGCGATCCCCAAGAGCCCTCGTTCTGAGGCGTTGTTAACGGCCAGGTCCAGCACCGTCTCCTGGACCGTGCCTCCTGTTACTCGCTTCACCTGTCCGGTCTGCTTCTCAACCACCAAGAAGTCGTCCGGCCCCAGAAAGGCCATGCTGGTCGGCGTGACCAGGCCGTCGACCACTGCCCGTACGTCGAGGCGTGGGTCGAGCATCTCCGGGCCTTCGCCCTGGGACGCAGCAGGCAGCGCGGCGATGCTGCCAAGCATCAGCAGACCGCAGCTGGCCGCCATCGTGATGAGTCGTCGCATCGTGCCTCCTTCTCTGCCGTCTCCAGTTGGGCACGTGCCAGCCGCCGCCCGAGTTCAGCGCATCGGGACGGTTAGTCGAAATCGGGTTGCTGGCCTCGGCCAGACGATCGCGAGTGCCGGCCATCGGGCCCGGCGGGCACCGAGCGCCATGCCGTCGCGGGCGCGCTCACGCCGCTCTTCGGAAAGGAGGTTTGCCGGGTCCACCGGCGCAACCCGGCCGTGAGGCAGATCACTCCAGATCCGCCCTTTATCACATCGCGCGCGGAACAAACTGCGGAGGGCAGGGCGTTACTCAGATGTCGTTCCGCGATTGCCTGACCGGTGACCGGGGAATACACCTGAAAGCACCACCACCAAACGCACCGACGACCCAGGAGCCACAAGCTCCGGAAGGGCCTGCCACGATGTCCGAGCGTTCCACTTTGCGCGGTTCTCGTCTCGTCGCCACCAGCTACGAGGACGAGCGCGGCGTCGAGTTCGCGGATCGCCAGCGGGTGTCGTACAACTGCCCCCGTGGCCACGCCTTCGACGTGACGTTCTCCGTCGAGGCTGAGGTTCCCAGTCTGTGGGACTGCCCGAAGTGCGGTGCAGAGGCGCTCCGCGTCGCCACCGATCGCCCCGATGAGAAGATGGCCAAGCCGGCGCGGACGCACTGGGACATGCTGCTGGAACGCCGGTCCATCGAAGAACTTCAGGTCCTGCTCGACGAACGGCTCGAGTTGCTGCGCGCCGGACGCCTCCCGGGTGCTGCGCACCTGGCGTCCTCGCGTCGCCGCAAGAAGACCGCCTAGCCGCCGTCGGTGGCGGGTCTCCCCCCGGCCTGCCCCCTCGGCTACGCCGAGCCGCGTCGTAACCCCCCTGCGACGCGGCTCGGTCTCTTTCTAGGGCAGTTCGTCTCTTCGCGGTGACTCGTCGTCGATGATCTCGCCTTCGATCACGTCACCACCGGACGGAGCAACCCCGGACGCTCCTCGCCGGTATGCCGGCACCAGGCCCAGGCGATAGAGCATCCGGACTGTCGTGGAACGAGTCACGGGCAGCACCATCGTGGCGCCGATCAGGTCCGTGACGAAACCAGGCAGGATCATCAAGAACCCCCCGATGATCGCGGCCCGGGATGCTGCCATGTCGCGCTCGGGCAGACGTCCCGCCCGGACGGCGTCGGTCACCGCGGTCCAGGCGCGGACTCCTTCATTGTGCACCACCCAGCCGCCGAGCAGCGATGTCGCAATTATCAGCCAGAACACCACCCAACCGCCCAGCCACTGTGTTGCGAGCACGAGTACCGCTATCTCGGCCACCACGAGAGAGACGAAGGCCAGCCTGGCGCGGAATGGCAGCCTCATCGGGATGCCACCACCGATCGCATCTGCCCGAGGCGATGACGGATCCCCCACTGGGTCACCCGCCATAGGGCTTCGCGCACGATGGCGTTGTTCATTTTCGACGTACCCTCCTCGCGCTCGACGAAAGTGATCGGCACCTCCACCACCTTCAGGCCGGCCCTAAACGCGCGCCAGGCCAGGTCGACCTGGAAGCAGTAACCCTGGGATGCCACCTCGTCCAGGTCGAGGCGACGCAGCGTGCTGGCCCGGAATGCTCGATATCCGCCGGTGGCGTCCCTCAACGGCATGCCGAGCATCAGCCGCGTGTAGGTGTTACCGCCACGGGAGAGCATCTCCCGATGAGGCGGCCAATTCTCGACCCGCCCGCCAGGTACATAACGCGATCCGAGCACCAGGTCGGCGCTGTCCAACGCGTTCAGCAACCGCGGCAATTCCTCCGGCTGGTGTGAACCATCTGCGTCCATCTCCACCACTGTGCGGTACTCCCGGTCCAGTGCCCAGCGAAAGCCCGCAACATATGCCGCGCCAAGGCCTTGCTTCGCCCTCCGGTGAAGCACGTGCACGTGTTCGTCGACCTCGGCGAGCTGGTCGGCGATTTCGCCCGTACCGTCCGGAGATCCATCGTCGATGACCAAGACGTGAGCCGCAGAGACGGCGGTGCGCACTCGTCCGACGATCTTCCGGACGGACTGCGCTTCGTTGTAGGTCGGTATGGCCACCAGGATCTCAGCGTCGGCATTGCTCACCGAGCGTCCACCCCCACCCGAGCCTCGGCCACGTCATCGTCCGTCCTCGTCGCGCGCGAGGTGGCGCGAACCCGCACCGCCACGACGACGAGCCCGGCTATGGCAAGGGTGGTCAGCAACCACTCGGGCCACTCACCGATTGTGGTCGCGACCGTCAAGGAGTCCCCCAGCACGACATCGGTGATCATGATGTCCTGCTCGAATAGCTCGATTCGCCGGGCGACGGCGCCCGATGGATCGATCACCGCGCTGACGCCGGCCAGCGCCGCGACCAGCGTCCACCGGCCGTGCTCGACCGCCCGGAGCCGCGCCATCGCGAGCTGCTGCTCGGTCATTGGCGAATAGCCGAAGCCGGCATTGTTCGTCTGTACCGCCAGCAGTTCGGCGCCGGCGCGGACCGCGTCTCGCGGAAGGTTGTCAAATGCAACCTCGAAGCAGATGATGGTGCCCACCTGCACATCCGCCATGCCGAGCACGCCGACGTCCTGACCGGCGACGAAGTCCCGCGGTTGCCGGTCCACCGCGTCGGCCGCGATCAACCGGGCGATGCTGCGGAACGGTATGTACTCGCCGAATGGCATCGGATGACGCTTGACGTACGTCTGGCCGGGACCTGTCTCGGGATCCCAGACGATGGATGTGTTCTCGACATTCTGCTCGTCCGGCGTGGGCACCACCGTGCCGACGAGGGTCGGAACGCCAATCGCCGCCACCGCCGACTGGATGGCCGCGGATGCGTCGGCATTGGCGTACGGATTGATGTCGGAGGAGTTCTCTGGCCAGATCACGATGTCTGGCTGCGGCACAGTGCCCGCTTCGACCTCGGCGGCGAGCCGCCGCGTGGTCTCGACGTGGTTGTCGAGGATGACCCGCCGCCGTGCGTTGAAGTCCAGGCCCATGCCCGGCGTGTTGCCCTGCACCATCGCGACGGTAACCCTGGTTCCGTCGGGTGCCACGGCCGGTACGGCTAGGCCCACCAGGACGATGGCAAAGGCACCCGCGGCCGCGGCGACCCGCTGCCACGCCGTCCGGGTGAGGATGGCCCACGCGACCAGGCCGCCGGCGAGAGCGACCGCGAAGGAGACGCCGACCGAACCCGCTACCGTCGCCAGGCTCAGCATGGGGCCGTCGACCTGCGAGAACGCTAGCTTTCCCCAGGTGAAACCACCCCACGGCAGCCGGCCGCGGACCGCTTCCTGTGCGACCCATGCCGCTGCGGTGAGCAGCGGCCACGCCGGCAGTCGCTGTAGCAGCATGACCGCCACCCCCAGTGGGGCGAAGAAAAGCGCCTCGAACGACGAGAGCAGCAGCCACGGGAACGGGCCGACCTCGTCGCCGATCCAGGGCAGGAACGGGACGAAGAATCCCAGACCGGTGAGCAGGCCTAACCCTGCCGCCCGCCACACCGGCTGGTCCCGCACGATCAAGGTGAACGCGGCGACCACCGGAACGGCGACGAACCACAGGTCGTGTGGCTGGAACGCAAAGATCAACGCCGCGCCGGTGAACAGGGCGGCCGCGGGCCGTAGGTACGCGTTCACCAGCGGTCTGCTCCGTCCGTCGGCCAGTCACGGTCTACCTGCGTGACCGTACAACGTCTGGTGGATCTCGTGGGTGCCCGGACCCGCCCCTGGAGGGACGTGACCCGGCCTCGCCCTTCGAACCGATTCCACGCACCGCTGGATGCGATCCGCGGACCGTTGTCTACTGGGCGGGCCGGGCCCGACCTCGTCTCACCCCGTGCCACGCCGACGGTGCCCGATGCCGTACCACGCGCTCACGAGCCTGGCTCGCAGGGCTCTCGCCAAAGTTCCCCGTCTCGACCCCGAACGCACAGCCGGTTCAACCCGGCTAGCCGCCTTGTGGTTGTCCGCTGGTGGACTGCCCGTGACTTTGCCCACCCTCCGGGTCGCTGTCAACTTGTCGCTGAGCAGCGAAAATGTGGTGTTTTCGCAGGTCAGCAGGGCCCTGTGATCATACAAAAGATCAAGAAAATTTCTTGGCGGCACGGCGAGCCTGAGCGACCGGAGGATCCGAGCGACCGATCTACGATCACCGCTCGAAAACCATTCGACCACGTACCACGGTCCGCAGACATTGCGGCAGAGGCACGCCCGGCGATAGGTCCGGCAGCCCCGGCTGGCCCGAGCGGAGGCCGGCCGGCGGCTGCGCGCTCAGTTCGGTCCTCGCCTCGGCGACCTGCGCGCTCGTGGTATCCCACACCGCGTAGGTGGCCACCATGCCTGGGGCCAGCGTCCCTGCGTCGTCCACATTGGCTGCCCGCCAGCCGCCCCGCGTGGCCGCCAGGAAGGCACCACGCACGCTCATCCGGTGCTCCGGATTGTGGTGGAACACCGCGGCCCGCACTGCATCCCACCCACCCAGCGGCGTCACTGGTGAGTCCGACCCGAAGGCCAGGCCGACTCCGGCGCGGGCCATCGATGCGAACGGGTTGAGCGACGCTGCCCGTTCCCTCCCGAGCCGCGTCGCGTACATGCCGTCGCTCCCTCCCCACAGCGCATCGAACGCTGGCTGAACGCTCGCCACAATCCCGAATCTGGCCATCACGTCGATCAACTCCGGAGAGATCATCTCCACATGTTCGAGGCGGTGGCGGGCCGCGATCACCGCGCCCTCACCACACCGGCTGGCCGCGTTGGCGATCGCGGTGACAGCGATCCGGACCGCCGCGTCGCCGATGCAATGGAATCCAGCCTGCAACCCCGCCTCCGTGCAGGCGATCACGTGATCCGCAGCGGCAGCGACATCGAGGTATAACTGGCCTGATGTCGACGGGTCGTCGGCGTAGGGGTGCTCGAGGCCCGCGCTCCGCGATCCCAGCGATCCGTCCACCGTCAGGTCGCCGGCCGCGCCGGCCGCTCCCAGGCTTTGGGCTCGCCGGACGCCGTCTCGGCCGACTTCGCCCCAGTAGGCCACCACCTCAGGCAGCGGATCGTTCGCGCTGAGGGCCAGTAGGGCACGCACGTCATCCTCGCTGTTGATATGTGGGGCGGCCATCTCATGTACGGCGCCAATGCCGAGGGCAGCGGCCCGCTGCAGCACACTGCGATGAATCTCGCGGCGGGTGTGGTCCGGGATGCTTCGCTCAGCAGCCTGCCGGGCCAGGGTCTGTGCCTGGCGCCGGACGATCGCACCCTCGTAGCCGTCAGCAGTGGCGATGCCGGGCTCGTGCTCGAGCAGTGCCGTCGAAATCAGTGAGCTGTGCCCGTCGACCCTGCTGAGCAGTACCACCGCACCGCCGGACGCACCGTCGATCTCTTCGCGGGTCGGCGTCCGGCGTTCGGGCCAGTTGTGCTCGTCCCACCCCTGCCCGCCGATCGGTTCGCCTGGATGCGCTCCCGCGTACTTTCGGAGCCGATCGAGGAAATCGTCCAGGGACCTAGCGCCGTTGATGTCGACTCCGCGCTTTCCCTGGCCGGTGCCCAGGACGTGCACGTGCGCGTCCACGAATGCCGGCGTCACCAGGCGCCTGGCGAGATCGACGACCTCGTCCGCGGCGTCGGCGTGCTCACCGGCCCCCTCCTCGTCACCCACCCAGGCGATTCGCTCATCCACGACGAGCATGGC
The DNA here is from genome assembly GCA_035762665.1 of Jiangellaceae bacterium. Classification (GTDB taxonomy): domain Bacteria; phylum Actinomycetota; class Actinomycetes; order Jiangellales; family Jiangellaceae; genus JASLBX01. The sequence continues at coordinate 59,837 of DASTNZ010000057.1, read as the reverse complement.
CGTGGCGAACGGGTCGGCCGGGGTGAAGACGATGCCGTTACGCAGCAGTATGGATCTCGACATGGTCGGAAGTCTGGCAGCAGCTGGTGATCGATGAGGTGGCCGGCCGCTGGTGCAGCGCGCTCTCTGCAGAGATTCGCCCTCCCGAACCTGAACGCACGCGTCAAGGCAAAGCGTGCGCACAACCCGGGCATTAAGGGCACAACTCGAACGCGTTGCCAGGTTGACACTTCCCTCCAGGACACCGCTCGCCGCCGCGAGGCCGTCCAAATGGTTCCGGCCAGATAAGTCTGCACGAGCGGAGTACGGCAGGGACGACCCGTCGAGAGGCCCGAGGTCGGTGGTGAGGATTACGGACGGTCTACGGATATCGTTGGATCGAACGGCAAGACTTTTGGTTCAACTGGTGCGTAGCCGTACGTTCTTCGACACTACCGACTCAAGAGGAGGCGCCAACGTGGCGGACCACACCGGGGTTAAGCCGGGCGACGTGCACGACGTGCTCGGACGGTATCTGCTGACCGACGGGTTCAAGCTCGTGCTCGACACCAAGGCGAGCCAGGGCTCGTGGCTGGTGGACGCCCGCGACGGCCAGCGTTACCTGGACATGTACACGTTCTTCGCTTCGGCGCCGCTGGGCTGCAACCCGCCCGGCATCGTCGACGACGAGGATTTCATGGCCCTGCTGGCTGAGATCGCCGTGAACAAGCCGGCCAACTCCGATATCTACAGCGTCCACTACGCCGATTTCGTCGAGACGTTCGTCCGCGTACTCGGCGACCCGAGGCTGCCGCACCTGTTCTTCATCGAAGGTGGCGGCCTGGCCGTCGAAAACGCGCTGAAGGTGGCGTTCGACTGGAAGAGCCGGCATAACGAGGCGAACGGCCGCGATCCTCAGCTCGGCACCCGCGTCCTCCACCTAACCCGGGCATTCCACGGCCGCACCGGCTACACGATGTCGCTCACCAACACCGAGCCGAACAAGACGGCGCGGTACCCCAAGTTCGACTGGCCGCGGATCGAGGTGCCGGCCGTTCACCTGGCTGCGTCCGAGGAGGAGCTCAGGGCGACCGAGGAGCGGGCCATGCGCCAGGCGGCCGAGGCGTTCGAGCGTTACCCGCACGACATCGCCGCGTTCATTGCCGAGCCGATCCAGGGCGAGGGCGGCGACAACCATATGCGGGCGGAGTTCCTGCAGGCGATGCAGGAGCTTGTCCGGAGAAACAATGCGTTGTTCATCGCGGACGAGGTCCAGACGGGTATCGGCACCACCGGCACGCCTTGGGCCTACCAGCAGCTCGGCCTGTCGCCCGACGTGGTCGCCTTCTCCAAGAAGGCCCAGCTCGGTGGCATCATGGCCGGCGGCCGGGTCGATGAGGTGGCCGATAACGTCTTCGCCGTGTCCGGCCGCATCAACTCCACCTGGGGCGGCGGGCTGATAGACATGGTGCGATCGCGTCGCCTACTTGAGATCATCGAGCGGGACGGGCTGATCGAGCAGGCAGGGCCGAAGGGCGAGGGGCTCGTCGCAGCGCTCAACGAGGTCGCCGCCCGCCACCCCCACCTCCTGTCCAACGTTCGTGGCCGGGGCCTGATGGTGGCATTTGACCTGCCTGATGCGCAGGCCCGCGGGCAGGTCCTCGCGCGCTTGCGGGACGATGAGCATGTGGTAGCGCTGGCCAGCGGCGAGCGGGCGATTCGGTTCCGGCCCGCTCTGTCGGTGACGGACGACGAGCTCGCCATGGCCGCCGCCGCACTCGGCCGCGTGCTCGACACCATCGCGTAAGGAGGGACATACGCCATGACGCAGATCATGTCTGTCATCGACGGCAAGCCGGTCACCGATGGCCAGCGCGTCGCCAGCACCAATCCCGCCAACCTGGACGAGGTCGTCGCCGAGGTCATCCAGGGCAATGCCGGCACGTTCACCGCAGCGGCGGCGTCCGCCAAGCGCGCCCAGCCGGCGTGGGCGGACATCCCCGCGCCCGTACGGGGCCGAGCGATCGCGCACATCGGGCGCGTCGTCGAGGCGAACTCCGAGCGACTTGCAGCGCTGGTTGTCAGAGACATCGGCAAGCCGTACGCCGAGGCGCTCGGCGAGGTGCGCGAGATCGTCGACACATGCGACTTCTTCCTCGGGGAGGGGCGCCGGCTATACGGCCAGACCGTCCCCAGCGAGATGCCGGACAAGCAGCTGTTCACCTTCCGGAACCCCGTAGGGACGGTCGCGGTGATCACTGCCGGCAACTTTCCGGTGGCCGTTCCGTCCTGGTACATCGTCCCGGCCCTGCTGGCGGGCAACACGATCGTATGGAAGCCGGCGGAGTACTCCCCCGCTGCTTCGGCAGCCTTCCACGAGTTGTTCGTCCGCGGTGGCGGGCTGCCCGACGGCGTGTTCAACGTGGTGTACGCAGACGGCCCGGCTACCTTCGCCGGGCTAGAGCAGGCACTCGAGGCCGGTCATGTCGACAAGGTTGGCTTCACCGGTTCGTCCACAGTCGGCCGGCTGATCGGCGAGCTGACGGGTCGGCACCTGCAGACGGCATGCCTCGAGCTCGGCGGCAAGAATCCGCTTGTCGTGACCCCCAGCGCGGACCTCGACCTCGCTGTGGAGGGTGCGCTGTTCTCGGGTTTCGGCACGGCCGGCCAGCGCTGCACGTCGCTCGGCACTGTCATCGTCCATGAATCGGTGCACGACGACTTCCTGGCCCGCTTCACCAAGGCGGTCGACAGTGCCGTCGTGGGTGACCCGAGCGGCGAAGTGCTCATGGGTCCGCTGCTGGACCAGAAGTTCGCCGACCGGTACGAGGAGTTCCTGACCTGGGTGCAGCCGCACCACACGGTGCACGGCGCGACCGGTCGGATCACCGACGACAACCCGCGGCCCGGCTTCGCCGGCGACCCGGCGATCGGGCTGTACTACCATCCGATGATCGTCGACGGTGTCCGTCCCGGGGATGCCATTTTCGACGAGGAGACGTTCGGCCCAATCGTCGGCGTCACGACCTACTCGACACTTGACGAGGCCCTGGAGCTGGCCAACGCTCCGGGGTACGGGCTGTCTTCCTCGATTTACACCAATGACCCGAAAGAAGCATTCACGTTCCGCCGGAGAATCTCGGCCGGGATGGTCAGCATCAACAACTCGACATCCGGCGCCGAGGCCCACCTGCCGTTCGGCGGCAACGGCAAGTCCGGAAACGGATCCCGCCAGTCCGGGCAGTGGGTCCTCGATCAGTTCACCCGCTGGCAGTCGATGAACTGGGACTACTCCGGCAGGCTCCAGAAGGCTCAGATGGACGTCGCCGAGCTGGAGCCGGACCTGGACGTCCGGCTGGGCGAGTGACGGCTAATCCGGTCGACGAGGCGTTCCGGTCGGCGGTGGCCGGCCTGATCGCGGCAGGGGGCGGCGCTGGGCCGGAGGATCCGCTCCGGCCTGGCAGCGGCCTGACCGTGTCCTCTGCGCTCGAGCTCTTCGACGCTCAGGCGCTGAGCCGACAGCTGGACTTCGCAGCGCGACGCCTGCAGTCGGAGGGGCGCGGCTTCTACACGATCGGCTCGTCTGGCCATGAGAGCAACGCTGCGGTCGCCGCGGCCTTGCGGCGGACGGACCCCGCCCTGCTGCACTACCGATCGGGCGGGTTCTACCAGGCTCGGGCCGCCCAAGTGGCGGGATCGGCGCCGGTGCGGGACGTCCTGCAAGGCCTGCTCTGCGCCGCCGACGAGCCGATCGCCGGCGGCCGCCACAAGGTGTTCGGGCACGCCGCACTTTCGGTGATTCCGCAGACGTCGACGATCGCGTCGCACCTGCCGCGAGCCGTGGGGCTGGCGGTGTCCCTTCGGCGGGCCGCCAAGCTCGGGGTCGTTCCGCCATGGCCGGCCGATTCGGTGGTGGTGTGCTCGTTCGGGGACGCTTCGGCCAACCACTCGACCGCCACGGGTGCCATCAACACGGCGCTGCACACGGCGCACCAACGGCTGCCGGTGCCAGTGCTGTTCGTCTGTGAGGACAACGGGATCGGCATCTCCGTCCGCACTCCTGAGGGATGGGTCGAGCGGGCGTACGGGTCGCGGCCGGGCCTGCGGTATTTCGCAGTGGAGGGGTTCGACGTGGCGGCGACCTATGACACCGCCCGGGCCGCCGCCGACTACGTCCGTACCACGCAGCGGCCGGCATTCCTGCACCTGCGGACTGTCCGGCTGCTGGGCCACGCCGGAAGCGACGCCGAGATCAGTTACCGCACACCGTCTCAGATCGAAGCCGACTACGCCCGCGACCCGCTGCTGGGTACCGCGTCCGCCTTGGCCGAAAGCGGCGCGGCCACGCCTGGTCAGCTGCTCGACCGCTACGAGGCGACGGCTCGGACCGTCGAGCACACCATCGCCGAGCTGGCGGACGCCCCACGGCTGGCGTCGGCCGAACGGGTCATGGCTCCGCTCGCGCCCCGGCGGCCGTCCACCGTCGCCGAAGCAGTGGCGAAGCTCGCCGCCGCCAGCAAACCCGATCCCGACTCCTCCTCCGGTGATCAACGGGAAAGGGGTGGGCTGACACTGGCTGCGTCCATTACATCGGCGCTGGGCGACCTGCTCGCCGCCGACGCTCGGGTGTTGCTGTTCGGCGAGGACGTCGGCCGCAAAGGCGGTGTGTACGGGGTCACCCGCGGGCTGGCGCGCCGCTTCGGCGCGGGACGGGTATTCGACACGCTGCTGGACGAGCAGTCCATCCTTGGCCTGGCCCTTGGTGCCGGTCTCGCCGGGCTGGTACCCGTCCCGGAGATCCAGTATCTGGCCTACCTGCACAACGCCGAGGACCAGCTGCGCGGTGAAGCGGCCACGCTGTCGTTCTTCTCCCAGGGCCAGTACCGCAATCCGATGGTCATACGCATCGCCGGGCTGGCGTACCAGAAGGGATTCGGCGGCCACTTCCATAACGACAATGCCATTGGCGTCCTGCGCGACATCCCCGGGTTGGTGATCGCCTGCCCGGCGCGTGGTTCCGACGCCGCTGCGATGATGCGCACCTGCTGGGCCAGCGCGGCGGTCGATGGGTCGATCTGTGCCTTTCTGGAGCCGATAGCGCTGTACCACGCCCGCGATCTGTACGAGGCCGGTGACGACGGCTGGCTCGACACTTACGCGCTGCCGGACACCTGGGCGGATGGGCATGTGCCGGTCGGCAGCGCCCGCACTTACGGGGACGGAACGCAGCTGACCCTTGTGACGTTCGGCAACGGCGTACGGATGAGCCTGCGGGTCGCCCGCCGGCTGGCTGCGCACGGTATCCACGCCCGCGTCGTCGACCTGCGCTGGCTCGCTCCCCTGCCCGTCGACGACCTCGTGCGGGAGGCTCGCGCCACCGGCCGCGTGCTGGTGGTCGACGAGACACGGCGCAGCGGAGGGGTATCCGAAGGTGTGCTCGCCGCCCTCGTCGACGCCGGCTACTCCGGTGCGATGGCCCGTGTCACCAGCCGGGATAGCTTTGTTCCACTCGGCCCGGCAGCCAACGATGTGCTGCTGAGCGAGGACGAGATCAAAGAGGCGGCTGTCCGCCTCGTACGAGGAGACCACCTATGACCGCGCCCCTGGAACTGCTCAGCATCGATCACCTGCTCACCAAAGACGAGCAGGCGATCCAGGAGACCGTGCGGCGGTTCGCCGCCGACCGGGTCCGCCCGCACATCGCGGAGTGGTACGAGGCCGGCGAGATTCCCCTTGAGCTGGCTCGCGAGGCCGGCAAGCTCGGCCTGCTCGGCATGCACCTGACCGGTTACGGCTGCGCCGGGACCAATGCCGTGTCGTACGGTTTGGCCTGCATGGAGCTCGAGGCAGCGGATTCCGGTGTCCGGAGCCTGGTGTCGGTGCAGGGCTCCCTGGCCATGTTCGCGATCTGGAAGTTCGGCTCCGAGGAGCAGAAGCAGCGCTGGCTGCCCGGCATGGCGGCGGGCGAGCTGATCGGCTGCTTCGGGCTTACCGAGCCGGACTTCGGCTCCAACCCGGCGGGTATGCGAACCAGGGCCCGCCGCGACGGCGACTATTGGGTGCTCGACGGCACCAAGATGTGGATCACGAACGGGTCAGTGGCCGACGTCGCCGTCGTGTGGGCCCGTACTGACGAGGGCGTCCGGGGCTTCATCGTCCCCACTGACACGCCGGGGTTCTCGGCGCCGAAGATCGGCGGCAAGCTGTCGTTGCGGGCCTCGATCACCAGCGAGCTGGTGCTGGAAGGAGTCCGGCTGCCGGCCGACGCGGTGCTGCCCGAGATCTCCAGCCTGCGCGGCCCGCTGTCCTGCCTGAACGAGGCCCGGTTCGGCATTGTGTTCGGCGCGCTCGGCGCGGCTCGCGACTGCCTCGAGGCGGCGATCGCCTACGCCGCCGACCGGGAGGTCTTCGACCGGCCACTGGCGTCTTTCCAGCTGACTCAAGCCAAGCTCGCCGACATGGCGCTGGAGCTGCAGAAGGGCTTCCTGCTCGCGCTGCACCTTGGCCGGCTCAAGGACGAGGGCAAGCTCCGCCCGGAGCAGGTCAGCCTCGGCAAGCTCAACAACGTCCGCGAAGCCATCGAGATCGCCCGAACCTGCCGCACCATTCTGGGCGCCAACGGCATCACCCTCGAATACCCCGTCATGCGGCACGCCAACAACCTCGAGTCGGTCCTGACCTACGAAGGCACGTCCGAGGTCCACCAGCTCGTCATCGGGCAGGCACTCACCGGCCACTCCGCTTTCAGCTGACTTTCCGTTCGATCACGTTCGGCAGGCGTAGCCCCGTACCTACATGCATGCAGGCATGTAGGTACGTCGGGCCGCCTGCCGAACGTGATCGAACAACACGGGCTAGTGGGCTGGGACGGCGTCCTCGACCCGATCAGGAACGGCGACGGCGGGATTGCGGCTGCGGCTTTCGTGTAATGCGAGGCCGGTCACCGCAATGAGCAGGATGCCGAAGCCGATCCACTGGTTCCACACCAGGTTGCGGCCCAGCGCGAGCCCGACGGCCGCGGCGGTCAGCGGGAAGGCCAGCTCGGCGAACGTCGCCCGGGACGCAGGGGTGTACCGCAGACCGCGATAGTAGAGGCTCAGTGCGAGCAGCCCCACGATCAACGCCAGGGGCACGATGTATGGCACAGCGCCCCATGGCACCGTGAACGGCTCGCCGCGCACTCCGACGATGACGATCATCGTCGCGAACCCGAATAGGAACCTCAGCGCGGTGATGTGGGTAGCCGACAGCTCAGAGCCGACCAGTCGGCCGAGCACGGTGCCTGACCCCCACAGCGCAGCGGCACCCAACGCGAGCAAGGACGCTTCGGCCGTCCGCAGCGTCACATCGAACGGCTCGGCGAAAGCCAGGAGCCACGCGCCGCCTAGAGCCGGCACCACGAACAACCAGAAGATCGGACGGATGCGTTCGGCTAGGAGCACCGCGGCGAGCAGGACGGCGATCAGTGGCTGCAACTTCTGCAGCGCCACCGGCGTGATCACATCCGGACTTCCGTCGATCGCGAATCCGGTCGCGAACGCAGCAGTGAACAGCGTGGTCGCGAGCGCCGACGCGCCCGCGCCGATGACGATGACAGCAACCTTCGTCCGAAGGGAGGACGACCACCACGCCCGCACGGCTGCGGGTAACCACGGCAGCAGGCACAACACGAGGACCAGATGTTCCGCGAACACGATCGTCGCCGAGGCCACGCCCAGGTCCTGGGTGAGCGGCTCTCGCATCAGCGCTGACGTACCCCAGAGCGCAGCGGCCAGCGCGACCATCCAGGTGCGGTCAGATCTCACAGGGGTGGAAGTCTCGAGCACGATCACGGGAACCTATCAGGACCCGGTTGCATTCCCCGCCGGGATGTACGTCCGACACCAGCGGCGCACTTCTGCAAAGTAGTGCTCGCGCGGCTTCCTCGCGGACAGCGCGAGGTCATGCACGCCGCCGTCGATGCGAACGATCGTGACATGCCGCCCGAGGTGGGCCCCACGGGTCACCATGTCCTCGACGTTGAGCAGTGCGTCTGCGCGCATGATCTCGTCTCCCCACCGAGTTGATCGGACGCTGCGCGTCGAGCACGCCAGCAAGACAGGACACCGCAGGTCCAGCCCGCGGGCGACATCACGATGGCCGCGCACCAGGGCCCGGCCGAAACCGGCGTGCGCCGGGAAGCCCTTGTGAGGCTTCCAGGTGAGGTCGTATTCCCACTCGCCTCGAAAGTCGCGGTGCAGGCTGTGGCCGTGGTGGGGCGAAATCCGCATCGGCAGGACGAACCGCCGGCGGACGGCACCCAGCGCCTCTACGGCGCGCAGGGTCGCGGGATTCCGTTCGACCCACGGCGCGTTGTGCGGGCTAAGCCATGGGCTGTTGAGCACCAGCGCGTCCACGGTGTCGGCCGGCCGGCGGTTCGTCCACAGCGACGTCACCAGCCCGCCCATCGAGTGCGCCATGACCACGAGGGTGTGGTGGTCCTCCCGGATGAGATGTACCGCCTCGTCAAGTTCCTCGTCGTATTCGGACAGGTCAGTGCAGTAGTTGGGGGTCTGGTGCGGCCGCAGCGAGCGACCGTACTTCCGCATATCCAGCGCGTAGAAGTCGTACCCTTCGTCCACCCAGAACTGGGCGACATGATCCTGGAAGAAGTAGTCGACGTAACCGTGGACGTAGAGCACCGCCCGGCCGGTGGGCTCGGCCGTCGGGCGGCTCACCAGGGTTGCGACGACCTCACCTTCCTCGTCGGGCGTCAGCTGGATTTCGCGGACCGTGTACGGCGGGCCGAGTACGGGGTCGGTTGTCAACGGCGGAGCCTTTCGTGGATCTGGCGTTCTCAGCGAGACGGCGGGCGAGCCTCGAACGGCGTGGACAGCACGATCGTGGTGTGAGTCGACACACTTGCCTTCGTCCGGATGCGAGCCAGCAGTTCCTCAAGTTCACCCGGTGTCCCAACGCGCACCTTGAGAATGTAGCTCTCGTCGCCCGCGACCGAATGGCATGACTCGATCTCCGGGAAGTCGGCCAGCCGATCCGGCGCGTCGTCCGGCTGGCGGGGGTCCATCGGCTTGATCGAGATGAACGCCATGAGCGGCAACCCGATGGCGTCGTAGTCGATCACGGCGGAGTATCCCCGGATGACACCACGTTCCTCGAGTCGCCGGACCCGCTGATGGACCGCAGAGGTAGACAAACCGGTCGCCTTACCGAGGTCCGTGTAGCTCATCCGGCCGTCACGGGACAGCAGATTGACGATCTGCCGGTCGATCTCCTCCACGAGCAGACACCTTAGCTCGGGCCGACCCACGGGTGACAGGATGGCGCCCGTGGACATCGCCTCTGCGCGGCTGCTGTTCCAGCCGGTACCGGGATACCTCAACACGGCCAGCTACGGATTGCCTCCTCAGCCGGCCTGGGACGCTCTGCAGGCGGCTCTTGCCGAGTGGCGCGTCGGTGGGGCCGATTGGGAACCATGGGGTGAGTCGACCGAACGTTCGCGGAAGTCGTTCGCCGACCTTACTGCGGTGGCGCCGGGCGACGTCTCGACCGGCGCCCAGGTGTCTCAGCTCCTTGCACCTATTGCCTCCTGGCTGCCCGCGGGGGCACAAGTGGTGGCGCCACAGGAGGAGTTCACCTCGAACCTGTTCCCGTGGCTAGCGCAGGCCGCCCGCGGCGTTGAGGTACGGACCGTACCGGCCCGCGAGCTGCCCGGAGCAATCGACGAGCGCACGGACTTAGTCGCCTTCAGCGTGGTCCAGTCGGCGACCGGCGAGGTGGCCGATGTCGACGCGATCGTCACCGCCGCCGGCGCCGCTGGCGCAATGACGGTCGCCGACGCCACCCAGGCGTGCGGTTGGCTCCCGGTCGACGCCAGCCGGTTCGACGCGGTGGTCTGTGGTGCCTACAAATGGCTGCTGGCGCCGCGCGGTACCGCCTTCTTGGTCACCCGGCCCGAACTGCGGGCTCAGCTCATTCCACATCAGGCCGGCTGGTGGGCCGGCTCGGATCCGCATGCCTCGTACTACGGTCCCCCATTGCGCCTGGCCTCCGATGCGCGGGCCTTCGACATCTCACCCGCCTGGTTCAGCTGGGTAGGTACGGCTCCGGCACTCGAGCTCATCGAGCAGGTGGGCACTGCCGCGATCCACTCCCACAACGTAGGCCTGGCGAACCGGTTCCGGGCCGGGTTGGGCTTACCGGAAGGCGACTCCGCGATCGTGTCGGTCGACATCGCAGGCGCCAAGGAACGGCTGGCCGCCGCCGGTATACGAGCAGCCGTCCGCGGCGGCCGCGTGCGCGCCTCGTTCCACCTCTACACGACTGAAGCAGACGTCGACCTCGCCCTGGCAGCGCTGACCTGACGCTTAGAGGACGGCCAACTCGCGCGGGCGGAGGTTGAGACGTTCGGCACCGGCGGGCGTTGTGACGACGATGTCTTCGATCCGGGCACCGTATCGGCCAGGGATGTAGAACCCCGGCTCGATCGAGAACGCCATGCCGGGCTCGAGGACGGTCGTGTTGCCGGCGACGATATAGGGCTCCTCGTGCGTCTCCAGGCCGATCCCGTGCCCGGTCCGGTGCACGAAGTACTCCCCCAGGCCCGCCTCTTCCAGGATGGAGCGAGCCGCCGCGTCGACCGACTCGGCACTGACGCCCGGCCGGGCGTGCTCGCACGCGGCGACTTGAGCCTCGAGCAGGGCCGCGTAGGCATTGACGTACTCCGCCGGCGGTTCCCCCACGGCGTAAGTGCGGGTCTCATCCGAGCAGTAACCTGCCTCCGTCGTGCCACCGATGTCGACGACCACCGGATCCCCGGACTCGATGACCCGATCGCTCGTCTCGTGGTGCGGGCTGGCGCCATTCGGGCCCGACGCCACGATCACGAAGTCAGCCCTGACGTGCCCCTCGGCCACGATGGCGTCGGCGATGTCGCGGCCCACCTCACGTTCCGTGCGCCCCGGCCGTAGCCACTCGGCCATCCTGGCGTGTACCCGGTCGATGGCTGCGCCGGCTTCACCTAACGCACGGATCTCGTCATCGGCCTTGCGCACTCGCAGATCGCTGAGGACGTCACCGGCAAGGACCTGGTCGGCACTCGGCATCGCCGCGCGGAACCGCAAAACCTTCTCAGCCCACATGTGGTTATCGAGACCCACCGTGCGCACCCCCGGCAACAGGCTGGCGACAAGTGCGACAGGGTCGACCGTCTCGGGCCAGTCCACGATGTCGACCGCTGCACTGATCCCAGACGCCTCGGCGGCGGGCCGCTCCAGCTTGGGCACCACCAAGGTGACGTGCCCGCTCGCCGGCACGACCAGGCAGGTAAGCCGTTCCAGCGGCATGGCGGCGTAACCGGTCAGGTAACGAAGGTCGGGCCCGGGGGTGACCAGGATGGCGTCCAGTCCCGCCGCAGCGGTCGCCTCCTGGGCGCGGGCGAGGCGCGCAGTTGTCGACATATGCGCGAGACTAGCGCCTATGGATGGCACGCCCAGGGGCAGACTGATGTTGCTCGACGCCGCGTCATTGTATTTCCGCGCTTATTACGGCGTACCAGACTCGATCACTGCACCAAACGGCACGCCGGTCAATGCCGTGCGCGGTCTGCTCGACTTCATCGCTCATCTGATCACCGTTAGGTCACCTGATCGCTTGGTGGCCTGCCTCGACGCCGACTGGCGGCCGGCCTTCCGCATCGCGCTGCTCCCCTCCTACAAGGAACACCGGCTCGCCAGCCCCGCCACGGGCGCCGAAGACGTCCCGGCCGCGCTGGAAGCCCAGGTGCCGATCATCCTCGATGTCCTCACCGCGCTAGGGCTGGCCCACGTCGGTGTCGCGGGCTTCGAAGCGGACGACGTGATCGGGACGCTTGCGGCCCATGACCCGGGTCCCGTCGACGTCGTCACCGGCGACCGCGACCTGTTCCAGCTGGTGGACGACGCACGCGGCGTGCGGATCCTCTACACCGCCCGCGGCGTCGGCAAACATGAGGTGGTCGACGAAGCAGTGGTGACGGCGAAGTACGGCATTCCGGGGCGATCGTACGCGGACTTCGCTGCGCTGCGGGGAGACCCCAGCGACGGTCTGCCCGGTGTCAAAGGTATCGGCGACAAAACGGCGGCCACACTCATCGGACGTTTCGGCAGCATCGAAGGGCTGATCGAGGCCATCGACGACCCAGCCGCCGAGATGTCACACACCATTCGGCACCGCCTTGCCGAAGCCATCGACTATCTCAAGGTGGCCCCCGACGTGGTGCGAGTGCGCTCCGACGTCCCGCTTCCTGTGTACGACGACGCGCTCCCCAGCGAGCCCAGCGACCCGGAGGCATTGGTGGCACTCGGAGAACGATGGAATTTGGACGATTCTCTCAATCGCCTACTTAACGCCCTCGCTCGCTGATCAGTGATCTCCTTACGCCATTGATCAAAGTCCCCCGTCATTCCGGCTACCCAGGACGGATCCGCCTTTGATCATTCGCGAAGGGCGGCGCCGGATCAGCCCATCGTTGCGTAGGCGACGACACCCCGGTTGAGCGCTCCCATCGCCTGCTTGGCGGTATCGCGCAGCGGAGTGTCACCGGCAGCATCCGCGACCTGATCCAGCAAGTCCAGCAGCTGCCGTACGGCACGCACGAAGTCCCCTGCAGTCAGATCGCCGTCCAGCAGCACCGACTCCAGCCGGTGCCCGCTAGCCCACTGCCACGCCGCCTGGGCGAATCCGAGGTCCGGCTCGCGCAGGAAGTCCAAAGCGTGGTCGGACTCCAGCTCCTTGAGGTCTCCCCAGAGCCGCACCATGTCGCCCAGCACGGCCCGCACCTTGCCTGGCGGCAGGGCTGGCGGCGAGACGTCGTCGGGCTGGCGAGACTCGTAGGTGAGCGCGGAGACACAGGCGGCCAGCTCGGCAGGGTCCAGGTCGTCCCACTGGCCGTCACGCAGCGACTCCGCTGCAACCAGATCCAGTTCGGCGTAGATGCGACCCAGCCGGCGTCCGGCGGGGGTCACTTCGTCCCCGCGGAGGTACCCGAGGTCCTGGAGCACGGCGCACACCCGGTCGAACTGGCGGGCAACCGTGTTCGTCCGCGACTCCACGCGCCGCTGCAGTTTCTCGGTGTCGCGCCCCAGCCGTAGCCATCGCTCCGCCCAGCGGGCGTGTTCCTCGCGATCGGCGCAGCCGTGGCACGGGTGGGCCCGCACCTGCCGCCGCAACTCCAGCAGCCGCTCGTCGTCGGCAGCGGCGCGGGGGCCTCCGCGCCGCTGTCGCGACCGGCCATTGTCGTCCGACACCTTGGCTCTCAACGCCGCCGCCAGATCCCGGCGGGATGAAGCGACCTTAGGGTTGAACGAGCGCGGGATACGCAGACGAGTGAGCGGCTCCACGGCCACCGGAAAGTCCGTCAGAGACAGCCGCCGCACCTGGCGAGCCTCGGTAAGCACGGTCAGGCGTGGAGCGTCCCCACTGTGGCCTCCGGGCATGCCCAGATCGAGCACGACGGCCAGACCGGCGAACTTGCCTGTCGGCACGCGAACGACATCGCCGGGTCGCAGCCGCTCGAGCGACTCCACCGCCGCCGCCCTGCGCAGGGCCGTACCCTGCCGCGCGAGCTCCGCCTCGCGGTCGGCGATGGCCCGTCGCAGCAGCGCATACTCCTCAAAGTCGCCTAGATGGCAGCTCATGGCCTCGTAGTAACCCGCCATCGCCTCCTCGTGCTTGCGGATCTGCTGGGCCAACCCGACGACGGCCCGGTCGGCCTGGAACTGCGCGAACGAGGACTCCAGCAGCTCGCGCGCGGCGGCCCGCCCGACCTGGCGGACCAGATTGACGGCCATGTTGTACGACGGGCGGAACGACGAACGCAGCGGGTAGGTCCGGGTCGAGGCCAGCCCGGCCACGGCCATTGGGTCGAACTGCGGTTGCCATAGCACGACCGCGTGGCCCTCTACATCGATACCCCGGCGGCCGGCCCTGCCCGTCACCTGGGTGTACTCGGCCGGCGTGACCTCGGCATGGGTCTCGCCGTTCCACTTCACCAGCCTCTCCAAGACGACCGAGCGGGCCGGCATATTGATGCCCAACGCCAGCGTCTCGGTGGCGAAGACGGCCCGGACGAGTCCTCGGACGAACAGCTCCTCGACGACCTCCTTGAACGTCGGCAGCATGCCCGCGTGGTGGGCCGCGACGCCTCGCTCCAACCCGTCCAGCCAATCGTGATAGCCCAGCACGCGCCGGTCGTCCTCGGAGATCTCGGCACAGCGCTGCTCGACCACGGCGCGGATCTCGTCCGCCTCCTCACGGGTCGTCAGGCGCAGCCCGGCGGACAGGCATTGCATGACGGCTGCGTCGCAACCGGCCCGGCTGAACACGAAAGTGATAGCGGGCAGCAGTCCTTCGCGCTCGAGCCGTTCGAGCACCTGGACCCGTCCAGGTGTGTACGCGCCGCCGTTGCGGCGGGGACGGTGCCCGCCGCGCGGTGGGCGGCCACGGCCGCCGCGGGCCGCGCGGACGTCGTCGTCCGCGTACCGCAGCAGTTGCGGATTGACCCGGCGCCGCCCGTCCCCAGTCCCCTCCACGAACAGATCCATGAGCCGGGAACCGACCATCACGTGCTGCCACAGTGGGACGGGGCGGCGCTCTTCGACGACCACGTCGGTATCACCACGCACGGTGGAGAGCCAGTCGCCGAACTCTTCGGCGTTCGACACAGTGGCCGACAGCGAGACCACCGTGACCGACTCGGGCAGATGAATGATCACTTCCTCCCAGACCGCCCCACGGAAACGATCGGCGAGATAGTGCACCTCGTCCATAACGACGTAGCCGAGCCCGGCCAGCGTCGCCGAACCGGCATAGAGCATGTTGCGCAACACCTCTGTCGTCATGACGATCACCGGCGCCTCGCTGTTGACGCTGTTGTCGCCGGTCAGCAGGCCGATGTTGGCTGCGCCGTGCCGAGCCACCAGGTCGTGGTACTTCTGGTTGGACAGCGCCTTGATGGGCGTTGTGTAGAAACACTTGCGACCCTGCTCCAGGGCGAGATGGACGGCGAACTCCCCCACCACGGTCTTGCCCGATCCCGTGGGAGCCGCCACGAGGACTCCTCGGCCGGCCTCGACTGCGTCACAGGCCCGCACCTGGAAATCGTCAAGCGTGAAGTCGTAGCCGCTGGCGAACCGGCCCAGCGCACTCGCCCGTCCGGCCTGGCGTCGCCGCGAGGCCGCATACCGCTCCGCGGGCGTGCTCATACCGTCACGCTACAGACCCCCGTCCGCTGATCATGCAAGAGCCGGGCGACACGCCCATTTGTCCGGTAATGCGACATGCTTACGCACCGGACATTTCGGTGTGTCGCCCGGCTCTTGCATGATCAGCGGGTTGGTGATGGGACGAACACCCGGAGCGCGGCCGGGACGGCCTCGAAGGTCTGCGGCAGCGGACCCAGCCGTTCGCCGTCGACGTAGGCAATGATCGAGTCGGCCTCGACGTGCACTCGCCGCGCCCTGCGCACTTCGACGTACGGCAGCCGGACATGGGCTCCGGAGTACACCTTGGGAAACACGGTCAGGAACCGGAGCTTCGAGATGGGCTTGACGACCAGCACGTCGAGCAGTTCGTCGTCAAGTAGCGCGTCCGGGGTCACCTTCATACCGCCGCCGTAGCTGGGCCCATTGCCTATGGTCACCAGCATCGCGTCGGTGATCCAGGGTTCGCCGTCCAGCTCCATCTGGTACCTGACCGGACGGAAGACCCCCAGCTCGGCCAGCATGGCGACGTTGTACCGGAGGCGGCCGCGCGGCCACCGCATCCGGTTGGCCCGGTCGTTCACCCGCGCGTCGAAGCCGGCCGCCACGACACAGCCGAACCACTGCCCACCCGCCCGGCCGAGGTCGATCTTGCGTTCGTGGGCCCGTGCCACGACGTCGGCCGCCGCTTCGGCGTCAGTTAGCGGGATGTCTAGGGACCTGGCAAAGTCATTGCCGCTGCCGGCCGGGATCACACCGAAGGGGACGTCGGTGCCGCCGGCGGCCTGCAGGCCGAGATGAACCATTCCGTCGCCGCCCACGACCACGAGACCGGCCGCGCCGCCCTCGACGACCTCACGGGCCAGGTTCTGGCTCTCCTGGACATCGCGGCCGACCAGGGCGCGGACAGCCAAGCCGGCGCTGCGCAGGCGCTCCGCGGCGGCCTTGCCGGCGCGCGCGCCGAGACCACCGCCGGAGGTGGGGTTGATGAGCAGGGCGATTTCACGGTCCACGCCCGAACACTAGCGCCCCCGCCGGTGATCACGTTCAGCATGACCATGGGCGACGCATGCTTAGAGACGATGGATCTGCCGCTCAGGTGATGTCGTCGTCGATGCGACCGAACTTCTCGAGTTGTTCGACCGGAGTCGCTTCATCGTCCGAGAGTTCCATTCCGGTCAACCGGTCCCTGCGGCGATCCATGATGCGGCACACGACGACGGCCGCCTCGAACAGCAACCACATCGGCGTGGACAGCATCATCAAGGTTAAGGGGTCGCCGGTCGGCGTCGCGACGGCACCGAAGGCGAAGATGCCGACGATGACCCAGCGCCTTGCCGACGACAACGTTTCGTGCCGCAGCACCCCCACTGCATTCAGCAGGACGACGAAGATCGGCAAGAGGAAACCGATGCCGAACACCAGGACGATACGGATGACGAACGACAGATACTCCGGAAACGGAATCAGGTTGTCGACCAGATCCGTCGGGGTGAAGCTGAGCAGGAACTCCCACGCCTTGGGCATCATCCATATGGCAATGGCGACCCCGGCACCGAACATCGGCACGGCGGCACCGATGACCGCGGCGGCCCACCGGCGCTCGTTGCGGTAGAGCGCCGGCGTGATGAACGCCCAGAGCTGATAGATCCACACGGGCGCCGCGAGTACCACCCCCGTGATCAACGCGATCCGCATCGGCACGAAGAGCGGATCCGTCGGACTGGTGTACGTCGCCCGGGTCGCTTCTGCGCCGGTCCGGGCCGCTGCTTCGTACATCGAGTCCGTCAGGAACTCGATGATCTCGTTCCGGAAGACGAAGCCGACGGTGCCGAACAGCACGACCGCCAGCCCTGCCTTGACCAACCGCGATCTGAGTTCGCGCAGGTGCTCCCCAAGGGTCATCCGCCCCTCGGGATCCTTCTTCGGGCGAGACCCCTTACCGCGACGGCCGAGGATGGTCGCCACGACCCCGCCGCCCCCTATCAGGCGTCGCGGTTGGACGATTCACCCCGCCGCTCGGCGGACTCCGCCTGCGGCGTGGGCTCAGCTGCGCGCGTCGGCTCGGCCGACTGTGCCTGCTCGGCGGTGCCGGGGCTGACCTGGGGGGTGGACTTCTTGTCGTCCTCCATCATCTCCTTGGTCTCTGCCTTGAAGATCCGAAGCGAGCTACCAAGTCCGCGCGCCAGCTCGGGCAGCCGCCGGGCCCCGAACAGCAGCACGACGAGCGCAGCGACGATCAGCAGCTGCCAGGTTCCGATTGTGCCCATGGTGTGACCTCTCCTCGTAGGGCCTGACCTCAATGGTATGTCCGACGGGCCTGATGCCCTAAGCGGCCCACCTCGCTCACTTGCGGGGCGATCCTACGACCGCTTCCAGATCGCTGGACAGGCCACCCACCTCCCTGCCAAGTCCGGCCAGGCTCCGCCACGCCGTCCGCACGGACAGGAGGACCAGCGTCACCGCCCCGACGAACAGCAATCCAGCAACGATCCACAGGACGATGGCCGCCGTCGACATCGGATCTCACCCCCGCCCTGACTGCAAATCGTTGACCGCAAGTGCCGCCTTGGCCTCGGCCACAACCTCGGCGGCGAGGTCGCCAGGCTCCACCACCCGGCCGGTACCGCCCAGCCGGAGCACCAGGCGCCGCAGCCAGCGCCGGTCGGCGACGCGCAGCCGGATCGTCAGCCCGCCGTCCTCATGCTCGGTGACCGACTCGCACGGGTAATACTCGGCGACCCACCGGCCGGCGGGGGTCACGGCGAGCGTCACCAGCTCGTCGTCCGGCGCTGGCTGGAAGATGCCAGCGCCCAGGTCGCGCGTTCGGGCTTGTGGCGGGACGGACGCCGGCACGTCCAGGATCGAGATCGCCGCCACCCGATCCAGGCGGAACAGCCGCTCAGCCTCCGCGCGGCGGCACCACCCTTCGAGGTAAAGCCGTCCATCGGCGAGCGCCAGCCGCATCGGGTCGACGTCGCGCTCGGTCGTCTCGTCGCGACCCGGAACCCAGTACGACAGGTGCAGCCGCCGCTTCTCGTCCAGCGCACGCCGGACGACCGCTGCGACCTCTGCCACCGAGTCGCCGTCCACCTCGACTCGCACATCGCCGGCTCGCTCCGCCGCCGAGCCCGCCGCCTGCTCAAGCTTCGCGATCGCGCGATCGATGGCGCCCCTGTCGTACGACCCGGGCATCGCCGCCAGCGTGCGCAAAGCCACGACCAGCGCCAGCGCCTCGTCGGTTCCCAGCTTCAACGGCCTGGCCAGGTAATCGGCGTTCGACACGCTGATGACGCCATCACCCTCCACGGCATCCATGTCGACCTCGATGTAGTCACCCATGGCGAGCCCGGGCAGCCCGGAGAACCACAGCACGTTGAGGTCGCGCAGGATCTGACGCTCGCTGACACCGAACAGTTCGGCTACATCCGAGACCCGCGCGTTCGGATGCGACAGCAGATACGGCAACAGCGACAGCAGGCGCGCTACCTGCTGCTGCGCTCCGCTTGCTCGCTGGGTCACGCGGCGGCCTCCACCACAGCGCGGAGGCGTTCTACGCAACGCTTACGAACGTCCTCCGGCTCCATAGCCACCACATCAGCGCCGTACCCGGCCAGCTCTTCGGCCAGGACGCCACCGTCCGAGTACGGGACGCTCAGCTCGTCCCACCCGTCCGAACCAACCCGGATGCCGGTCGCTCGCCGCCGCAGGCCGTACCCGCTGCTCTGGCGGACCCGGATGCGGGCGCTCGCCGTCTGCCGGGCGGGTGCCAGCGCCCCCGCGGCCTCGCGGACCCGCTCCGCCGGCGGGACGTCGTACGAGCCTGGCTCACCAGCCGCCATGACGTCACTTACGATCCGCGACAGCCGGAACAGGCGCGGACCGTTGCGCGCCAGATCGTGACCTACGACGTACCAGCGGCCGTGCCAGGACAGCACGCTCCACGGCTGCAGTTGCCGCTGCATCGCGCGCCCGGTCGGGTTCTTGCGATACGAGAACGTAACGGGCGTCCGGTCGCGCACTGCCTCCCACATCGGCCAGAACGCCGGCTCCTCGACGGCCAGCCTCGGCTCGATCGCGGCCAGCGCGGAGGTGTCGGTGTCCACACCGGCCGCGCGCAGCTTGAGTACCGCGCTACTGGTGGCCTCGGCCAGGCTGGCGTGCTGCCACACCCGCGCGGCCAAGCCGATCACGGCAGCTTCGTCGGGCTCCAGGCTTATCTCCGGCAGCTCGAACTCCTGGCGGCGGATTCGATACCCCGGCTCCTCATCCCCGAAGGGGTCGAACGAACCGGTTTCGATAGGGATCCCGAGCTCGCGGAGCTCTTCCTTGTCGCGCTCGAACATCCGCTCAAAGGCCTCAGGAGACTGCTCTCCGTAGCCGCCCACCACCTGCCGGATGCGGCTCTTCGGCACGTAACCGCGAGACACCAGCAGGCAGATGACGAGGTTCATCAGCCGCTCGCTCTTGGCCTGGTTCACCGCCAGTCCCCTTCCCCTCCACACGAGAGGCTAGCCGAGTCACTAGCCTCGGGGCGTGGTCCGATGGCGTAGTGGTGTCGTGATGTCGGTTCGCCGGACGTGGGTCGGTGCGCGCGAGCTGGCAGTAGTTGTGGGCGGTGACGGCGATCTCATCGCTGCCTTAGCCTACCCGGATTTGGTCGGCGAACCGCGGGTCGGCGACCGGGTGCTCCTCAACACCGGAGCACTGGCGCTGGGACTCGGGACGGGCGGGTATGCGCTGGTCGTAGCTCTGCCGGACCGGCTACCCGAGGATCCGCCACCGAGCCGTGGGCACCTCGTCAAGGCCCGCTATACGCCGCTGCAAGCGACCGTCCTGGGCGTCGACGAGCAGGACTCTCCGCACCATGAGTTGCTCCGCGACGCCGACTCGCTGGGCGGCATGCCGGTCGTGATCGCCGACCTGCATTCGGCCCTTCCGGCCGTGCTCGCAGGGCTACGAGACGCTGCTCCCGCGGCGCGGGTCGTTTACGTCATGACCGACGGCGGGGCTCTGCCGCTGTGGTTCAGCCGAACGGTCTCGGCGTTGCGGGACGCAGACTGGCTCGCCGGCGCCGTCACGGTCGGCCAAGCCTTCGGTGGGGACGCAGAGGCGGTGACATTGCACACCGGTTTGTTGGCCGCCCGGCGCGTGCTCGGAGCCGATCTGGCCGTCGTCACGCAGGGGCCGGGCAACCTGGGCACCGGCACCCGATGGGGATTCTCGGGCGTGGCCTGCGGGGAGGCGGTCAATGCGGTGTCGGTGCTGGCCGGCCGCCCGGTCGCCTCGTTGCGGATCAGCTCCACCGACCCGCGGGAGCGGCACCACGGCGTGTCGCACCACAGCCTGACGGCCTACGGGCAGGTGGCACTCACGCCGGCCGACGTCGTTGTACCCGACCTGCCGGGGCCGTTCGGCGACACTGTCCGCGAGCAGGCTGCGACTCTGGCGCGGCACCAGATTGTCACCGTGCCTGTCGACGGGTTGCTGGAGGCTCTACGGGCCGCTCCAGTGACGTTGTCGACGATGGGCCGCAGGCTGGACGAAGACACCGAGTACTTCCTCGCTGCCGCCGCGGCCGGCCGCCACACCGCGTCCCTGCTGTAGTTCGATCAACCGGACTTCGGACTTAAGCGGACGTCGAGCAGGTCGACGACGAAGATCAGCGTCTCCCCTGGGGCGATCACCTGGCCGGCCCCATGATCGCCATAACCCAGATGCGGCGGAATCACCAGGCGTCGCCGTCCACCGACCTTCATCCCTTGTACTCCCTGGTCCCAGCCGGCGATGACCTTGCCGCCACCGAGCGGGAACGCGAACGGGGTTCCGCGATTCCACGAGGCGTCGAACTCCTCGCCGGTGGAGTACGCGACACCGACGTAGTGCACGACGGCGGTCGAGCCGGCTGCCGCCTCCGCTCCCTCGCCCACCACGATGTCCTCGGTGACCAGATCATCCGGCTCTGGAAAGTCGGGGAAGTCGATCTCTGGCCGCTGCAGCGCCATGTCAGTAGCTCCCCACAATGTCGACGACGATGGCGATCGGCTCTCCGTCAGGGGATTCCTCAGTCACGTTGTCCGCCGGAGCGATGCGTACCAGGACCCGGGACCCTGCCTTCTGCCCCTCCAGCGCTTCGAGCAACCCCGGAATCTGCTGGACATTGATCACCGTCACCTGGCCCTCGGCCCACGACGAGTACCCGTTCTCCCCCGTTGCGTACGACACCTCCAGCGCCTTGACGACAAGGTTCTCGCCAAGGTCGGCGCCGTCGCCGGCGATGAGCAGGTCGGTGGTCGACTCCGACACCGGTTCGGCCGACGCCGGGAACTCGACGACCGGCTCGTCCGCCCCTTCGCCGGTCACCGTCGGAAGATCGTCCGGCAAATCGCTGACCGGCTCGCCGGAAATCTCGGAATTGACGTTGAACGCGTCGATGATATCCACCACGAAGACCAGGGTGTCCTCGGCCAAGTCGTGACCTTCCTGGCCTCCGTACCCTTTGTCCGGCGGGATCGACAGGAGCACCCGTGAACCCACTTGCTGACCGACCAGCCCTTCGTCCCAGCCCGGGATGAGCTGGCCAACGCCGACGTTGAAGCCTACGGGCTCGCCGCGGTCGTACGAGTTGTCGAAGATGTAGGGCACCGGGCTCCCGTCGGAATCCGCAGCGTCCTCGGTAGCCGCTGGTTCCTCCGTCGGCTCCTCGGTGGGCTGGTCGGTGGGCTCGGTGGGGTCATCGGAAGGTATGTCGGCCGGATCCCGCGGTTCCCACGTCTGGCCTAGGTAGTTGACGACAAGGAAGTCGCCAGAAGCCACCTCGGCACCGTCGCCTTGGGAGAGGACCTCCACGACGAGCTCTTCGGACGGGTCGCCAGACGGCACAGTGATCTCGGGCTTGTCACCGAACTCACCGGATGCGCTGAGCTCACCGTCGCCGTCGCCGGAATCGGAGTTGCACGCGGTGAGCGTCACGGCAGCTCCGAGCACGGCTATGACCAGGGCTGGGAATTTACGCACGAGGAAGATGTCCTAACAAGAAGAGGGCGTACAACGCAGTGCCACCCTAACTCGGGTTACTGAGAAGCAAATGAGAAGGTTACATGCTGGCAATGAGCTTCTCGACACGCTCATCAACCGACCGGAACGGATCCTTGCACAGCACCGTCCGTTGTGCCTGGTCGTTGAGCTTGAGGTGAACCCAGTCCACTGTAAAATCGCGCCGCCGCTCCTGAGCCCGCCGGATGAACTCGCCGCGCAGCCGTGCCCGCGTCGTCTGCGGCGGGATGGACTTTGCCGCGAAGATCGCCACGTCGTGGCACACTCGCTCGACGACGCCACGCCGTTCCAGCAGGTAGTACAGCCCGCGCCGGCGATGGATGTCGTGGTACGCGAGATCGAGCTGGGCGATCCGAGGGTGGGTCAGCGACATATTGTGCTTCTCGCGGTACCGCTCGATCATGCGTAACTTGGTCACCCAGTCGATCTCTCGCTCCACCAGGGACAGGTCGCCGGAATCGATGGCCTTGATCGTGCGCTCCCAGAGATCTAGGACGCGCTTGATCACCGGTGTCGCCAGCTTGCGCCGGTCGACGAAGTCGCGGGCCTTCGAGTAATACTCCTCCTGGATCTCCAGCGCCGAAGCTTCACGGCCGCTGGCAAGCCGAACCCTGCGGCGTCCGGTGACGTCGTGGCTTATCTCCCTGATTGCCCGGATTGGGTTCTCCAGCGACAGGTCGCGCAATCCGGCGCCGGCCTCGATCATCCGGAGCACAAGGTCGGTCGTGCCTACCTTGAGCAGCGTCGTGCACTCGTTCATGTTGGAGTCGCCGACGATCACATGCAGGCGGCGGTACCGCTCGGCGTCGGCGTGCGGCTCGTCCCGGGTGTTGATGATGGGTCGGCTCCGGGTGGTTGCGCTCGACACGCCTTCCCAGATGTGCTCGGCCCGCTGGCTCACCGCGAAGACCGCGCCCCGCGGGGTCTGGAGCACCTTGCCGGCGCCGCAGATCATCTGCCGCGTGACCAGGAATGGGATCAGGACGTCCGCTAGCCGGGAGAATTCACCATGCCGGCCGACGAGGTAGTTCTCATGGCAGCCGTACGAGTTGCCGGCCGAGTCGGTATTGTTCTTGAACAGGTAGACATCGCCGGCGATGCCTTCTTCGCGCAGCCGCTTCTCGGCGTCCACCAGCAGCCCCTCAAGGACCCGCTCACCGGCCTTGTCGTGCGTGACGAGGTCCACTAGGGAATCACACTCGGGGGTGGCGTATTCGGGGTGGCTGCCGACGTCGAGGTAGAGCCGGGCGCCATTGGACAAAAAGACGTTGCTACTACGGCCCCACGTGACGACCCGGCGGAACAGGTATCGCGCCACCTCGTCGGGTGACAACCGCCGCTGACCCCGGAACGTACACGTGACGCCGTACTCATTCTCGAGCCCGAAGATGCGGCGATCCATGCCACCAGCCTACGTGTACACGAGTCGGCTAGGTCGCCGGTGGTTCCTCTGTCGGCTCGCCCGTCGACGGTGCCGCCGACTCGCCGGACGCACCAGGCTCGAGCGGGGCCTCCACGTGGCCGTTGCCCAGCAACTCGCGAACGTTCGCCTGCGGGATGCGCTTGAACTTGCGCCGCGGCCGGTTCCGATCGAGCACTGCGACCTCGAGTGCGTCCGTGGTGAGCTGCCGGACCTCACCGGACGCGTTGTCGCGGCCCAGTGCATCAACGGCGAGCCGGGTGGCGTCCCCGAAGCTCATGCCTTCCCGGTAGCTCGCGGACAGGTGCCGGCTGACCAGGTCCGCAGCGCCGCCCATCACCGCGTATCCGTGCTCGTCGACGACCGAACCCTCGTAGGTCAGCCGGTAGATCTGATCGTCGGCGGCGGTGTCGCCAACCTCCGCGACGGCGATCTCGACCTCGTACGGCTTCGGCTGGGTGGTGAAGATTGCGTCCAGGGTTTGCGCGTACGTGTTCGCCAGCGCGCGGCCGTTGACGTCGGCCCGGTCGAACGAGTACCCGCGCAGGTCGGCGAGCCGGACCCCGGCAATGCGCAGGCTCTCCAGCTCCGGATAACGCCCGGCCGCAGCGAACGCGATGCGGTCGTAGATCTCGCTGATCTTGTGCAGGGACCGGGACAGGTTCTCGGCCACGAACAGGATGCCGTGTTCGTACTGCATAACGATCACGGACCGGCCGCGGGCGATGCCCTTACGGGCGTAGTCGGCCTTGTCCTTGTAGAACTGCTCCGGCGAGACGTATCCGAACTGCATCGACACGGATGCTCAGGTCCCTTCGGTTAGTGGCAGGTACGTGGGATTTCACTCGAGGGGAGCGTTGGGTCCGTCAGGACGCTCGTTGCGGCCCACGACGACGCGTTCGACGATCTGACCGACGGCGGCGTCGTCGAGGCGGCGGTATCCCTCCGCGTCCACCACGGCGACTACGGGGAAGATCCGCCGCTGGAGATCGGGGCCGCCGGTCGCAGAATCGTCGTCGGCGGCATCGTAGAGCGCCTGCACGCAAACCGTGACGGCTTCGTCGGCCGCGAGGTCGGGCCGGTACAGCTTCTTCTGAGCGCCGCGCGCGAACAGCGACCCTGAGCCGACCGCGTAGAACGAGTGCTCTTCGTACCGACCGCCGGTGATGTCGTACGAGAAGATGCGCCCGTCCTGCTCGGCGTGGTCGTAACCGGCGAACAGCGGAACCGCCGCGAGACCCTGCATGGCCAGGGCGAGGTTGCCCCTGATCATGTGCGAGAGCCGGTTGGCCTTGCCCTCGAGGGACAGGACGGTGCCCTCGATCTTCTCGTAGTGCTCGAGCTCGAGCTGGAACAGCCGGACCACCTCGACTGCCAGCCCCGCCGTGCCCGCGATGCCTACGGCTGAGTACTCGTCGGCCTGGAACACCTTCTCGATGTCGCGCTGAGCGATGATGTTGCCCATGGTGGCGCGCCGGTCACCGGCCATCACTACACCACCCGGGTAGGTCACCGCCACGATGGTCGTGCCGTGCGGAATGTCGGTGCTGACCACGTTGCTGGGTGGCGTGCGCCGCCCCGGTAGCAACTCCGGCGCGTAGCTGGCCAGAAAGTCAGTGAACGACGACGTACCCGGCCGCATGAACGCGGCCGGGAGTCCAGTCGAATCCGACAGATCCACCTATTCTCCGCCCTTCTGCACGAATCCTCGGACGAAGTCCTCCGCATTCTCTTCGAGCACCTCGTCGATCTCGTCGAGCACCGAGTCGACATCCTCGGCCAGCTTGTCCTGCCGCTCCTTGAGATCCTCGGAAACCTCGGCCGACTCGTTGGCTTCGACGTCCTCGCTCCGGCGCGGCTGCTTGCGCTGCTGCCCGCCACTCGTGTCACGCGCCATAACTCACCTCCGAGATCTCGCGCGGTCTCATGTCATGACCCTACCTATCACGACCGACGTTTCGAGGGATCGTTATGTGCCCGGAACGTCCGCCGTCAGCGAAGCGTCGCCAAACCGGCACGGCTACGAATGATCACATCAACGGGTTTACCCGGCGAAGGCCGTTACTGCAAGCCCTGTCATGTGACGCGATCGACTTCGGCTAACTTGCCGAGAGCTCGTGCAGCAGCTCGTCAGCGGTGCGGCAACGGTCCAGGAGCAGCCCGACATGGGATTTCGTACCGCGAAGCGGCTCCAAAGTGGGGACGCGCTGCAAGGCGTCCCGACCGGGCAGGTCGAAGATGACCGAGTCCCAGGACGCTGCGGCCACATGGCGGGCGTACTGAGCCAGGCACCGGCCGCGGAAGTAGGCCCTGGTGTCCTCGGGCGGCTCGTGGACTGCCCGCCCGATCTCTGCGTCGTCGACCAGCCGATGGATCCGGCCCATGGACACCAGCCGGTGATAGAGCCCCTTGTTGGGACGCACGTCCGAGTACTGCAAGTCGACCAGGTGGAGCTTGGGGTGCGACCACTCGTAACCGTCGCGCTCGCGGTACGACTCGAGCAGTGCCAGCTTCGCCACCCAGTCCAGCTGGCCGGATAGCTCCATAGGGTCGCGCTCCAGCGCCGCGAGCACGGCCTCCCACCGGTCGAGGACGTCAGCGGTGACAGGGTCGACGTCCTGCCCGTACCGGTCCTGAACGAACTTGCGGGCCTGCTCGGCGTACTCCATCTGCAACTGGATGGCCGTGAGTTTGCGGCCGTCTTTCAGAGTGATGAGGTACTGGAGGGACGGGTCGTGTGACACCTCGTGCAGTGAAGTCACCGGCCGTTCGACGGATAGGTCGACTCGCAGGAAGCCGTCCTCGATCATGGACAGAACCAGGGCCGTCGTGCCTAGCTTGAGATACGTCGAGATCTCCGAGAGGTTCGCATCGCCGATGATCACGTGCAGGCGACGGTAACGTTCCGGATCGGCGTGCGGCTCGTCCCGGGTATTGATGATCGGACGCTTGAGCGTGGTCTCGAGGCCCACCTCAACCTCGAAGTAATCCGCCCGCTGCGAGAGCTGGAACCCGTCCTTGCTGCCGTCCTGGCCGATCCCGACGCGACCGGCACCACAGACCACCTGCCGAGAGACGAAGAACGGGATCAGATGCCGGACGATCTCCGCGAACGGAGTGGACCGATTCATCAGGTAGTTCTCGTGGCAGCCGTAGGAGGCACCCTTGTTGTCGACGTTGTTCTTGTAAAGCTGGATCGGTGCAGTCCCGGGTGCCAGGCCGGCCAACCGGGCGGCTTCGGCCATTACCCGCTCACCAGCCTTGTCCCAAATGACGACATCGCGGGGATTGGTCACCTCTGGTGACGAATACTCCGGGTGCGCGTGGTCAACGTACAGCCGAGCGCCGTTGGTGAGAATGACGTTGGCCAGCCCGATCTCCTCGTCGGTGAGCTGGCTCGGGTCGGCGGCCTCACGGGAGAGTTCGAACCCTCGCGCGTCGCGAAGCGGGCTCTCCTCTTCGAAGTCCCACCTGGCCCGGCGAGCGCGCGCCGTCGCCGAGGCGTACGCGTTGACCACCTGCGACGACGTCAGCATCGAGTTGGCGGCAGGGTTGCCGGGTACGGCGATGCCGTACTCGGTCTCGATCCCGACAATCCGACGAGCGCTCATGTCACGAGACTACGTGGAGTGCGGGCGCGGACAAGAAGACCCGCCGCCCAAATCTGGCAGGCTGCCCAGTGGTTCGCCGTACCCGCGGGTGGGTGGCCCAACAGAGGCGTCGGCGCCGTACCACCCGCACAAGCCTGGTACGGCACCCGTGCGCCTGCTGAACGTGATCGATCGGCAGGTCACAGGTATTGGCCGGTGTTGGCGACCGTGTCGATCGACCGTCCGGCCTCCGAACCGGTCTTGCCGGAGATGAGGGTGCGGATGAACACGATCCGCTCCCCCTTCTTTCCGGAGATCCGCGCCCAGTCGTCCGGGTTGGTGGTGTTGGGCAGGTCCTCGTTCTCCTTGAACTCGTCCAGGCATGCCGTCAGCAGGTGCTGGACCCGCAGGCCCTTCGCGCCGGTCTCGAGGAAGTCCTTGATGGCCATCTTCTTCGCCCGGTCGACGATGTTCTGGATCATCGCGCCCGAGTTGAAGTCGCGGAAGTACAGGACCTCCTTGTCGCCGTTGGCGTAGGTGACCTCCAGGAACCGGTTCTCTTCGGTCTCGGCGTACATGCGCTCAACCGACCGCTGGATCATCTCCGCCACCGTGCGATCGCGATCGCCGCCGTGCTCGGCGACATCTTCCGGATGGAGCGGTAGCTCTCGGGTGAGGTACTTGGAGAAGATGTCGCGCGCCGACTCGGCGTCCGGGCGCTCGATCTTGATCTTGACGTCAAGGCGACCCGGCCGCAGGATGGCTGGGTCGATCATGTCCTCGCGGTTGGACGCGCCGATGACAATGACGTTCTCCAGCGACTCCACACCGTCGATCTCGGACAGCAGCTGCGGGACGATCGTGTTCTCGACGTCGGACGACACACCAGACCCGCGGGTGCGGAAGAGGGAATCCATCTCGTCGAAGAACACGATGACCGGCGTGCCCTCGCTGGCCTTTTCCCGCGCCCGCTGGAACACCAGCCGGATGTGCCGCTCGGTCTCGCCGACGTACTTGTTCAGCAGCTCGGGGCCCTTGATGTTGAGGAAGTAGGACTTGCTCTCGGCCCCACCGGTCTTGCGAGCGACCTCCTTGGCCAGCGAGTTCGCGACCGCCTTGGCGATCAGCGTCTTGCCGCAGCCAGGCGGGCCGTACAGCAGGACACCCTTCGGCGGGCGCAGATGATGTTCGCGGAACAGGTCAGCGTGGAGGTACGGCAGCTCGATGGCGTCGCGGATCTGATCGATCTGCCGGGCCAGTCCGCCGATGTCGGAGTAATCGATGTCGGGAACTTCTTCCAGGATCAGCTCCTCGACCTCGATCTTCGGGATGCGCTCGTAGACGATGCCCGAACGTGGTTCGAGCAGCAACGAATCGCCGGCGCGCATGACCGACCCCCGCAGCGGCTCCGCGATGCGTACGACCCGCTCCTCGTCGGTGTGCCCGATCACCAGCGCCCGCTCGTTGTCCATGAGTTCTTTGAGCATGACGACCTCGCCGACCCGCTCGAACTCCATGGCGCGCACGACGTTGAGGGCCTCGTTGAGCATGACCTCCTGGCCCACCTGGAGGGATTCGAGATCGACCTCCGGGCTGACGGCAACGCGTAACTTGCGACCGCCGGTGAACACGTCGACCGTGCCGTCCTCGTATGTCGCGAGGTAGACGCCGAATCCCGCTGGCGGCTGGGCCAGCCGGTCGATCTCCTCCTTGAGCGCGACGATCTGGTCGCGGGCCTCGCGAAGCGTCGCGGCCAGCCGGTCGTTCTGGGCGGTGACGGTGGCAAGCTGTGCCTGCGTTTCGGCAAGCCGCTCCTCCAGCACGCGGGTGCTGCGCGGGCTGTCAGCCAGCCGGCGGCGCAGGGCGGCTACCTCCTCCTCGAGGAAGGACACCTGCGCGGACGTGTCACGGTCATCGGGCCCCGGCGCGCGCCGGGAACGCTCGTTGCCGCCATCGTGAGTCGACACGATCCCTCACCTCCCATAGCTGCCTGAAAAGGCCTCCACGCCATGACCCTACCTGCCGGAGCCGACGGCGCCACTCCCTTCGCGGCGTCGACCTCACGTGGCGCACGTCACGCTGGCCGCCACGCCCGAGTGATCTTTGTTTCGGCAGGGCCTTGTCCAAGCCGCGAACGACAACGATCAGCAGCCGCCTAGACCGGTTGTTGCGTGCCCGGCGCCGGCCGGCGGCGCCGTGGTGGCGCGGTCACACCCGGGGCGAGCCGCCGGGACGTCATCAGGAACCCGGTGTGGCCGATCATCCGATGGTCGGGCCGGACGGCGAGCCCCTCCACGTGCCAGGTGCGGACCATCGATTCCCATGACACCGGCTCAGTGAACCCGCCGTGCTCGCGAACCGCCTCCACCGTGCGGGCCAGCTGCGTCGTCGTCGCCACATAGCAGCACAGCACACCCCCCGGTACCAGAGCCGAACCTGCCGCCTCAATGCACTCCCACGGCGCAAGCATGTCCAGGATGACCCGGTCGACGTCATGTTCGTCCAGCTCCTCGGCAAGGTCCCCGACCGTCAGCCGCCACGCCGGGTGCGGCCCGCCGAAGAACTGCTCCACGTTCTTGGTCGCCACCGCAGCGAACTCGGCGCGCCGCTCGTACGAGTGCACCAGGCCGTACTCGCCCACCGCCCGCAACAGCGACATGGTCAGCGCGCCAGACCCCACGCCTGCCTCCACCACCCGAGCCCCGGGGAAGACGTCGGCCATAGCGACGATCTGGCCGGCATCCTTCGGGTAGATCACCGCCGCTCCGCGCGGCATCGACAGCACGAAGTCCGCGAGCAGGGGACGGAGCGCCAGGTACGCCGTCCCGCCCGTGGAGGTGATCATCGTGCCCTCCGGCTGGCCGATCAAGGCGTCGTGGGAGAACGATCCCTTATGGGTATGGAAAGCCTTCCCCGGCTGCAGGGTGATGGTGTGATGGCGCCCTTTGGGGTCAGTCAACTGGACCTGGTCACCTGGACGGAACGGGCCGGTGCGGTTCCTCGGGTCGGTGGTCACGGCACGCCAGCGTAGATCGGGGCGGCCGATCAGGACGTGCTCAGGGCGTTATCGATGTCAGACGTCGCAAGGACGCCGTATACCGCGCCCACTTTGTCGACCACGAGATATTCCGACGCGGGAGTGGCCCTCATCGCGGCCACCAGCTGCTCGCCGGCCAGATCAGCCGGCAGGATCATCCCGGGCTGGATCGATCGCGCCACCTGGTGGACCGGTATCCACGGCCGCCGATCTTCTGGCGTGGCGATCACGGCGGCCTCGTTGACCAGTGCTGTCGGCCGGTTCGCCGAGTCGACTACGACGAGTGAGCGCACGCCGGCTTCGCGGGCCTGCCGGATCGCCTCGGCCAGTGGTGTGTCGGCGGCGACGGGCGCCGCACGCCGGGCCAGCGTTCGCACGTCCAGCTTCGGCAACCGCCGGCGCAGGCGTCCGGCCAGCAGCGCCTGACTCGCCCCTGACCACAGCAACATCGCGATCAACGCGGCCCAGACGATCACGACCATGCTGGGACGGCCCCTGGCCAGGGCGAATGGAGCCACCAGGACCGCGACGGCAAGAACCTGGCCGGCGCGGGCAGCGACGACGGTGCCGCGGTGCTCGTTACCGGTCACCTTCCACACAACGGCGCGCAAGATGTGCCCACCATCCAACGGCAACGCAGGCAGCAGATTGAAGACTCCGACAACGAGGTTGGCGAAATACAGCCCGAACAAGATGTACTCCGCGATCGGCTGGTCGACCAGCCGGTGCGCCACGAAAGCCAACCCGCTGACGGCCAGGGACACCGCGGGCCCGGCCGCTGAGATAAGGATGTCGCGACCGGGCGTCGGAGAATCGCGCTCGATTTCGGTGTGGCCGCCGAGGAAATGCAGCGTAATCCCGCGGACAGGCAGGCCGAACGCCCGCGCGGTCAACGCGTGGCTGATCTCGTGCAGTAACACCGATCCGTACAGGAACACCGCGAACGCGAAGGTCACCGCATAGACACCGGGACCGAGGTCGGGCAGGTTCTGTTCAGCGTCCGGCGCGAATCCCACGGTGATAACGGCGGCGACGATGAACCAGGTCGGGCTCACATGCACCGGGACGCCAGCCACCCGGCCGAGCGTGAGTTGCCGGGGAATCTGGCGCGACCGTCCGTTACTCACCTGATCAGGCTAGTTCACCAGCCGCGATTGTCGGGGGTGTGCCCTAGAGTCGCGATGCATGAGGACTGTTGCGGGCATCCCCGTCGAAGAGTCGGCCATCCGGTTGACCCTCTCGCCGTCGCGCGCCTCGGATTTCATGACCTGTCCTCTCCTTTATCGCTTCCGGACGATCGACCGGCTGCCAGAGCGACCGAGCCGCGAGGCGACCCGCGGCACCGTCGTGCATGCCGTCTTGGAGCGCCTGTTCGACCTGCCCGCGGCCGAACGCACGCCGGAACAAGCGGTCGCCCTGCTCTACCCGCAGTGGGAGGAGTTGCTCGTCGTCGAGCCCGACGTAGCGTCGCTGTTTGAAGATGATGCCGACGGCACGGTGTTGCAGGCCTGGCTGGCCAGCGCCGAACGGCTCGTCCGGCGGTATTTTTCTCTCGAAGATCCGACTCGCCTCGAGCCGGCCGAGCGTGAGTTGTACGTCGAAACCACGCTTGACTCCGGTTTGTGCCTTCGAGGTTACGTCGATCGGCTCGACCGCGCGCCGGGCACCGGAGCGCTTCGGGTCGTCGACTACAAGACCGGTAACGCGCCCCGCGAGGGCTTCGAGCAGCGGGCGATGTTCCAGATGCGGTTCTATGCGCTCGTCCTGTGGCGGCTGCACGGCCAGGTGCCCAAGCTGCTGCAGCTGATCTATCTCGGCAGCGGCGAGGTCCTGCGGTATGAGCCGGACGAGGCCGACCTGCGGGCCACTGAGCGCAAGCTCGCCGCCCTGTGGCGGGCGATCGAGCGGGCCGTCGAGTCCGGTGATTGGCGGCCGAATCCGACCCGGATGTGCGACTGGTGCGACCACAAGGTGCTGTGCCCGGCGTACGGTGGCACACCGCCACCACTTCCCGAGAACGCCGGCCCGGGCGACGGCACCGACGAGGCGCCGTCACCTCGGATGTCGCCGGTCGACGCGTAGGCTGCCGGATCGGCCAGGTCGCCGCCTAGCCTTGGTTCGTGCACAACCAGGGGTTTCGCCTGCAGGCCCGCCCGTGGGTTTTCGATGTCACCCTCACGGTCGTTCTGCTCATCCTGGGTCTAGTCCTGCTGTTCACCTACCGGCCGGACGACGGCATCGACTACTCCGAACCCGATGCGATCGGTGTACTACTGGTTGTGGGCTGGACGGCCCCGCTGGCGTTCCGCCGGGCCGCGCCGTTGCCGGTGGCGCTTGTGCTGGCCGCGCTCAACCTGCCGTTCCTCTTCCGCGACTATTCCGTTCCCACCGCCGCCGTGGTAGCGCTCATCGCCATCTACAGCCTCGGGGCATACACGACCTTCACCCGCGGCCTGATCGGTCTCGCGGCGCTGTACGGCACCACGTCGCTCTACCTGATCACCGCCGCCGACAGGTACCCCCACGCGGAGGGCGTCGGTGCCGTTGGAGTGGCGTTCGTGACTCTGGGGTTCTTCGGCGCGTGGGCGATTGGGCGGTCCGTGCGCGCCCCCCGAATGTACGCGCGCCAGCAGGAACAGCGGGCCGACCAGCTCGAACGCACCCGTGAGGCGGAGGTTCGGGCCGCCCTGGCCGAACAACGCGGGCAGATCGCCCGCGAACTGCACGACGTGGTGGCGCACCACGTTTCCGTGATGACCGTCCAGGCCGCTGGTGCGCGCCGCACGCTGGACCGCGATCCGCAGCGCAGTAAGGAGGCACTCGCCGCCATCGAGGCCACCGGCCGCTCAGCGCTCGCCGAAATGCGACGCATCGTCGGGGTGCTACGCGGACCGGCAAGCGACTCCATACCAAAGCGCGCTCCCCAACCAGGGTTGGCCGAGCTGGCAGAACTCGTCGAGCAGTTGGACAGCGCGGGGCTGAATGTGGAGGTGGCCATCGAAGGGCAGCAGCAGCCTCTGCCCCTCGGTATCGATCTGACGGCATACCGGATTGTCCAGGAGGCGCTGACCAACACGCTCAAACACGCCGGTACGAGCAACGCCGCCGTCGTCGTGCGCTACGCTCCGGCCGAGCTGGAAGTTCGCGTGACCGACAGTGGTACCGGACGGCAGGCCGCGCTGCCGGACGAGCCACCGGGTCACGGCCTGCTCGGCATGCGTGAACGCATCACGCTGTACGGCGGCGAGCTGTCGGCAGGCAACCGCTCCGGTGGGGGCTTCGAGGTACGTGCGCGGATCCCGCTCCGGGACGAGGCGTAGGGGCTGCCATGGAGAATCCGATCCGCGTACTGCTCGTCGACGACCAGCCACTGCTGCGTGCGGGGTTCCGGATGATCCTTGACAGCGAACCGGACATCGCCGTGGTCGGAGAATGCAGCGACGGCGAGGCCGCCGTTGCAGACACGCGGGCGCTCCAGCCCGACGTCGTCGTGATGGACATCCGGATGCCGCGCCTTGACGGGGTGCAGGCGACCCGCGCCATCACCGGAGCGGCCCGCGATAGCACACCGCGGGTCCTGGTACTTACCACGTTTGATCTCGATGAGTACATCGTGGAAGCGCTGCGCGCCGGCGCGAGCGGATTCCTGCTCAAGGACGCTCCGGCGGACGATCTCGTCGCCGCCATCCGGACGGTCGCCCGGGGGGACGCCGTCGTGGCGCCGAGCGTCACGCGCCGGCTGCTCGACATGTTCGCCCAGCACGTACCGCCCGCCGACCAGCGTGAGGAGTCCGGTGCGCTCGAACTGCTCACCGAGCGTGAGCGGGAGGTCCTCATTCTGGTGGCGCGTGGGCTGTCGAATGCCGAAATCGCCGCCGAGCTGGTGGTATCCGAGACGACGGTCAAGACTCACGTCGGCAACGTCTTGACCAAGCTCGGCGTCCGCGACCGGGTGCAAGCTGCGGTGTACGCCTACGAAAGCGGTCTGGTGCAACCCGGATCGCAGTGATGTCTCTGCCGATCTCACGACTATCCACACCGTCCCGCCGTGGATTGTCACTATTCCGGCACGCTCCTCCGCTGACTCAGCCGGCCAGCCGGTCGATGATCGCGCCGTACAGCTGAGGTAGGCGGCGCGCCAGCGGCACGATCTCATTCCGAAGCGCGGGCCGGCGGCCCGCAGCGACCAGTGCGCCCGTTAGCAACCGGTAGTCGCGGGTGATGCGCTGCCAGTCCGCCTCGTAGCGGGCCGGGTTGCCGACTACGACCGCTGTGACGGCTGCTTGAGCCTGTGCCAGGCCCAGCCGGATGCCCTCGCCGGTGAGCGCGTCGACGTATCCCGCGGCGTCACCCACCAGCAGGATCCGCCCGGCCACCCGTTGCATTGCTTGCTGACGTAACGGGCCGGCGCCGCGCAGGGCTGATACCGGTTCGGCGTCCGCCAGCCGC
The DNA here is from genome assembly GCA_035762665.1 of Jiangellaceae bacterium. Classification (GTDB taxonomy): domain Bacteria; phylum Actinomycetota; class Actinomycetes; order Jiangellales; family Jiangellaceae; genus JASLBX01. The sequence continues at coordinate 25,070 of DASTNZ010000057.1, read as the reverse complement.
TGCCCTGCAGCGGTCGTTTTGACTACGGCGGCGTAGTCGAGATTCTGCTCGCCCAGGACGGCCACACCGACCAGGTCGCGGCCCACGGGGGTGACGTAGACCTCTGCCGCAGGAGTCCAGTGAACCTCGACGAACTCGCTCCATGGCTCGACCCTGTAGTGCTGCCGCAGGCCGAACCGGCGTGGACTTCGGGACGAGCGAACCAGCCCAAGCTCCTGGCGGATCCGAGAGTGCAGGCCATCGCAGGCGAACAGCCACCGGGCGCGCAGGCTCGCCGCGACGACGCCGGTGGCGTCCTGGGTGACTTCCGTTACCCGGGCCGAGGTGACGTCAACCCCCAGTTCTCGTGCTCTGGCGGCGAGCGAATGGTGCAGGGATGTCCGCCGCACTCCCAGTCCCGGCCCGGCGCGAAACCGGTGATCGGCGACGGAACTGCCGGCGACATACCGGATGCCGGCGAACGGGAATCCGTCCACCCCCGCCCCAAGCCGGTCCAAACAGGCCAGCGCACCTGGCATCAAGCCTTCGCCGCAGGCCTTGTCGATCGGGCCGGGTCGTGGCTCGCACACGATCACCGAGAGGCCGGCCAGCCGGGCTTCTATCGCAGCAGCCAGCCCCACCGGTCCCCCGCCGGCGACGATCAGGTCCGCATCGGCCATCGTGGCCATCGTAGGTTCCGTGCGCAGCGATCAGGTGACGTTCCCTAGACGTTGCCGCAGGTCACGTCCGAGTCCGCCTCACTGATCGTCAGAATCGGCGCGGCCACCTAGTCGATCAGGTGGCCAATCGACGATCAGGTGACCCAACGGTGGCGAGGGCACGCTCCTCCACCGGGATCCGGAACCCGAGCAGCAGAACCGCGTTCGCGACGCTGAACACGACCGCTGTCACCCACGCTGTGTGCACCAGCGGCAACGCGGCGACCTCCACGGTTACGACCAGGTAGTTCGGGTGCCGCAGCCACCGGTACGGCCCTCGCCGCACGAGCGGAAGATCCGGTACCACGATCACCCGGGTGTTCCACTGCTTGCCGAGGCTCGTCACGCACCACCATCGCAACGCCTCGGTGGCCGCTACAACAGCGAGCATGGGCCAGCCGAGCCACGGCACGAAGGGCCGGTCGGCGACCGCTACCTCGACAACGCAGGACACCAGCAACGCCGCATGTACGACGACCATCGCCGGGTAGTGCGATGTGCCGTACTCCACGCCACCGCGGGCGAACGCCCAGGCCGCGTGCCGCTTGGACACGACCAGCTCGGCAACGCGTTCCCCCGCCACCGCTGCCACCAGCACGATGTACGCGATCACTCCGTCCACCTCAGCAGGACGAGTTCGGAACAGAAGCCGGGACCCATCGCCAGCATCAGCCCCGTCGAGCCGGGCGGCGGCGGGTGAGCCAGTGTCCAGCCGAGCACATGTAGGACCGATGCCGACGACAGGTTGCCGACCTCAGCCAGGGACCGTCGTGCGGCACTCAGCTCGCCGTTAGGGAGGCCAAGCGCTCGCCCCATCGCGTCCATCACCTTCGGCCCGCCAGGATGGGCCACCCAGGACGCGACGTCGGCGATCCGCAACGCGTGATCCTCCAGGAACGTCGTGACGTCCTCGCCGAGATGCGCCTCCACGACGTCAGCCACGCTTGCCGCCAGCACGATGCGAAAGCCGCTCCCGCCGACGTCCCAACCCATGACCCGCTCGGTATCCGGGTAAAGCCGGCTGCGAGTGGCGACCACGCGTGGGCCTCGCACCCTGAGTTCTCGCGCACGATTGTCACCGGCTAGGACGACAGCACTCACCCCGTCGCCGAACAACGCGCTCGCCACCAGGTTCGCCACTGAGTCGTCGTCACGCTGCACGGTTAGCGAGCAGGCCTCCGCGGCAAGCAGCACCGCGACACCATCCGAGTCGCCGGCCAGTATGTCGTGCAGGCGGGCCAGCCCGGCCGCACCCGCGACGCAGCCGAGCCCGAACACCGGCACCCGCCGCACGTCGGGCCGCAGTCCCAACGCCGCCACCAGCCGCGCGTCGACCGAAGGGGCACCGATGCCCGTGACCGACACCGTCATCAGCACGTCCACGTCCGCCGGTCCCAGCCCGGCCGCACCCAACGCTCGTCGCGTGGCCTGCGCACCGTACTCAACGGCGAATCGCAGGTAGGCGTCGTTCGCGGCGCCGAATCCGTCGAGCTTGCCGTACTCCCGCAGCGGCAGCACCAAATGGCGAGTCGCGACCCCACTCGCCGCGTGAAATCGCTCCAGTAACTCCCGGCGCCGGCCGCGAACACCCAGCATCTCGACGATTGCTCGCGTGATCTCCGCCTGCTCGTACCGGTGAGGCGGTAATGCCGTGGCCGCGGCGATGACCTGGGTCACTCTGCCATCGTGACAGACAGCTAGGCTCAGCGGCTGTGGTCCAGCAGATAGATCCTGACTTCCTCGCTCTTCCCATGCGCGCCCTCGCCGATGCCGCACTCCAGCGTGCACGTGACCTCGGCGCCGAGCATGCCGACTTTCGCCTGGAACGCATCCGCAGCCAGGACCTTTCACTCCGCGACGGCCGTCTCGATGGCAGCCATGACGGCGAGGACGTCGGGTTCTCGGTCCGCGTCGTCCGGGACGGCACGTGGGGATTCGCCGCCGCCGTCGACCTCACCACCGACGAGGCCGCCCGCACCGCCGAGCAGGCGATCGAGGTTGCCAAGGTCGCCGGCTCGATGACCTCCGAACGAGTCGAGCTGGCCCCGGAGCCGGTGTACAGCGACGTGATCTGGGTGTCCGCGTACGACGTCAATCCGTTCGACGTACCGGACGCCGAGAAGCTTGCGCTGATGATCGACTACTCGCGGCGAGTGCTCGACCGGGACGGTGTCGACCACGTCACCGCTCAGCTCAGGCAAGTGATCGAGGGAAAGTTCTACGCCGACACGGCCGGGACGATGACGACTCAGCAACGAGTGCGCATCCATCCCGAGGTGGAGGCGCTGGCAGTGGACGCCGACTCAGGCCGGTTCGAGACAATGCGCACGCTGGCCGCGCCGGCCGGGCGGGGCTGGGAGTACGCCACGGGCACGGACGGCGTAATGGACTGGTCCGCCGAGCTCGACCGGCTACCGGCGCTGCTCACCGAGAAGATGGCCGCCCCCAGTGTCGAGGCCGGCATCTACGACCTCGTCATCGACCCCACCAACCTGTGGCTGACCATTCACGAGTCGATCGGCCACGCCACCGAGCTCGACCGGGCCCTCGGATACGAGGCGAACTACGCGGGCACGTCGTTCGCAACGATCGACAAGCTGGGCACGCTCCGGTACGGGACGCCGGTGATGCACGTCACCGGTGATCGGAACACTCCGTACGGGTTGTCCACCATCGGCTATGACGACGAGGGCGTGCAGGCCCAACAGTGGGACATCGTCCGCGACGGTGTCCTCGTCGGGTACCAGCTCGACCGGAGAATGGCCGCGATGATGGCCAGCACCCTCGGCGTAGGCCGGTCCAACGGTTGCGCATTCGCGGACTCCGCGGGCCACGTTCCCGTCCAGCGAATGGCCAACGTCTCGCTGCAACCGGCGCCCGGCGGACCCTCCACCGGCGAGCTGATCAGCCGGGTGGAGCGCGGCATCTACATCGTCGGCGACAAGTCCTGGTCGATCGACCAGCAACGGTACAACTTCCAGTTCACCGGGCAGCGGTTCTACCGCATCGTCGACGGCAATCTGGCCGGCCAGCTGGGCGACGTGGCCTACCAGTCGACGACGACCGACTTCTGGGGCTCGCTCGAAGCTGTCGGCGGCCCGCAGACATACGTGCTCGGTGGCGCGTTCAACTGCGGCAAGGCCCAGCCGGGGCAGATCGCGCCGGTCTCGCATGGCTGCCCTTCAGCTCTGTTCCGCGGCGTCCGCATCCTCAACACCGTCCAGGAGGCAGCCCAGTGACCATGACCCCGCAGGAGATCGTCGACCGCTGCCTCGAGCTGGCCAAGTCGGACGGCTGTGTCGTCCTCGTCGACGAGAGCCACAGCGCTAACCTGCGCTGGGCCAACAACACCCTCACGACCAACGGCATCATGCGGTCCCGATCGGTCACGGTCGTTGCGACGATCGACGGCGGCGCCGGAACATCGTCCGGTGTTGTGGCCCGCAGCGCGGTCACTCCCGACACCCTCGAGCCACTGGTGCGGGCCGCGGAGCAGGCGGCCCGCGACAATGGCCCCGCCGACGACGCCCAGCCCCTCGTATCCGGCGATGCCGCCGCAGGATGGGACGACGAGCCGGCCGAGACCTCGATGAGCGTCTTCGGGCAGATCGCACCAGGACTCGGCGACGCCTTCGGCCGTGCCCGGTCTGCAGGCCAGGTCCTGTACGGATACGTCGAGCATGACGTCACGACGACCTACCTAGGCTCCTCTACCGAATTGCGACTGCGGCACGTGCAACCGACGGGACACATCGGCATCACTGGAAAATCCGGCGATCTCACCAGCTCCGCCTGGGTCGGCCAGGCGTCCCGCGATATGGCAGACGTGGATGTCGAGAGCCTGGACGAGGAGCTCACCCGCCGACTCGGGTGGGCCGAACGCCGTGTCGACCTGCCCGCCGGCCGGTACGACACCGTGCTGCCGCCCACAGCCGTGTCGGACCTGATGATCTACGCCTACTGGATGATGAGCGCCCGGGATGCCCACGACGGGCGCACCGTGTTCGCCAAGCCCGGCGGGGGCACTCGCGTCGGCGAGCGCCTGTCGCGGCACCCGGTCACGCTGTGGTCCGACCCAACCGAACAGGGTATGCAGTGCGCACCCTTCGTGGTCGCGCACGCCTCCGGGTCACATCAGAGCGTCTTCGACAATGGGCTGCCGATCTCCCGCACCGAGTGGATCGCCGGCGGGACGCTCAGCGCACTCCAGCAGACCCGGCGCTCCGCTTCACTCACCGGACTCGGCACAACACCCGTCGTCGACAACCTGGCCATGGGCGTGCGGGATGCGAGCGGGACGGCCGATGACCTGACGTCCGGCATCGAGCGCGGGCTGCTGCTCACCTGCCTGTGGTACATCCGTGAGGTGGACCCGCAGGTCCTGCTGCTGACCGGGTTGACCAGGGATGGTGTCTACCTCGTCGAGAACGGTGAAGTGGTCGCGGCCGTGAACAACTTCCGGTTCAACGAAAGCCCGGTGTCCTTGCTGGATCGCTTCAGCGACGCCGGAGCGACGTTGCCCGCGTTCAGCCGCGAGTGGGGAGAGTACTTTCCCCGGACCGCGATGCCGGCGCTCCGTGTCCCGGACTTCAACATGTCCTCGGTTTCGCAGGCCGCTTAACCGTCGGATTCGGCGGGCACGACGTCCGCTGACGGCAAGTGGTCGACATCAGACGCCCGCGACCGCCGCTCTCGCAGGTACCGGACCACCTCGACCGCCACGGTGATGCCAATCGCAATCCCGAAACCGGTCAGCAGGCCGCGCACCGGGTCGTCTTCGAACGCTTGGCCACCCGCGTAACCGATCACGGCGGCATAGGCGCCCCAGGACAGTGCGGCGATGCCGTCGAAGAAGGTGAACCTGCGCAGCGGGTATCCGACCGTGCCGCAGGTCATCGTGGTCGCCGTTCGCCCGCCCGGGATGTAGCGCGCGATCACGAGGATCAGCCCGCCGCGTTTGTAGAGCGTTCGCGAGGCCCAGTCGAACATCCTGCGCGATCGGGAACCCTCTCCCGCGCGCGTCAGCAACCGCGCACCGCCGAACCGCCCGATGAAGTACGAGATGTGGTCCCCGATGAACGCACCGGCTGCGCTGCTGACGATGACCAGCAACAGATTGGGGCTGGCGTTCGAGGCGGCGAACACGCCCGCACTGATGACCAATGTCTCGCTGGGCACCACAGGGAAGAACGCGTCGATCGCCGCGATGGCCAGCAACGCCACGTAGATCCATGGCGAGCCCATCGCGTTTTCGGCAGCCTCGACGATTCCGTCGATCACAACCTCCCCTCTCGGCCCGAGCCCTCAACATCGATCGTAGGCCCGCCGACCCGGCAATCATCTCGAACTCCAGGCGGAACCCACCCTGAACCGCAGTCAGGGTGCCGCCGGCCGTTACCCCTCGAAGGCCGCTGGATCGGGACAGGTGCACACCAGGTGGCGGTCGCCGTAGGCGCCATCGATCCGGCGCACCGGGGGCCAGTACTTGTCCTCGCGCACCGACGCCACGGGAAACACGGCCGTCTCGCGCGAGTACGGATGCGTCCACTCCGCGGCCAGCGTCGATGCGGTGTGCGGCGCGTTACGCAGCGGGTTGTCTTCTGCCGACCACTCCCCTGCCGCGACCTTGTCGATCTCGCCGCGGATCGCGATGACGGCGTCGCAGAATCTGTCCAGCTCCGACAGGTCTTCGCTCTCCGTCGGCTCGATCATCAGCGTCCCGGCGACAGGGAACGACATGGTGGGCGCGTGGAAGCCATAGTCGATCAGGCGCTTGGCGACGTCGTCCACGGTGATACCCGTGGCCCTGGTGAGCGCCCGCAGATCGACGATGCACTCGTGCGCCACGAGTCCGTTTGCGCCGGTGTAAAGCACTGGGTAGTGGTCACTCAGGCGGGCGGCGATGTAGTTGGCCGACAGGACAGCGACTTGGGTGGCCAGCGTCAGTCCGGCCCGGCCCATCATGCGCACGTACGCCCACGAGATCGGCAGAATCGACGCCGACCCGAACGGGGCAGCCGAGATCGGTCCGATGCCGGTCACCGGCCCGGCCTCGGGAAGCAGTGGGTGGTTCGGCAGGAACGGCGCGAGGTGCGCTCGCACACCGATCGGCCCGACCCCTGGCCCGCCGCCGCCGTGCGGGATGCAGAACGTCTTGTGCAGGTTCAGGTGGCTCACGTCGGCGCCGAACTCGCCGGGTCGGGCCACCCCGACCAGCGCGTTGAGGTTCGCCCCGTCGACGTACACTTGCCCACCGGCATCGTGGACCAATCGGCACAGCTCGGTTATGCCCTCCTCGTACACGCCGTGTGTCGACGGGTACGTCACCATGATCGCCGCCAACCGGTCGCGATGTTCGGTGATCTTGGCGCGCAAATCGTCGAGATCTACCGTTCCGTCATTGGCGGCCGTCACGACGACCACTCGCATGCCGGCCATGACCGCGGACGCGGCGTTGGTGCCGTGCGCGCTCGAAGGAATCAGGCAGACGTCGCGCTGCTCGTCCCCGCGCGAGCGGTGGAACGCGCGGATCGCCAGCAACCCGGCCAGCTCACCTTGTGAGCCGGCATTCGGCTGAACCGAGACCGCGTCGTACCCGGTGATGGCCGCCAGCCACCCCTCCAGCTGCCGGATCAACTCCAGGTAACCCTGCGCCTGCTCCACCGGGGCGAACGGGTGGATGCCCGCGAACCCGGGCCAGGTGATCGGCTCCATCTCCGTGGTCGCGTTCAGCTTCATCGTGCACGAACCGAGCGGAATCATGCCGCGATCCAGGGCGTAGTCCTTGTCCGAAAGCCTGCGCAGGTACCGCAGCATTGCGGTCTCGGAGCGGTGGATACCAAAAACAGGGTGGGTGAGGAACTCCGTCGTGCGGCGTAGCCCGGGCGGGATCGCCGACTGGTTCCGCGGCTCGACCCCCGACGCCCCGAATGCCTTCCACACCAATTCCAAATGCGCGAATGAGGTCAACTCGTCACAGGCGATACGCACCTCGTCGGCGCCGGCCAGACCAAGGTTGACGCCGAGCGATGCGGCGGTCGCCACGACGGCCTCGGCCCGGCCGGGGACACGGGCCAAGACGGTGTCGAAGTACGCGTCATGGACCACCTGCACGCCTCCTGTCCGAAGGCCTGCCGCCAAGGTCGTGGCGTGCCGGTGCACCCTGGTGGCGATCTCGCGAAGCCCATCTGGTCCGTGCCATACCGCGTACATCGACGCGACCACGGCAAGCAGTACCTGCGCCGTGCAGATATTCGAGGTCGCCCGCTCACGGCGGATGTGTTGTTCACGCGTCTGCAGCGCAAGCCGGTACGCGGGCAAGCCGTCGGCGTCCACCGACACTCCGACGAGGCGGCCTGGCAGGCCACGTTCCAGACCGGTGCGGACGGCAATGAACCCGGCGTGCGGACCGCCATAGCCGAGCGGCACACCGAAGCGCTGGGACGACCCCACCGCGACGTCGGCACCCTGCTCCCCTGGCGGAACCAGCAATGTAAGCGCTAGCAGGTCCGCCGCCACGGCCACGAGCGCCGATCGCTCGTGTGCGGCGTTGATGAGCGGCCGCAGGTCACGAACCTGGCCGGAGGCGCCGGGATATTGCACAACCAGGCCGAACAAGTCACCGTCCGGCAGACCCGCGTCCAGATCGGCGACCTCGACCTCGATGCCAAGCGGCTCTGCGCGCGTCTCGATCACTGCGATGGTCTGCGGCAGACAGTCCGCATCGACGACAAGCCGGTTGCTCGCCGCGCGCGTCGATCGCCGCATCAGCGTCATCGCCTCGGCCGCGGCCGTCGCCTCGTCCAGCAGGCTGGCGTTGGCCGTGGGTAGACCGGTCAGGTCGGCCACCATCGTCTGGAAGTTCAGCAGCGCCTCCAGCCGGCCCTGCGAGATCTCCGGTTGGTACGGCGTGTACGCGGTGTACCAGGACGGGCTTTCCAGCACCCGGCGCACGACAACCGGTGGGGTCACGGTGTCGTAGTAGCCCAGGCCGATCATCTGCACGTGCCGTTGATTGCGCCGGGCCAGGCCGCGAAGCTCCTCCACGGTCTCCTGCTCAGTGGCCGCGGCAGGAAGGTCGAGCTCCGCAACCTGTCGGATACCGGCTGGAACGGCGGCGTCGACCAGCGCGTCCAGGGACCGGAACCCGACTCGGGCGAGCATCCGCTCGATTTCACCGTCGCGCGGACCGATGTGGCGGGCGACGAACGGGGCGGACGCACTCACGTCAGACAGCGGGTGGGACATCGGCATAGCTCCTAGTGGGCTGTGGTGTCCCCCTCTGTCGGGCGACCGGATGCCCTCCAGAGTTGCCTCGCCCGACCGGTCCTTCGTGCCTGAGAGGTTGGCGGGGTGTTGCCCCTTCGGCGCCCCACGGGCAGTGGGGACTCTCCCGGCCGGGTTCGACGGCTCGACAGTTAGGTTAGCTCGGCGACTGGATAACGGCGAGCCAGGCCAAGCCTTGCGACAATCCACAGCGTCGTACGCTGTGGATTGTCGAGAGATCCTCAGGCACCGGCGACCCGGCTGCGGCGGCGGACGGCCAACTCGTCGCCCGGATGTTCGGTGAGTTCCTCACCGGGACGCTCGGCAGGCAGCTCGATGAGAGTGGCCTCGACCTCGCGCCAGACCCGGCCCACCGCGATACCGAACACACCCTGGCCGCCTTGCACCAGATCGATGACCTCGTCGGCCGAGGTGCACTCATACACGCTGGCTCCGTCGCTCATCAGGGTGATCCCGGCCAGATCTTCCACACCGCGTTCGCGCAGGTGCTGGACGGCCTGGCGGATCTGCTGCAGTGACACGCCCGTGTCGAGCAACCGTTTGACAATCTTCAAGACAAGGACGTCGCGGAACGAGTACAGCCGCTGCGTGCCGGACCCGTGGGCTGGCCTTATTGACGGCTCCACCAGGCCGGTACGCGCCCAGTAGTCCAGCTGTCGGTAGGTAATGCCCGCCGCGGCGCATGCGGTCGGCCCGCGGTAACCGACGTCCTCCGGGACCGGTCCGACCATGCCCTCGAACAGCAGCCCTTGTCGGCTTGCCTCGGTCGCGGCGTCGCGATCAGCGCCCCCTGCCGGACCAGCTCCGCGTGTGCTGTCTCCGCTCACGCCGATCCCTCCGTGGATTGAACTTGACCACTCGTGACGCTAGGGCGCGAACATGACTCCGGTCAATGCAACACGCGGGACGAGCCTCAACCTGAACCTTCAGCCCACTCAGTGATCGATCAGCGTTCGCTGCCGAAGTCTTCGGGCGAGACGTGGTCGAGGAACTCGCGGAACCGCTCCACCTCGTCTTCCCGGTCGACGTCGGTGCCCTCAGTGATCAGGATGCCGACCTCGTCGAGCAGCGGCTCGGCGGCGAAGATCGGGGTGCCGGTCCGCAGCGCGATGGCGATCGAGTCCGACGGGCGCGAGCTGACCCGGACACCGCCGCTGAAGACAAGCTCGGCGTAGTACGTGCTGTCGCGCATCTCAGTGATGTGTACCTGCTCCAAGCGGGCACCGAGGGCATCGAGCACGTCCTTGAACAGGTCGTGCGTGAGTGGACGTGGCGGGGTCATCCCCTGCTGGGCGAAGGCGATGGCGGTGGCCTCCACCGCGCCGATCCAGATCGGCAGGTAGCGCTCGCCGTCGCTCTCGCGGAGAAGGACGATCGGCTGGTTCGACGGCATCTCCACTCGGACACCGACCACGTCGAGCTCTCTCACGTTTTCCACGTTACTCCGAGTTTCTGGGCGAACACACCAGAGCGGCCCTGGTTCGCCGTCGCTGACTCAGCGGCCGCCGAGTTGGCGAACCCGAGTTTCGACAAGAGTGGCGTGGAGCCGCGCAGTGAGTCGGCCCACCTCGCGTGCGACCTCGTTAGCCCGGCCCCTGGCCTCGGCATTGCGCTGGCGGAGCATCGGGGCGACGACCTGCTCGACCAAACCTGACTCCCGCTCGGCGGCGCTGAGGATGGTTCGTAGGTGCCGCGGCTCGATTCCGTATTCCGACAGCTCGCCGGCCGTACGCGCGATGAGCAGGGCGTCCGCGTCGAAGGCTCCGCCGCGTGGCGCGACAAGACCGTACGACTCGAGTTGAGCCAGCAGCTCGGCGGTGATGCCGGCCGCCTCGACCAGCGACGACCGGTTGAGCCGTACTTCGTGCGGATCGGCCGCGACCGCGGACACGACGTGCGGAACGACAGGTCGGCTGACGCGCCGGTCGTCGTTCGCCTCCGACTCCAGCTCGACGCCGCGGTCGAGTTGCTCGAGCTGTTCCTTGATTACGCGCAGCGGCAGGTAGTGGTCCCGCTGGACGGTGAGGACATACCGGAGGCGAGCCAGATCGTCATGGCTGAACCGGCGGTAGCCGGAGGGTGCTCGCTCTGGTTCGACCAGGCCTTCGGACTCCAGGAACCGGATCTTCGAGATCGTGACGTCAGGAAAGTCGGAGCGCAGCTGCGCCAGCACCTCCCCGATGCTCATGGTCCGGCGCGCCGGAAGCGCGCTCACCGCACGCCGCCTCCGAACCCGTGCTGGCTCGCGTAGTAGACCAGCCGGTACTTGCCGACTTGAACCTCGTCGCCGCCCTTGAGCACGACCTCGTCGATCCGATCCCGATTCACGTACGTGCCGTTGAGGCTGCCCACGTCCGTGACCACGTAGCCATCTGGCGTGCGACGAAACTCCGCGTGCCGGCGGGAAACCGTGACGTCGTCCAGGAAGATGTCCGAGTCGGGGTGGCGGCCGGCCTTGACCACGTCGGTGTCGAGCAGGAAGCGGCTGCCTGCATTAGGCCCGCGCAGGACCGCCAGCAGTGCGCTGCCGACGGGCAGGGCGTCGACCGCCGCCTGGTCCGCCGGCCCGAGGTCACCGACCTCCTCCCGATCGACCTCCTCGCGCTGGAGCGCCATGGTGCTCGTGACGTCGGCGGCCGGCTCGGCAGCAGGCGCAGTCACCAGACGCGAGCCGCATTGGGAACAGAACTTCGCGTCTGCGGGATTCTCGTGACCGCACTGAGTGCAGAACGGCATCGGCAGCGTCCTCCCGGCCGCGAGCAGTCTCGCGGATCGACAAATGGTGCTGGTCCAAGGATGTCAGTTCTCACCCCTCGACCGGAACCTGAGGTTGATGGTTGGTGGCAACCTAGAGGGCCTGGGCCACCGGGTCAACCGAGGCTCCGGTCCTAGGCGGAGATCTGTTCCTGGTAGTCGGCCGCGGACAACAGCCCGGTCGCCTCGCCCATCTCCGCCGGTGTGATGTCGATCAGCCACCCGGCGCCGTACGGGTCGGAATTGACCAGTTCGGGATGGCTGGACAGTTCCTCGTTGACCCGCGCGACCGTGCCGGTGACCGGGGCATAGAGGTCGCTGACGCTCTTGGTCGACTCCAGCTCGCCGCACGGCTGGCCGGCCACCACGTCCTCGCCGACACCAGGCAGCTGGACGTACACGATGTCGCCGAGCTGATCCTGCGCGTAGTGCGTGATGCCAACCCGTACCGTTTCCGGTGTCTCGCCCGGGGCACGGACCCACTCGTGCTCCGACGTGTACTTAAGATCTTCCGGATACACCGATTCCGCCCTTCGTCCGCTCCGGTCAGTCATCAACGGCCGGCTGAGCATAGTCAAGCTCCACCGGCTCCCTCACCGCGTCGACCAGCAACTCCTCATGCTCTTCGACCACAGACTCTTCCAGGATCTCCTTGTTGCCGCCGAGGAACAGCACACCGGCGTTGAGCGCCGCGGGATCGCCGATGACGGTGAGGACGTACGGTCGCGTGATCGGCACTTCGTCGACGGTCAGGACTCCATCGGGGTCGAGGAAGTACGAATCCACACCGATACGCACGACGTTGCCGTTGCCACCCTCGATCTGGATCGCCTCAGCGCCGGCTACGCGGAGTTCCTGCACGGCACCCATGACGTGGCGGGCCTGGACCCGCTCGTTCGGGTCCTCGATCGTGACCTCGACGCCCGGCCCGCTGGCCGGAGCCGTTCCCGCCAGGATGGCCAGTTGGCGAGCGCGGGTGGCGGTCTGTTCGAGCGCCGCCTCCTCGGACTGTGCTCCGCTCTGCAGTTCGCGCCGCGCCCCCTGCAATTCGGCGACTTCGTCCTCGAGCCGGCTGTTGCGCTGGTTCAGGTCACTGAGGATCTGCACCAACTCCGACCGGCGGGCCTGCGTGAGCTGGTCACTTTCGTCAGCGCGCACCTGCAGGACGGCACCGAAGCCCAGCGCGGCGATCAGCACGGCCACGACGACCTGCCCGCCGTCGGGCCGGGAGGTGAGCGCCTTCCACAGCCGCCGCGGGCCGCTCTGCGGGCTGCGCGCGACGAACCGGCGGTCGGTCGGCTCAGGCATGGAAGAGGTGACGTCGGATGTTGGCGACGTTGGTGAAGATCCGGATACCGAGGACGACGATCACCGCCGTGGACAGCTGTGCGCCCACGCCCAGCTGGTCGCCGAGGAAGACGATGAATGCCGCAATCAGCACGTTGGAGATGAACGAAACGACGAAGACCTTGTCGTCGAACACCCCATCCATGACCGCACGCACTCCCCCGAAGACGGCATCGAGCGCCGCAACCACGGCTATCGGCAGGTAGGGCTGGAGGCTCAGCGGCACCTGGACGTCGAGCAGCAGGCCGGCGGCGATGCCGAGTAGCAGGCCGATGGCCGGGATCACGTAAGCCTCCTCGCATCCGTGCTGATCATGGTTGCTGCGCCACCTGGAGGGACGCGGCACCCCGAGGCAGCCTAAGGGACTCGCGGTTCTCGATGGTGAACTGGATCCCGCAGGACTGGAATATCTGCTGAAGGTACTTGCCGCCGGGCCCGTCCAAAAAATCCCCGGCCAGCCGCTGCGGGTCGCCGATGGCGCTGATGACGTAGGGCGGCGCGATCGGCCTGATGTTGACCAGGATCACATCGTTGACCGCCCGCATCGCGGTGAGCGGCGTGACCCGTTCATCGTTGATGCTGACCGCTTCCGCGCCGACCGCCCACAATCCGTTGAGCACCTGCTGCAAGTCATAGTCGAGCACAACCTGCAGACTGGGGTCGCACTCGTCGAACTGTCCTTCAGATTCCGGGTTGTTCACCGTGACCACGATCCCAGGCCCGGTGACCGGCGCCGTGCCGACCGCTGCCTGGGCGGATGCCATCAGCTCGCGAAGCTCCTCGCCCGCGACCACGTTCTGCCCCGCGCGGGTTTCAATCTCGAGTATGTCGTTCTCCAGTTCGGACACCTCGTCCTCGAGCTCCGTGCTGTGCTCGCTGGCCTGATCGACCTGTTCGATCAATGACGTCTTCTCGGCGGACACCACGCCGGCGTCCCGCTGTACGTGCATGGCCGCGGTGGTGAACAACAGCCCGACCAATAACAACCCGACCATCACGGCCGGTGACCTTGCCGGCAACAATCCGGAGGAAGCGGGTTTACCGGCCGCCTCGCGGCGGGCTGCCGCCTCGGCATATCCCTCGTCGATGGGATGCTGGAACAGGTCATTGATCAAGGACATGGAGGCGTCGGGCCGCGCCTTGCGCTCAGTGCGCGGTGCTTGCCCGGGAACCACACGGCACATGGTCCCACGGGCGTGTCGCGACCTCCCTGGTGGTCCGGGGCACGCCGCGATTTGTTACCCGGCCGTTACGACGTGGCCTTCAGCACCCGCCTGGCCTGCATCGCATAGAGCACCCCGGCCCACCAGTACAGGACGAGGCCCCAGATGCCGAAGGCCCAGCCGAACACCTTGGCGAGCAGCGCCACCGTCGATTCGCCGTCGCCGAGCAGCAGCAACGGCAGCGCGTACAGCAGGCAGAAAGTGGCGGCCTTGCCGAGGAAGTGAACCGGCAGCGCGGTCAGACCGCGCCTGCGCAGCACCGGGACGAGCAGCAGGAGGAACACATCCCGGGCGACCAGAACGACGGCGAACCACAGCGGGATGATTTCCCGCAGCGTCAGGGCGACGATCGTGGACAGAATGTAGAGCCGGTCGGCGAGCGGGTCCAGCAATTGGCCCACCCGGCTGACCTGGTGCCACCGGCGGGCGAGCTTGCCGTCGAGATAGTCGGTGAAGCCCGACACGGCCAGCACCAAAACGGCCCAGCCGTCGGCCTCGCGCACCAGCACCAGCCAGAGAAACAGCGGGACACCCAGCAGCCGGATAACAGACAGTACATTCGGGACCGTAACGATCCGATCGGTCTGCACCCGGGACTCCTGAACGTCCAACCGGCACCTCCCTACCCTGCCGGCCGCATTGGTCATCGCGCCGACGCCTGCAGCCGACCCTAGCCGACGTATGCGTCCAGGCGGCCCGCGTATGCCCGAGTTGGCGATTTCGGGAAGGATCACGGGCCTTCGAACGTTGGTACCAATGTGACAACGGCGCAGCGCAGCTCCCACCGTGAGCGTGACGATGTCGACTTGGTCGGCCAGTACCTCGGCCAGATCGGCACCACGCCGTTGCTGACGGCTGCCCAGGAGGTTGAGCTTTCCAAGCGCATCGAGGCCGGCTTGTTTGCCGCCGAGTTGCTGCGCAGAGCCGATGCCGACAGCGTCGAACCCGACCAGCCCCGCGACGAACTCCGAGCCCTGGTTCGTGACGGCGAGCAGGCCAGGGATCACATGATCCGGGCCAATCTCCGGCTCGTGGTGTCGGTCGCCCGTAAGTACTACCGGCATGCTGGCTTGTCCTTCCTCGACGTCATCCAGGATGGCAACCTGGGCCTGATCCGGGCGGTCGAGAAGTTCGACTACGCCAAGGGCTTCAAGTTCTCCACCTATGCCACGTGGTGGGTCCGCCAGGCCATTGAGCGTGGCCGTGCCGACCGTAGCCGTACCGTCCGCCTGCCGGTCCACGTGGTCGAAAAGCTCAATCGGCTCAGCCGGATCGAGCGCAATCTTGCTATCGAGCTCGGTCGCGACGCGACGATCGAAGAAGTCGCAGTGTCGGCGGAGTTGTCCGTAGACCAGATCGAGCAGCTGCGCGAACTCACTCGCTCTGCGGTCAGTTTGGACACACCGATCGGTGAGGACGGCGAGACCCGCATTGGCGACCTGATCGAGGATGTTGACGTCCTGCAGCCTGCGGAGGTTGCCGAGCACCACGAGATGACCGACGGGCTCCGCTCGCTCGTGGCCTCGCTCCCGCCGCGGGAGGCTGTGATCATCAGCTTGCGGTACGGGCTTGACGACGGCAAGCAGCACACTCTCGCCGAGGTGGCCGAGCGCGTCGGGCTCACCCGCGAACGGGTCCGGCAGCTGGAAAAGCATGCGCTGGCCAAACTGCGCGATCCCCAACGTCACGCCAACCTGCTGCCCTGGGCGAGCTGAGCACGCCGGGCAGATTGAAGTAGTGAGCAGAACCCTGGCGATGGTCGTCGCGCACCCGGATGACGACGCCTACGGCGTGGCCGGCACCGTCGCCCTGCACGCCGGCGATCCGGCATTCCGATTCGTCCTGATCCACGCCACCGATGGCGAGGCCGGGCAAATACATCCGGCCAGCGGCGCCACTCGCGAGAATCTTGGTGCCGTCCGCCGGGAGGAGGATCGCCGGGGCTGGCGGACCCTGGGCCGCGAACCGGACCTGCACGAGTGGCTAGGTTTTCCGGACGGTGGGCTCGCGGGCGTCCCGTACGAGACACTTTTAGGACGCGTAGCCGAAATTCTCGGCCAAGAACGACCCGACGTGGTCCTTACTTTCGGGCCGGACGGCATCACCGGCCATCCGGACCACATCACCCTCAGCCGAGCCGCCACTGATGCCTTTCACCGGTTCGCCGACGACAGCGGCCCAGGGTTCAAGCGACTTGTCTACAGCGCGATCCGCCAGTCTACGGTTGACCGCTGGAACGAACTCCGAGTCTCCCAGGGGCTGGAACCGTGGGATCCGACGGAGGTCTACCACGTGCGGGGAGTTCCCGACGACCAGTTCGACATCCTCGTCGACACCAGTTCCGTAGCGCACAAGGTGCGCGCCGCTCTACTCGAGCACCGCACCCAGTGGGACGACGTCAACGACAGTTCGTTCACTGCAGAGGAGCACCTCGAGGCGGTCAGTATGGAAGCCGCGATCATCGCCTGGCCGACCGAGCGGCCGGGCCGGATCCTCACTGACGTATTCGAGGACCTCTGACGTAACAGTAAGGTTACATACCGGCTGGTCGGTATTGACGGCTGTTCGGCGACGGGTTGAGATGCCTTCATGGGCCACTACCGGAGTAGCCTCCGCGACCTGGTACACGACAGCATCGCCGAGTTGTTCAAGGTCATTGAGCAGGCACGGATGCAGGTGGGGGTCAAGGCCATCGCCGCACTCTCCAGCGGCTACTTCCACGCGGCCGAGTACGCGCACACCCGCGTCCAGGGCCCAGACCCGACGGGCCGGACGGGCGATGTGCTCATGGACGTTCCGGCAACGGCGTTCTGACGGCACGACGATGGGCACCGAAGCAGCCGCGCCCCGCAGGGGACGGCCCCCGAACCCGCAACTGCGGGCCAGGATCCTCAGCGCGGCTCTTGAGCTGTTCGCCGAGCGGGGCTACGACGCGACGTCCGTGAATCAGGTCGTCATCCGGGCCGGTGTCACTAAAGGAGCGCTCTACCACTACTTCGCGGCCAAGGAGGACCTGCTCTACGAGATCTACCGCGGCCTGCTGGACCAGCAGCTCGCCGACTTGGACCGCATTTGCGCCGAAGAGCCGGACCCGTCGCACGCACTCCGTGCCGTCATCCGCGACCTGGTGGTTTCCACGATCAGGTACCGCCGCGCAGTCACCGTGTTCAGCCGCGAGAGTGCGCGGCTCTCACCCGAGCGGTGGCATGCCCTGCAGCGGGATTGGCGGCGTTACCAGGAGGTGGTCCGCGGCCTAATTCGCGACGCCCAGCGGCGCGGCACGTTCAATGCGGTCGCGAGCCCTGAGCTGGTGTCGTGGATGATCTTCGGGCTCACCACTGGCCTGCCGAGCTGGTATCGGCCGGACGGCCCCAAATCACCGTCAGACATCGCCGACGAGGCAAGCGAGTTCGTCCTCGCGGCGCTCAGCCCAGACCACATCGAAGGGATGCGTGCTCGATGACCCGCCTTGCTGACCAGGCCGCCCTCGTGACCGGAGCCGCCCGCGGGATCGGCGCGGCGACCGCCCGGCGATTGGCAGCCGACGGTGCCGCCGTCGCCGTCATCGATCTGCGCGATTCCGACACCGAAGAAACGGTGTCGGCCATCCGGCATGCCGGCGGTTCGGCCGTCGGCATCGGGTGCGATGTGGCCGACGCCGGGCAGGTGGCGGCCGCCTTCGCCAGGACCATAGATGAGTTGGGCCGGCTGGACATTCTGGTCAACAACGCCGGTGTCATCCGTGACAATCTGCTGTTCAAGATGACCGAGGACGATTGGGACACGGTCATCAACGTCCACCTACGCGGTGCGTTCCTCTGCAGCCGTGAAGCACAGAAGCACATGGTCGCCCAGAAGTCAGGAAAGATCGTGAACCTCAGCTCGACGTCCGCGTTAGGCAATCGCGGCCAGGCGAACTACTCCGCCGCCAAAGCCGGCATCCAGGGTTTCACCCGCACGCTTGCCATTGAGCTCGGCCCGTACGGCATCAACGTCAACGCAGTCGCCCCGGGATTCATCGCCACCGCCATGACCGACGCGACGGCCCGGCGGATCGGCGTCGAGCCGGAACAGTTCCGTGAGGCCGCCGCCGCTGCCGTCCCGCTGCGGCGGGTGGGCGTGCCGGACGACATCGCCGCCGTGGTGGCGTTTCTGGTGAGCGACGACGCCTCGTACGTGACCGGCCAGACGATCTACGTGGACGGCGGGCCCCGCTGACGGCCGTACGTCCCGATCCGGACTCCACGCCCGTCCAGCCGCTCCCCACGGCCCAAAAAGGAGAGCCCATGAGATTCACATCTGTCGAGGAACTCCGTGCCGCAATCGGGACCGAGGTCGGATGCGGCGACTGGGTGGAGGTCTCCCAGGATCGGATTCTTAAGTTCGCCGATGCCACCGGCGACCACCAGTGGATCCACGTCGATCCCGAGCGAGCGGCGGCCGGGCCGTTCGGGGGCACGGTCGCGCACGGTTATCTGACGCTGTCGCTGATTCCTACCCTCACCACAGGTATTCCCGCCGTCGATGGCGTGACGATGGGACTCAACTATGGGCTCGACAAGGTCCGGTTCCCCGCGCCCGTGCCCGCCGGCTCCCGGGTGCGGAGCCGGGTTGAGCTCCTGTCGGTGGATGATGTGCCCGGCGGCGTCCAGCTGACCTCTCGTGTCACCGTCGAGCGCGAGGGTGGCGACAAGCCCGTCTGCGTGGCCGAGACGGTCACCCGGCTCTACTTCTAAACCGGAAGGACCCACTAGTGCGAGCCTGGCAGGTCACCCGCAACGGAGAACCGGGCGACGTCATGGCGCTGGTCGATGCCCCCGTGCCGGTACCGACGGAGCACCAACTGCTGGTCCGGGTGCGCACGGTGGCCCTCAACTTTCCGGACGTTCTGCTGTGCCGGGGCGAGTACCAGGTCCGTCCCCCGCTGCCGTTCACACCGGGTGTGGAGCTGTGCGGTGAGGTGGCGGCCGGTGGCTCAGTCGGATTCGCTCCCGGCGACCGGATCATCGGCACGCCCGCCCTGCCGCACGGCGCGCTCGGCGAACGCGCCATCGTCCCGGTTACTCACGCATTCGCCGCCCCACCTGCGCTGGACGATGCGGCCGCCGCGGCGATGCACATCGCCTACCAGACCGCCTGGTTCGGCCTGCACCGCCGGGCTCGCCTCCGATCGGGCGAGACCTTGCTGGTCAACGCCGCCGCAGGTGGGGTTGGCAGCGCCGCCGTCCAGCTCGGCCGGGCTGCTGGCGCACGGGTCATCGCAGTGGTGGGCGGGTCGGAGAAGGTCGCGGTGGCGACGGAGCTAGGTGCGGACGTGGTGATCGATCGCGGCATGCCCGATCTCGTCGCAGCGCTCAAGGTTGCCACCGGGCGCCGGGGCGCCGACGTTGTATTCGACCCGGTGGGCGGGGACGGGTTCGCGGCCGCGACCCGCTGTGTCGCCTTTGAAGGCCGCATCGTGATCGTGGGGTTCGCCTCAGGGAGTATCCCTGCCCCGCCGCTATCCCACGCCCTGGTGAAGAACTACTCGCTGCTCGGCCTGCACTGGGGCCTGTACCTCCGACACGACCCGGCAGCCGTGGCGGAGGCGCATAACACGCTGTCCGCTCTCGCGGCTGACGGAGTCGTCACACCACTGGTCGGCGGCCGGCTGACGCTCGAAGAGGCGGCCGACGGTCTGACTCGTCTCGCGGCCGGCGACACGGTCGGCAGGCTTGTCGTGGAGTTGGCATGACGTCCGACCCACCGGGCCTCGATCTGCGCCGGCTACGCGAATACCTCGACGGTGCGTGCCCCGGTCTGGTCGACGGCCCGCTGTCGGCCAGTCTCATCGAGGGCGGCAGGTCGAACTTGACCTACGTGGTGCAGGGCAAGAACGGATCCTGGGTGCTGCGCCGCCCACCGCTCGGGCACGTACTGCCTACCGCACACAACATGGCTCGGGAGTTCCGGGCGATCAGCGCGCTGGCGCCCACCGCCGTCCCGGTTCCTGCCCCGATCGTGCTGTGCGAAGACGAGTCGGTGCTCGGCGCGCCGTTCTATCTGATGCAGCGGGTGGACGGCACCGTTTACCGGTCCGCCCGCCAGTCCGCCGAGCTGACCCAGGAGCGGGCCGCCACGCTGGTCGGCTCGATGATGCGGGTGCTGGCCGACCTGCACTCGATCGACCCGGTGACTGTCGGGCTCGGCGACTTCGGCCGTCCCGAGGGCTTCCTGCACCGCCAGCTGCGCCGCTGGGCCGGGCAGCTCGACGCGTCACGCAGCCGCCCGATCGAGAACATCGAGGAGCTGCACGCCGAGCTGGCCGACCGCGTCCCCGGCTCACCGCCGCCGGCGATCGTCCACGGCGATTACCGGCTCGACAACCTGATCGTCGGCCGGGACCAGGCCATCGCCGCCGTCGTCGACTGGGAGATGACCACCGTCGGCGATCCGCTGACCGACCTCGGGGTTCTGGTGGTCTACTGGGATGGTCTGTCGTCGCTGCCCGGGTCGGTCTCCGAGGCCGTCGGGCCATCGTCCCCCTTTCCCCGCGCAGCCGCGCTCATCGAGATCTACGCCCGGCACCGCGACGTGGACCTGGCCGCCTTGCCGTGGTACGTCGCCTTCGGGTATTTCAAGCTCGCCGTGATCACCGAGGGCATCCATTATCGGTACGTCCACGGCCAGACGGTCGGGGCCGGCTTCGAAAACATCGGCGAGTACACCGCCGCACTCGCCCGGCTCGGCCGTACCACGCTTGGGGAGGCATGATGGACTTCGAGTTCGATCAACGTACGCAGGAGCTTCGTCGGCGCCTGCTGGATTTCATGGACGAGCGCGTCTACCCGGCCGAGCCGGTGCACGCCGAGCAACTCGCGGTAGCCCCGCCATTCACGCAGCCGCAAATCGTCGAGGAGCTCAAAGCAGAAGCCCGCCGCCGCGGCTTGTGGAACCTGTTCCTTCCCCACAGCGATTTGGGCGCGGGCCTCACCAACCTGCAGTACGCGCCGCTCGCCGAGATCTCCGGTCGCAGCCCGCACCTCGCGCCCGAGGTGATGAACTGCTCGGCACCGGACACCGGCAACATGGAGGTACTGGCTATGTTCGGTACGTCCGAGCAGCAGGATCAGTGGCTCCGCCCCTTGCTGGCCGGGGAGATCCGCTCGGCGTTCGCGATGACCGAACCGGACGTGGCGTCGTCGGACGCCACGAACATTGCCACCCGGATCGAGCGCGACAGCGACGAGTACGTCATCAATGGACGGAAGTGGTGGTGCTCGGGCGCGATGAACCCGCGCGCGAGGGTATTCATCGTCATGGGCAAGACCGATCCGTCCGCCGACCGGCACCGTCGGCAGAGCATGGTGCTCGTTCCCAGGGATGCCCCTGGCGTCACGGTTCGCCGCAACCTGACCGTCTTCGGGTACGAGGACCACTCGCACGGCGGCCACGCAGAAGTCGACTTCGACAATGTTCGCGTGCGGGTGAGTAACCTCATCGGCCGCGAAGGAGACGGGTTCGCCGTTGCCCAGGCGCGCCTGGGACCCGGGCGGATCCACCACTGCATGCGGCTTATCGGCATGGCAGAGCGCGCGTTCGAGCTGATGTGCCGCCGGGCCAACGAGCGTGAACCTTTCGGCCGGCCGCTCGCCCGGCAGGGCGTGATCCGCGAGTGGGTGGCCCAGGCGCGGATTCGCATCGAGCAGGCGCGGCTGCTGGTGCTCAAGACGGCATGGCTGATGGATACCTACGGGAACGAAGCGGCCATGACCGAGATCCAGGCCATCAAGATCGCCGTACCGTCGATGGCGGAGTGGGTCATCGACAAGGCGATCCAGGTACACGGCGGCGCGGGAGTGAGCCAGGACTTCCCTCTCGCCGAGCTGTGGACGGCTCCGCGGGTCATCAGGATCGCTGACGGCCCGGACGAGGTCCACAAGATGTCGCTCGGCACGCGGGAGTTGCGCCGGTTCGCCACGGCCGAGCAGCAGCACCCCTCTGAACCGAAGGAAGAAGCTGATCATGCCTGAAGCAGTCATCGTCGCGACGGCCCGCTCCCCTATCGGGCGAGCGGCCAAGGGATCTCTGGTCGACATGCGGCCGGACGACCTGGCCGCGCAGATCGTGCGCGCGGCGCTGGACAAGGTGCCTCAGCTCGGCCTGGCGGAAATCGACGACCTGATCCTCGGGTGCGGCCTTCCCGGCGGCGAGCAGGGCTTCAACCTGGCCCGGGTCGTCGCCATTCTGCTCGGACATGACCATCTGCCCGGCTGCACCGTGGCGCGGTACTGCGCGTCCAGCCTCCAGAGCACACGGATGGCCTTCCATGCCATCAAGGCCGGCGAGGGCGACGTGTTCATTTCCGCTGGGGTCGAGACGGTGTCACGGTACGTAAAGGGCAACTCGGATAGCTGGCCGGACACCATGAACCCGGTCTTTGACGGAGCCCGAGCCCGTACGGCCGCGGCAGCCGAGGGCGGCGCGACGTCGTGGCACGACCCCCGCGAGGACGGCTACGTGCCCGATATCTACATCGCGATGGGCCAGACTGCCGAGAACCTCGCGCTCGCCAAGGGCATAACCCGTGAGGAGATGGACGAATTCGGCGTCCGGTCCCAAAACCTCGCGGAAAAGGCGATCGCGGACGGCTTCTGGGCGCGTGAGATCGTCCCGGTCACGCTTCCCGACGGCCGGGTGGTCGACGCCGACGATGGCCCGCGGCCCGGCACGACCCTCGAGAAGGTGGCCGCATTGCAGCCGGTGTTCCGGCCCAATGGCCGGGTAACGGCCGGCAACTGCTGCCCGCTCAACGACGGCGCCGCCGCGGTGGTGGTCATGTCCGACACCAAGGCCCGAGACCTCGGCATCACACCGCTCGCGCGGATCGTCTCGACCGGAGTTTCGGCCCTGTCGCCGGAGATCATGGGACTCGGGCCGGTCGAGGCGTCGAACCGGGCTCTGGCACTGGCCGGGCTGACCATTGACGACATCGATCTGGTCGAGATCAACGAGGCGTTCGCCGCCCAGGTGATCCCGTCGTACCAGGACCTCGGCATCGATCTGGACAAGTTGAACGTCAATGGCGGCTCGATAGCCGTCGGCCATCCGTTCGGCATGACCGGCGCGCGGATCACCACAACTCTGATCAACTCTCTGCAGTTCCACGACAAGGAATTCGGACTCGAGACGATGTGCGTCGGCGGCGGCCAGGGCATGGCCATGGTGATCGAGAGGCTGAGCTGATGGCAGGACGGCTGGACGGAAAGGTGGCGATCGTCACCGGTGGCAGCAGGGGAATCGGGCTGGCCGTGGCGCAGCGACTGCTCGCCGAGGGTGCGCAAGTGTGCGTCACTGCCCGCAAGCCTGACGGGCTGACCGACGCGGTGACCACGCTTGGCGGCGACGACCGCGTGCTGGCCGTCGCCGGCAAGGCGCACGACCCAGACCACCAGGCGGCGACGGTAGGGCAGGTAATCGACCGCTTCGGGCGCGTCGACGTGCTGGTCAACAATGCCGGCACCAGCCCGGTCATGGGGCCCCTGATGGATCTGGAGATGACCGCGGCGGCGAAGATCCTTGAGATCAACTTGCTCGCGGCACTCGGCTGGGCCCAGCAGGTGTACCGCTCCTGGTGGCGCCAGCACAGCGGAGCCATCGTCAACATGGCGTCAACCGCGGGCGTCGGGGTCTCGCCGGGCATCGGGATGTACGGGGTCAGCAAGGCGGGATTGATCAATCTGACCAAGCAGCTGGCCTTCGAGCTGAGCCCTTCAGTGCGGGTCAACGCGGTGGCCCCGGCCGTCGTCAAAACGCAGTTCGCCCGGGCGCTGTACGAAGACGGCGAGCTGGAGTTGGCCGCCATGTATCCGCTCAAGCGGCTCGGCGTGCCGGAGGACGTCGCCGCGGCCGTGGCCTACCTAGCGTCCGACGATGCTGCGTGGGTGACGGGGCAGACCATCGTCTTGGACGGCGGCGTGACGATTGCCCCCACATGAGGTGACGGCGTGGTCGGGTAGCTTCGAGTTATGCCGTGGCGTGACGGTGAGGGCAATGTGGTCGGCGGCTCCTACCGGTCCTGGATCGACCGCCAGATCGCGGCTGCCGAAGAACGCGGCGACTCGCAGGCGGCTGGAGATGCGCTGTATCGAGCCTCAACCGGACCGCGTGGCCCTTGACCCGTGCCCTCGACTCGCCCCGGTCGCCCAGACCGGGGCGGGCCAAGACATCTGCCCAGGCATTGGCCTGGCTTACGGCCACCTTAAGCGGCATCCGACCAGCTGAGTTGATGCGTGAAATGCCCAGTATCGAGGCCGAGGCGCTGCGCATGCCGCTTGACTGACCGCAACATGCCGGCAGATGTAGCCTTCAAACCGAGCTCCCGGCACACCCCACGCCAGGACTTCGCGTTCCCGACAGCAACCATGAGCTTGCTCGTCAGTCCAGCTGCGGGTGTCCATGCTCGAACACTAGTACGGGTCACTGACAACCGCATGGGTCGGGCCGGCGAGATTTGAACTCGCGATCTCCACACCCCCAGTGTGGCGCCTTAACCAAGCTAGGCCACGGCCCGTTCAGGGTCAGGCCCTGAACCGCCGAAAGCGTACCTCAGCCGGATGCGCTACCGCGAACCGTTGCGGTTTGGTGGCTTTCGTACATCCGCACGGCCGCAAGTAGCCCCGACGCCGCGGTCAGGACCGCGATCGCCACAGTCGCAGCCCTAATACCGTATAGGTCGGCGAGTACGCCGGCGAGGACAGCGCCGACGGCGAAGCCGCCGTCG
>DASTNZ010000056.1:0-31525 GCA_035762665.1 Jiangellaceae bacterium | reverse complement strand
GCTAGCGCCGCCCGCGTCGCGCCATCACACGCCGGGCCCCAGCAGTACGTGATCACCGGGACGGATCGGTCGAGCAGACTCGCCGCGCGCGCCGGGATGACACCTGTCGGCAGGTGCAGCGCGCCCGGGATCCGCCCCTGTCCCCACGCATCCGTGCCGCGCGAGTCGATCAGGACGAACCCTGGCGCACCAGACTCCATTGAGGCGTGCACGTCCGAGACGTCCGCTTGGTAGCTGAGTCGTGCCGCGAAGAACGCCGCCGCTTCGGCAGGCGGGGTCGGCGGCTGGCGGAGCGCTGGACTAAGAAGTGTCGTCATGCCGCCGAGACTATGGCGGCGAACGCCAGCCATGAAGGTCCAGTCCACGGCAATACGTTGAGTGTGCCGTGAGATTCACGGTATGAATACCGAATGGCCGTGAATCACCTCGACGCCACCGACTGGCGGCTCCTTGAAGCTCTCCAGCAGAACGGCAGGGCTAGTTATACCGAGCTTGCCCGGGTGGTCTCCATGTCGCCCAGCGCCGTCACCGAGCGGGTGCGCCGCCTCGAAGAAACCGGCGTCATTGCGGGATACTCCGCCGTTGTCGACATCGAGCGAGTGGGTCTGCAGATCCTGGCGTTCGTCCGGCTGCGCTACCCGACGAACAACTACAAGCCGTTTCACGACCTGCTCGCCGTCACCCCGCAGATCATCGAGGCCCACCACGTCACCGGCGAGGATTGCTTCGTACTCAAGGTCGCCGCCCGGTCGATGCCGCATCTCGAGTCGATCGCCGGGCGGATTGCCAGCCTCGGGTCCGTGACGACGACGATCGTCTACTCCAGCCCGCTACCGCGCCGGCCGATACAGCAGGGATCTAACCTCGCTGCGGGTAACCGTCACGACCCCGAGGCAGCACGACAAGCAGAACAGCCAGCATGAGACCAGCGGTCAGAGCGAACGCCGCCGGATACCCGGTGCTCAGGACCACCACGCCGAACCCAGTCGCGCCCAAGCCGAGCCCGGCGTCGTATGCGATGCTCCACACCGCGCTAACCGTCCCGCAGCCCGATGATGGTGCGCGGTCGAACATTACGGCCAAGCTCGAGTTTTGCGCCGCGCCAAAGCCGGCGCCGAACAGGACCATCCCGACCATTACGGCGACCGGACTGGACAGCACCACTCCGAGCATGCCCACCGTCGCGACGAGCACGGACGGTACGAGCAGCTTGGCTGCGCCGTGACGGTCTCCGTACCGACCGGCCCACCAACGACCTATCGTCGCGGCTGCGGCCTGGGTCAGCAACGCAATCGCCGCGAGGCCCCCGCTCGCTTCACCCAGCGCTACCGGAAGGAACGTCGCGACGATTCCGGCCGCCATGGCAGTTGCCGAGAAAACGACGGCCGGCCGCAGCAGTGCGGAACTCGTCAACCCGTCGCGCATCCCGAACGGTTGCGTCGTGTCTGGCTGCTCCTGGTCCGGCTGCTCGTCGGCAAGTCCAACCATCGCGAGCAGCCCCACCAACGCCGTCACCGCACCGCCGATGAACAGCGGTGAATAGCCGACTCGCTCGGCTAGCCACACCCCGAGCGGAAGCATGATCACCGCTGGCACGCTTGCCACGACGCCGCCCACGCCCAGGGCCTCGCCACGGCGTTCACGCGGAGCCATTGCAGCGACCCACGCACCGATGACCACCACGACGATGGCGAAACCGGCGCCCCGAACGAGGCACACCGCCAAAATCGTGACCATGCTCTCTGAGCCGGGTAGCGCCAGTGCGGGCACGCCGAGCAGGAGGAGACCGGACCCAACTGTACGGCGATTCCCGAATCGGGCGATCAGCGCGGGTGAGACGAGCTCGACGCCGACGGTTGACAGCATGAGCACGCCCGTGGCCAACCCCGCACCGGCGGCACTTGCTCCGTTGGCGTCCGCGTACATGGGCACCAGTGCCAGCAGCAGGTAGAAGCTGGTCATTGCGCCGAAGCTGACCAGCAATACCCGGATGAGCGGCCAGGTGAGCAACCGAGGTTTGATTACCGGGCTCGCGTCGAGTTGTTCGATCGAGATCTCAATTGCAGTGGTCATGGTGGGACCGTAGGTCCGCCAACCGGACTACGGTAAGGTCCAACTTCGTGCCAATCGAGTGGGCCGGTTTGGGTCCCGAGTTGTTGCTGACCCTTGACCGCCAGCTGACAAAGCCGTTGAGATCCCAGCTCGAGGACGGCCTGCGCGAAGCGATCCGGTCCGGACGGCTCAGAGCCGGTGAGCGGCTTCCGTCCTCCCGAGAACTTGCCCGCGAGCTCGGGGTCTCGCGCGGGCTCGTTCAGGAGTGCTACAACCAGCTGCAAGCCGAGGGCTACCTTGCGACCAGGGTGGGTTCCGCCACGCGCGTGGCCAACACCGGCGCAGAGTCCCTCGCCGAGGCGACAAGCCCTGGTCTGGCGTCCAGGGCAGCAGACCGGGCCGCCGAGGGGGAAGGATCGCCTAGTGCGGTTCGGTTGGATGTGGATTTCGCATCCGGTGTACCCGACCTGTCGAGCTTTCCTCGCAGCGACTGGGTATGGGCGCAGCGCGAGGTGTGTCGCAACGTACCGAACGCAGCCTTGGACTACGGCGACCCGCGCGGCAGTGCGGCCTTCCGGGAGGTCCTTGCCGGTTACCTGCGCCGCGTGCGCGCGGCGGCCGCGGACCCTGAACACCTCGTGGTATGCACTGGGTTCGCTCAAGGGCTCAGCCTCGTCCTGAGAGCGCTCGTCCGCGCCGGCATCCGGAAGGTTGCCTTTGAGGATCCTGGATATGGCGACGGCGCCACGATGGCCGCGGCCACCTGGGCAGGTATCGAGCCAGTGCCGGTTCCGGTCGACGAAGGCGGCATCGACGTGGGCATGCTCGCGGCGAGCGGGGTTCGCGCAGTGGTCCTTACCCCCGCCCACCAGTGGCCGACTGGGGTCGTGTTGGCTCCCGAGCGGCGGCATGCGTTGATCGCCTGGGCGGCCGCGAACGACGGCTTTGTCATCGAGGACGACTACGACGCGGAGTTCCGCTACGACCGAGACCCCGTTGGCGCTCTGCAGGGACTCGCTTCGGATCGAGTCTTCGCCCTCGGCACGGTCAGCAAATCGCTTGCTCCGGCGCTCCGGCTCGGCTGGATCCTCTGTCCGGAGGCATTCGCCGACAGCATCGCCGAGGCGAAACGGCTGGCTGATCGTGGCTCGCCAGTGCTCGACCAGCTTGCCATCGCCGGCTTGATGGAGTCCGGGCGGTACGACCGGCACCTGCGGCGGATGCGGGCCGTGTACAGCAAGCGGCGGCAGATACTCGTCGACGCCCTCAGCTCACACGCCCCCGACGTCGGGCTGACCGGGCTTGCCGCGGGATTCCACGCCGTGGTTCACCTCCCGGCATCGGCGGATGAGCAGGCCATCATCGGCGCGGCTCTCGCACGGCGGATCGGGCTCTACGGCATGAGTTCCTACCGGGCGAACCGTGCAGCCACTCCTCCCCAGCTCGTGCTCGGCTTCGGCAACCTGACTGAACGAGCTATTGCCCGCGGAATTGCAACGATCAGCGACATCCTGCGGACTTCGGTACGTACCAGTTGAGATATTGGTACGTACCTGCTCTGACCACACGTCGTGCATTGCTCCTGGATGCAGGTACTTTGTGAGCCTGTTCACAAGCTCCATGGTTCAGAGCAGGTGTGACGGGCATTTACCGTCCTGACGTATCCCGCAATGGAGCGGGCGAATCCCAGGGCTGACCGCAATCGCGCGAAAGGGTGCAGACGCATGACCGCTGACACGCTGACCGACCCGATGCATGATCTGGAGGAGGCACCAACCTCGCATCCGAGGCTGCTCGCCTGGGTTCGCGAGGTAGCGGAACTCACCCGGCCAGACCGCATTCATTGGTGCGACGGATCGGACGCGGAGTGGACTGCCCTCACCGACCAACTGGTCGATGCAGGAACTCTCGTCAGGCTGAACCCCGACAAGAAGCCCAACTCGTTCTGGGCTCGAACCGATCCCACTGACGTCGCGCGCGTGGAGGAGCGGACGTTCATCTGCTCAGTGGACCCGGACGACGCCGGCCCTACCAATAATTGGCGCGATCCCGACGAGATGAAGGCCGAGATGCGCGAGCACTACCGGGGCTCGATGCGCGGGCGGACGATGTACATCATCCCGTTCTGCATGGGACCTGTCGAGGCCGAGAACCCGATGTTCGGCGTCGAGATCACCGACTCGGCCTACGTCGTCGCGTCGATGCGGATCATGACCCGGATGGGCGCCAAGATCCTCGAGGCGATGGGGGACGCCGCCGAATTCGTCCCGTGCTTGCACTCCGTCGGCGCCCCGCTGGAGCAAAGCCAGAAGGACGTCCCCTGGCCGTGCAACGAGACGAAATACATCACCCAGTTTCCGGAGGAGCGGGCGATCTGGTCGTACGGATCGGGCTACGGCGGCAACTCACTGCTCGGCAAGAAGTGCTACTCGCTCCGCATCGCCAGCGTCATGGCGCGGCACGAGGGTTGGCTGGCCGAGCACATGCTCATCCTCAAACTGATCTCGCCACACGGCACCGTCCACTACATCGCCGCCGCGTTCCCGTCCGCTTGTGGCAAGACGAACCTGGCCATGCTCGAGCCGACGATTCCTGGGTGGAAAGTGGAGACGCTCGGTGATGACATCGCCTGGATGCGCTTCGGCGAGGACGGCCGGCTGTACGCACTGAACCCCGAGTACGGCCTGTTCGGCGTCGCGCCCGGCACCGGGTGGCACACCAATCCCAACGCCATGCGCACAATAGACCGCGGCAACAGTATTTTCACCAACGTCGCCCTCACCGACGACGGCGACATCTGGTGGGAGGGCATGACCGAAGAACCCCCCGCCCACCTGACCGACTGGCGGGGCGGCGACTGGACGCCGGACTCCAACGAGCCGTCCTCCCACCCCAACTCTCGGTTCTGCACGCCACTCCCACAGTGCCCGATCATCGCTCCGGAGTTCGAGGACTCGCAGGGGGTGCCGATCTCGGCCATTCTGTTCGGAGGACGGCGCGCCACAACCATCCCGCTGGTCACCGAGTCCCGCGACTGGACGCACGGCGTGTTCATGGGCGCCACACTCTCGTCCGAGACCACGGCAGCAGCGGCCGGCAAGGTGGGCGTCGTGCGGCGTGACCCCATGGCGATGCTTCCGTTTATCGGCTACAACGGCGGCGACTACTTCGCCCACTGGATCGATGTCGGCAAGGAAGCCGACTCGACCAAGCTACCGAAGATCTTTTATGTCAACTGGTTCCGGAAGGATGCCGACGGCAACTTCGCCTGGCCCGGATTCGGTGAGAACGGCCGCGTCCTGAAGTGGATCGTCGAGCGGATCGAGGGAACGGCGGCCGCGGCAGAGACGCCGATCGGTCATGTCCCCACGGCGGACGGGCTTGACGTCGAGGGTTTGGACCTTACGCGTACGCAGTTGGAGGCGTGCCTGCGCGTCGACCCCGAGGAGTGGAAGGCGGAGGTACCGGACATCACCGAGTGGTTCGACAAGTTCGGCGACAAGCTGCCTACGTTGCTGTGGGCCGAGCTGGACGGCCTCAAGGCACGCCTGGGCGTGTAGCTACCACAACCAAGATCCTGTGGACCCAGCCGGTGGGGGCGCACCGTCGTCACGCATTGGCTGGGTCCACAGGATCTTGAATCTGTGCCCTGACTCAGTGACCCCACTCCAGCATCGGAATGCAGTCGGCGAACTCGTCCGTCCGGGTCCTGTTGCCCAACACGCGCCCGTCCGTCCGCTCGTTTGCATCCTGCCGACAACTAAACGGAGCTCGCGACCGATCGGTTGTCGCCGAATCTCGACCAATCCTCACCTACTGATGAGATGACTGATTCGAGGCCGCCGCTCGTCGGGCACCGGCCGAGCGCCGTGTCCCCGAAGCGCTGTCGCGGACGCTATCGTCGCTGGCGGACGATCACCCGAGCGCGCCGTCAGGATCGATGCGGTCGTTGATTCGGCGACCGATCTCGCGGAGATTGCCGAGTTGTGTTCTGGTCAGCGGGTCGATGACGAGTTGGCGAACCGTCTCGACATGCCCGGGGGCGGACGCGACGACCTTCTCCCAGCCGCTGTCGGTCAGCACCGCGTTCGTGGCGCGCCCGTCACCCGGGCAGCGTTCGCGGCGGACCCAGCCCCGCTGCTCGAGCCTGGTCACCACATGCGACAGGCGCGAGAGGGAGCCGCTGGCAAAGACCGCGAGATCACTCATCCGCAGCGTCCTGTCGGGTGCTTCGGACAGGCCGGCCAGGACCATGTACTCGAAGTGGCTCATGCCGGCATCGCGCTGCAACTGGGCGTCCAGCGCGGCCGGAAGCTTGACGAGCACCGCGGCGAGTGCTCGCCACGCCCGCTGCTCGTCGTCAGTCAGCCAACGAGCGGATCGAATGCGATCCACGGTGTCCGTCTCGGTCATGGCATCAGAGTACGGCTCGGCGTCACTCCCGACGGAGCGACAACGGGCCGCTTCGCTTACTTGATGCTTCAAGCTACTCTCGTAGTGTTACCAGTTGCCTACAAGGAAGTCCGATGTGAGCTCGATCTTCAACCCCACCGTGCCGGCCGGCGCGTTCGACGAGTTCCTCGTCCACGGCGCCCCGGCCAGCCGGTCGCAACCGACCTGGACTCCGGACGACGGTCCGCTCCCCGCGCTCTATCTGAGCCACGGAGCCCCACCGCTGTTCGACGATCCGGAGTGGATCCGCGAGCTGTTCGGCTGGGCGCAGCAGATGCCGAAACCGCTCGGAGTGCTCATCGTCAGCGCCCACTGGGAGTCCGCGCCTCTGATGCTTTCGGCCGCGGCTGCGGGCACCCCGCTGGTCTACGACTTCCGCGGGTTCCACCAGCGTTATTACCGGATGACGTGCCCGACGCCGGATGCCAGCGCGCTTGCGACCAAGGTCGGGGGGTTGATGCCGGCCACCGAACCGGTGCACGAGCACGCCAGCCGCGGGCTCGATCACGGGGCGTGGGTGCCGCTGAAGGTCATGTATCCGCTGGCCGACGTCCCCGTCCTCCAGCTGAGCATCCCTACGCACGACCCCTCCCGGCTGATGGAGATCGGCCGGCGCCTTCGCCCGCTGCGAGACGACGGCATCTTGATCATCGGCTCTGGTTTCATGACCCACGGCCTGCCGTTCCTCACCCGCGAGATGGTGATGCACAACGCGGTGCCGACCTGGTCGGCCGACTTCGACACGTGGGTCGCCGACGCCCTGGACCGCGGCGACGTCGACACGCTCGCGGCATACCGGTCGAAAGCCCCAGGCATGCCGTACGCCCACCCGACCGTCGACCACTACATCCCGCTGTTCGTGACGCTGGGCGCCTCCGGTGATCCGGAGCAGCGTGCGCAGGCGACCATCACCGGCTACATGATGGGGCTGTCTAAGCGTTCGTTCCAGATCGATTGACGACCGTCCGGCGCCGGGCGAGCAAAAGCGTCCAGGCGCAGCCGGCCAGTGCGACGCCGGCGGCCACGACGAAGGCCAGCGGAATCCCTCCCGCGTGAGCAATGAACCCAAGCATGATGGGCCCGCCGCCGAGCCCGACATCAATGCACGCGCTGGCCGTCCCCGACGCCGCTCCTCGCTCGGTGGGGCGTGCGGTGGCAAAAACTGCGGTGAAGAAGGCCGGCGTGCTGAAGGTGACGCCGAGCGCCAGCAGGATGGCACCGGCGATGACGCCCGCGGGCATGGGCCACGCTGCGATCAAAATCAGGCCAGACGCGATCGCGACCAGCGAAGCCGCGCCAAGCTTCAGGGGCGGGAACCGGTCCGGCACCCGGGCGAAGGCGACCCGGCACACCACGACAACCAGGCCGTACAGCGTCAGCGGCAGCCCGGTACGGGTCATGCCGACATCGTCGGCGTGCAGGGCCACGAATGCGAGAAACCCGCCCATCGCCACGATCGAGGCAAGGAAGCCGAGCGCTGGAGGGATGGCGGGCCAATGCACGAACCGAGTGGGCCCGTCTCCGGCTGTCCGCGGCGTTCGGGTCTCACCGATGCCGAGTACCACCACGGCGGCCAGCAACGCCAGCACTGCCGCACCGCGCCACGCAGCGTCGAAGCCCCATGTCCTGACCAGCAGATCGCCCAGCACCGGTCCAAATGCGATGCCGAGGTACAACCCCAGCGAGTTGTAGCTGAGGGCCTCACCCATCCGGCTCGGCGGCGCGAGGTCGGCCAGCGCGGCGAACGAGGCGACGAAGAACGCCGCCTCCGCGATGCCCGAGAGCAGCCGCAAGCCCACGATGACGGCCAGAGAATCCGTGTAGGCGGTGGCTGTCAGGCAGACCGCAGCGAGCACCGCTCCACCCATCAACAGCGGCCGCCGGCCGAGGGCGTCCGTGAGCCGGCCGGCGACCGGACGCAGTACGAGAGCTGAGACCGCGAAGGCACCGAAGGCGAGACCGGCGCCGGCCGTACTCGACCCCACGGGACCGGTCACGTAGAGCGGCAGAACCAAGATGGCCAGCCCCGCGGCGGTGAAGTACGCGAGGTCCGCCACCGCCAGTCCGACGAATGCTGGAGTAACGAGACGCTCGCGGGTCTGGGTGGGCTGGTCTGGAAGCGTGGATGTAGCCATGCCGACAGGTTGGTGGCACCGGTCATCCGATCGCCTGGGTAGAGCTACCCATCTTTTGTCTCGAGCAGGCCGTGTTTCATGGCGAACAGCGCCGCTGCCGCTCGCGTCGAAGCACCGATCCGGGTGTAGACGTCCTGGACGTGGTGCTCGGCCGTGCGTGGCGAGATCACCAGCCGCTCCGCGATGTCGCGGTTCGACAACCCGTCGGCCAGCAGCCGTAGCACCTCGACCTGCCGGCTGGTCAATCCGGCAGGTCCCTGGCGCCGAGCTTGCCGCTGGTGCCCGGCCGCCTCGAGCACAGCTTCCACAGCATCTCCGTCGAGGCGGCCCTGCCGCGCCTCGTCACGCAGTCGCTTCGCCGCGCCGTCAGGCGTGCCAGCACCGTCGTGCGCGGTCGCCCAGTTGTAGGCGTCCGCGGCGGCGAGTACCCGCGAGGACATCGGCATCCGGTCGCAGCCGATGCCACGGTGGTAGCCGCTACCGTCACAGCGTTCATGGTGCTGCCCAGCAAGGGTTGCGATCTCGGTGAGCTCCGGAACGCGGGCCAAGACGCGCTCACTTTGGTACGGATGCAGACTCGCCTGATCCCGCTCCGTCGCACTCAGTGGCTCAGCCTTATCCCAGATCCGACTGGACACCGCAACCCGACCGATGTCATGAAGGTGTCCGGCCACGCGGACCGTGTGGACGTCGGTGGCCAGCCCGAGGCCGGCCGTCGCCCCCGCTGCGAGGTCCGCCACCGCCGATGAGTGTCCGTGTAGCCGCGGGCTTTTCAAGTCGACGAGGTCGCCGAAGGTACTGGCCACTGACTCCAGATCATCGGGGCCGACCAAGCGCACCGGATCCGGTTCGCAGTCCTGGGCTGCTTCGTACGCGTCCACCGCCTCGACGCCGTCGAGCAGTTCGCCGGCCCGGGATAAGAAGAGATCAGCCAATGCCGGATCCAGGTACGTGCCCGATCGCCGCCGTACTTGCGCCGTGGCGACCTCCGGACCGGCATGCAGAAGGAACAGCACGGCGACGGACGCGACATGCATCAGCCGAGTGGCTAGCGGGATCTCCTCCCCGGCGCGGCGCGGGTACCCCTTGCCGTTCCACATGCACAACGTGTGAACCAGCCCGTGCCGCACCGTTTCAGGCAGGCCCAGCCGGCTGGACGCTTCCCGGGCGACATCGCAGGTGGCGACAGGACCGGCGGCGTCGAAGCCGCGCATCGACCGTACGGTGGCGGCAAGCACCCGCGGTCGCGAACGACCCGTCGCCGCCGCCAGCCCGGGCACCCACACCCGGAACAGATCCCGGGGATCGCCGAAGTCCATCAAGAACGCCAACCGGGTGGACGCGATGTCGTCGCCCCATACTGCTGCCGCCTCGTGCGAAGCGGCCGTGCAGCCGATGTGTTCGAGCAGGGAGATATACACGACATCGCGGACTTCGTCAGTGCTGCAGCCGGCCGCTCGGGCCAATCGGGTGGCCACCACGCATCGGCGGAGCGACTCGTCGCTCGCCGCCCCAACCCCCAAGTCCGTGACAGCGGCGAGCCCGCCGAGCAACCCAAGCAGGCGGAACATGCTCCACAGTGGCATCTTGCCTACCCGGTCCGCCAGCGATTGCCGCTGTGAACCGGCGAGCGCAGGGTCAGCCCGAGCTGTAGGTATGGTCGCGGTATGTCGGAGACGGAGGTGCCAATTCCACTCACCCCGGTCTCGGAGGATTGGAAGCGAGGCCTCGCAATCGTGGCGCACCCGGACGACCTGGAGTTCGGCGCCGCAGCGGCGATCGCCCGGTGGACCGGCCAGGGCAAGCAGATTGCGTACTGCCTGGTGACCAGTGGCGAGGCCGGCATCGACGGAATGCCGCCCGAGCAAGCTCGGCGCGTCCGCGAGCAGGAGCAGCGCAACTCGGCATCGGTAGTCGGAGTCGACGAGCTCGAGTTCCTCGGGTTCCCAGACGGCGTGCTGGAGTACGGCATCCCGCTGCGCCGGGAGCTGGCTCGGGTGATCCGCCGGCACCGACCCGAGATCGTGATTACCAGCAACTTCCACGACACCTGGGACGGTGCGGTGCTGCTCAACCAGGCCGACCACATCGCGACCGGTCGGGCGGTGCTCGATGCGGTTCGCGACGCCGCGAACCGCTGGGTCTTCAACGAGCAGCTCGGCGAGGGGCTGGAAGCATGGGGTGGGGTGAAGGAGATCTGGGTCGCCAACTCGCCCGCTTCCCAGCACGGTGTGGACGTGACCGAGACCTTCAACCAAGGCGTCGTCTCGCTTCAGGCGCACGACGCCTACCTGCGCGGCCTCGGCTCGCAGACGTTCGTTCCGGAGGAGTTCCTCGCCGGGCTTTCCCGCGAGGTCGGCACCCGACTCGGCTGCCGCTACGGCGTCGCGTTCGAGGTCTTTCCGCTCCAGTCGTTCTGAAGCCGGGGGCGAGCCCCTGGCTGCGCCTACCCGGTCACCGTAGAGTCAGACCGTGTCTACCGAACTTCACCCCAACGTCCGGCGCATCGCCGACATCTTGGCCCAACACGGCGCCGCCGGGCAGGTCGTCGTCCTGACCGAGGCTGCACCGACTGCGGCAGCCGCTGCGGCGCAGCTCGGCTGCGAGGTGGGTGCGATCGCCAACTCGCTCATCTTCGACGCCGACGGGAAGCCCCTGCTCGTCTTGACAAGTGGCGCGCACCGGGCCGATCCGGTACGACTCGCGGCCGCCGCCGGAGCGTCCACCGTTCACCGGGCAACGCCGGAGTTCGTTCGCGACCACACCGGCCAGCCGATCGGCGGCGTCGCTCCCGTCGGACATCCGAAGCCCATTCGGACTCTCATCGACACCTGGCTGGGAAAGCATGAGCAGGTCTGGGCCGCTGCCGGGCACCCGCACACGGTGTTCCCGACGACGTATGACGAGCTGATCGCCCTCACCGGCGCAACGCCCGTCGAGGTTTCGGACTGAGGATCAAATCAGGGCCGGCCGATCGCGCGGATCGTCCCCGTGGTCGGCTGACTAGATTGGAGCAATTGCGGGCCGAGGGTCGCGTGCAGCCCGCTCGAACACGCAAACGGAAGGACCTGTGCCGGTGGCATACAGGGCACAGTGAGTGACCTCATCGGTGACCAGCCTCGGTGATCGGCTACCTTGACACGTCCGCGTTTGTGCCCGTGTTGGTCACAGAATCGAGCAGCGAGTCATGCAGGCGGTTTTGGTATGACGCCGACACGGCGGTGTCGAGCAGATTGCTTTACGTTGAGGCAGCCGCGGCACTGGCTCAGGCGCAGCGGATGGACCGTCTCGCCAAACAGAGCCTCTACTCAAGCTTGCAGCTGCTGGACGAGCTGTGGACAGAGGTCGATGTCGTTGAGGTCGATCAGATCGTCGTGGAGCGAGCCGCGATCTCGGTGCGACGGTTAGGAATACCTACCAACGCCCAAGCAGGGGCTACCTGACACGGCAACCGTTTCAGCCGCCTGGTCATGATGAGCACATGACAGATGGACAGAACCCTCAGACGGTGCGGCAACTTCGGCTTGTGATCGAGGTGGAGGATTACGACACGGCGCTGACCTTCTTCCGGGACGTGCTGGGCATGCCAGAAGAGCTCGCGGTCTCAAGCGGCGACGGGGCGCGGGTCACGATCCTCGATGCGGGAAGGGCCACGCTGGAGCTGGCGAACCCGGCGCAGAAGCGGATGATCGACGAGGTTGAAGTCGGGCGGCAGGTGGCACCTAAGATGCGTGTTGCGTTCGAGGTCGACGACACTAGGGCGGTCACCGACCAGCTGGTATCGGCCGGCGCGACGCAGGTGGCGCCGCCCACCGAGACGCCCTGGCAGTCACTCAACGCTCGACTGGACGCACCGGGCGGGCTGCACATCACGATCTTCCAGGAGCTCGCCGATCAGGAGAATCCGGGCTAGCGACCCGAAGAGTCAGCGGCCGCGCAGCGGTTAAGCCACCGGAGGTAGCGGTCCTCCAGTTCCACTGACGCCGTCGGGTCGACGGGCGGATCGACGAACCGGTCGACTGTCAGTTCTGCGCCGGCACAGCGGGCGGCGAGCATTGCCGCACCGACCGCCGAGGCGCTGCGTACCGCGATCCGCCGGACCGGCCGGCCGAGCACGTCGGCGGCCAGTTGGACGAGGAGCGGGCTCCGCCAGCCTCCACCGGAGAGCGTGAGCTCGCTCGAACCTGGGGATGCTTGCGTCCCGAGCAGTTCAAGGCCTCTTCGCATCGAGAACAGAACGCCCTCCACAGCGGCCCGGGAGAGGTCGTCGCGCGTCGTCTCGATGCCCACGCCGAGCCAGCCGCCAAGGCTGGACGGCGACGCGACGCCGCCGCGCTCACCCGTGAAGAAGGGCAGGAACGATACGGCCCGTGCGCGACCCCGGGCCGCGGCGGCGATCAGCTCGTCCCAGTTCATGCCGAGCAGGCGGGCAGCCTGATCCAGCGCGAGCCCGCCATTTTGCAGCGCCGCCATCGCGTACCAGCCATCCCCGGCGTCCGCGTAGAGGTGAGTCGACGGATCCGCGCCCGGATTAGCGGCAGAGGGCCGCCGGACGATCACCTGAGCGCCCGTGCCCAAGCTGATGTGAATACCGGTGGAGCCGACAGCGAGCCCGGCAGCCGGTGTATCACCCGCGCCGGCGGCAACCGCAACGTCCCCCGAGCCTCCGGGGATGATTCGCGACAGCCAATCCGTCCTTCCGACATCCTGGTAGCTCGGCAGAGCCGCGGGGAGCAGCCGGACGGGCACGCCGACGGCTCTGGCAACGTCCTCGTCCCATCGGTCCCTCGGGACGTCCCAGAGCAGGGTGGCCGACGCATCACTGCGGTCGGTGGGCGGCCGTGATTCAGCCGGATGGCTGGTCAAGGCGTGCCGCACGACGTCCTTGGCGTGCAGCACCACGGCGGCACGATCCACCACATCCGGGCGCTGATCGGCCAACCAGGCCAGGATCGGTCCGGTCATGCCAGGGACCAGTGGATTCGCCAGTGCGGCCAGCCGGCTGTCTGGCAGGTTGCGCCAGCTCTCGAGCGTGGCTTCCGCGCGCCGGTCGGGCCACAGGATGGCAGGCGCAACGGGTTGGCCGGACTCGTCGCACAGGATCGCGCCGTGCATCTGCCCGGCAACTCCGATCGCTGCGACGTTGGCGCGGGCCAGCGGGCCGGCCATCCGGCCAACGGCTGCGGTGGCGGCCGCAACCCACTCCCTGGGATCAGCCTCCACCTGACCGGGCGCCGGCGTCGACACGGCGTAGAGATCTTCGGTGGCCGTGACCAGCCGGCCGCCCTCCTCGATGAGGGCGGCTTTCAGGCCACTGGTACCGACGTCGATGCCAAGATAGGCCCGCACCGCCGGTCACCTCCGCTGCTCGATCAACCGAGCCGGATTGTCGACCACACCCCGCACTACGGCGAGCGCTCCACCCGTCAGCGCGGCGTAGTCGGCGACGGGAGCAGCATTCACCACAACGGGAGCCCATGGGGCGCCGAGAACCCGGTCCGCCACCTCCTTTTGGATCGCCGGCGCCAGCAGGTGCGCGATGCCGGCGTAGCTGCCGCCCAGTAGAACCTGGTCGATATCCAGGAGGTTGACGGCGTCGGCGATGGCCTGGCCGAGGGCAGTCCCGGCGGTATGGACCGCGGCCTGTGCGGCCTCGTCGGAGCTCGACAGCCGGTCGACGATCATCTCGTCCAGTGCATCAACGTCGAGGCCGATCGCGCTGACGAGCGCCTCCTTGCCGGCGTACCGCTCGAGGCAACCGGTCGAGCCACACCGGCACCGTGGACCGGCTGGATCGATCGTCAGGTGCCCGATCTCGCCGCTCCAACCGTGCCGCCCGTGGAAGATCTCGTCGTCGACCACGATGGCCGCACCCACGCCGACATCCCCCGAGACGTAGAGGAAGGTCCGGCTGGATCGCACCCCGGCCGGCACGCCCCACACCTGGGCGAGAGCGGCCAGCTTGGCCTCGTTGGCGACACCGACCGGCAGATTGCCTGGCAGACCCATCATCGGCAGCGGCTCGATGTCAGACCACTCCAGGTTGGGCGCCACCCGGAGAGTGGACATTCGCACATCTACCAGGCCCGGGAGCGCCAACCGGGCTCCGGCGACGCGCATGCCAGGCTTCTCCACCTGATCGATGAGGTGGCGAGCGAGCCGGCCCAGCCGGCCAAGGGTGGCTGCGGGCTCGCTACCGTGCAGGTCCTCCCGGACGACCAACTCGGCCACGATCGAACCGGTCAGATCCATTACCCGGCCGCCGAGGTAATCGACGTTCACCTCCAGGCCCAGGCCTACGATGGAGCGTGCAGCGGGGACGAGTGGCACCGCCGGACGGCCCCTGCCGACCGGTGTGGCGCGAGGCAGTTCGGCCACGACGCCAGCTGCCAGCAAGTAGTCGACCAGCGTCGAGACCGTGGCCCGAGTCATGCCGGTCAGCGCGGCGACATCGGCCCGCGACAGCGGCTCGTCTGCATCGACGACCGAACGCGCGACGGTGGCGAGGTTCCGCTCACGCAGCAGGGCCTGGCGAGCTGGTGTCGTCGTGCTCACGCCTTGACCCTAGCGGCCGCCACGAATAAGTTCATCGAAAGTACAAAACGTGCGGCGCGAGGAGGCCGAAGTGTCCGACATGCAGATTCCCTTCTCCTTCGGGCTGTGGACGGTCGGGTGGCAGGCTCAGGATCCGTTCGGCAGCGCCACCCGCCCGCCGCTGGATCCCGCCTACTCGGTGCACAAGCTGGCCGAGCTCGGCGCGTGGGGCTTCACCTTCCACGACGATGACGTCGTCCCGTTCGGCGCTGACGACGACATGCGGGCCAAGGCCCTCGGCGCCGTCCGCAAGGCCGCCGAGGAGACTGGCCTGGTGATCGAGATGATCACCACTAACCTGTTTTACCATCCGGTCTTCAAGGACGGCGCGCTGACTTCGAACGACCGATCCATTCGCCGGTTCGCCCTCCGCAAGGTGCTACGCAACGTCGATCTCGCCGCCGAACTCGGGGCGCGGACGTTCGTCATGTGGGGCGGCCGCGAAGGGGCCGAGTACGACGGCGCGAAGGACCTGCATGCAGCACACGCCCGGTACGCCGAAGGCATCGACACCGTCGCCGCTCACATCAAGCAGCAGGGCTATGACCTGCGAATCGCGCTCGAGCCCAAGCCAAACGAGCCCCGAGGCGACATCCTCCTGCCCACCATCGGTCACGCGCTCGCCCTGATCGCGCAACTCGAGAACGGCGACATTGTGGGTCTCAACCCGGAGGTCGGCCACGAGCAGATGGCCGGGCTGAACTACACGCACGGCATCGCCCAGGCGCTGTGGGCGGGCAAGTTGTTCCACGTCGACCTGAACGGCCAGCGGTCCATCAAGTACGACCAAGATCTCGTCTTCGGTCACGGCGACCTGATGTCGGCGTTCTTCACCGTTGACCTGCTCGAGAACGGATTTCCTGCCGGCGGTCCGCGCTACGAGGGGGCGCGCCATTTCGACTACAAGCCTTCCCGCACGGAGACCGAACGCGGCGTATGGGATTCCGCGCGGGCCAACATGGACACGTACCGAAGGCTTGCGGAGCGCACCGCGGCATACCGGGCGGACCCGGAGGTGCAGGAGGCGATGCGGCGCGCCGGCCTCTTCGAGCTGGCCGAGCCGACGCTCGCACCCGGCGAGACGATCAGCGATCTGCTCGGTGACCGTACCGCGTTCGAGGATTTCGACCCGGACGCCGCGGCTCAGCGCGACTACGGGTTCGTGCGGCTGAACCAGCTCGCCGTCGAGCATCTCCTCGGCCGGCCATGAGTTCGCTGGTAGCAGGCGTCGACTCGTCGACGCAGTCGTGCAAGGTCGTCGTCCGCGACGCTGAGACCGGTCGGCTCGTTCGGTCAGGCACCGCCAAGCACCCGGACGGTACCGAAGTTGACCCTGTGGCCTGGTGGGATGCTTTCCAAGAGGCCGCAGCGGCAGCCGGCGGGCTGGACGACGTCGCAGCCATTTCGGTTGGAGGGCAGCAGCACGGGATGGTCGGGCTGGATGAGGCCGGAAGCGTGATCAGGCCGGCCTTGCTCTGGAACGACATCCGCTCGGCCACCGCCGCTGTGGAGCTGATCGCCGAGCTCGGCGAACGGGCCGGTGGGGACGGCGCGGTGATCTGGGCTGCGTGGACCGGTTCGGTACCTGTGGCCTCGCTCACCGTGACGAAGCTACGGTGGCTGCGCGACCATGAGCCAAAGAACGCTGCACGAGTGGCGGCGGTTGCCCTCCCCCATGACTGGCTGTCCTGGCGGATCGCCGGGTACGGCCCGGCTGCGCAAGGCTTCGACCCTGACCTGGGTGCTCTAGTGACCGACCGCTCGGACGCGTCGGGAACCGGGTACTGGTCGCCGCGCGACGAGGCGTACCGGCTGGATCTGCTCGCGCTGGCCATGGGCCGCTCGGTTCGGGTGCCACGGGTACTCGGGCCAACGGAGTCGCTGGTGGCTCAGCGGTCGACAGTCGTCGCGCATGGGACTCTCATCGGCGCCGGAGCGGGTGACAACGCCGCCGCCGCTCTCGCCCTCGACATGCGACCCGGCGACGTGGCCATCTCGATCGGCACCTCCGGCGTGGTGTCGGCGGTGAGCCAGAAGCCCACCGCCGACGCGACAGGGCTCGTCGCGGGATTCGCCGACGCCACCGGCGCGTACCTGCCGTTGGCCTGCACGCTCAACGCCAGCCGGGTGCTGGATGCCACCGCGGCTCTATTAGGCGTGGATCACGCCGGATTGGATGAGCTGGCGCTTTCGGCGCCGGCGGGTGCGGACGGGCTGGTTCTAGTGCCCTACTTCGAGGGAGAACGCACGCCAAACCGGCCCGATGCCACCGGCACCTTGCACGGGCTGCGCCTCGCGACGACCACACCGGCGCACCTGGCCCGCGCCGCCACGGAGGGCGTGCTCTGCGGCCTGGCGGACGGCCTGGACGCAGTCGAGGACCAGGGCGTGTCGGTGGGTCGGTTACTCCTCATTGGGGGCGGCGCGAGATCGGCCGCAATCCGCAAGATCGCGCCACAGGTCTTCGGCCTGCCAGTACAGGTACCGGCACCCGGCGAGTACGTCGCCGACGGCGCTGCTCGCCAAGCGGCATGGGCCTTGTCGGGTGCCGCTGAGCCGCCTGCGTGGAACCTTGGGAGCGCCGACGTGTCCGATGCGGCCTCAGAGCCACTTATCCGCGAGCAATACGCCGCCGTCCGCGACAAGACATAGGCAAGTTGCCCGGCCGGTCACGAACACCCGGTGGACCGCTTCGCTCCGAGGCTTAGGGGCGCAGGACGTACAGCTGGAAGAACCCGGCGTCGACGTCCAGCCGCTCGACGGACGCGAATCCCGCTTGAACGGCCAATTCCTTGACGATCGGAGCGCGGATCACGGTGCCGATCCCGGCCGACGGCTCTTCAGCAAGTGCGGCGGGCAGACAGTGGGTAACACTCCAGCCGTACATCATCCGCTCCACCTC
Organism: Jiangellaceae bacterium; assembly: GCA_035762665.1. GTDB lineage: Bacteria > Actinomycetota > Actinomycetes > Jiangellales > Jiangellaceae > JASLBX01. The sequence continues at coordinate 13,390 of DASTNZ010000056.1, read as the reverse complement.
GTCGCCAGGCGCGGTGAACTGGTCGGCCACATTCTCGTCCGCGACCAGTACGACGCCGTCCGGGCTCAGAGCTTCCCGCGCGGCCCGTAGGACGGCGACCGGCTGGGCCATGTCATGCAGGGCTTCAAGGATCGTTACCAGATCGAACGGGCCGTTCGCCGCCATCTCCTGCGCATCACTGGCGAAGAACTCGACGTCGACGCCGGCCTCGGCAGCGTGGCGTCGCGCCAACTCGATGCTTGCCACGTCAGGCTCCCAGCCGATCACCTCTGCCTGCGGCAGCTGGCTCGCCATCGCGATCGTCGACCATCCGACGCCGCAGCCGAGGTCCGCGACACGGCGGACGGAGGTGACCAGGCCGGGCACCGCAGCGATCCAGGTCGGCACCAGGTCATGCTGGAAAGCCGGCCGGTTGATCGCGCCCTGGCCTTCGCGCAGGTGCTCGCCGTACGCGGCGAACGGCACACCGTTGCCGGTACGGAATGCCCCGGCCACTGCGTCGATCGTCTGGCCGATCCCACCGATCATGTCGGCAAGGGGCGAGACATGGCGTGGATCGTCCGGCGTGATGAACACGGCGCTCGCCGCCTCCTCGAGCCGGTAGCGGCGCTCGTCCCACGAGTCGTCCGCGTTGTCCACGGTGAGGAAACCGGCCACTGCCTGTTGCTCGAGCCACTCGCGGGCGTACCGCAGCCCGATACCTGCCGCGCCGGCCAGATCGGCAGCGGTCATCGGACGTTCGCCGAGTGCCCGGTACAGGCCGAGCCGACGGCCAAGGTGAACTGAGAAGATCTCCAGCGCCGCCACGGCCGCTGAAACGAGGCGGTCCTCCAGGGCTACCTCGGCGTTCGGGTCTGTGAGTGCCATTTCCATATCATGTCGTGATGCTCACGGGTTGTCGCCGTCCATTCGACCGCCCGCTCTAGAACGGTGGCTTCTCGTCAGGGTCGAGAATCGGTTTCGGCATCTGCTCACGTACCGGTTCGGTCTTCCGAACGCGCTGTGGTACGGGTGGCAGGATCGGGCGCTCACACTCGCATTGCTCGTTGCATTTCCACCTTGGCCGCCGGTTATCCCACACGAGCCAGCCGTCAGGTATGTACCGCTCCCCTTCGAGGTCCGGATACGGTTGCGGAAGCCGTCGAATCACCGGTGGAGGCCTGGACGCGTGGCTATGGCCGAGTGGGCTCGTCCACACAATGAGTCCAGGTTCGGGCTGATCGATTCGCCAGAAAGCCTCATGCCTGAGCCGGTGATCGTGCCGGCATGCCGGTTCCAGATTGCCCGCTCTGGTCTGCCCACCAGATGCGTAATCGATCCGGTGGTCCTGATCGGTCTTCGCGGCCCTCATCCGGCACGCCGGATGAGCGCATTGACGATCCCGCTGCTGAACCCAGCGGCGCAGCCTCGCACCTGCCGTGCGACGCCTAGAGTCGCCGGTGTCGGTATCCTCCTCGCGCGGAGCCTGCATGGCGCGCCGGACCAACTCGGCCAACACCGCAGCCCATGGCCCCTCTCCGGCGTGGCACCCCGTGAGCTGAGCGAGCCCGGCCACCGGGACCGCGATCTCGACCACGCCGCCCCGGCGCGCATCCCGCCGCGCACGGTGGACGCCGCCCATCGGGCGGGCACGGATCAAACCACCGGCGACCGCCCGGCCATCTGGACCACAGAACACGTACCGCCACTCACCGGAGTACATGCTCGCCACCACCTCACGGGCCTGTCCAGCAGGTATGTAGCCCCAGGGTGGAATCTCCGCCGGGTGGTCATCGAACCCAAGCAGGGTGGACAGCTCCACCCGCAACTCCGGCACCGCCCACGATCTCGTCGCCCCTGGCGGATCGATCTGCCCGGTGGCGGCAGGTGCCGAAGACGAGGACGCCGCCGCAGCCGGAGAGGGCAGGTCAGCCGAAGGTCCATCAGCGGGCACCCGGGCACGAGGCATACAGGCGCGTGCCCCCGCCTGGTCACCAAGCCGTGCCGCCTCAGGCACGTCGCATGTTCCGCCGGGGCCACCGCCCGGCCGTCCACTGCCGCTTGGCCGACCGTCCCCGCCGCTGCCTCCACCGTCTGGTCCGTCGGCATGCTTGTCGAGATCGTCCTCACCCGGCTCGGTGTAGGGGTGGACGAGCACGTACTCGACAATCTCGCTCTCGGTGAGGCCTTCATAGGTGCCGTCGGTCATGCCGAGGAACAGATCCGACCGGATGTGGTCGATCGGGCGGGCATCCCCGGCTCGCTTGCACGCCCTGGCCAAGGTGTCGATCCGCTCGGAGGCGGCCGCGATCCGGTCGATTGGCTGGGAGTAACCGCCGAGGTTTGCGGTGCCATCCGGGTTGCGCGACCCGGCAACCCGGCGCGTCTTCACTGCTTCGCGGTACCGCCTCTCTGCCCAGGCGGGGTCGACCGCGATGCAGGCGCGCTTAATCCGGTCGATCAGCTCACCCACCAGCAACCCCGGCGCCTCCGGCAGCAGCCGCGCACACACCGTGTCAGCCTGCGCGTCCGTCAAACCCTGGGTCCAGTCCACAAACGCGCGGACCCGCGGCTCGTCCAACCGGCCATCCAGCATCGCCTGTCCCAACACTGGAAGGCGATCAAAAACGTCCACCGCCAGCTGGTACGTCGTGGACGCCCGAGTCCTCGACCACACCAGCGCCGCCCGCGCCTCCTCGGCGGCGAACTCACCGGGCGCCTTGATGCGCTCCACCGTCGTTACCGACCCCGGCCGGCGTAATCCGGTCTCCCGCAGGATCGACAGGAACAGCGCGCGCACGTGGCTGAGCTGCCGATATGCCGCCTCCAACAACCGGACTGTATCGAACCCGGAGACCTGCTCAGCGGGCAGTGAATCCAGCAGTTCAGCCAGCATCGGCCCCGGTGGGAGCGTTTCTAGCTCCTCCGGAACGGGAAGTGGTGGCTGGTCGGTGGCCGACATGACGAAGACCCCACTGGGTAGTCGCACAAACGAGGACGGGTGGCCGCGGGTCTCAACCGCGGCCCATCACATCGGCTCTTCCAAACCCACAATGTGGCGGCCTAGGGGCCTCGCCTTCAATAACTCATACACTACACCGAAACAAATGTTCGCGCAACTAGGCCAGGCCTCGTGCCGGCGTCACGAACAGTCAGATTCGGGTTGCCGTGCCCGAGACGCGAACCCGCCGCTCGCCAGCCAGCAGGTCGACGGTGAGCAGACTCGGCCGGCCCATGTCATACCCCTGGTGAAGAGTAAGCCGGGCCGATTCGTCGGGTCCTACCCTGCCCTGAGCCCGTAAGTAGGCGCCGAAAGCCGCCGCCGCGGCACCGGTGGCGGGGTCTTCTACGACGCCTCCGACGGGAAACGGATCGCGGACGTGGAACACCGTGTCCGACTCCCGCCACACCAGCTGCACTGTGGTCAGGCCCAGCTTCTCCATGTGGGACTTCAACCGGTCGAAGTCGTAGTCGAGTGCGGCCAGCCGCTCACGGGTAGCAGCTGCGATCACTAAATGATCGTTGCCAGCGTTGGCGATCGCAGGCGGCAGAGCAGGATCGAGCTCGTCCGTAGACCAGCCCAGTGCGGCCAGGGCTTCGATCAGATCAGCGTTGGTAACAGGAGAGACATGCGGTTCGATGCTGGTGAGCGTCGCGTAGAGAACGCCGCCGGATTCGGTGACGGTCACCGGGACGACCCCGGCCGGTGTCGAGAAGACGAGATCTCCTACACCGATCCGCTCTCCCAACGCCACCGCCGTCGCGATGGTCGCGTGACCACAGAAGGTCACCTCGACCAGCGGGCTGAAATACCGGACCGCGAAGCCGCGGCCCGGTGGCGCGTCTAGATCCTCAGGCGGCGCGGTAAGGAAAGCGGTCTCGGAGAATCCAACGTCGGCTGCAATCGACAGCATCTCCGCGTCGGTGAGCCCGGCAGCATCAAGCACGATTCCCGCCGGGTTTCCACCCTTCGGATCCGCGGAGAACGCGGTGTAGCGCAGAACTTCAGTCGCCATGCCGGTGCGAACCTCGTCCGCCTGTGCGGCATTCCAGCCCTACTGCCCGTCCGCCGTGAGGACGTCGATCGCGACGTCGCAGGGATCAGTCGTTGGATCGATGTCGCGGACGTCGCAGGCCACTCTCCGCAGCAGACGCCGAAATGTGTCCCGGTCTGCTTCGTCCAGCCCGTCCAGCAGGTGATCTCCGGCGTGGCGTACTGGCCGCTCGAGGTCCGCGAGAACGTCCAACCCCCGCCGGGTTCGCGACGATCTTGCGCAGCCGTCGATCGGCCGGAATGAGCTGACGTTCGACGAGGCCAGCGGTTACAAGATCGTCGATCAGGTACTTCATCACCGTGCGGTCGATGTTCAGATACGTCGCCAGCGCGACCTGGTTGGGCTGCTCGCCGTGTGCAACGGTCGCCAGAGTTTGGTAGCCGCGCGCTCCATGCGGGAGGTCGCCGGGAAGCGGGACCCACCATGGCGTGGTACGCACGAAGCAGCACGCACAGCGCCCAGCCGAAGCTCATGAGTCGGACACAACCTGAGAGCGGGTGGCTTCTGGGACGCCATTGCGGCGATGGGCGGCCGCCACCTGACACCCGGTCAAGCTGTCGTCGCACTCGACGAGGCCAGTCAGATCATCCGGCAGGCCTGGGACGTCAGCACACGCGGAGGCGTCCGCGTCAACGGCACTTTAGTACCAAGTCAACGGGGCCGAACTGGGGCCGGCACCGCACCCGCTCACGACATCCCGATCTGGGTCGGCGCGTACAAGCCGAAAATGCTGGAACTGACCGGTTGCACCGCTGACGGCTGGCTGCCGTCGCTCGGGTACCTGCCCGGCGGACCCGCCGATCTCGCCGAAGCAAACAAACGCATCGACGACGCCGCCCTCGCGGCCGGACGCGAACCCGGCCACATCCGCCGGCTTATTAACATTGGTGGCCAGTTCTCAACGATAAGCCGCGGCTCGTTCTCCGGGCCGCCCGAACAATGGGCCGAGGAGCTCGCCGAGCTCACTCTCGACCATGGGATTACGGGTTTCATTCTGGCCGCCGACGACGCCGACTCGATTGAACTGTTCGCCACCGAAGTCGCCCCTGCGACACGGCAACTCGTCGCCGAGGAACGCCGACTCCGGGGCACCAGGAGATCGGATCAAGTGGAGTGACACGTGGTTGACACTGCTCCGGCAAGCTGGAGCGGCCGCACGGCCTTGGTGCGAAGCCTGGCCCGACCGTTACGGGTGTTCGTCGCAACCGAAGTCGGCAGCGCGGTCATCCTGCTTGCCGCAGCGCTCCTGGCGCTCGTGTGGGTCAACTCACCCTGGGGCGATACCTACGAAGCCGTCTGGACGAGCGAGCTGTCGATCCGGCTTGCTGGAGCCGAGCTGTCCCTGGAGTTGCGGGAGTGGATCAACGACGGCCTGATGGCGCTGTTCTTCTTCGTCGTCGGGCTCGAGATCAGGCGAGAGTTCGATCTGGGCGAGTTGCGGGACCGGCGCCGTGTCGCCGTGCCGGTGGTGGCAGCCGCGGGCGGGATGGTCGTACCTGCGTTGATCTACCTCGCCTTCAACGGCGGTACGGAGTCCGGGCACGCGTGGGGCATCGTGATGGCGACCGACACCGCCTTCGCGCTGGGGGTGCTTGCCCTAGTCGGCCGGCGGGCACCGATGCGGGTCCGGGTCTTTCTGCTCACGTTGGTGATCGTGGACGACGTCGGAGCGCTCACCGTTATCGCGTTCGTCTACACCGATGACCTGTTGCTCATCCCCATGCTGATCGCCTCCTTGCTGTTTGGAACCGTCGTTCTACTCCGTGCCCTCGGCGTGCATCACGGCGGACCCTATCTCGCGCTCGGCATCGGCCTGTGGCTCGCGATGCACGAGTCGGGCGTCCACGCGACGATCGCCGGCGTCCTGATGGGCCTGCTCGCGACGGCCTACCCGCCGTCGCGATCCGATCTCGAGCAGGCGGCGTCGTTATGGCGGAACTTCCGCGAGCAGCCAACGTCTGAACTCGCCCGCTCCGCTAGCCGGGGGCTGCAGCAAGCAATCTCTCCGAACGAGCGGATGCAGCAGCTATTTCACCCGTGGACCAGTTACGTGATCGTCCCGATCTTTGCCTTGGCGAACGCTGGTGTTGAGCTCACCGGGGACGTCCTCGGCGACGCTGCGACGTCGCCCATCACGATCGGGATCGTTGCCGGTTTGGTGCTCGGCAAGTTGCTCGGCATCACTGGGGCAAGCTGGCTCGCCACTCGCCGAGCACTCGGTGGATTCCCGCTAACGGTCCCGTGGCCGCCGTTGATCGGCGCCGCCGCAGTCGCCGGCATCGGGTTCACCGTTTCGTTGTTCATCGCCGAGATCGCGTTGAGCGGGAACGAGCTCAACCAGGCAAAGATCGGCATACTAAGCGCCTCGGTTCTGGCCACCGGCCTGTCCTGGCTGGTCTTCCGGGTCATCGAGCTGATGCCAGAGCGGACGCGCACTGCACGGACGAGGGCGGCCGCGCCGCTGGTCGATCTCGCCGATCCAGTGGATCCCGAACGGGACCATATCCGTGGCCCCCAGGATGCTCCGGTGACGCTCGTGGAGTACGGCGACTTCGAGTGCCCGTACTGCGGCCAAGCCGAGCCGGTCGTCCGGGAGTTGCTGGCCGAGTTCGGCACCGACCTGCGCTACGTATTCCGGCATCTGCCTCTCGAAGACGTCCACGAACACGCGCGGCTTGCGGCCGAGGCCGCCGAGGCCGCCGGCGCGCAAGGCAAGTTCTGGGAAATGCACGACCTGCTGCTGAGCAACCAGAACGCTCTGACGGCCGACGATCTGGTCGATTACGCCCGCCGCCTGGACCTCGATATCGACCGGTTCAGCGGAGCGCTTCGCAAGCGCAAGTACGCGCTGCGAGTGGAACGTGACATCGACAGCGCCGACCAGAGCGGCGTCACCGGTACGCCGACGTTCTTCGCCAACGGGTTACGCCACCATGGTGCGTACGACATCGAATCGCTCAAGACGCTCGTGCGCACGGCGCTGGCTCAGGCGAAGGAGTCGTCGCGGAGCTGATCGCGCGACGACTCACTTCTAGCGGACGACGCCGAACCCTCGCTTTGCGCCGAGACGCGAGAGCGACAAATAGCCAGGGATCCCGTCGGCGTCCGCTCCAGTGAAGCCCAGGCGTTGCTGCCATTTCTTGTATGCGGCCTTCGTACGGGGACCCGGAGTGCCCGGACCACTGGAATAGTCCAGCCCGACCTCCGCGGCCAATGCACGCTGGACCAACAGAACGGCAGGGTCGTTCTTCGCGCCATTCTTGAACTTGGCCGCGATCACAGAGGCGTCCAGTACCGGCATCGCGGCCTTCGAGACGGCCGACGTCAAGACGCGAACCCCGTTGATGTCCTCCGTCCAGCCACGATAGGTCTGACCCCACGCGTTGGTGATGTGCTTGATGGACGTCCGACCGACGCGACCCTTACCTCCGGTGTCGGTAGAAATCACGTAACCGCCACCATCGGAGATCGCGACATGGCCGAAACCACGGGATCCACCTGTCCACCACACGGGCACTCCCTTAGGCGGAACTGACTTGTGCCGGTACCTGGTTTTGCTCCAGGCAATCGCGGCGGTGGCGTACTTCCCATCGACTTTGAAACAGGTGCGCACAAATCGAAGACACATTCCGCTCTGGAACTTGTCCTGCGCCTTGGCCCAGCTGAGCGCGGATTTGGGACTGCGGTGAGCCATGACTACCCCCTTTGATCTGAACTGAAGCTGCTGAATTCATCGGCTGGCGCGATGTCCTGGACGTCGGCCTCGTCATCCTGGAATTCATCACCCTGGTCGGTCAGCAACTCTGGCTCGACGACTTCTTCGGCCGCTACAACAGCCGGCAGCTCCTCGTCGTCATCGGCCGGCTCCAGGACTGGCTCGTCATTGCTGACAACCTCAATGTCCTCGGCCGGAAGATTCGCTGATAGGTCCGCGGCGGTGAACTCCGCGACAGCCTCGTCCTGAAGATCATCGCCCTGACCGGTCAACGGATCCGGCTCGAGAACCTGATCCTCATCGGCGGCAGGAGCGAACTTCTCGTCCTCAAGCTCACCCTCCACAATCGGCTCGTCGCTCGAGAGCATCTCGAGATCGTCACCGGGAAGATCGGCCGACTCTGAAGGGCGGGCATGACCGTTTTGAGCCGGTAGGCCGACCGTGACCGGTTGCCATGACTTCAGCTGCTCGAGGCCGGCAGAAGTGCGGGCCGGCTCGGCGCCTTCGCCTCCCGGCAGGTCCTCGAGGAGAGTCTGAGCCCGCTGATCGAGCAGCCTGGTCAGCAGCTGCTGCGAGAATCCGAAGATCAACGCGTAAGCGAGGATCTGCTCCTGGGAATCGAGGACGGACAGCCCGGGTACGAAATCGCCCTGGATGGCGACCAGAGCGAGGATCGCGGTGAACGCACCCAGCGGAATTTTGAGCATCGCCAGCGCGACAGGTACGTCGTAAGGCGTGGAGGTGCCCTTGAGGTTGCGAATGGAGATCGCCGCAGTCAGCGCACCACCAAGTGCACCCAGCAGCGCCACGACGAGTACGTCGCCACTGCTCGGGCCGGTATCGCCACTGCTCGTCGGGCAATTCTGCCCTTGCACGATCGAGGCACCGGTGGCGCCGTCGGTCACCACCTCGTTGGGGAAACAGAGTGGCACCCAGGACGGCTGCCACGACACGACGGCGATCGTCAGGCCAACGAGGAAGGCTACGATCAGCGCGGTGAGCAGGAGGATGTTCCGGAAGCTGCGCAGTTGAGCATGCTTGCCGTCGAGCGATTGATAGCTGTCATCAATCAGTCGGCGCAGGAATGGGCGCATCCGTTCGGGCGGCTCCTTGACCAGCTGCTGCAAAGAAACCCGGCGCGGATCATCGCGTGGCAGGCTCAGCTCCGCCCTGGCCACAGCGCCGTGCAGTTCAGCTGGTAGCTCATCGTCTTCGAGTAGATCCACCATCTGAGCCCGGGCCGCATGTAGTTGGCGGTATGCGGCTTCCGTCACCGTTCCGCGCCACCAGTTGAAGAACCACCGCGGCCGTGGATCCTTGCGGTTCGCGGCTTCGCGCGCCCACTCGACGTGCCTCAGCACACCCTCAGCGATCCGTTCCTGCGCTGGGTCCAACCCGCGGGCCCTGGCCGCTTGGACTCGAGTCTGGAGAGTGTCCGCATCGACATTGACATGCTGCACCCAGATGTGCCTGCGCGTCCGTTCACCGTTATGAGAGTTACTTGTTTCCATCTCACGCCCCCTTTGGTAGGGCCGGAATTTGCCGAAGTCCTGAACGGTCACACTTTCGGCCGGTCAGATCACGGCCGTGGAGTTGGCAGTTCGTGTGCGAGTCGCCACGTCAGCGGGCCGGGAAAGCCGTCCGCGTCCATGCTTAGCTCCCGCCGCGACCTCTGGAACGCGGCCACCGCCTGTTGGTCGGATTCAGTCCAGCGAGGACCAGGTCCGACCTTGTAGAACTTGCCGAACCCGAGCCGCACGAGCTGCACACCTAGTTGTGTGACGTGCTCATTGACGGCACCCGGCCGAAAGAAATGCCGCCCTGGGAATCGCGGCGCCTGGCGGCCGTCGTTTTGTGCGGCTTGGGACGAGAACTTCCGGATCTCGTCCTGGCCAGACGACGCGCTGTACCCAAACCGGTCGATCTTCCGGCCTGTCCAGGTCGAATGCTCGACGTGGTGCACTACAGGTTGGCCGAGCCACTCGAGAATCCCCGCATTGGCTCTCGCGGTGAATTCGCGCATCTCATCGGTCCACGGGTGTTGTGCCGTGCCCGGGTGCTCCCATTCGGTTCCCCACAGGAACGGCCGCGCTGAGTCGGCCGGTATCTGGAAGGGTCCGACCGTCAGCGGTCCACCCTTGCCGGGGTGGTTCGCGAGGCCCATGGTGATGATGCGATAGACAAAATCGCGTCCGCCGTAACCGTTACACAACGGTCCCGGAATTCCTGGTCGACCCTTCTTGCACACCGCCAAGGACGGCGTCAAGCCGGACGCCGGTCCTGCAGTGTGGTGGCTCATCTCGCCGATGAAGCGCGTGTTCAACCAGCGTGACCCGGATGGCACCGGGCGTCCCGGCATGAGCTCGATCGATACCTTTCGAATTCCGTGATCAAGCAGCGCGCTGCGCAGCCGTTGCGCCGCCTGCTGTGCAGCGTCGGCGCTCATCGCTGACCACCGCCGATGTATTGAAGACCCGAGTCGTCATCGTCGTCCTGGTCGATCAGTTCTCCGAGCCGTTCGCCCGCCGCGGCATCCTCCGGCGTGATCTCATCCAGAGCATCATCATGCGGGTCCAGCCACTTTCCAGAGGCTGGTGGTTGGTCAGAGTCGAGGTAGACAACCTCGTCGTCCGCGATACGCATAGCGCCCCCCTGTGCACCACATGTTCTGCCAGCAATTCCTTGACCTATGAGAAGCAGATCTCGAGAAATAAATACCGATGCGGTTCACGCCCGTGTGGGCTAATGCGCCTCCGGATCTTGGCAGGCGATAACGCGGTCGGGCCGGATGATCACTTAGGTGGCGCACTCACCGGTCTGCTGCCCAATCGTCGGCTACCCTAGGGGGTATAGGTATTAACGATGTGGAAGGATTACAGCGATGGGATACGGCATGACCGTCCGCCTGCACGCGCCCTTTGCCGAAAGCACGGAACGGGTGCGTGCCGCGCTGCAGGAGCAGGGCTTCGGAGTGCTGACCGAGATCGACGTTCAGGCAACTCTACGCAGCAAACTGGGGGCGGAGATCGAGGACTACCTCATTCTTGGCGCCTGCAACCCACAACTCGCCAATCGAGCTCTCGACGTAGACCGGCAGATCGGTCTGCTCCTTCCGTGCAATGTGGTTGTCCGTACCGACGGCGCCGAGACAGTGGTCGAGGCGCTCGACCCTCAGGTCATGGTCACGGTGGCGCAACGGGTCGAGCTGGAATCCGTGGCCGACGAGGCGGCACAGCGGCTTCGGGCGGCACTGGACGCGCTGGCGAATAGTTCCAGCTAGACGGCAGCCGGCAGGCGCATGTCACTGTCAGGCTGATGCGGGCGCTGACGCCGGCGAGGCTGCGGGCCTTCGTGGCGTTCGAGGTCGAGTTGTCCGACTGGCCCGGCAGCACCGAGAACATCTGCCGCAGGTGCCTGTTCGCGTGGCGCAGGAACCGGGCCCGGCTAGTAAGCTGAGCAGCGCCTGCGTCACCGCCAAGGTGATGATCTCGGCGTCGGTGACCCGTGGCTGCATCCCGACGGCGGGTCGCCATGGGACCTGTTCGGGATGGCCTTCAACAGATCGTCGGTCGTCACATAGAGTGCGGTCGCGAGGGTGTCCAGGTCAGCGTCCACCGATGGCCTTCTAAGGGTTCAAGGTTGGGTTAGGACCGCGTAGATCTCCCGCGGATCGTTGATGGTGCGGGTGGCGTGCGCCAGCCCGCGCATGCTTGCTGTGCCTCCGCGGCGTCTGCTGCGGGGTCCTGGAACGTGGGCACTTGAGCCTCCCGCCGACATGAGTAGCCGACATCCAGGTGTGAACGACGCCCGGAGGTTAGTCGGGCGGCTCGGCGAGCCGCTCCAGCCGGGTCCAACCGGCCCAGCCACGCTCGCGCATCAGGTCCAGCAGCCGCTCCGCCCGCGGGTCATACTCGACGGCAAGTGCGTCCAGAAGGTCAAACGGTAGATCGTCGTGCGCCTCCTCGCCGAGGTTGATCTCGCCGGAGGTGTATGCCTGCTCGGCTAGGTCGGCCATGATGTCGGCGGCTTCCTCCAGACGCGGGTCGTCGCCTGCGTCGCTTTCGAAGATCTCCGACAGAACTCGATAGAGCCGAACGACTTGCGGGTCATCGAGCTGCGCGAGTTTCCCGGGCATCCACTCGCGGATGTGATCGGGCCAGCGAGCCGCAACCAGGATCCACCCGTCCCGCTCAGCCTCCACCATCCGCTTCGACGCCCCGATCTCCCGTAGCCGATCGAGATAGGAGATCACCTCCGGCGGGAGCGCCAGACTGTCCCCGGCAGCGAGCTGCGCGATCTGCTTGCGGCTGGTCTCAAGCCGTTCGATCTCGTCGCGCAGGTGGCTGTCGATCCTTTGGACCGCTTCGGCAAAGGTGAATGCGTCGGCTTCGAGCATCTGACCGATCTGAGACAGCGGCACGCCAGCGTCGGCGAGGGTGCGGATCTTGATGAGGGACACGACTGCCCTTGCGCCATACCGCCGGTAACCCGAAGCATCCCGCTCCGGCTCGGGCAGTAGTCCGATCTGGTGATAGTGCCGCACCGCCCGCACCGTGACGCCGGCATACGCCGCCAGTTGACCGATCGTCAGCATGCTCTGATCCTGCCCTCAACTCGCCCGGACCCGGTCGACGCCGGCTCAGGAGATCCTGCGACGGTAGGAGATGTTGGCGAAGATGTAGGCAACGACGAGGATGCCGACGCACCAGGCGAGGGCGGTCCAGATGTCGGTGCCGACCGGTTGCCGTGTGAGCAGGTCGCGGATCGTGTTGACGATGGAGGTCACCGGCTGGTGTTCGGCGAAGGCGCGCACCGGGCCGGGCATGGTGTCGGTGGGCACGAAGGCCGAGCTGATGAACGGCAGGAAGATGAGCGGGTAGGAGAACGCGCCCGCGCCGTCCACGCTCTTCGCGGTGAGGCCGGGGATGACGGCGATCCATGTCAATGCCAGGGTGAACAGGATGAGGATGCCGGCGACCGCGAGCCAGGCCGTCAATCCAGCGCCCGAGCGGAAGCCAATGAGCAGGGCGACGCCGACGACGACCACGAGCGAGATCACATTGGCGACCAGCGAGGTCAGCACGTGCGCCCACAGCACGCCCGATCGGGCGATCGGCATGGACTGGAATCGCTCGAAGATCCCGCCCTGTATGTCCGTGAAGAGCCGGAATGCGGTGTAGGAGATGCCCGACGCGATCGTGATGAGCAGGATGCCGGGAAGCATGTAGTTCACATACGAGACCGTCCCGGTGTCGATCGCGCCGCCGAACACGTAGACGAACAGCAGCATGATGGCGATCGGTGTGATCGCGGTCGTGATGATGGTGTCCAGGCTGCGGGTGACGTGGCGCATGGTCCGTCCTGTGAGGACGGCGGTGTCGCCCAGGAAATGCGTGGCCATTGTTGTTCCTTACTTCTTGTTCGACCTGGTCCTGCGGTCTTGGCCGCCCTTATCGGCGTCGCCGTCGGTGCCGGTGGCTCCGACGAGGGCGAGGAACACGTCCTCCAGGGTCGGCTGCTTCTCGACGTACTCGACCGTGGCGGGCGGGAGCAGCTGCTTGAGCTCGGCGAGGGTGCCGTTCACGATGATGCGACCCTCGTGCAGGATCGCGATCCGGTCAGCGAGTTGTTCGGCCTCGTC
>DASTNZ010000055.1:0-7874 GCA_035762665.1 Jiangellaceae bacterium | reverse complement strand
GCATGGCCGCCGAACTCGACCACCGCCTCCGCCGGGTCGCACCACCCAGCCAGCCCGCCGCGGCTGCCGCGTCGGGGGAGCTGCGGCGGGCGCGGCTGTTCCTGCGCCGGTTGTTCACCGACCCGGCCACCGGCATCATCGGCGACTGCGACCGGAGGCGCCGCCGCTTCGACGGCGTGCTGGCCACACTGCTGGTCTACCGCGACGGCGGCACCTGCCGCGACCCGTACTGTGACGCGCCGATCCGGCACCTGGATCACATCCAAACCCACGCCGTCGGCGGTCCCACCATCGCCACCAACGGCCGCGGGGAATGCGCACGCGGCAACTACGTCCGGCACATGCCCGGCTTCACCGTCCGGCTCATCGACCCGGTCCGGCATGTCGTCGAAACCGTCACCCCCACCGGCCACACCTACCAATCAGCACCGCCACCCGCACCAGGCGCCGGCCCACGACAAAGACCACGACGGCCCTACCGGCCGCGTATGTAGACGCATGCGCACAGCAGATCAAACGGGGCTTGTCAACTTCCGGCTGGTGAGAGCTGGCGGCGCCCGATCGTCAGGAAGTTGTGCAACTGGACCGCGGCCGAGATCAGGCAGCCTGGAACGAACCCGACCTGGCCGGTGAACAGTGCGTACGCGATCCACACCGGCTGCACTCCCGCCCCCAGCAGCCACGCCCACCAGCGTCGCTTGCCGGCAGCCCACAACGCAAGCACCTGAACTCCGGTGAGGATCCACGCCCAGTAGAGAGGAGCGCCGAGCCGGGTGTCGTTCGCCCACGACGACAACGCAACGAGCCCGCATGCGGCTGTGCTGAGTGCAAGCGCATAGCACAGGCTGCGAGCCTGGAGCTCGCGGTTGACGGTGGGCTGCGGCGTCATGGCTGTGACGGTATGGCCGCAACATTCCTCGGCGCGTCGCCAGGAACAACCAAGCTCTGATTCGGCCGCACGTGGTTGGTATGAACCATGCCCCGGGCCAACTGGTGCCAACTGCTGAGGCGCGCCCGACGGACTGAGTCCTATCGCATCGACGCCTCGACGACGTCAGATGAGGTCGTGTTCGTAAGCGAACGATGTGGCGGCGGATCGCGACGTCACGTCGAGCTTGCGGAAGATGTTGCTGAGGTGGCGAGCGACCGTGTGCTCACTGATGAACAGCTCGGCCGCGATCTCGCGGTTCGGCTTCCCGCCGGCCACGAGCCGCAGGACCTCGACCTCGCGGGCCGTCAGACCGCCCGGAAGCTGGGGCTCCTTCGCGAGCAGCGCGTCGACACGCGCCATGTCCGGTGCGGCGCCGAGCTTGGCAAAGGTCGCCCGTGCCGCCTCGAATTCGAGCTTGGCGGTCGCGTCGTCACCGAGGTTCCTGGCCGCTAGTCCGACGAGCACTTGCGTTTCGGCCGTCTCGTACGGGCACGACAGCTCGCGGCTGATCGCGCACGCATCCTTTAGGGCGGCGAGTGCCGTGTGCGCCTCGCCCCGCCTGAGCAACACCGCGCCGTTCGCCGTGCCGGCCATCGCCTGCAACAGGCGCGAGCGGGTCTGGTCGGCGAGCTCGGTAAGCCGGTCTGCCGATGCGGCGGCTTGCTCCAGATCACCTCGCTCCAGTTCGGCCCGCACATGGGCGGCAAGCAACTGCCCTTGCCGCAGCGGCATACCCGTGCCTCCCGCGACCGCTATCCGCAAGGCGGAAGCGGCTCGATCGGGGTCTCCCTGCGCGAGGTACAGCAATGCGAGCCCCGGCTGGGGATCACGGCCGTACTGGTGAGCGCGCCGGAAAGCCTCTTCGGCCGCCTTGTAGTCACCCTTCCGCCGCCGGATTTCGGCGGCGACGTACTGCCCTTCAGCGACCAGGTAGTCACCGAAGGGCGCGAGTTCCTCCGCGGCGCGGATGGCCTCCGCCTCCGCGACTTTCCATTCACCGCGCCACGACCGAACCTCGCACTGGTGAAGCCGGCACAGGCCCGGGTACCAACTCTGCTGGCCACGTTGCTCGCACCAGCGGACGGCGAGATCGGTCCACTCGGCGGCCCGGCGAACGTCGCCGAGTTCCTCGCAGGTGTAAAGCAGCAGGCAGTAGACCCAGCCGGTAGCGAACGGGCTGAGCTCGTCGCTGAGCACGGCGACGAGAGCCTCGTCCATGCGGTCCAGCCCGTCTGGCACATCGCCGCGCGCAATCAGGATCCGTCCTTGGGTGGCCAGACCCAACCCTTCGAGGTCAGGATCGGCGAAGCGGCGACCAGCCTCGGTTGCCTGCATCGCGTATTCGAGGGCGCGATCGAGGTCTTCGTGGTAAGTCGCCCAATCTGCGTCGGCGAGTGCGACGTAGCCGGTTTCGACCTGGTCGGGAATCATTCCGGCGTGGCGATGCGCTCGTATGAGCCAGCCGCTCGCCGCTGCCGTCTCATCAAGATCAAAATAGTTGTGGAACAGCAGCCACGCGGCCTTGGTGGCGTTCGCGTCGTCGCCGGCGTCGCGATAAGCGGCGTATGCCCGCTGCCTGGCTGCGATCGATTCGCGGGGCTTGCCCAGCCAGAACGCTGCCTCCGCAAGCCGTTCTAGATCCTGCATGCTTAGCTCTCTTGGACCGGCCTCAGAGAGAGTGTCATACACCTCATCCCACGATGCCGGCCCGGCAGCCGCACTTGGCCCGGTGGGTATGGCCATTCAGTCACCCCCCACCGACATCAATGCCCCAAGCGAACCACACGGTTCGTACCGCATCGTACTGCGAGCTTGCGCGCCGCCGTTCAGTTGTGTGGGATGAGCAGAAGCTTGCCGGTTGTCCGCCTGCCCTGTAGGTCCTCGTGCGCCTGGCGGGCCTGGTCCAGGGCATACCGGCGGCCGATCAGGACATTCAGCCGGCCCGTGGCGATCCAGTCCATGATTTCGGTTGTCCGCTCGGCGAGCTCTGCGCGGTTCCGCGTGTAATGGCCAAGCGTCGGGCGGGTGAGGAACAGTGAGCCCTTGGCGTTGAGAACCTGCGGATCCACCGGGGGGACCGGACCGCTTGCGGCTCCATACAGCGCCATCATCCCCCTGATCCGAAGAGCATCCAGGCTGGAGTCGAACGTTGTGCGGCCCACGCCGTCGTACACGCAGGGCACGCCCTCGCCGCCGGTGAGCTCGCGGGCGCGGTCAACGAACTCGTCGTACGAGGAGATCTCGTCGGCACCGACTGAGCGCGCCACTTCGGCCTTCTCCGGCGTGGACACGGTGGCCAGGACCTTTCCACCGCGGATCTTGACTACCTGCGTGAGTAACGAACCGACGCCCCCGGCCGCCGCGTGGACGACGACCCAGTCATCCGGTTGCACCGTGTACGTCGAGGTGGCGAGGTAATGAGCGGTCAGCCCCTGCAGCATCACGGCGGCGGCAAGTTCCATATCGACCCCGTCGGGGACTGGGACGGCTTCAGCGGCCGGCACCACGACCTGTTCGGCGTAGGAACCCAGGGCGTTCTTCCAGGCGACGTGGTCACCGACGGTGATGCCGTCGACCCCCTCACCCATCGCTCGCACCGTCCCCGCCCCCTCAACGCCGAGCACGAACGGCGTGGGGACGGGGTACCGCCCTTCTCGGTGGTAGATGTCGATGTAGTTGACGCCGGCCGCCGCGACGTCGACCAGGATCTCGCCAGCACTCGGCTCCGGTCGGTCGACATCCGTGTGCTCCAGCACGTCGGGTCCACCGTTACGTTGGACGAGAACAGCTCGCATCAGTTCACCTCCGTACGGGACTGTACTGGTTGCCGGAGAGCACAACGGCGGTGCTCACGGCTGATCACGCGCTGTGGCGCAGATCGGCCCGTGGAGGCGCGCCCGAGGTCATCGTTCTGTAAGGGTCAGCCGGGGCTTGCCCGGTGTTCGCTGGAACGTGGGCGGGCACATCAGGTGCCGGCCACGACCCAGAGGAGGATTCCGATGTCCAAGCTCCATGCTCGCCGCGCCCTGGTGGTCGCCGGAGGCCTGGTTATGGCTGCCGGTCTCGCGTTGGCCACACCCGCGTCGGCGGGAGTGGAAGGCCCGGCGTTCTACGTGGACGGGGAAACGTACCGGACCGTAGCGACACCGACCGACCTGTCCGGAACCAGCGCGCCCGCCCACGCGTGGGACGTCATTTACGACTTCGGCGGCGCGCAGCTCAACGTCGCCGAGGCTGCGCCGGGCTCGCCCGGATACAACGGCGGCCGGTGGCAGGTCCACGGTCTCTCGTTCCCTGACGGCTATGCCGCTGCCGTCGCGGCCGGAGACCTGGACGGTGACGGAGTGCTCGACTCGGTGACCGAGGTAGAGGCCGCGCTCGCGGCCGGTGCCGCGGTCGACGAGGGCGTGGTCGCCCAGTTCGTGTGCCCGGTCATCCCGTTCCCCGCAAACGAGTAGTGCACCGGCGCGCACCGGCCTAACCCGGGACGGCTCGCAGCTCGTAATCCTCGGATACGCCGATCTCGGGCGCGAACTCCGGTACCGGTGCGTCGTCACCGAGCAGGCGATCGAGTGCAGCCACCACTCGATCGGCTGCTCGGCCGTCGCCGTACGGGTTCACACGGCGGGACATCTCCCGATACGCCTCTCGATTCGTGAGCAGGGTCTCGAGCGCGTGCACGATCCGCACCGGCTCCGTTCCGACCAGTAGCGCGACGCCGGTCTCCAGCGCCTCGACCCGCTCTGTTGTGTCCCGGGTGACCAGCACCGGCCGGCCGAGGCTGGGCGCCTCCTCCTGCACGCCGCCGCTGTCCGTGAGCACGATGTCGGCCCGGCGCTGGAGCTGGCAGAAACTCCAGTAATCCACTGGCTCGCCCACGAGCACGTTCGGATGATCGACCAGCTCGGGGAGCAGTGCATCGCGCACCACCGGATTGCGATGCGCGGGTAGCACCGCCAGCACGTCCGGCCGGGACGAGCAGACGTTCGCGACGGCGCGTGCCACGCGCGCCATCGGCTCCCCCCAGGACTCGCGACGGTGGCTCGTCCACAGCACGACGGGGCCAGGATGCGCCTCGGCGGCCGCCAGCAGCGGATCCTTGACCGGTCGTTGCTGGTCGACAGCCCACAGCAGGGAGTCGATGACCGTGTTGCCCGTTGTCACGACCCGGTCGGCAGCCACGCCTTCTGCCAGCAGGTTCTCCCGGGCTCGTGGTGTGGCGGCGAGGTGCAGATCGCTGAGTTGCGTGGTGAGGCGGCGGTTCATCTCCTCAGGAAACGGGTTGCGCGGGTCGGATGTGCGTAGACCTGCCTCCAGGTGGACCACTGGCACGCGGGACAGGAAGCCGGCGAGTGCCCCGACAACCGTCGTCGTCGTATCACCCTGGACCAGGACGGCGTCCGGTGCTTCCTTCTCGACCAGTGGTGCCAACGATTCGAGCGTCCGCGCGGTCAGGGAGGCGAGATCCTGGCGCGGCCGCCCGATGTTCAGATCATGGTCCGGAGTGATCCCGAACAGATCGAGGACCTGGTCGAGCATCTCGCGATGCTGTGCCGTGGTGACGGTGATCGGTTCGTAGTCCGCCCTGGTGGCCAACGCGTGGGCAACGGGTGCCAGCTTGATTGCCTCGGGCCTGGTCCCGAACACGAGCATGACGCGCTTCACCGCGACGCTCCTTCCTCGCGTACTGCGCCCACCGGGGTGGGCGGGCTGAGCTCTACGTGCCGATCCGTCTTGGCCCACGAGTTGCGGCGCAACACCATCCGGAACAGAGCACGCCAGACCGCGATGTACCACACGTAGGTATAGAGCGGAACGACATGCGCCAGCGCGAACGCATGGATCTTTGAGACATCTTCGCGGTGCCGCGCGTACGCCGCGCCGTAAAAGATCGGCGGGCCGAACATGAGTAGATAAATCGCGGACAGGAAGATCCACAATCGAGGTTCGTTCCATGTGAAGACCCCGGTGGCGAGCGTCCAGCCCAGCAGGGCAGGGGCGATCGCAAAGATGATCGACGACAGGAACATGATGCCGGGCGAGATCAGAACGTAGAGGAAGTCGAGAAACGCCTTGCTGGGGATCCGCGACCGGTACACCTCCGGGATCAGTGACCAGCACTCGAAGTGGCCCTGAACCCAGCGGGTGCGCTGGCGCAGGAGCTTTCGCAGGTTGGCGAGCCCTTGCTGATGTATTTGGGCCTCCGAGGTGAACCGGATCCGCGAGCCGCCCAACGCGAGGCGCACGCCAAGGTCCAGGTCCTCGGTCAAGCAGTTCTTCCAGGGCGCCGGCCCAAGCCGCATCAGCTCCGACAGCCTGGCGAACTGGCCATTGCCGCCCAGCGCAACAGAGCCGAAGTGCTCCCGTGCAGTGAGCAGGATCGGGGCGAACCCCATGAACTCAAAGTCCTGCATCCGCGGCAGCAGTCCGTCCTTGCGGTTGTTGATCGAGACGGCAAGCTGGAGCCCTCCGACGTCAGGCTCGGAGAAGTGCCGGTCCAGGACGTCGATCACTTCTGGATCGAGCCGGCCGTCCGCGTCCACGACACCGATGACCACTTTGTCGGCTGGCTGGTCCGACGTCGACAGGATGTACTGGTAGGCGAGATTGAGCGAATCACCCTTGCCCACCTGCGCGTTAGGCCGGCGGCGCTGCAGTAACTCGACGCGCGGAGCGAAGCTCTGGACGATCGGAGCGGTGGCATCGTCGGAGTCATCGTCGACCACAACGATCCTCACTCGGTCGGCAGGTAGCCGGCTCAACGATCGGAGCGTGTTCCCGATCACGAGTTCCTCGTCCAAGCACGGCACGACAATGACGTAGTGGGTGTCGCGCGCGCCCATGCGAGGAACAGGCATCGGACGCCGGCTCTTGGCGACGATGATCAACAAGTAGAGCAGCGACAGCGCCACGATGGCGACTGCTACGGCGAACATGGGGGCCCTTTCTGGGAGCCGTGCCCGCTAGGTGACCCAGCGGGCACGGCCCCGAACTATGTGAGTAACGGCGTTACTGCTCAGTGCGTGTCGAGGCGATGCGAGCGCATCGCCGTCACCACGGCGAGAATGAGCAGTGCGGCCATCAGTACTCCGATACCGATGGCAACCTGACTGGTTGCGATCAACGCAGCCGAGGCTGCACCGGCCGGCACGGCTGTGATGGCAGCCTGGTCATACATGTCGTGCCTCCTTTCTTTACTCGAGGACATGGGGCCCCGGAGGTAGGCGTTGTTGCCTCTACTCCGGGACGGCTTCGACGACGAGGTTCGATCGCCACTCGCCATCGCGGTAATCGGTACACGTGATCAATGCCAGACCGGCCGGACCACTCGGGCCATCGGCAGGGAACCACCGGGCGAGCGGTATGTCCTCGTCGGCATAACTGCGGCGCGAGATCACGCGGTATGTGGCCGTTCCATGCTCGGCTTCGAGCACTACCCGGTCACCGGGCTCTGCATCCCACCACGCATTGGCGGCAGCATTACCCTGCTGGGTAGCGTGGCCAGTGATAACGACGAATCCCTCGGGCGAGCCCGGCTCGGCACCGTCCTGCCACCACCCGACGGTATCGATGTCACCGGGTATCTCTAAGGCAGCAGCTTCGTCCGCTCCGACGCTCACCACGGGGGAACGCACGCCGGCGAACTCCAGGGCGCTCGGTGCTCCGAGCGGCGCCGGATCGGCTTCTGCATCGTCAGGGGTCGCCTCAGTCGTCGGCTCGCCGGACGCGGGTGAATCGCCGGCTGGGGACGCGGATTCGCCAGGTATCGGCTGGCCGACGTCCGGTGGGCTACCGGTGTCGGCGCTGCATCCCACGGCAGCGATCAATGCCACGGCCGCCGCGGTTAGCGCCGGCGGGCGCACCCGGCTGCGAGTCACTCTGTTGGCAGGCACGGGACGTATCGGTACCCGGACCGCCGATAGCGAAACACCTGACCAACGGA
>DASTNZ010000054.1:0-2288 GCA_035762665.1 Jiangellaceae bacterium | reverse complement strand
ATCCGACCGAACTCCTTCTCCGATTCCAGGTAGGCGGCGAAGGACCGCTCGATCGCCTCGAGCGCGTGGAAGGGGTGACCGGCTCCCCCCTCGTGGAGCCGTGTCATCAGCGAGGGCCGGGACATCACCAGGCCGGCGATCGCGAAAGCCTTGGTGCCCAGTAGCGACAGGGCGGCGTCGGTCAGGTTGCCACGGGGGTCTCCGGTCCCCGCGGAGGTGGGAAGCCGTGCCGCCTCGTCGACCGCGGCGCGCGTGCGATTGACGATCAGCTCGGCCACGAATTCGTCGAGGTCGGTGAAATGCTTGTAGAGCAGCCCCTTGGCCACCCCGGCCTCGTCGGTGATTGCCCGGCTCGTGAGCCCGTCCGGACCGTCACGGAAGAGGACGCGCTCAGCCGCCTGGAACAGCTGCTCCCTGACCTCAGGTATCGCCACACCGCGAGGTGACACCGTTCCTCGTCCTCCTCCCCCGGATCGGGGGTTGATAGAATGGGCATGTGCCCATATTCTATGGGCACATGCCCATACTAGTCGGTCCAGCGGGAGGCGCGATGGAGAGCAAGGTAACTACCGCCATCGAGGTGGAGGATCTGACCAAGGTCTATCCCGGCGGTAAGACCGCCCTGGCGGGGGTCTCGTTCACCGTGGGTCGAGGCGAGATTTTCGGCTTCCTCGGTCCGAACGGCTCGGGCAAGACCACCACGGTTCGGATCCTGGTGACCCTTCTCCGGAAGACGTCGGGCGTGGCTTGCGTGGGTGGCTTCGACACCGACCAACGGGCCGATCGGGTCCGTGAGCTGATCGGGTACGCGGGACAGTCGGTCGGCGTGGACGACGATCTCACGGTTCGCGAGAACCTTGCCCTCGGCGGGATCCTCCACGGCGTCGCTCGAAACGAATCTCAGCGACAGGTGGACCTGTCGCTCGACGTGCTTTCTCTGGGTGGGGTGGCCGATGTCCGCGCCGGCCGTCTGTCCGGAGGCCTGCGGCGTCGGCTGGACCTCGCCCAGGCGCTCGTGCACCGTCCCGCCGTCCTGTTCCTAGACGAGCCCACCACCGGACTCGACCCGCAGTCCCGCAACGCCCTGTGGGGTCTGCTTCGCCATGTGAGCGAGAACGGAACCACGGTGTTCCTCACCACGCAGTACCTGGAAGAGGCCGATCGGGTGTGCGACCGCGTGGCCATCCTCGATGAAGGCCGGCTGGTCCGGGTGGGGACGCCCAGGGACCTCAAGGACGAGGTGGGTGGGGGGCGGCTGATGTTGACCCTCGTGGGCGAGGCCGGCTCCGACCGCGCGGCGGACGTGCTGGGCTCAAGCCCGCACGTCACGAGGGTGCAGCCCGGGCGACCCGGCGAGCCGCTCGTGGTCTACGTCGATGATGCCCCCGCCAGCGTCGCGCCCGTGCTCCGGCTGCTCGAGGCCGGACGGATCGAGGTGGCGGCGCTCGAGCAGGCACAAGCGTCGTTGGACGACGTGTTCCTCCGCTACACCGGTGAGCAGCCCCGCGTCGAAGCCAGGGTCAAGGGCGCCGTGAGCGGCATGTTCGCATCGGCGCATGGTCGAAGGAGGCATTGACCATCATGCGTTTCCAGACGAAGCGATCCGTGACCCTCGCGCTCGGAGCGCGGAACATTACCCGGAACCTGCGAACCCCCATGCTCGTGTTCATGTCGCTGCTCCAGCCGGTGATCTGGCTAGTGCTGTTCTCGCAGATCTTCCGCGGGCTCGCCGAGACCGAGCAGTTCCGACAGCTCGGCTACGACTCCTATCTCGAGTTCCTGCTCCCTGGCATGCTCGTACTGTCGATGCTGTTCACCGCGCTGCAGTCGGGGATGGCCACTGTCACCGACATCGACAGCGGGATGATGGACAAGCTGCTGATCAGCCCGATCCGACGCACCAGCATCTTGATCGGGCGGGTGATCGCGGACGCCGCCACCATGGTGACGCAAGGAACGATCATCGTCGTCCTGGCCGTGCTGATGGGCGCACGGCCGCAAAGCGGTCTGCCAGGCACCCTCGCGATGATCGCCTATGCCACGCTGTTCGGCGTCGTGTGGGCCAGCCTGTCGAATCTCATCGCTCTGCGCACGCGCAACTCAGAGATGACCATGGTCACCGGTGTCCTCCTGACCCTTCCAGCTCTGTTCCTCACCTCGGCCTTCTTCCCCGAGCCGCTCCTGCCAGGCTGGCTGCAGACCGTCGCCCAAGCCAACCCCGCCGCCTATGTGATCGAGACCGGGCAGCAGCTCATGAGCATCGGCAACGACTGGGGTCAGGGCGCTCG
>DASTNZ010000053.1:0-2714 GCA_035762665.1 Jiangellaceae bacterium | reverse complement strand
GATCACCCGGGCGGTGCTGGCGATGCCGCGGACGACCGAGGCGTCGTTGTCGCCGGTGACGGCGTACTCGCCACGCACCCGGGAGAGCAGGAACACCTCGTAGTCCATCGAGAGGCCGAAGAGGATGGCGAACATGAACATGGGGATGAACGAGACGATCGGCACGGTCGATTCCAGGCCGATGATGCCGGCGCCCCAGCCCCACTGGAACACCATGACCATCACGCCGTAGGAGGCGCCGATGCTGAGCAGGTTCAGCAGCGCCGCCTTGAGCGGCACGACCACCGACCGGAAGACCAGGGTCAGGAGCAGGAACGACAGCAGGACCACGGCGGCGATCAACAGCGGCAGGCGATCGTGGACCCGGTCGCCGACGTCGGCGAAGCTGGCCGTCTGGCCGCCGATGTGGGCTCGCGCGGGGCTCCCGTCGAGCGCGGCCGGGAGCACGTTGGCCCGGAGCCGCTCGATCGTGTCCAGCGTCGCGTCGTCCTGCGGTCCGGTGGTCGGGAACGCGACCAGGGTCGCGACGCCGGCCTCGGCGTGCACCTCGGGGGGCGCGACGGCGGCGATGCCCTCGTCGGCCTCGATGGCCTCCAGGAGGGGCTGGACCACGGTCGGATCCTCCGAGACGTCGACGGCGACGACCAGCGGGCCGTTGATGCCGGCACCGAAGCCGTCGGCGACGAGATCGTAGGCCCGACGCTCGGTCCGCGTCTCGGGCAGCGTGCCGTCGTCGGGGATGCCAACGTGGAGGGCCGTCACCGGTGCGGCGAGCGCCAGGAGCAGCACGGCGGCGCCGATGGCGTAGGCCCAGGCGTTCCTGGTCACGTGCTCACCCCAATGTTGCCACCCGGACCCCACCGTGGCGCCACGGCGCGCCCGGTTGCGGCGCAGGCCGAGGCGGTTGATCCGGTGCCCGGCAAGACCAAGGAACGCGGGCAGCAGCGTGATCGAGGCGACCACCATGATCAGCACGATGACCGAGATGGCCATCCCGGCGGCGGTCACGAACGGGACGCCGGCGACGGCCAGGCCGAGCATCGCGATGACCACCGTGCCGCCGGCGAAGACCACGGCCTGGCCGGCGGTGGCGACGGCGCGGCCGGCCGACTCCTGGACGGTCATCCCGCGGGCGAGGTACTCGCGGTGCCGGACGACGATGAACAGGGCGTAGTCGATGCCCACCCCGATGCCGATCATGCTGGCAAGCGAAGGCGCCCACGCGGGGATGTCGATCAGGTAGGTGATGAGCGACATCGAGCTGATGCCGAGGGCGAGGCCGAAGACGGCCATCCCGATGGGGAGGCCCATGGCGATGAGCGAGCCGAACGCCAGGAGCAGGATGACGACGGCAGCGACCAGCCCGATCAGCTCACCGATGCCCGTCGCGGCCTCCTCGAACGCGAAGAACAGGTCGCCGCCCATCTCGATCCGCAGCGGCGAGCCCGCTCCGGCCCCGGCGCCGAGCTGCTTGAGGTTCTCCAGGTCGTCCTTGTTCAGGTCCTCGAGCACCGGATACTGGACACGGATGAGGGCGACCCGACCGTCGGGCGAGATCGCGCCGCTCGCCGCCGCCGCGTCGGGTCCAGCGGCCGCCGCCCCCGCCGGGTCGGTGGTGTCGAGCACCTTGGGCAGGTCGGCCACCGCCGCCTGGACCTTGGCCAGGGCGGCCCGCGCGTCCGCGGCGTCGAAGAAGCTGGCCCGCTCGTCGCGCGGCGTCAGGACCACCTGCGCGGTGAGCCCGACCTGGTCCGACCGGGCGGCGGTGAGCAGGTCGGCGGCCTCCTGGGAGTCGAGGCCAGGCACCTCAAAGGAGTCCTCGAGGTCCTGACCGAAGGCGCCGGACGCTCCGATCACCAGCACCGAGACGACCAGCCATGACCCGATCATGGCCAGGGGGCGACGGGCGGCGAACCGGCCCCAGCGGTACAGCGCGTGCGACAGCATGGTGGTCTCTCCCTCGGGTGGTCGGTGGTGCCTGGAGCGGCGAGGAGCCGCGGCCCAAGCGTGACGAGCCCCGGCATCGGCCACATCGGCCGATGAGGCCGGATTTGCCCTGGCCGATCGGGCGATCTGCGCCCGGCACCGGCCCGTCCTTTCGGCCGATCCGCCGCCCGTTCGGGTTCGCTACGCTGCGGGCATGGTGAGCAACGCCGTCCGGTCGATCTGGGCCGAACCCCGCGCGCCGCAGCCGCCGGCGCGGGTGTGGCGGGACTGGGTGCTGGTCGCCGTGGTGGTGGCGACGGCGATCCTCGAAGCCAGCTTCCGCGAGGACGTGATCTGGCGACCGGTCGCGCTGGTGGTCGCTGTGGCGCTGGTGTTCCCGCTGCTGTGGCGGCGCACGCACCCGCTGGCCGCGGTCGCGGTCACGTTCGGCGTCCTCATCGCGGTCACGGTCGCCGCCCTCGTCGGCGCCGACGGACCGGTGGGGCTGGACACCACGGTGTACATCCTGCTGCTCCCCTACGCGCTGTTCCGCTGGGGGTCCGGTCGCGAGGCCGTGATTGGGCTGGGAATCATCCTGGTCGCCTACGTCCTCGGGATCGCCAGCGACTACACCGGCCTCGTCGATGCGGCGCTGGCGAGCGTGGTCGCGCTGTTCCCAGCGGCGCTCGGCGCCGCGGTCCGCTACCAGACCACCGCCCGGCTGCGCGCGCTGGAGCAGGTCAAGCTCCGCGAGCGGGAACAGCTGGCCCGTGAGCTGCACGACACCG
>DASTNZ010000052.1:0-5782 GCA_035762665.1 Jiangellaceae bacterium | reverse complement strand
CGGGAAGCACGCACGGGTGGTGCTGCACGTGATCGTCGCCGTCGGCGTCGGCGGCGTGTTGGTTGTCGACGGCGTCGCGGTGGACGGAACGACCGGAGCCGGTGGCGAATTCGGTCACCTGCCGTTCGGTGATCCGGCTCGGTCGTGCCCCTGTGGGGCGCGCGGTTGCTGGGATCTCGAGGTCGGTGGCCGGGCGATGGCGCGCGTCCTCGGTGAGAGGCCGCCGCGCAATCCCCGTACCCGGGCCGAGCAGGTCATCGCCGACGCTGTCAACGACCAGGTCTCACAGTCGGCGGTCGACGCCACCGCTCAGGCTCTCGGCCGCGGCATCGGCGGCCTGGTCAACGCGACAGACCCGGACATCGTTACCCTGTCCGGGCTTGCCGTGGACATCATGCGGACGGCACCCGACGAACTCGAGTCTGGCTACCGGGACGCGCTGATGCGCTTCCACCGGTCCAGTCCGCCAGCTCTGGCGACGACCACCCTCGGACCAGACAGCCACCTCACAGGGGCGATCGACCGCGCCTTCGATCTCGTGCTGACACCGGACGGGCTCGACGCGTGGTCCCGGCTAGTCGTCCCATGACGACGCTTGTGTTGCCAGCAAGGAGACATGGGGCATCGCGCCGTGGAGTCGGGGCCAAGCAGGCGGCAGATCACCCGCCGAGATGTCCCGATGGTGGGTAGCAAGCCAGTCGTCGAATGTGGTAGTCGCGAGTTTGAGCGTCCGGTCCTGGCAGCAGGACCTCGCCAGCCATCTCGACACCGAACGGACCGCACCAGCTCGGATCAGCCGTAGCGTTTCGCCACGTGCTGCGAGCGTTCGGCGTGTCATGTCGACGAGGTCCTGGCCGCCGTCACATTCCCGCCTCGCGATCCGTCAGTGCATTGACGGACCGCATCCGACCGATGTGACAACCGGCTCGCTGCTCCGGGTTGACAACGACGACTTTCTGGATGACCGAGGTGAAGGCCCATGGCCAAACTGATCGTCGAGGCAACGGGGTTGGTCAAGCGCTTCGGTAAAGTTGAGGCTCTCGCCGGGCTCGACCTAGTTGCGCATGGCGGGGAGGTGATGGCCGTGCTGGGACCCAATGGCGCTGGCAAGACCACCTTCGTCCGCACAGTCGCGACTCTCCTCCGTCCGGACGCCGGCAGCCTGCGAGTCGCCGGCATTGACGCCGCCCGCCACCCTGAGCGAGTCCGGCGGGTGATCGGCCTGGCCGGGCAGTACGCGGCGGTTGAGCCGACAATGACCGGACGCGAGAACGTGCGCATGGTGGCCCGGCTCTACGGTCAGACACGGCGGCAGGCCGACGCCAACACGGCCTCGCTGCTGGTCCGACTGGGTCTCGAGGATGTGGCCGATCGCCCGGTGAAGACCTATTCGGGCGGCCTGCGGCGCCGGCTCGATCTGGGCGCCAGCGTAGTCGGGGCACCCAGGCTGCTGCTGCTTGACGAGCCCACCAGCGGGCTCGACCCTCGCAGCCGGAATCAGCTTTGGGAGGCGATCCGCAGCCTGGTCGCCCACGGTACCGACGTATTGCTCACGACGCAGTACCTCGACGAGGCCGACCAGCTCGCACACAGGGTGGCGATCATCGATCACGGACGGGTCATCGCCCACGGCACCCCAGCTGAGCTCAAGGCCCTCGCCGGGCGCGACGTAATCGAGGTTCGCGCACGCCACATCCCCGATCTGCCAGTACTAGCCAGGACCCTGGCACCAGTCGGCTCAGACGAGCCTCGCGTCGACACCGACGCCAACCGGGTGACCGTCACCGTGGCCGGCGGCCGGGCCGCGATCGCCGCCGCTGTCCGAGCGCTCGACGGGCTCGACATCGAGATCGACGACATCGGCCTGCGGAGGCCCACACTCGACGAAGTGTTCCTCGCCCTAACCGGGGCTCCGACTGAGCCCGACGGCGAGATCGAGGACGACATCGAGCAGCCTGGCGCGGCCACAGCTATCGACCGCGAGGAACAGAGATGACCACAACAAGCACCGCGGGAAGCACCGATCCCGGGACCGGCGATCCCATCATCCTTCCCGCCACGCGACCCGATAACGAGGAGTTCGGGGGTGCGCACGTACTTGCGTGCGGTGCGGGATTCGTGCTGACCGGCGTGCTCATCACAGGCACAGGAGTAGCGGCCGGCGTCGCCGAGGACATCGAGCATGGATTGTTCGACCGGCTCCGGTCGCTGCCCGTGCCACGCACCGCTCTGGTCGCCGGCCGGGCAGTAGGAGACATCATCATCGTGGCGTGGAGCACCGCCGTTGCTGTGGCCATGGGATTCCTCGTCGGATTCCGCCTCCAGGGTAACCTCGGCCAGGCGCTCATCGCCTTCGGGCTGTGCCTCATCTGCGGATTCGCGTTTCTCTGGATGTTCATCTATCTCGGCCTGGTGGCCGGCACCGCGCAGAGCGCGCAGGGCATGTCCATGTTGGTCTACCCGCTGATATTCATATCCAGCGCATATGTGCAGGTCGACACCCTGCCCGGCTGGATGCAGCCCCTGGCCGAGCACCAGCCCATCACGATCATGTCAAACGCCGTGCGGTCACTCGCCCTCGGCGACCCAGCGTTCGCCGGCCTTACTCAAAGCACCGCCCACTGGGTGGTGCTCGCTCGCATGGTCGGCCGGCATCGTGGCCCTGTTCGCGGCGCTGGCAGCCCTCCAATACCGCCGGTCGTCGTAGCAGCCGCGGGCAATGGTGCCATGGTACGAGTGCATGACAGCGTTGAGCTCCGCGTCCCGGGGGCGGCGCCGCCGGCCTGCCCAGGCCTTCTTTTAGTGCCACGTCCAGGTACGCCGCCCCGCCGCCGAGATCCTCGAAGCCAAACCCGCCTTACGCTCCGGAAATGAGGGGGCGAACGATCAAATGAGCGGCGACGCGCGTCGCCCTGGGGACACCGACCCGCCGCCCCATCCACAGATAGACATGCGTGTGCGCGGTGAACCGTCCCGTCGTCTGGTTGCCTCCTCCACTGGGCGACGTGGCGGCCGCACTCCGGCAGCAGCCTCGGGCGGACGTCATGTTGCACCGTCAGAGCTGGCATCAGGTTGAACACCTCGAAGACGAAACCGACCCGGTGTGCCGCAGCTTCGTCAACTGGGTCTCGGGCTCAACGTCGCCGTATCTCGAGGAATGTCGCCATGAGACGCTGGCCACGGGCGCGCGCCGGCCGTTGCTACCTTTGCTCGACACCTTCGCAATCCCGCCGGGTGCAGGCGTGTGTGCGGGCGTGCTCCAGACCGTCGTCCGGGTCTTGAGCTGCGCGCGCCTGGCCCGTCGTCGCGCAGCTCGTTCTCGTTCTTCGACGCTGCGTTCCTCGTAGTACTCGGCGATCGCCTTAAGTGCGGGCGCCCGGTCCAACAGCCGCAAGAGAAGGTGGAATGTCAGCGCGGCGGAGATCGGAGGGACAGCCGCCACGAGTTGCGCGGCCACGACAGACGGTGCGTGGGCAACGTTGCCGGCGACGCTACCTCCGAAGTAGCCCCAGAGCGCTGCCAGTGGCCATGAGGGCCACCTGAGCATCAACTGCCAGCCCTTGATCGTGATGGTGCGCCGGCGGATTGCCCGTTCCAGCAGCACGGTCACGGCCAGCACGGAGATGACGGCATCCAGGACCAATGGGAAGACGATGGCGAACTCGCGCCCGAACTGGAGCTGAAGCGCGTAGTCGTGCAGGGCGGCGTATGAGGTGGCGAACGACAGCACGAACAGGGTCGCCACGACGAGGGACAACACCCACGGGCCCACCCTCAGGAACCGTGGGTGGATCGCCGCTCCATCGGTCCACGTTGAGACTAACCCGGGTGTCTTGTAGGTAGCTGGTTGTCCGAGCACGCTTGACGTCCGATCGGTGGTCATGCGCGGCGTGCCCTTCCTCAGCGGGTCACGGCGGCAGGCGGTGAGAGCGCCCCCGCACGGCACACCATGACCGGCACTTCAGGACGGTGTGCTGGCCGGTCATGCTGGCCGGTCATGCTGGCCGGTCACGGCGTGACCGTTGGACTTACGAGCGTCCGCTAGCACTGCGGCATTCTGACGGCCGAACCAATCGGCGGCCACGCCCACCCTGAGCGAGGGCATTGGGCGTGGCCGCCACGTCGTTCGGTCACCGACTGCAACATTGTGATCTTTGGTACTGATGGACTGACCATTCCGTGGTCATACCTGATCGGCTGAGGTCACTCGATGAGGACAGCCACGTGTGCCATGGGGTGGTGCCCGCGTGATTATCGAGCGCCCGCTCTACGGGACTAGATGTGCCTCTTGACATGGTGCACGTGATCGCTCGCCGCGTTCATGGCACACCGTCCGACCCAACACGCCCGACGCCGCCCGCGCCCCAGACTCCACCGACTCGACTCTGACGCCCGTCGCCAACGCCGCCGCTGTCTGTCCGTTTGAAGGTGGCGGATGCCGCCCGCGCTGAGCTGCGCTCGGTCAGGTTGAGCGGAACGGCTGAGGGCGATTCTGTTCAGATCTAGTTGGCGGGTTGCGTTGGTCTTGGATCGTCGCCAGCGTGGCCTGTGTGGTTGCCGCCGGGCAGGCCGGTGAGGCGGCACAGGGCGGCGAAGCCGTCGTCGCTGCCGGGCCAGTGCGCCCGTACTTTGTCCAGGCCGGCGTGGCGGACGGTGCTGCGCAGGGCGAGGGTGACGATGATCGCGTCGTCGGCGTAGCCGAGCACCGGCACGAAATCGGGGATCAGGTCGATCGGGGTCGCCAGGTAGGCCAGGAGCAGCCCGAGGCGAATCCGAACGCCGCGCGACACGCTGGGGTCGGCGGCGAGGCCGCGTAGCAGCCGCAGCAGGTCAGGCAGCAGCCGCAGCGCCGCAGCCATCAGGCTGCCCTTGGGTTTGACGAGCAACAACACCATCACGAGCGCGAGCCAGGCAGCCACCAGCGCGATCCCGATGCCGAGCAGGGTTTCCCACCACCAGGCCATGCCGTCAGCCTCCGTCCATAACGGTCAGCCGGGCTCGGCCGGCCGGCCCGGCGCTGGTGCTGGCCTCGGCGGACAGTGCCGCCGCCTCGAACTCGGCCAGCGCTTGCGCGCATTGTGGCACCGATCGGGCGTCGCGCCAGATCGGCCAGGCCGGGCGGGCGGGCCACCTCGGCCTGTTGGGCGGGCGCGACGTCATCCATTAGGACCGGCACCATCCTGCGCGGGGTGATGCCACGACCGTGAGAAGGGTGGCCGGTCGACATCGGTGGCGGAGGCGGTCTCCGAAACGTCCGCGTCTCCGAGCGGACAGTCGTCCGGGCTCAACCACCCACCCATCCCCGTTGTCGGATTCGCCGTCGGGACGATCCATCGATCCGCCAGGGTCACGGTGCGGTTGTTCGGCTCGAAGCCCGGCTCGAGCGGGTCGATGTCGACCACAAGGGGCACCTGAGTTGACAGGCCGATTCCTGCGAGATGTACGGGCGAAAGAGTTCGCCCGTACATCTGGCAGGCGAGCCGCCATGGGGGCCACCGGTGACCTGCGTCAGCCCATGGAGTGCTGCATGTCCGCGTACTGACAACTGACCAGCGGGTTGAGGTTCACGTAGAGCCCGCGGGGGTTGTGTCGCCACACCCACACATGCAGACCCCAGATGCCTGCTGCGCCCACGTTGGGATAGAACCTGAACTCTTGGCCGAACATCCTCGGCGGTTCTGCGGTCCCCGGCAGGTCACCTGCCGGGATCACGTACTCGACGGCGTTCAGTCGCCAGCTCCCGTCAGCCAGCTTCTCGTAGAGCAGCAGCTCGGGCTGCGAC
>DASTNZ010000051.1:0-39275 GCA_035762665.1 Jiangellaceae bacterium | reverse complement strand
TCGGTGCCGAGGTCTGGACCGGCTCGGACGGAGTCCTGGAGCGCACGGTATCGGTGCCCGAACTTCCGCGAGACCGGATCACCCTTGCCGGACCGGAGTTGGCAGCGGTCGCCTCGGCCCGCGTGTCCGGCAACGCCTGGGCCGAAGTCTGGCTGCCTCAGTTCGTGAAGCCGGGGCGTGCCATCCGAATTGCGCCGGTGACCCACCTCGGTAAGTTGCTCGGACTGCTCGTCGTCGCACGGCCCCTCGACGCGCCGGGCTTCAGCGAGGACGACGACCGGGTGCTCACCGAGCTGGCCCGGCAGGTCGGGTTGGCTCTGCACAACGTTTCGTTGGACACCGCCCTGCAGGCGTCCCTGGAGGAGCTCAAGAAGCGCAACCTCGAGCTGCAGGCATCCCGGGCCCGGATCGTCGCAGCGGCCGACGCTTCACGACGCCAGATCGAGCGCGACCTGCACGATGGTGCACAACAGCGGCTGGTCGCCATGGCGGTGAAGATCGGCTTGCTGTCCCGGATGTCGGGTGGCGACCCCGCGGCGGTACGCCCCTTGCTGGACGACCTGCGGCGTGAAGTCCAGGCGACTGTCGACGAGTTGCGCGAGCTTGCGCACGGCATCTACCCGCCGCTGCTCCGCGACCACGGCCTCGGCGAGGCGTTGCGCAGCGCGGCGAAGCGAGCGGGATTGCCGACCGTCGTGACCATGGACACGACACGCCGGTTCGACCCCGGTGTGGAGGCCGCCGTTTACTTCTGTTGCCTCGAGGCCATGCAGAACGCTGTGAAGTACGCAGGTGACACCGCCTCGATCGAGGTCCGGGTCGACGCGGACGACGAGTGCCTGACATTCGAAGTGGCCGACGATGGTGAAGGCTTCGAGCCGGGGTCCGGTCCAGACGGGCACGGTTTCGTCAACATGCGCGACCGGGTGGGAGCGTTAGGCGGTGCGGTCGTGGTCAGCAGTACCGTTGGGCGAGGAACCCGGGTCACAGGCACGATTCCGGTTGCCGCCGGGTCGTGAGGGCCGGCCGCAGGCCAGTACTCTCCCTCCGTGACCGAAGACACCGGGGTTGTACGAATCGTCGTCGCCGAGGACGTCCTGCTGGTGCGCGAAGGTATCCAGCGGATACTCGACGGGTTCGACGATGTCGAAGTTGTGGCAGCGGTTGGTGATCTTCCGTCACTGATGGAGGCTACGGCGGTGCACCGGCCGGACGTCGTAGTGACCGATATCCGGATGCCACCTGACTTCACCGACGAGGGCATTCAAGCCGCGACCCGGCTTCGGGCGGAGGCGCCGGACACCGGGGTCATCGTGCTGTCTCAGTACGCGCAACCCGAGTACGCATTGAGACTCCTCGAGCAGGGATCGCGGCGGCGGGCCTATCTGCTCAAAGAGCGGATCGCCGAGCCCGACCAGTTGGCCGGCGCCATCCGTGAGGTCGCTGCCGGTGGAAGCGTCGTCGATCCGAGGGTCGTCGAACAGCTTGTCGCCGGAGCGCGGCAGGCCGCTGATCCGATCGGCTCGCTCACCCCGCGCGAGCGGGATGTCTTGGCGCAGATCGCTCAGGGCAAGAGCAACGCCGGTGTGGCGTCGGCCCTGTACCTGACCGAGCGTGCCGTCGAGAAGCACATCAACTCGCTGTTCGCCAAGCTCGGTCTCGCAGCCGAGCCTGAGGTGCACCGGCGGGTCACCGCCGTGCTGATGTACCTGTCCCGTGACTCGCCTACCTCTCACTGACGCGGAGGTGGTAGCACCACCCTCGGGTGGCGTGGCCGCCTGCTGGTGAGGCCCAGCCCGGCCGTGCCACCCTGGGAGCATGGCCAGCCCAAGCCCCCGCTGGTCCGCCGAAAGCGTGACCGTCCTGGTCGTCGACGACCAGGAGCCGTTCCGCGCCGCCGTCCGGTTCGTCGTACGCGCAACTGCCGGGATGGAGGTGGTGGGGGAGGCCGGCACGGGTGAGGAGGCGATTACGATGGCCGACTCGGTGCGTCCCCATCTGGTGCTAATGGACATCAACCTGCCAGGCATCTCGGGCATCGAAGCGACGCGGCAGATCATGAAGGGCGGGCCCGCTACCGCGGTGCTGCTGATGTCGACTTACTCGGCCGAGGACCTCCCGGCTGAAGCACGCAGCTGTGGTGCCCGGGGTTATGTCCACAAGTCGGATCTGACGCCCGACGTCCTGGTTGCTGTCCTCGATGGCACCCAGCCGTCCGGCTTCTAGCGTCCGCGTTCGAGCATCTTGGTGGTGAGCTCGCTGAACCAGCGTTGGACCAGCCAGGAGTCCGAGATCAGGGTGGAGTGCAGCAGGAAGGGGTGACTGACCAGCGAGTGGTCGATGGTGGTCAGGGCCGCGAGATTCGGACGCCCATCTCGACGGTGATCTCGTCGCCGACCGTGATGTTCTGTGGCTTGCGGACGGCATCCTTCAGCGGCAACAGGTAACCGCCGTTCTTGGGGAACAGGGAGGTCTCGAACTCGACGTCACCGATCCGCGCGACCACGGGGATTACGCCCCAGCCGTAGGACGCCATCGCCGCGACCTCGCGTATGTCCGCGGACTCCTCATCGGGGACAGGAAGGTAGTAGTAGGGCGCCGGACCGCGCCACTCGATCACCCGGCCGGCGAAAGTGAACTCCACGGTCAGGACCATTTCTCTAAAGTCGCCCCACCGAGGTTCACGCTGCTGAAGCGCGCCCCCGACATGTCCGCTCGCTCGAACTGAATGCCTGTGAGGTCTTGGAAGTTGTTCGCCATGCCCGTCACGATAGGGCCGCTCCCGGACGGTCGGCATCCGGCGTGAAGTCGACCACGATGACCGAGATGTTGTCCTTGCCGCCGGCAGCGTTCGCGGCGTCGATCAACGCCTGACTCGTCTCATCCATGTCGGCGCCGGCGGTCAGGATGGCGCCGATATCTGCCTCGGGCACCATGTCCGTCAGCCCGTCTGAGCACAGTAACAGCCGGTCATTAGGAACGAGTTCCAGTTGCTGGACGGTCGGCTGCAGGGTGTTGGGCAGCCCGATCGCCTGGGTTATCGAATGGGCGAACGGGTGCGTGTTCGCCTCCTCATCGGTGATCACACCGCTTTGGACCAGCTCGGCGGCCAGCGAGTGGTCGTCCGTGAGCCGGTAGACCTGCCGGTCGCGGGCCAGGTAGGCGCGGCTGTCGCCGACGTGGGCCACATGGGCCACGTCGCTTGTGACGAGCACCATGACGACGGTGGTCGCCATACCGGAAAGTTCAGGGCTTGCCTGGGCTTCGGCCTGCACCATCTCGCTGAGGTCGACGATCGCCTGCTCGATGGCGTCGTTCGCGCCTTCGCGCATCTGGGAGAGGGCCTGGTCGATGAGCCCTGGTAATCGCTGGACGGCGACCTGGGCGGCGACGTCACCCGCCGGCTGCCCGCCTACTCCGTCGGCGACCGCGAACAGACCGCGCTCGACGTCGACCAGGCATGCATCTTCGTTGTGCGTGTGTACGCGGCCACGGTCGGAACGCACGCTTGCTCGCAGAACGGGTTCATCCCGCCCCGAACCGAACAGCTGCATCGTCGAACTCCTTGGGCCCCGGTTCGGATCACCCTAGAGCATGGGCTCGGCATGGGTCATGAAAGGAGGACACTTGGCGCATGCGCTGCTGGCAGGTCGAACGGCCGGGACCGATCGAGACCGCGCCACTCAGATTCACCCAGCGGCCGGCTCCGGAGCCGAGTGACGGAGAGCTGCTGGTTCGCGTAGTCGCCTGCGGGGTGTGCCGGACGGATCTGCACGTCGCCGAAGGGGACCTGCCGGTACACCAGCCGGGAGTGGTTCCGGGGCATGAGGTCGTCGGGGAAGTAGTCGCCGCGGCCGGAGACTTCGCGATCGGGGATCGGGTCGGCATCGCGTGGTTGCGGTATACGTGCGGGACGTGCGCCTACTGCCGCCGAGGCGCAGAGAACCTATGCCCGCGCTCCCAATACACCGGCTGGGACGCCGACGGCGGCTACGCCGAGTACGCAACCGTGCCGGCCGCTTACGCGTACCGGCTTCCGGTCGGTTATTCCGACGCCGAGCTTGCGCCGCTGTTGTGCGCAGGGATCATCGGTTACCGCGCGCTTGCCAGGGCAGAGGTCCCTCAAGCTGGTCGGCTGGGCATCTACGGCTTCGGGGCCAGCGCGCACCTGACCGCCCAGGTGGCAATGGCCCAAGGCGCCACCGTCCACGTGCTGACCCGCGGTGAGGCGGCGCGGGAACTCGCCACCGAGCTCGGCGCCGCCTCGGTTGGCGGGCCGGCCGACATGCCACCGGAGCCGCTCGATGCGGCCATCCTGTTCGCTCCTGTCGGTGATCTCGTGCTTCCCGCGCTTGCGGCGCTGGACCGGGGCGGGACGCTGGCGATCGCGGGCATCCACCTGAGTGACGTCCCAACGCTGAACTACCAGAACCACCTCTTCTACGAACGCCAGGTTCGCAGCGTCACCTCCAACACGAGGGAGGACGGACGGGCATTCCTAGCCCTGGCCGGTCAGCACAAGTTGCATGTCCGCACGACGCCTTACGCGCTGGACCACGCAGACCGCGCACTCGCCGATCTGGCCACCGGCCGGGTCGAAGGAGCGGCCGTACTGCTGCGCTGACATCGACAAGTTCGTCAGCGTTGGGCGAGGACCCCACCGAGTAGCGTGAGATCCTTTCCGATCACGCCGTTGACGCCCAGCCGGCGCGCCTGGTCGAGCTCGGCAACGGTGTCGACGGGCCAGGTCATCACGTGCTTGACGGCGCGCCGGAAGTCGGCGACGTCCTCCGGTGTGATCAATGTGCGCTTGACCGACACACCGAAGGGACGGCGACCGCCGGGCCAGGTGCCAGGGGAGGACCGCAGCAGGACCCGCAGCTGCCCGATCTGGCGCCGGCTGCCGGCCGAGAGGACGAGGCGGACGCTGCGGTCAGCACGGAACGCCTCTAGCATCGGCCAGTGGCGGGTGCATATGGCGATCCGCGCCTCCGGCGCGGCCGAGCGCAGCGTCCGCGCCACGTGCGGCGCGAGGCCAGGGTGGACGCCCTTGAGGTCAAGCATGAGCCCGCTTCCGCCGTTGAGCGTGGTGAGCACATGATCGAGTGAGGGCAGGTTCGCCGCCCTGCGGTGGACAAGCTCCCACGGGTGATCCCAGAGCAACCACGGGCCGAGGGTCTTGAGATGTCGGATCTCCGGCACGCCGCGGAAGTACCGCACGTCCGCCTCTACTAGATCGACGCCGGCATCGAGTGCCCTCCGGAGTGCGGCGATGCTGTTACCAGCGCGGTGGGCTATCGCCAGCATGGTGGTCACGTGTCTCCATCACCGCAAGTGGGGGTGGGCAAAACGTGGGGCGGGAGCGGCCCGAGGGATTCCGTCGACGGTAACGATCGTTCCGCGGGCTCGCAGGTGTGGGTGCTCGGCCGCCTCGGCGAAAGTCAGAACGGGCGTGACACAGGCGTCGGTCCCGGCGAACACCTCAGCCCACTCGTCGCGCGTCTGGGTCGCGAAGATCGTGGCGAAGCGCGTGCGCAGCGCCGGCCACCCGTCCCGGTCGTACTGGTCCGGCAGGTTCTCGTCCGACAAGCCCAGCCCGGCCAGCAGCGCGGAGTAGAACTGCGGTTCCAGAGCGCCGACGGCGATGAAGCAGCCGTCCGCACACTGGTACGTGTCGTAAAACGGGGCGCCCGTGTCGAGCAGGTTGGCGGCTCGCTCGTCGGTCCAGGTCCCGAGCCCGCGCAGTATCCAGAACTGCTGGGCGAGCGAACTGGTCCCGTCGACGATTGCCGCATCGACCACTTGACCTTGACCGGTCCGCTCGCGCTCCCACAGGGCGGCGAGAATCCCGACGACCAGGTACATCGAGCCGCCGCCGAAGTCACCGACCAGGTTGAGCGGCGGCGTCGGACGACCGCCGGCCGTCCCTATCGCATGCAGGACGCCGGTCAGGCCGATGTAGTTGATGTCGTGGCCGACCTGCTGGGCCAGCGGGCCGTCCTGGCCCCATCCGGTCATCCGGGCGTACACCAGCCGGGGGTTACGCGCCAGGCACTCGTCTGGGCCGAAGCCGAGACGTTCGGCGACACCGGGTCGGAAGCCTTCGATGAGCACGTCGGTGCCGTTGATCAGCTCCCATACTGTGGACTGCCCGGTGTCGTCCTTGAGATCGGCTTCGATCCGCCGCCGGCCTGGCAGCATGTCGTATGGCTCGCCGCCGGGGCGCATGATTCGCACGACGTCCGCGCCCAAGTCGGCGAGCACCATCGCCCCGTGCGGGCCAGGCCCTATGCCGCCCAGTTCGACGATGCTCAGGCCGGCGAGCGGGCCGCCCGTCATCCGAGTCGTTCGATGATCATCGCGTTGGCCATGCCGCCACCCTCGCACATGGTCTGCAAGCCGTACCGGCCACCCGTCGCCTCGAGCTGGTTCACCAGCGTCGTGAGCAGCTTCGTCCCGGACGCACCCAGTGGGTGGCCGAGCGCGATCGCGCCGCCACGGGCGTTCAGCTTGGCCGGGTCGGCGCCGGTCTCATGCAGCCATACGAGCGGGACGGGGGCGAACGCCTCGTTGACCTCGTAGGCGTCCATGTCGTCGATGGTCAGGCCGGTCTTGGCGAGGATCTTCTCCGTCGCCGGGATGACACCCGTGAGCATCAGGATGGGATCGCTACCGGTCACCGTGAACGCGTGGAACCGGGCACGTGGCGTGAGGCCGAGCGCGGCGGCCTTCTCCTCGCTCATGATCAGTGCGGCCGATGCGCCGTCGGTGAGCGGGGAGGAACTACCTGGGGTGATCTTCCAATCGATCTGCGGGAACCGTTTGGCGACGGCCGGGTGCAGGAAAGACGGCTTGAGTTCGGCGAGGGCGTCGGCAGTCGTCGCCGGCCGGACGGTCTCGTCGATGGTGTGCTCGTCGCCGCCGACCAGCTTGATGGGGATGATCTCCCGGTCGAATGCTCCGCTGGCGGCTGCCGCGGCGGCGCGGCGGTGTGATTGCGCGGAGTACTCGTCAAGCAGTTCGCGGTCGAGCTTCCACTTGGCGGCCATGAGCTCGGCGGAGACGCCCTGGGGGACGAGGCCCTCTGGGTAGCGTGCTGCGACGGCCGGACCAAAGGGGTCCGCGCCGTGGGTGCTCGACCCCATTGGGACACGGCTCATCGACTCGACCCCGCACGCGATGACGACGTCGTACGCACCGG
Source organism: Jiangellaceae bacterium (assembly GCA_035762665.1). Classification (GTDB taxonomy): domain Bacteria; phylum Actinomycetota; class Actinomycetes; order Jiangellales; family Jiangellaceae; genus JASLBX01. The sequence goes on along the minus strand of DASTNZ010000051.1, from coordinate 32,074 downwards.
ATATCACTCCCTGTGCGGCGAAGTGTGCGGCCTGCTGGCTGGAACCGCATTGGCGGTCGATCGTCGTCGCGGGGACGGTTTCGGGAAAGCCGGCGCCAAGAACGGCGTTGCGGGCGATGTTGTACGTCTGCTCGGCCGACTGGGAGACGCAGCCGGCAATGACGTCGTCGACCAGGCCCGGGTCGAGATCGTTGCGTTCGACGAGGGCGCGGAGCAATCGGGACAGCAGATCTACCGGGTGGATGCCGGACAACCGCCCGCCGGGTTTGCCCTTGCCCGAAGCGGTGCGGATCGCGTCGACAACGACTGCGGTGGTCATGGCCTGCCCTCCTGTGGTGCCGGGTGCGTCATTTCCTTCGATCCTGCCAAATGAGAGGACGCTGTGGATGGCGCGGTGGATAACAGGGTCAGATCTGGGGGTAACTACGGGTTGTGTTGTGGACGGCTCGGCGTGGCGCGAAGAATCTTGGAAAAAGGCGCTGACTGGGGTTGCGCGAAGTCCGGGACAGGCGTAGAAATCTCTCACGCCACCAGTGATGGAGCGTCAAGGTTCAAGGAGTTAGCTCCGAGAACCAGCCGAGAGTCTGGTCCGCCGGGCTTGAGGTAGACAGCTCCAGGCATAGATGGCGACGGTTAGGCGAGGCTGTTTCCCGAGCGATCGGATTGACGCCAAGCCGAAACCGCGGCGAGGCCCTTCCAACTCATACTTGGAAGGGCCTCGTCGTATGTGCTCAAGTATGCCCAGGTCGCAGTGACCATTCGGTGAACGACACGCGGTGATCGCCGCGAACTTCCATGCCGCACCGTTGAAGGCCGTTATCAGGGCGGCATAGCAGATGCCCGGCCGCCGGACCCACTCCGATCAGCGGCCGGCTGCTGTGGCGACGTATGCGGTCACAGTTGTGGATGATCCGGTGGACAACTGGGCGTGATTTGTGGGTAACCCGGTCGTTCGATGTGGATGGCTCGGCGTGGCGGAAAGAATCTTGAAATCTGGCGCTGACAGGGGTTGCGCGGAGTCGGGGAACGGGCGTAGAAATCTCTCACGCCACCAGTGATGGGGCCTCGAGGTTCAAGGAGTCAGCTCCCGGACTAACCGAGATTCCTGGTTCGCCAGGGACGCGCGGAAGAGGTTCCAACCATAGGTGGTGATGGTGCTACCGGACCGATTCCCGAGCGATCGGATTGCCGGCGAGGTAGTGACCAGGGCAAGGCCCCTCCATCTCATACATGGAGGGGCCTTCGTCATCTAGACCCGCAGGAGCGGCGGGCGTCCACTGTCCAAACCGCCGGGGCTGGCGGTCATACCCGGGTAAGAGTCACCCGCAGCCGCCAGCTGGCCAGGCCGATCAGTAACAGCGCCATGGCAGCCAACACGCCGACTTCTGGCAGCAGATCCACCAGGGTCGCGCCGTGCCGGCCCATCTTGGTGAACGCGTCGATCGCCCAGGCGTGCGGGGTGATGTGGGCGACGGTGTTCATCGTGGAGTTGTACAGCTCCAGCGGCAGCATCGTCCCGCCCAGTGCTCCGAGCGCCAGCCCGGCTAGCACGGTGACGCCGGCCGCCTGCTCGTCGTTCTCCATGATCGCGCCGATCAGCATCGCCGCACCGGCGGCGACCGCCGAGAACAGGGCGAGCACGACGATCGCGGTGGGCAGGTCGCCCCATTCGACGCTGAAGAGCAGGGCCGTGGCGATCATGATGTAGAGGGCCTGGAACATGCCGACGCCCCAGCGCCCGAAGCCCTCACCGATGACGATGGTCCGGACACTGGTCGGGGTGGAGATCATTCGCCGGCTAACGCCGAGTCGCCGGCTCTGAATCAGTGCCGACGCTCCGGTGAGGGCGTTCAGGAAGGTCATCAGCAACAGGATCCCGACCGCGATCTGCGAGAAGCCGATCGGCTCATCTTCGGGGTCGCCTCCGCCGGAAACCTCGCGGACGGTCTCGATCGGCGGAAGGCCCGATGCAACATGCGACACTGCGTCGCGGACCTCTTCCGCCGGCAGCTCCGAAAACTCCACGAGCTGGCGCACGACACCGGGTTCCATCGCCTCGGCAACGAATGCGCGCCGAGCCACCGCATCGAGCTGTCCGGCCTCCTCGTCGTCGCTGAGCATGATGGTGAGTTCCGGCACGTCACCGCCGTCGAGCAGAGCGTCGGCGTCGTCCGGCACGACAACTCCGACCGCGGGGGATCCACCGGCAACCTGGTCGCGAAGCTCGGCGGCGGAATTGAACCACTGCACACGTGCAGCGCCCGTGCTGGCCAGCCGGTCGGCGGCGCGCTCGGCAACATCTGTGCCGGTGGTGATCCCTATCTCCGGCGTCTCACCTGAGTCGCCGAATTGCGACCCGAGAACCGCAATGATCAAGATGGGAAAGATCAGCACGAAGAACAGATTTGCGCGCTCGCGGAACATCCGGATGATGTTGTGCCAGGCAATCGAAACGATCTTCATGGTGCCAGCTTCCTGCGCAGCAGCACGGTCGCTGGTACGCCGGCCACCACAGCGATGACGACGAGCGCGACGAGTGACGGCCAGACAATCGTCCAGGACGATGCCCCGGCGAGATTCTCCAGGCCCTCGAGGAACCAGAAGTGCGGCGTGACGCGGGCCAGCATCCCCAGTACGCCCTCACCGGATACCGGGAACCACGAGCCGCCGAGCAGCGCTAGTCCGACCGCGATGATGGATTGGACGGCACCGGCACCCTCGGCCCGCTTCGCCAGGCCGGCGACGATGGCCATCAGCGCAACTGCCGTGAGGCAGGCCGCCAGCACCAACGCCAGCACGCCGAACCAGGAGCCCCACTCCGCGCCCATCAGCACGGTGGCCGCGCCGAACAGGATCATCGTCGCCAGGACGCCGAGGATGTAGCTCACCAAAGCCTTTGCGCCGAGGATGGCGTCGCGGGGGATGGGTGCGGCGAGCAGTCGGGCGAGCGTTCCGTTCTGCTTCTCCTCGAGCAGCGTCGTGACGCCGAAGCCCACTGTGAAGAACACGAACATGATCGCCATGCCGGCCATGAGCCGTGAACTCATGTCGAGACCCTGACCGCCCGGCCACTCCTGTGCGAAGGCGAGGTCCGTCGCCTGCTGGCTGACCCCAGGCTGGACGCCGAACTGCTCACTGGCGGCGGCCAGCAGGCGCGTGCGCTCAAGATCGGTGGCCATGCTGTCCAGGATCGAATCGGCGACGCTGGCCTGTACCGGGCGGTCCGGATTCTCCACGAGGGTGAGTTCCGGCGCCTGCGCGGACATGACTGCATCGCCGAATCCCTCAGGTATAACGATCACGGCGTCCAGCGTGCGCTCGTCGAGCGCAGTCTGGGGATCGGTGGCTGGATCAAGGGTGATCACCTCGATCGCACCGGTGCCGTGCAGCCCGGCCAGGTTGCCCGCGAGTTCGGCCGACACCCCGGTACCGTCGGCATCCACCACACCCATCCTGACCTCGAGCTCTCCCTCGTTCAGGTCGCCGAACACCAGGTTCAGGACAAAGGCGAGGGCGAGCGGGGTGAGGATGCCCAGCAGGAAGAACGACTTGTCACGCAGCCGCTGGCGCAAGTCCTTGGCAGTGATGGCGCGAAGGGCCCGGATCACTCGCGCAGCGCCTTCCCGGTCAGGTGCAGGAACACTGCCTCCAGATCGGGACGGGCGACTTCGATCGAGTCGATCTCTACTCCGCTGGCGCTGAGTCGCTCAATGATCGCCGGCAGTTGCCGGGACCCGTCGTCGGCCAGGACGACAATCGCGTGCTCCTCGACCGAAGCGTCGCTGACGCCATCGAGCTCGCGAACCCGGACAGCTGCACTGTCAAGTTGGCCGGTGGCCTCGATGCGGAGTCGTTCGCGCTCGCCGATGCTGGCTACGAGCTGTTGGGTCGTCCCTTCGGCGATCACCTTGCCGGAGTCGATGATGGCGATCCGATCGCAAAGGCGCTCGGCCTCTTCCATGTAGTGCGTCGTGTAGAGGACGGCCATGCCTTCGCCGGATAACGCCTCGACGGACTCGAGAATCGCGTTGCGGGACTGCGGGTCGACGCCCACGGTCGGCTCGTCGAGGACCAGCAGCTGCGGGCGGTTCAGCAGGCCGAGACCGATATTGAGCCGCCGCTTCATCCCGCCCGAGTACTTGCTCGTGCGGTCCTTTCGCCGGTCGGCGAGGCCGATCACGTCGAGGACCTCGTCGATTCGGGCCCGCGCCTCGGCCCGCTGGAGGCCGTAAAGTGAGGCGAAGAAGCGCAGATTCTCTTCACCGGTGAGGTCCGGATAGATCGCCAGATCTTGGGGCACGAGCCCGATCGCGCTCTTTCCGGCGGTCGAGCCGGGTCGGATACGCGCGCCAGCGACGGTCACGGTGCCCTCGTCCGGTTCGAGCAGGCCGGTGAGGATGTTGATGGTCGTGGTTTTGCCCGCCCCGTTGGGGCCGAGAAGCCCGTACGTCTCGCCCGCTTCGATGTGCAGCGAGACGCCATCGACCGCATGGATGTCGCCGAAGCGCTTGTGAAGGTTGTCGGCCTCGACGAGGCGGGCATCGGGGACTGCGGCGGTCACGAGTCCTCAGCCTAGAGGCAGGACTGACCGCCGCATCAATCCCGAAAACGGAATGTCGGAGGTTCAGTGGTGGTCTGGTCCGTGGTGCGGGATCTGCCCGCGAATCTCACCAGGCCGGTTCTGGTCGGTGTGCACGTTCACGTAGGCGTTGCCGGCACGGATCTGATCCAGCAGATCCTCGACCGTGCCACCCGCCAACGGACCCACCAGGTTGGCGTCGGTGATTGTCCCGCTCGACAGTGGGCCGTTGGAGAAGCCCGGTATCAGGCGAGGCGCCAGCGGTGGATCGTTCGGGTATAGCCAGACGACGATGGGTCCGGGATCGCCAGGCGGCGCGATGTGAATGTGCGCCATGATTACGTTCTCGATGTTCGCGACGTTGAGCCGGTACGTGAGCTCACCGGCCTCGCTGAGCATGATCACAGCTTCACCCTGGGGGTTCCGGTCGATGGCGTCGAAGATCGGTGTGGGCACCTCCTCGGCCGTGCTGAGATGGGTGCTCATATTCACCGGCGACGAAGCAGTCGCCACTGTGCCCACCCCGGTGGCGACGGCAAGCGTAAGCATTGCGATAACCGCGGTCCGACGACGTTGCCGTGGCATGGTGGTGTTCCCTTCGTGACGACAGACCCAGCCACCGACTAGCACGACCGACCACTGCGGCCGGTTCAGTGCCTAGACTGGAAGATCCAATGCGCGATGCGACAGCACGACGGCTCTCGCGGCTCCACGTCTTCGTGTACCGGTTGACCCGCGGCCGGATCGGGCGGCGCCTGGTCAACAACGACATGCTGTTGCTGACCACCCGGGGTGCCAGGAGCGGGCGAAAGCGCACCGTGCCGCTGCTCTACCTGCGCGACGGAGAGACTTTCGCGGTGATCGCCTCATGGGGCGGGCGGCCCAACAATCCGCATTGGTTCCGGAACCTGATGGCGAACCCCGAGGCCGTCGTCCAGGTGCGCGGCGACCGCCGGGTGGTGCGGGCGCGGGTGGCCACCCCGGCCGAACGCGAGGAGTGGTGGCCGCGCGTGCTCGCCGCCTACTGGAAGTACCGGGTCTACCAGTCGCACACCGACCGGGTCATTCCAGTCGTCTTCCTCGAACCTATCCGCTGACCATCAGCATTTTCCGGCTACATAGCCCGGAAGTGCCGATGATCAGCTGGTGCAGCGGGTGCCGTTGAGGAAGAACATCTCCGGGACGTGGTCTGTCGAGCCGCTGTCGTGCCCGACGAACCCGATCGTGACACGCTGTCCTTCCTTCAGGGTCTGGTTCCACTTCAGGTTGGCTGCTGTCACCGTCCGCCCGTCCTGCTCGTAGGCAGCGTTCCAGCCGTTCTTGATCGCCTGGTCTGCGATCCCCTCCGCATCGAGTGAGAGCGCTCCCATCCGGACACTTCGATTAGGCGGACAAGTCGGAGACGAGGCGATGGTCGGACGTGAAGAGCCGGCGCACCAGGCCGAGTCCGATCACCACGGTGCTTGTGGCTGCCGAACCAAGGACGAGGAACATCACGACTGCCTGGACGAGCACCGCCTGCGTTGGCGACACACCGGCGAGGATAAGTCCGGTCATCGCGCCGGGCAGGAAGACCAGCCCGGTGGCCTTGGTGGTCTCAATCTGGGGTGACACGGCGGACCGGAGTGCGGCCCGCAGGTAGGGAGTTGCCGCCTGGCTGGACGGTTGCCCTAACGCGAGCCGGGCTTCTACCTCGTCCCGCTTGTCCTGCAACTCCTCGACCAGCCGGCGCGCCGCTACGACGGTGGCGGTCATCGAGTTGCCCACCATCATGCCGGCGATCGGGACGAGCGTACGTCCCTCGAGCGGCAACACCCCGAACGCGAAGATCACACTCAGCGCCACCACGGCCGCTGCGGCGAACCCGGCGATGGCGAGGACCATGATGCCGGGCACTTCCGGAGCCCGCCGACGGGCAACGTCGCCGGCATAGGCGATCATGGCGACCACCCACAGCCACGACCACACCAGCGATCGGCCGGGCTCGATGACTATGGCGAGCGCGGCTCCCACTAGGAGCAGCTGCACCAGAGCCCGCGTCGCGGCCCAGACGATCTGCCGCTCCAGCCCGAGCCGCTGCCACAGCGAGATCGCGGCCGCCACCGCCACCAGGGCCAGCGATGTCGCCAGCCCGGCAATGCTGACATCGCCATTCATCAGGGCGCTCCCGTTCCGGCGAACCGGCCTTTGTCTATACGGACGACTCGATCCGCGACCCGCCTCAACTGCGCGGCGTCATGGGTGACCCAGATGACGGTGATGCCGTGTCGGGTCAGTTCACACACGGCCCGTTCAAGTACAAGCGTGGCCTGCTCGTCGAGTGCGGACGTCGGCTCGTCCAGTAGCAGCACGTCGGGATCGGTCACCAGAGTTCGGGCGACGCAGACACGCTGGGCCTCGCCACCAGACAACGCCTTGGCATCCCGGTCGAACCACGAGCCGTCCAGCGCGGCCCGGGTCAGCGCGGTCACGAGCTGGTCTTCATCCGCGTTTGGTGAAGCAGTGAGCAAGTTGTCGCGCACCGTCCCCGGAAAAGGGGTGGGCCGTTGGAACACCATCCCCACCCGGCGGCGGAGAACCAGTGGGTCGAGCTGGGCCACGTTGTCGCCGTCGAAGAGCACCCGCCCGGACGACGGCACTTCCAGCCGGTTGCACAACCGCAATAGCGTCGACTTGCCCGAACCGGACGGCCCGAACACCGCCGTAACGCCGCCACCGGGAATCTCGGCGGTGAAGCCGTCGAGCGCCCGCCGGTCGCCTCGAAGCACGACGACGTCCTCGAATGCGAAGCCGCCCGGTTCAGCCACGGCGTCACTCTAGGCCGCCCAACCGACATGATCATGGAATGCGGGCGGCAGGATGGTGGCCGTGACAGGCGTAGTAGGCGCGGGTGTTGTTGTGACAGGCGGCGGCAAGGGCATCGGGCGGGCGATCGCTCACAAGATGGCGGCGGGCGGCGCTCGCGTGGTCGTCAATGATCTCGACAGGGACGCCGCAGCGGCCGTGGCTCGGGAGATCGATGGGTACGCCGTGCCGGGCGATGCCGCGTCCGACGGTGACGTGCGTGAGCTGATCAGCGCCGCGCAAGAGTACCTCGGGACGATCGACGTCTACTGCGCCAATGCCGGCATTGGGACGCGGGGTGGACCCGAGGTGCCGGACGAGCAGTGGCTCCGGGCCTGGGACGTCAATCTGATGGCGCACGTGCGGGCGTCACGTGACCTACTACCGGGTTGGCTCGAGCGTGGCGCTGGAACGTTCATTGTCACAGCGTCAGCAGCCGGTCTGCTGACCATGCTGGGGTCCGCGCCGTACTCGGTGACCAAGCACGCGGCAGTGGCATACGCCGAGTGGCTGGCAGCCACATACGGGCATCGGGGTATTGCCGTGCACTGCATTTGCCCGCAGGGTGTACGTACCCAGATGCTCGCAGGGTCTGGCGCCGCCGGCGACGCCGTGCTGCAGCCCACCGCGATCGACCCTGGAGACGTCGCCGACGCGTTGTGGGACGCGATGGCATCCGGGCGGTTTCTCGTCCTGCCGCACCCGGAGGTGCACCGCTACTACATGCGGCGCGCCACTGACACGGACCGCTGGCTCGCCGGCATGCGGAAACTGCAGCGACAGATTGAGGAGCCCGTGTCCGATTAGATGTTGTGATTCCGACGTCTCCCATGAAGGCGCCACCGGGGTGCCACGGAAGCAGGGAAGCAGCCATGAAATACATGATCATGCTGTACGGCTCGCAGCGCGACTACGACCAGATGACCGGCAAGCCGACCGACGAGCCAGCGTGGGACACCGAAGCGGTCGCAGCCATGCACGAGTTCATGGGTAAGTGGAACCAGGAACTGGTCGAGTCGGGCGAGCTTGTCGACGCTCGTGGCCTCGCGGCGCCTATCCACGCGCGGCGCGTGCACGGACTGCGGGACGGAATTCCTGTCGTGACGGACGGACCTTACCCGGAGACCCAGGAGGTGCTTGCCGGCTACACGATCGTCGAATGCGTTAGCTTTGACCGAGCGACCGAGATCGCGGCCCGCATCACGAAGGCACCCAACCCCGGAAGTACCAGCGACCTGTACATCGACGTACGCCCGATCATCGACGGCGCCGAAGACCTCCAGGTGTAGCTACGGCATGCCCGCTGATCCCGTCGAGAGCCTGCTGCGGTCCCTCGCGCCGCAGGTCCTCGGCGCGATCACCCGCCGCTACGGGCACTTCGATCTGGCCGAAGACGCAGTCCAGGAGGCCATGATCGCGGCCGCAACCCAGTGGCAGGACGGCAGCGTACCGGCGAACCCGAAAAGTTGGCTGATCACGGTCGCCTCCCGCCGGCTCACGGATCTGTTGCGCAGTGAACGCGCACGCCGCGACCGCGAAGAGACGGTCGTGCGGTGGATGCTCCCCGATGCATGGGTCGGGCCTCCTGCGGATCGCCCCGCGTCCGATTCCGACGACACGCTGATCCTGCTGTTCATGTGCTGCCACCCGTCGCTTTCGATGGCATCGCAGATCGCTCTCACGTTGCGTGCGGTGGGCGGTTTGACGACGGCGGAAGTCGCTCGCGCATTCCTTGTGCCGGAGGCGACCATGACCCGCCGCATCACGCGCGCAAAGCAGCGCATCAAGGAGAGCGGAGCCCCGTTCGCCATGCCGTCCCCCGAAGCCCGCCGCAAGCGGCTTGCCGCCGTCCTACACGTCTTGTACCTGATCTTCAACGAGGGTTACGCGAGCACAGCTGGACCGAATCTGTACCGCAGCGAGCTTGCCACCGAGGCGATCCGGCTTGCTCGGCTGCTTCACCGGCTGTTGCCCGACGACGGTGAGGCGGCTGGGCTGCTTGCGTTGATGCTGCTCACGGACGCGCGCCGGCCCGCGCGAACCGGTCCGGACGGTGCACTGGTGCCGATGGCTGAGCAGGATCGAAGCAAGTGGAAGGTGGACTACATCGCCGAAGGGGTAGCCCTCATCAGTGAGACTTTGCCGCGCGGCCCGGCAGGTCCGTACCAGATCCAGGCAGCAATCGCGGCAGTGCACGACGAAGCCGCGACTGCAGAAGAGACCGACTGGCCGCAGATCATGGCGCTGTACGAAGTACTGCTTCAGATCTGGGACAATCCGGTTGTCCGGTTGAACCATGCTGTCACGGTGGCTATGGTCCGCGGCGCCGACGCCGGTCTCGAATTGCTGGGCGAGCTGGAATCGGACGAACGAGTCGCGCGAGATCACCGCCTGTACGCCGTTCGCGCACATTTGCTGGAGATGGCGGGTGAGCGGGGGCAGGCGCGGGCTTCGTACGTACAGGCCGCTCAGCTGGCGACCAGCTTCGCGCATCAGCGTTACTTGCACTCGCGGATTGCTCGTCTCGACGTGAACGGCTGACGTCCGCGCGGTTGGATGCGGACGGCGACTTCGGCGGCGCAACGCCCGACCCCCAGGTGGTCGCGGAGGCCTGGCGTGCCCGCCGAGCCTGGCGTGCCCGCCGATCGGTTCGTCACTGAGGCGCCTAACCTCGACTCCTTATCGTCTCTGCCCACTTTTGTTGATCTCACCGGACCGTTGGTTGTCAGTCGCGTTCGATAGTGTGTTCGACATGGAAGAGCAGGTCACACCACTAACCGGCCAGCCGGTGCTTGGCACGCTGGCGGCCGTCGGCGCGTCAGTGGCCAGTCTTGATGACGCGCCGGTTTACGGGCTGGTCGACGCCGACCTGGAGGCGGCGATCGAGGCCTGCCAGAGTGCGCAGGCCCGGCTGTTCGGGGTGCTGCTGGCGCTGGCTCGTGACGCCGACGAGCGCGATCTCGGCCGCCGCTCGGGTGCGGCCTCGACCGCGGCGTGGCTGGCCGGGCGGTACCGGATTCGCCCCGGGCAGGCCCGCTCGCTGGTGCGCCTGGCCAACCAGTCCCGCCCGGACCCCGGCCCGGTGGACTATGCGGCGAACGTGCGATCGGCGACCACTGGGCGCGAGCTGCGGGCCACCGCGGCGGCACTGGCCGAGGGAACCATCTCACCCGAGCACGTGGCCGTGGTCGGCAAAGTCTTGGACCGCATCCCGCAGGCGATCTCGGTGGTTGAGGCGCAACAGGCCGAGGCCGAGCTGGCCGGGTTCTGCCGCCAGCACGACCCGGGCGTGGTGGCCAAACTCGGGGACTACCTGCTGGCGCTCATGGCCGTCGACACCCTCGACGACGCCGAGAACGAACGCGAACGCCGCCGCCAGTTGCGGCTCAACGAAGCCACCGGCGGCATTTCCGGGTGTCTGACCAGCGAAGGCATGGCGATCCTGCGCACCGCGCTGGACCCGCTAGCCGCCCCCAACCCCAGCAGCGACGGCCAGCGCGACCCACGCACCCCCGGCCAACGTCTGATCGACGCGCTGGTCGAACTCGCCCGCCGCGCCATCGCTACCGACAGCTTCGAGACCAACCATGGCATCTCCCACCGCGTCCTGGTCACCATCGGCCTGGAGACCCTCACCGCCGGCCACGCGCACAACGGCGACGGTTCAGCAAGCCACAGCGATGCCGACAACAGCACGGTCGCCAGCCGAACGGTCGGCGGTGACGGAGCCGCCCTGCCACACCTCGGCACCCGGCTGCGGGTCGCACCCGGCGAGGTGCAGTGGGGTGGGCTGATCTCACCATCAGCGGCCCGCCGCATCGCCTGCTGCGCCGGCATCCAACGCGTCATCCTCGACCCGACCGGCGCGGTGCTCGACGTCGGCCGCGAATACCGCACCGCCACTCCGGCACAGTTCGCCGCACTGATCGCCCGCGACGGCGGCTGCGCATTCCCCGGCTGCACCCGACCAGCCTCCTGGGGCATCGCCCACCACATCATCCACTGGGCCGACGGCGGCCCCACCGACCTGGACAACCTCGTGCTGCTCTGCACCCAGCACCACACCCTCGTGCACCATGGCGGCTGGGACATCAGAGTCCGCCAAGACCGGCTACCCGAGTTCATCCCGCCACCCTGGGTCGACCCCGACCGCACACCCCGCCGAAACAACCGACCCCGCTATGGCCTGGCAACTACAGCACCACACCGATAACCACCATGCCCCGCAGGCGGCGCACAATCCACGCACCGCCTCCCAGGTATGCGCGGGGTATGCCTGATCACCCGACGCGGCGTCCGGCAACGACGCCAAGATTTCTCGGATGCCTGTAGCTCATGTCGTTATAGATCCACACGGGCGCCCCCGGCAGGATTCGAACCTGCGCACCCGGCTCCGGAGGCCGGTGCTCTATCCCCTGAGCTACGGGGGCTCAAGCCGCAGGAAAGGGTACCAGCCGACCGGCAGCGAACCCGAATCGACAGCAGCAGGATCCGGGACGCCTCCGGGAAGCCCCTGAGGACTTATCGGCCGCCATGAAGGACAATGAAGCTTGTGGGGACCGTCCCGCGAGGAATGAGGATGATCACATGTCGACTGGAGCAAAGCTAGCCGTCGGTGCGGCCGGCGTACTCATCGCTCTCTGGCTGCTTCCGTTCTGGCTCGTCGCGTTGGTCGTGATTGGCGTACCGATCGCGGCGTACCTGATGCTCGACGAGTCGCAGCGGCGCAAACTGCGAAGCTCGTTCGGTCGCAAACAAATCGGCCGCTAGGAGCCGGCCGCACATAACCAGGAAGAACAGGGCGCGCCCGTCCCGATACGCTTGGTCGGTGACTCCCGAGCAGCTTTCCATGACGGTGCGTGCCGCCCTCACGGACGCCGTCGAGGCCGGTGAGATAAGCCTGCCCGATGGCGTGCCGTCTACCGTGACGATCGAGCGGCCGCGCAACCGGGCACACGGTGACTACGCCACCAACGTCGCGCTCCAGCTGGCCAAGAAGGCCGGCACCAACCCGCGCGCGCTGGCCGAGCTGCTCGCTGCCCGCCTGCGCCTGGACCCAGGCATCGACACCGTCGACATCGCCGGCCCTGGGTTCCTCAACATCACCCTCGCCGCCGGTGCTCAGGGCGAGCTCGCCCGCACGATCGTCGAGGCCGGCGAGATCTACGGCTCGTCTGACACCCTGGCCGGCACCCGGATCAACGTCGAGTTCATCTCTGCTAATCCAACCGGTCCGCTGCACCTCGGGCACGTGCGTTGGGCGGCCGTCGGCGACGCGATCGCCAGAGTGCTCACCGCGGCGGGCGCGGACGTCACACGCGAGTTCTACATCAACGACCGGGGGGTCCAGATGGACCTGTTCGGCGCGTCGATCATGGCCCGTGCGAATGGTGAAGAGGTTCCGCAAGAGGGTTACCACGGCGAGTACGTCGCCGAGCTGGCGAAGAAGATCGTCGCTGAGCACCCGGAGATCCTGGACCTGCCTCGCGACGAGCAGCTCGCGGCATTCCGCGAAGAGGGGTACCGGCTGCAGCTCGCTGAGCAGCAGCAGGAGTTGGAGCAGTTCCGCACCAAATTCGACGTCTGGTCCACCGAGCGCAGCCTGCACGAGTCCGGCAAGGTCGAGCATGCAATCGAGGTGCTGCGCAAGGAGGGGCACCTGTACGAGGCCGATGGTGCGCTATGGATGCGCACGACCGACTTTGGCGACGACAAGGACCGGGTCGTCGTCCGGAGCAACGGCGACTACTCGTACTTCGCATCTGACACCGCGTACTACGTCGACAAGCGCGAGCGGGGCTTCGACATCTGCATCTACCTGCTCGGGGCCGACCACCACGGCTACATCGGACGGCTCAAGGCGATGGCCGCCTGCACGGGTGACGACCCGGACTTCAACATCGAGGTACCGATCGGCCAGCTCGTCAAGATCGTCAAGGGTGGCGAAGAGGTAAAGCTGTCCAAGCGGGCGGGCACGATGGTGACACTCGCGGACGTCGTGGGGCTCGCCGGTGTCGATCCGCTGCGCTACACACTGTCCCGGTATCCGGCCGACTCGCCCCTCACCGTCGACATCGAGCAGATCACCAGGCAGGCCAGCGACAACCCGGTTTTCTACGTGCAGTACGCACACGCCAGGCTGGCGTCCATCCTGCGTAACGCGACGGAATTAGGCATCGACAAGGGCGAGCTGGAGCCGGAGTTACTCACCCATGAGTGGGAGTCGCTGCTGCTCGGCGCGCTGGGAGAGTTCCCCCGCGTGGTCGCGACGGCGGCTGAGCTGCGCGAGCCACACCGGGTAGCCCGATACTTAGAGGACCTCGCCGGGACGTTCCACAAGTTCTACGAGCAATGCCAGGTGCTGCCGAAGGGTGACAAAGAGACCACCGGCGTGCACCGCGCCCGGCTATGGCTGGTCGATGCCACCCGGACCGTGCTCGCCAACGGCCTCGGGCTGCTCGGGGTCAGTGCACCGGAGCGGATGTAGTGCGAGCTCACGAGGCCGGAGTTCTGCATGCCGAGGCCGGCCACCGGGGGCCGTCCTGGCTGCGTGAACCTGCGGACGTCAACGCCTTGGTGCCCGCGCTGTGGGCACGCAACGTCGAGCGCAGGCCCGACGGCGTGCTCACCATCGCAGGCGTCCCGGTCGGCGAAATCGCGCGCGAGTTCGGGACGCCCGCATACGTGATGGACGAGGACGACTTCCGGGTCCGTGCCCGTACGTTCCGCCAGGCGTTCCACGCCGCCTTCGAACCGCTCTGCGGGGGAGCCGACGTCTTCTACGCCGGCAAGGCGTTCTTGTCGATCGCGTCCGCCCGGTGGGTCGCCGAGGAGGGCTTGAACCTGGACGTGTGCACGGGCGGCGAGCTCGCCGTCGCTTTGCGCGCTGGATTCCCGCCCGAGCGCATCGGCATGCACGGCAACAACAAGTCTGTCGCCGAGCTGGCGCGGGCGCTGGACGCCGGCGTGGACCGCATCGTGATCGATTCGACGGCCGAGATCTCGCGGTTGGCCGCGCTGGCGCGTGAACAGGGCGTCCGGGCGCGGGTGCTCGTGCGCATCACCGTGGGCGTCGAGGCGCACACCCACGAGTACATTGCCACGGCACACGAGGACCAGAAATTCGGGTTCTCCCTGGCGGGCGCGACTGCCGCCGAGGCCGTCGCGGCTGTTTTGGCCGAACCGAGCCTCGAGCTGCTTGGCCTGCACTCGCACATCGGCTCGCAGATCTTCGACACGTCCGCCTTCGAGGTAGCGGCGCGCCGCACGCTGGGGTTCCACGCCGTGATCCGAGCCGAGCACGGTGTCGAGCTGCCCGAGCTCGATCTCGGCGGCGGCTACGGCATCGCCTACACAACCCAGGACGACCCGATGCCGGCGGCCGAGCTGGCGGTGGGTATGGCCGAGATCATCGATCATGAGTGCCGCGCCTTCGGCGTCCCGGTGCCGCGGATCAGTGTCGAGCCCGGCCGCGCCATCGCGGGGCCGGCTGGATTCACGCTCTACGAGGTCGGGACGGTCAAAGAGGTCGAACTGGACGCTGGTGCGTCCCGCATCTATGTCGCCGTCGATGGCGGGATGAGCGACAACATCCGTACCGCTCTCTACGACGCCGACTACTCTTGCACGCTGGCGTCGCGCCGCTCGGACGCGCAGCCCGTGCTGGCCCGGGTCGTTGGCAAGCACTGCGAAAGCGGCGACATCGTGGTCAAGGACGAGTTCCTGCCCGCGGACGTCCGTCCCGGCGACCTGATCGCCGTACCTGGAACGGGTGCGTACTGCCGGAGCCTGGCCAATTCCTATAACCACGTGCCGCGCCCGCCCGTCGTGGCGGTCGCGGACGGTAAGGCGCGGGTTATCGTCCGCCGTGAGACCGAAGACGACCTGCTCCGCCTGGACGTCGGCTGAATAGCGGCGCGAGGTGAAGGATCTGCGCCGATTCCCCAGAATCCGAGACGGACGTCTCGCGATGCGGACGATGTGCGCGAGAACTTCCGGCGGTGACCGACACTTGGGCGTGGTAACCGTGCTGGGGAGGGGTCGATGAGCACGCTTCGGGTCGCGTTGCTGGGCTGCGGGAACGTAGGCACCGAGGTGGCCCGGCTGATGACCGAGCACGCCGGCGACCTCGAAGCGCGCGCCGGAGCCCGGCTGGAGCTGGCCGGCATCGCCGTCCGCCGGCCGAACCGCGATCGCTCGGCCACGGGAGTGAGTCCCGACCTGTTCACCACCGACGCTCTCGGCCTGGCAACGAGGGACGACGTCGACATCGTCATCGAGCTGATCGGCGGGATCGAGCCCTCTCGCCGGCTGATCCTTGCCGCGATGGAGCACGGAGCGTCGGTGGTCAGCGGCAACAAGGCGCTTCTGGCGGAGGACGGCGCGACCCTCCACAACGCGGCCGAGAAGTACGGTGTCGATCTCTACTACGAAGCGGCCGTCGCCGGAGCGATACCGCTGCTGCGGCCCCTACGCGAGTCGCTGGCCGGCGATCGCATCCGACGTGTGCTTGGCATCGTCAACGGCACCACCAACTACATCCTCGATCAGATGGACCGCTCGGGCGCGAGCTACGCGGAGGCGCTGGAAGAAGCCCAGGCACTCGGGTATGCCGAGGCGGACCCCACCGCCGACATCGAAGGTTACGACGCGGCGGCCAAGGCCGCCATCCTGGCCGGCATCGCCTTCCACACGTCCGTGACGAATGCCGACGTCCACCGTGAGGGCATCGCCGACGTTACCGCCGCCGACGTTGCGAGCGCCCGGGAGATGGGCGCGGTGGTCAAGCTGCTCGCCATCTGCGAGCTGTCGGAGGACGGACGTTCGGTCGGGGCGCGGGTCCACCCGGCCATGTTGCCGCGGACCCATCCGCTGGCGAGTGTGCGCGGCGCGTACAACGCTGTCTTCGTCGAGAGCGACGCCGCCGGTCAGGTCATGTTCTACGGTCCCGGCGCGGGCGGGACGCCTACTGCCAGCGCGGTCCTCGGCGACGTCGTGACCGTCGCACGCAACAAGCTCGCCGGGTCGCTTGGTCCCGGCGCGTCGTCGTACGCCGACCGGCCGGTTCGCCCGATGGGTGACACGCTCACCCGTTACCACATCAGCTTGGACGTTGACGACCGGCCGGGGGTGCTCGCGGCGGTCGCGACCGTCTTCGCCGAGCACCACGTCTCGATCGAGACCGTCCGCCAACGGGTGCACGGACCCGATGATGCGGAGTTGGTGGTCGTCACTCACATCGCGCCGGACCGCGCGCTGGCCGCGACGGTGGCCCAGCTACGTGAGCTGGACGCGGTGCGGGATGTGCTGTCCGTGATGCGTGTCGAAGGGGAGTAAACCGATGGCCCACCTCTGGCGAGGCGTGATCGAGGAGTACCGCGATCGGTTGCCAGTGACTGCGGAGACGCCTGTAGTGACGCTCCGCGAGGGTGGGACGCCGCTGCTGCCAAGCCGCTGGCTATCCAAGCTGACCGGGTGCGACGTACACATCAAGGTCGAGGGATCCAACCCGACCGGGTCGTTCAAGGACCGCGGCATGACAGTAGCTGTCTCCAAGGCGCTCGAGGAAGGCGTCAAAGCGGTCGTTTGCGCTTCGACTGGTAACACGAGCGCATCGATGGCGGCGTACGCCGTGCGCGCCGGCATGACCCCGGTGGTCCTGATCCCCAACGGCAAGATTGCCGGTCCGAAGCTCGCGCAAGCAGTCGTCCACGGCGGAGTCATCGCTGCGATCGACGGCAACTTCGACGACTGCCTCCGGCTGGCGCGGGAGCTCGCCGAGGCCTATCCGGTGGCGCTGGTCAACTCCGTTAACCCGCACCGGCTGGCCGGGCAGAAGACCGGCGCCTTCGAGGTGGTCGACGACCTCGGTGATGCGCCGAATGTCCACGTCTTGCCGGTCGGCAATGCCGGCAACATCTCGGCGTACTGGATGGGTTACCGCGAGTACGCGGCCAGCGGCCCTGCTACCCGGCGGCCGATGATGTGGGGGTTTCAAGCCGAAGGTGCGGCGCCTATCGTCCGCGGCGAACCGGTCGCCAACCCGGAGACCGTCGCGAGCGCGATCCGGATCGGCAATCCCGCCTCCTGGCAGCTGGCCGAGGAAGCACGGGCCGAATCCAAGGGCCTGATCGAGGCCGTGTCCGACGAGCAGATCCTGGCCGCGCAGCAGGAGCTGTCCGGGCGGGAAGGCCTGTTCGTGGAGCCGGCTTCGGCGGCCGGCGTGGCGGGGCTGTTGAAGCTCGCCCAGGCCGGCCGAGTCGACCGCGGGCAGCAGATCGTCGTCACGGCCACCGGTCACGGACTCAAGGACGTCGACACCGCCAGCGCGCACTACGGTGAGATCCGCCCTTATGTCATACCGGCTGACGTGTCGGCGGCCGCCGAGGTTCTCGGCCTGAAATGAGCAGGTCCGTGCGAGTCTCCGTCCCGGCGACCAGTGCCAATCTGGGCCCCGGCTTCGATGCGCTTGGTCTCGCGCTCGGTTGGTACGACGTCGTCGAGGCCGAGCTTGCCGAGAATGGCCTCGACGTGCGGGTGACCGGCGCCGGGGCCGGCGAGGTTCCACTGGACGGCGACCACCTCGTGGTGCGCGCCATGCGGGGGACATTCGCCTCGCTCGGCGTGGAGGTGGCGGGACTGCGGCTGGCGTGCACCAATTCGATACCGCACGGCCGTGGATTGGGGTCTTCAGCGGCGGCCATTGTCGCCGGGGTGCTCGCGGCGCGCGCGCTGGCGGGAGCTGTTGACGACGTGGACGCTGCGCTCGCCCTCGCGGCGAAGATCGAAGGCCACCCGGACAACGTGGCCCCGTGCCTGCTCGGCGGGCTGACCATCGCGTGGTCGCCCAGCGGCCGGGTGAGGGCTGTCGCGCTGGACGTACATCCCGACGTGCGTCCCGTGGTCTGCGTCCCAGCGGAATCGTTGTCCACCGAGACGGCCCGCGGTCTGCTGCCGGCGTCCGTCCCGCATGCGGCGGCGGCGCGTAACGCGGGCCGGGCGGCGCTGCTCGTCGAGGCGCTGACCCGGCGGCCGGACCTGCTCCTCGATGCGACCGAGGATGAGCTGCACCAGCCGTACCGCGCACCGGCGATGCCCGACACGCTGACGCTCATGAAGGATCTTCGCGAGCGCGGGATCGCGGCGGTCGTCTCTGGTGCAGGGCCGTCCGTCCTCGCGCTCACCATTGGCGACCAGTACGTTGCCAAGGTCCCCGGATGGGAGGTGCGGGCCTTGCCGGTCGATCGGCGTGGGGCCGGCACAACGCGGTCAGATGGCGCAGATGGTCACGACACGGTTGCGTACGGAAATCAGGGCTAGGTGGAGTTGAGCGGACCCGTGCTAAGCTCTCTACTGCACCGACGCCCTCTGGGTTGGTCGCTTATCCCATGCAGCGGGTTCGCCGCGTCAGCCATGGATTCCTGTGTCTCGTCGAGTTCGGCGTGCTGTACCCGGCGGGCCAGCCGACCCTCGCGTCCGGTGCACCCCAAATCCGAGGGCGCACCCTCGGAGTGATTCATGCGCCGGCTTTCTCAACCGGTGCCGGTCCAGGGGAAGGACCCTGAGTGACTAACACTGATCTCTTCGGAGCATCCGAGCCCTCGGCAGAGCTGCCAACCGCCGAGGGAACCGAGGCCGCACAAGACACGCAGCCCATGTCGGGCCGGCGTCGCCGCGCTCCCGGCTTGAGCGGCATGGTGCTGGCAGAGCTGCAGCAGCTTGCCGGCAGCCTTGGCATCACGGGTACCGGCCGCATGCGTAAGGGCCAGCTGATCGAAGCCATCAGGGCTGCCCAGAGCGGCGGCACACAGGGCGAGAGCGGCCTGAGTGGCGGGGAAGAGCGGCCCGTGGGTTCGCTGGCGCGCCAGGCCGACCAGCAGCAGCTGGAGCCGGTGGCCGCGGCCTCGGAGCGCGACCCCCGGACCACTGTTGTGGCGGCCGCTGCGGGTGGCGAGGGATCCGAGGCTGGCGGCGGCGAGTCCCACGTTCGCGCTGATCAGACAGGTGGCGACCAGCCGACCGGCGACCGGCCGGGCGACGGCGAGCGCACTGAGCGCCGGAGCCGCGAGGGCCAGGGTGGTTCCCGGCAGCACAGCGAGCGGGGAGACCAGCAGGACGGCGGCGAACGCCAGGACATTGGCGAACGCCAGGACGGCGACCGCGACGGTGACCGGCAGGGCTCCCGCAACCAGCACGACCGCCGCGACGATGACGACGACAGGCGCGGCGGCAATCGGCGGCGGCGCCGGGATCGCCGCAGTGGCCAGCGCCGTGGTGGCCCTACGGGTCGTGGCGAGCGTTTCGAGGAACCGCAGATCTCCGAGGACGACGTCCTCATCCCCGTCGCTGGGATCCTCGACATCCTCGACAACTACGCGTTCGTCCGGACGTCCGGCTACCTGCCCGGTCCCAATGATGTGTATGTGTCGCTGGCGATGGTGCGCCGGTATGCGCTCCGTAAGGGAGATGCCCTCACGGGAGCGGTGCGCCAACCGCGCGAGGGCGAGAAGCAGCAGAAGTTCAACGCCCTGGTGCGGGTCGACACCGTCAATGGCACCGATCCCGAGGCGGCGAAGCACCGTCCCGACTTTGCCAAGCTCACGCCGCTGTACCCGCAGGACCGGCTGCGCCTTGAGACCGACGCCGGCAACCTGAGCACCCGGGTCATCGACCTGGTCGCGCCGATCGGTAAGGGCCAGCGTGCCCTGATCGTCTCGCCGCCCAAGGCCGGTAAGACGCTCATAATGCAGGCCATCGCCAACGCGATCACTGCCAACAACCCGGAGACCCACCTGATGGTGGTGCTCGTGGACGAGCGGCCGGAGGAGGTCACCGACTTCCAGCGGTCGGTGAAGGGTGAGGTCATCGCCTCGACCTTCGACCGTCCCGCCGACGACCACACGACGGTGGCCGAGTTGGCGATCGAGCGGGCGAAGCGGCTCGTCGAGCTGGGGCACGACGTGGTGATCTTGCTGGACGGCATCACCCGGTTGGGCCGCGCCTACAACCTGGCTGCGCCGGCCAGTGGGCGGATCATGTCCGGTGGTGTCGACTCGTCCGCGCTCTACCCACCGAAGAAGTTCTTCGGTGCGGCGCGGAACATCGAACATGGCGGCTCGCTGACCATCTTCGCCACGGCGCTCGTCGAGACCGGGTCGCGGATGGACGAGGTCATCTTCGAGGAATTCAAGGGCACCGGCAACTGCGAGATCCGGCTCCGCCGCGATCTCGCCGACAAGCGGCTGTTCCCGGCCATCGACGTGGACGCCTCGGGCACGCGCCGTGAGGAGATCCTGGTCTCACGGGAGGAGCTTGCCGTCATGTGGCAGTTGCGCCGGGTGCTATCGGCACTCGACCCGCAGCAGGCTATCGAGCTGCTCATCGACCGGTTGAAGAAGACCAAGAGCAACATCGAGTTCCTGCGCCAGGTCCAGCAGACGACCCCGACCATCGGCGGTAAGGAAGACGACTGACGATCCGCCCAGTGATGCTTTGCCGCCCGTCCCGGGCATGGTTTGGCCCGGGAAGGCGTCCGCTGGAATAATCAACAGGCGGTTCCGGTTCCCCGGTACGGTCCCGGTTCACGGTCAAGCATGCCGCGTGGCCGACCCGGCGGCCCTAGAACTCGATGGAGTATTTCGCATGAAGCCAGACATTCACCCCGCGTACGTGGAGACCACGGTCACCTGTACCTGCGGCAACACGTTCACCACGCGCAGCACGGCGCAGAATGGCATCATTCATGCCGATGTCTGCTCCAACTGCCACCCGTTCTACACGGGCAAGCAGAAGATTCTCGACACCGGTGGCCGCGTGGCACGGTTCGAGTCGCGCTACGGCAAGAAGAAGGCCGGCGCCAAGTAGCTGTCTTGTCGAGGGGTCGGACGCGGCGTGTTGTCGCCCGTTCGGCCCCTCGCCCAGTTTCTGTCAGCCGGGATACCCCGCTTGATGTGATCGATAAGGAGGGTTGGATGTTCGAGCGCGTACCGGACCTGGTGGCCGAGCATGCCGAGCTCGAGCGCCGCCTTGCCGACCCTGCGATTCACGCCGACGCGGCCCAGGCTCGCAAGTTGGGCCGTCGCTACGCCGAGCTAGGCCCGATCGTGCAGGCCTACACCGAATGGCGCCGGACGGGCGAGGACCGCGAAGCAGCTCTTGAGCTCGCCTCGGACGATCCTGCGTTCGGCGCCGAGGCGGAACAGCTTGCCAAGCGGCAGGCTGAGCTCGAGGCCGAGCTGCAGACGCTGCTCCTCCCGCGTGATCTCAATGACGATCGGGACGTGATCCTCGAGATCAAGGCCGGTGCGGGAGGGGAGGAGTCGGCGCTCTTCGCCGGCGACCTGCTGCGGATGTACCTGCGGTATGCCGAGCGCACCGGTTGGAAGGCCGAGATCCTTGATGCCGAGGAGTCCGACCTCGGCGGCTACAAGGACGTCGCCGTCGCTATCAAGGCCAGGGGCTCCGCCGAACCGGGGACAGCGCCGTACGCCCGCCTCAAGTACGAGGGGGGCGTCCACCGGGTGCAGCGCGTCCCCGTAACCGAGAGTCAGGGTCGCATCCACACCTCGGCCGCGGGCGTACTCGTGCTGCCCGAAGTGGAAGAGGAGACCGAGGTCGAGATCAACCCGAACGACCTGCGGATCGACGTCTTCCGCTCGTCCGGACCGGGCGGACAGAGCGTTAACACGACCGACTCGGCGGTGCGTATCACCCACCTGCCGACCGGCATCGTCGTGTCCTGCCAGAACGAGAAGTCTCAGTTGCAGAACAAGGAGCAGGCGATGCGCATCCTGCGCGCCCGGCTGCTCGCCGCCGCCCAGGAAGAGGCCGACGCTGCTGCCGCTGCCGAGCGGCGGAGCCAGGTGCGGACGGTCGACCGGTCCGAGCGGATCCGTACGTACAACTACCCGGAGAACCGCATCTCCGACCACCGCGTTGGCTACAAGGCGTACAACCTCGACGCCGTTCTCGAGGGTGATCTGGATGCGGTCATCCACGCCCTGGTCGATGCCGAAGCGGCCGAGCGGATGGCCGCCGGCGCCCAGTGACGATCGATCATGTCGGCGGCTAATGAGCTTGCGTGAGTTGATCGCGGCGGCGGCGGACCGGTTGGCGGCCGCAGGTGTCCCGTCACCGCGCCACGATGCCGAGATCCTGGCTGCCCATCTGCTTGGGGTGAACCGCGGCGAGCTGCTGCTGCAGCCCGGGCCGGACCAGCCGTTCGTCGAGCGTTACCGCGAGCTGGTCGACCGGCGGGCCGGCCGAGAACCGCTCCAGCACATCACCGGCGTCGCCTACTTCCGCCACCTCACGCTGCGGGTGGGTCCTGGCGTGTTCGTCCCCCGGCCGGAGACCGAGCTCGTCGCCGGCGTGGCGATCGACGCCGCGCGTGAAGTCGAGTCGGCCGGGCGCGCGCCGATAGTCGCTGACTTGTACGCCGGATCGGGAGCCATCGCGTTGTCCGTGGCCGAGGAGGTGTCGTCCGCGGAGGTGCACGCAGTGGAGGCGGACGCGGCAGCCGTGGCCTGGCTGCGGCAGAACGCCCAGGGCACGACGGTGCTGGTCCATCATGCCGACGTAGCTGGTTGCCTCCCGGAGATGGACGGCCGGCTGGACGTCGTCGCCGCCAATCCGCCGTACGTCCCGACCGGCGCGAAAATCCGCGACCCCGAAGTTGCAACGCACGACCCCGCTACCGCGCTGTGGTCGGGTGCGGACGGGCTCGACGCCATGAGAGTCCTGGAGAGGACGGCCGCCCGGTTACTCCGGCCCGGCGGGCTGGTGATCGCTGAACACGCCGACGTACAAGGCGAGGTCGCGCCGAGGGTCTTCGAGGAAACCGGCCGCTGGTCCGATATCGAAGATCACCCCGACCTCACGGGCCGGCTCCGCTTCCTCACCGCCGTCCGACCTGCTTAGTGAGTGATCAGGAGAGTCGGCGCCGAGCTGCGGGTAGCATCCCGCGTGTGAGTCGCACCTATGACTGCACGGATCCCGCCCAGCGCAGCCGAGGCATCGCCGCCGCCGTCCGGGCGGTCAAGCGGGGCAGGCTCGTGGTGTTGCCCACCGACACCGTTTATGGCATCGGCTGCGACGCGTTCAACAATGCGGCGGTCAATCTGCTGCTTGCCGCCAAGGGCCGGGGCCCGGATTTGCCGGTGCCGGTCCTCGTGGCATCGCCCGGCATGCTGGCCGGCATTTCGGCGCAGTCCGGCGGGTTGGTCAAAAAGCTCACCGAAGCGTTCTGGCCCGGCGGACTTACCGTGGTGTGCGCTCAGCAACCCACGCTGAAGTGGAACCTTGGCAATACGAGCGGTACCGTCGCCGTCCGCATGCCGCTGCACCCCGTCGCCATCGAGCTGATCCGCGAAACCGGCCCGATGGGCGTGAGCAGCGCCAACCGCACCGGCCAGCCACCGGCCCGGTCCGGCGCGGACGCCCGCGAGCAGTTGGGCGATGCCGTCGCGGTCTATCTCGACTCGTTCCCTACAGAGGATGACGTCCCGTCCACAATCGTGGATGTCACGGGTGAGGTACCGGCCGTGCTCCGCGAGGGCGCGATCACTGTCGACGAGCTACGCGAAGTAGTCCCCGAGACCGTCGCACCAGCAGCCACGTCCTGACCATCCCGTAAACCGCTGTTGCCCAGAGCGCAACCAGTTGGCGGGCGGAGCTAGAGTCTCCGCGTGCGTGAGTACCTCCTGATCTTGTTCGTTGCCGCGGGAGCGACGTACCTCCTCGTCGGCGTCGCGGGCAAGATCGCGCACCTGGTCGGTGCCGTCCCGCCGACGCGCGACCGCGACGTTCACCGCGAGCCGGTGCCACGCCTTGGCGGCCTCGCCATGCTGGGCGGGTTCGTCGCCGCGCTACTCGTTGCGAGCGTGCTCCCCTACATGGGCCAGGTGTTCGAGGAGTCCAGCGCGCCTCGCGGTGTGCTGCTGGCAGCCACCACCATCTGCCTGGTCGGCGTCGCAGACGACATCTGGAACCTTTCCGCGCTGATGAAGTTCGCCGGCCAATTGCTCGCTGCCGGCCTGCTCGTGGTCGAAGGGGTCCAACTGTTCTGGCTGCCGCTACCGTCCGGCAGCCCGTTCATCCTCGATTCCCTGCAGGGGGCCGTGCTGACCGTCCTGCTCGTGGTCGGGACGGCCAACGCGGTCAACTTCATCGACGGCCTGGACGGGCTGGCCGCGGGCGTCGTCGGCGTCGGTGCCGCCGCGTTCTTTTCCTATGCCTACGTGCTGACCGTCGAGCAGGGGTTCACCAGGCTCACGATGCCCGCTCTGGTGACGGCCGCTTTGTGCGGTATCTGCCTCGGCTTCCTGCCGCACAACGTCAACCCGGCACGGATCTTCATGGGCGACTCCGGTGCGCTCCTGCTCGGGTTGCTTCTCGCCGCCGGGACGATCACATTGACCGGCCAGTTCTCATCTCCGGACGTGCAGGAGGACGGCGGGACGTTCTTGCTGGCGTTGCTGCCGCTGGTCATCCCGGTAGCGGTAATCGCGCTGCCGTTCACCGATCTGCTGCTCGCGGTCTGGCGACGCACCGGAGCCGGCCGCTCGCCGTTCGCGCCGGACAAGCAGCATCTTCACCACCGGCTTCTCGAGATCGGGCACTCCCACCGCCGTGCCGTGGCCATCATGTGGATCTGGGCCGCACTGATCGGCTTCGGGATTGTGCTCATCGCGCTGGTGGGCGGGTGGCAGGTCTACCTCGTCGTGGGGCTGGCACTGGTGGCCACCGTGCTCATCACGATGGGGCAGCCCAGATACCTTCTGCGAAACTCGAAGCGATGACCAAAGCCACGTCTCACGCCATTGCTCGCCGCTGGACGCTCGCGGCCGGCCTCGCGTGCTCGCTCGCCGGATGGGCGGCAGCCGGCACCGAAGGGTTGGCCGGCGGACTGGTTGCAACCGTCATCGTCGTCGCCTTCCTGACCAGCGGTCTCATTCCCATCCGGGTCACGCAAGGGGCGGAAGTCCGGGCCGGGCTCGGATTGGCTGTGCTGTTGCTCACATACACGTTGCGGCTGGCTCTGGCCCTGATGGCGCTCGCTCTGGTCGGCCGGGCCGGTTTCGCGGACACCCGGTGGCTCGGTGTGACGATCATTGTCTGCGCTCTCAGCTGGTCGGCGGTGCACGTTGCCCACTCGGTACGCGCGTCGCGGCGGGAGCCGACCATCGTCCCCGAATCGTCCGCGTCACGGCCTGACAACGGTGGCAGCTAGCAAGAAGCTGCAGGTCAGCGCCATTTGCGGGAGTGCAGGTTCGCCGCGTCAACCCAGTAGACTTCCCGCGCCATGAGCAATGACCCGTCCGAAGAGTCCCGCCGCGAGCAGAACGCCGCGTGGCACGCTGTCAGCCTGATTATGGCGGGCGTGCTGTTTTGGGGTGGATTGGGGTGGCTCGTGGCGCGCTGGCTGGACAATCAGATCTTCGTCGCCGGCGGCTTGCTGCTGGGGATGGGTGCTGCACTGTACCTGGTCTGGGTTCGATACGGTAGACCCTGACTTGAGCCACTTCTGCCTGGTCAGCAATCGTGAGGAAGGACACCGTTGAGCACGAGCTTGCCCTTCGTCCTCGCCGCTGAGGAGACCGAGGAATTCGAGGCTCCTGGCCCGGCCGACTTCGAGCTTCCTCCCGTGTTCGAGATCTTCGGCTTCGGCGTCACCAAGCCGATGCTCATCGTCGTCGCCGCAACGCTGTTGATCGGCATCACGCTTTTCATCGCAGCTCGCCGGGCAGCACTGGTCCCGGGCAAGGGCCAGTTCTTCGTCGAAGGCGTCTACGGGTTCATTCGCAACGGCATGGTCCCGGACACCATCGGCCGCGAGGGCGCCAAGTACGTCCCATACCTGTTCACGCTGTTCGTGTTCATCGCAGTGCTCAACATCTCGGGGATCATCCCGATGGTCCAGTTCCCGGCCACGTCGCGGATCGCGATCCCGCTCGTGCTCGCCGTGATCTCCTGGATCATCTTCAACTACATCGGCATCAAGCGGCAGGGCTTCGGCGGTTACTTCAAGAACATGATGTTCCCGCCGGGTGTGCCGAAGGCGATCTACCCGTTGCTCGCGCCGCTGGAATTCCTGTCCACGGTCATCATCCGGCCGGTCACCCTCACTCTCCGTCTTACGTTCAACATGTTCGCCGGGCACCTGGTGCTCTTGCTCACGATCCTTGGCGGCGAGTTCCTGCTGCTTCACACCCAAGGCCTCGTCGGCTATGCGGCCGGCGGCGTTGCCCTGTTGTTCGGCATCGTGTTGACCCTCTTCGAGGGCTTCATCCAGCTACTGCAGGCATATGTGTTCACACTTCTCTCCGCCATTTACATCGGCGGGGCGCTGACCCACGAGCACTGATCCGAATCGCCGCTCGTGACAACCAACCCACGAAAGGAAAAGTGATGACTGGCTCGCTCAACATGGTCGGCTACGGCCTCGCGGCCATCGGCCCCGGCGTCGGCATCGGCCTGATCTTCGCCGCATACATCAGCGGCGTGGCTCGCCAGCCAGAGGCCCGTAGCGTCCTGCAGGGCATCGCCATCCTCGGCTTCGCGCTTGCCGAGGCGCTCGCCGTCATCGGTATCGGTCTCGCCTTCGCGCTTAACCCGTAGCACTCCGGTAAGGAACTGTCATGATGACGTTGATCGCGCAGAGCGTTCCGCTCGCCGCGGAAGAACCGAACCCGCTGCTGCCGCACACCGCCGAGATCATCATCGGCCTGGTGGCGTTCGGGGTGCTGTTCTACTTCCTGCGCAAGTACGTCCTGCCCGTCTTCGAGCGGACGTACGCCGAGCGCACGGCCGCGATCGAGGGGGGCATCAAGCAGGCCGAGCAGGCTCAGGCCGAAGCACAGCGCACGCTCGAGGAGTACCGCGCCCAGCTCGCCGACGCCCGCGAGGAGGCGGCCCGGATCCGGTCGGACGCGCAGCGGCAGGGTGCCGAGATCGTGGCCCAGATGCGCGCGGACGCCGAGGAGCAGGCTCAGCGGATCAGCGCTCGGGCCCAGGCCCAGATGGCTTCCGACCGCGAGCAGGTCGTGCGGTCGCTGCGAGCCGAGGTTGGTGTGCTGGCGACCGACCTGGCCGGTCGGGTCGTGGGTGAGTCGCTCACCGACGACGCGCGGGCACAGCGCGTGGTCGAGCGTTTCCTCGCTGACCTCGAGTCGGCCAACGGTGCTACGCCGTCCGGTGCCCCATCGCCGAACGGCGGATCCTGATGGCTGCTCCTGGAGCCCTTGCGGACCGCCTGGCCAGCGCGGTCGGGCAGTCGTCCGAACAAGCGGTGGTGGCCGGCGACGCGCTGATCGCGATCGCCGGCTTCCTGGCATCCCGGGCATCGTTACGGCGTGCTCTGACCGACCCCGGCCGGTCCGCCGACAGCCGTGAGGCGCTGGCCCGCCAGCTGTTCGGCGGCAAGGTGGACGAGGCCGCGCTCGACGTGGTCGGGGCCGCCGTCGGTTCGCGGTGGGCCAGAACGGGCGCGCTTATCTCCGCGCTGTCCGAGCTCGGTGTCCAGGCACACCTGATCTCGGCCGAAATCCGCGGCCAGCTCGACGTCGTGGAGGAAGAGCTGTTCCGGTTCAGCCAGACTGTACGGATCGAGACCGCGCTGCGCTCGGCCCTGCTCGACCGGTCGGCGCCGGAGGAGTCACGCCGGCAACTGGTCCGGACCCTCCTTGAGGGCAAGGCTCAGCCGGAGACCGTCCGGCTGGTCGAGAACGCGGTGCTGGAGCGGCGCGAGGGCGGCCTGGAGAAGGAGCTTGACCGAATCGTAGATCTCGCCGCGGCGCGGCGGCGCCGGAAGGTGGCGGTCGCCCGCGTGGCCGCACCGCTGACCGATGAGCATCGCGACCGCCTGCAGCGCGCTCTGTCGACTCAGGCAGGCGCGGACGTCCAGCTCAACGTCGTCGTCGAGCCTGAGCTCGTCGGCGGTATCAGGGTGGAGATCGGCGATGAGGTCGTCGACGGCACCGTCATTGGCCGCCTCGAGGATGCTCGCCGGCAGCTCGCCGGGAGCCGCTAAACGTGAACACACAACCCAACGAGAACCAGGAGCAACGATGACGGAGCTGACGATCCGTCCCGAGGAGATCCGTGACGCGCTGGACACCTTCGTCCAGTCGTACCAGCCCGCGGCGACCGCCCGTGAAGAGGTAGGCGCCGTGGTCGAGGCCGGGGACGGCATCGCCCGGGTCGAAGGGCTGCCCTCGGCGATGGCCAACGAGCTGCTGGAGTTCGAGGACGGCACCCTCGGCATGGCGCTGAACCTCGACGTTCGGGAGATCGGCGTCGTCGTGTTCGGCGAGTATGCGGGGATCGAGGAGGGCCAGACCGTCCGGCGGACCGGCGAGGTGCTCGCAGTGCCGGTCGGTGACGGCTTCCTCGGCCGGACCATCACCCCGATGGGCACGCCGCTGGACGGGCTCGGCGAGATCGAGCCGGAGACCACTCGTGCGTTGGAGCTGCAGGCACCGTCCGTCGTCCAGCGGCAGGGCGTGTCCGAGCCGCTGCAGACCGGCATCAAGGCGATCGACTCGATGACGCCGATCGGGCGCGGCCAGCGGCAGCTGATCATCGGCGATCGGCAGACCGGCAAGACCACCATCGCCGTCGACACCATCCTCAACCAGCTCGACAACTGGAAGAGCGGCGACAAGACCAAGCAGGTCCGTTGCATCTACGTGGCGACCGGCCAGAAGGGCTCTACGATTGCCGGTGTCCGCCAGCAGCTGGAAGAGGCGGGGGCGCTGGAATACACGACGATCGTCGCCGCGCCCGCCTCCGACCCGGCCGGCTTCAAGTACATCGCCCCGTATACCGGGTCAACGCTCGGTCAGCACTGGATGTATCAGGGCTACCACGTGCTGATCGTCTTCGACGACCTGACCAAGCAGGCCGAGGCCTACCGCACCATCTCGCTGCTGCTACGCCGCCCGCCGGGCCGCGAGGCGTTCCCGGGCGATGTGTTCTACCTGCACTCCCGGCTACTCGAGCGCTGCGCCAAGCTGTCCGACGAGCTCGGCGGCGGCTCGATGACCGGCCTGCCGATCATCGAGACCAAGGCCAACGACGTGTCGGCCTACATCCCGACGAACGTCATTTCGATCACCGACGGCCAGTGCTTCCTGGAGACCGACCTGTTCAACTCGGGTATCCGTCCGGCAGTGAACGTCGGTATTTCCGTGTCGCGGGTTGGTGGTGCAGCGCAGATAAAGGCGATGAAGGATGTGTCCGGAACGCTGCGGATCGACCTGGCGCAGTACAACGAGCTGGCGGCCTTCGCGGCATTCGCGTCCGACCTGGACGCGGCCAGCCGGGCACAGCTGGACCGGGGTGTGCGGATGGTCGAGCTGCTCAAGCAGCCGCAGTCGTCGCCGATGCCGATTGCGCAGCAGGTGGCGTCGATCTGGGCCGGGACGACGGGCCAGCTGGACGAGGTGCCGGTCGAGGACATCCGCCGGTTTGAGGCCGAGTACCTCGACTTCCTGCGCCGCGAGCACCAGGGCACCCTCGACTCGATCGCCGAGTCGGGCAAGCTGTCCGACGAGGATGAGTCTGCGCTGAAGGACGCCATCACCGCGTTCAAGCAGCAGTTCGTCACGGCGGCCGGCCACCCGCTGGTCAAGGACGAGCCGGTCCGGCCACTCGGCGAGGACGAGGAAGAGGAGACCGCCATCCGAATCCATCGGCCTTCGCAGGACGAGATCCGCGAGAAGGCTCGTCCGGACGCGGGGGAGTGATCGTGCCGACATCGCCGAATAGGACCTCGGAGAGGAGGTCGCATGGGCGCACAGCTGCGTGAGCTACGCCGCCGGATCCGTTCGGTCGAGTCCACCAAGAAGATCACCCGGGCGCAGGAGCTGATCGCCGCGTCCCGGATCATCAAGGCGCAGCAGCGGGCCGAAGCCGCACGCCCGTACACCCAGACACTCATCCGGGCGCTGGAGGCGGCTGCCGAGAAGTCGCGGCTGGACAATCCGCTGATCGAGGGCGCCGGCGAACCACGCCGCTCGGCGGTACTGATCGTCACGTCGGACCGGGGCTTCGCCGGCGCATACACGTCGAACGTGATCCGCCAGGCCGAGGCCCTGACCGGCCTGCTCGCCGAGCAGGGCCAGGAGGTCGTGCCGTACGTCGTCGGCAACAAGGGCGTGGTCTGGCACCGGTTCCGCGAGCGGGAGATGGGCGGGGAGTACATCGGGTTCTCCGGCACTCCCGGCTACGCGGATGCTCGCCAGATCGCGGACGATCTGCTCAAGGCGATGGACACGCCCACTGAAGAAGGCGGCGTCGACGAGATCCACGTGGTGTGGACGCACTTCGTGAACATGGTGCGCCAAGAAGTCCGGGCCAGGCGGCTGTTTCCGATCGTGGTGGAGTACGTCCCCGAACGGGTACACGAGGTCGAGACCGGTTCCGGCGATGGCGACGAGGGTACGACAGCACCGTCACGGGCAGAGACAGGGGAGGCGGCGGAAGGCCCGCAGCCGCTCTACGAGTTCGAGCCGTCCGCCGAGGAGGTGCTGGACGCCCTGCTGCCACAGTACGCCGGTAACCTCGTGTATACGACGTTGCTCGACGCCGCGGCTGCGGAGTGGGCGGCCCGGCGGCGCGCGATGAAGTCGGCGACCGACAACGCCGGCGAACTGCAGGAGACCTTGACCCGGGAGTCCAACCAGGCCCGACAGGCAGAGATCACCCAGGAGATCAGCGAGATCGTCGGTGGCGCCAATGCGCTGGCCGCCGCCGCAGCGGAGTAAATGAGGACCCATGACCACCACATCTGAGACCACCCCCGCGGAGCAGGAGCAGGTTGCCGCCACCGGCCGGATCGCCCGGGTGACCGGTGCGGTCGTCGACGTCGAGTTCGCGGTCGACGAGATGCCCGGCATCTACCACGCCCTCGAGGTCGACATCCACCTGGCCGAGGAGGCCGGCGGCGACCGCACGCTGACCCTCGAGGTCGAGCAGCACATCGGGGACGGCCTGGTGCGCACCATCGCGCTGCAACCGACCGACGGCCTGGTGCGCGGTGCGACCGTGCGCGACACCGGCGGCCCGATCACCGTCCCGGTCGGCGACGGCGTCAAGGGTCACGTGTTCAACGTGCTCGGCAAGCCACTGGACGTCGACGAGTCGGAGATCAAGGCCGACGATCACTGGGCGATCCACCGCAAGCCGCCGGCGTTCGACCAGCTCGAGGGCAGCACCCAGATGCTGGAGACCGGTATCAAGGTCCTCGACCTACTGACCCCGTACATCCAGGGCGGCAAGGTCGCGCTTTTCGGTGGCGCCGGTGTGGGCAAGACCGTGCTGATCCAGGAGATGATCCGCCGGGTCGCCCGCAACTTCGGTGGGACCTCGGTGTTCGCCGGCGTCGGCGAACGCACCCGTGAGGGCAACGACCTGTGGGTCGAGCTTCAGGAGGCGGACGTCCTCAAGGACACCGCGCTAGTATTCGGTCAGATGGACGAGCCGCCGGGTGTGCGCATGCGGGTCGGCCTGTCCGCGCTGACCATGGCCGAGTACTTCCGCGACGTGCAGAAGCAGGACGTGCTGCTGTTCATCGACAACATCTTCCGGTTCAGCCAGGCCGGCTCCGAGGTGTCGACCCTCCTCGGCCGGATGCCGTCCGCCGTGGGGTAT
>DASTNZ010000050.1:0-19559 GCA_035762665.1 Jiangellaceae bacterium | reverse complement strand
CTCATACAGACACCTCTCTATTCGCCGAGCGGCGAGCCAGCCGCCCGGGGGTTATCTCCTGTCCGGGCCGGCCGGCTCATGCGGGCCGCAGCTGTCCCGGATCACCAATTCCGTTGGCAGGACTTCATGGCGGGTCGCCTCGGCGTCGCCACGGATCCGAAGATCAAGCAGCCGCGCGGCGTGGGCTCCGAGCTCGCGCATCGGTTGCCGCACTGTGGTCAAGTCGGCGTAACGAGCTGCCATCACGTCGTCCCAGCCGGTCACGGCAATCTGTCCCGGCACGTCGACGCCGGCCCTCCGCAGCCCCTCCATCAGGCCAAGGGCAACCTCGTCGTTGGCGCAGACGACTGCGTCGGGAAGCGCGCCGGCCAACAACTCGTCCGCTGCTCGCAAGCCCTCGTCCTCGCGCAGCGCGACTCTGACCGGTTCACCGGGAGGCGTGATCCCCGCATGCTCCAGGGCTGCCCTGAACCCGGACCACCGCTCCATGGAGTCTGGCGAACCGTTCGCGTCACCAAGGAAGACGAACCGCCGGCAGCGGTGACCGATAAGGTGCTCGCTCAGCCGTTGCGCGCTCTCGAGGTTCTCAGCCTTCACCGAATCCACCGCACTCGGCGCCGGCCGCGCCAGCACTACGACGGGAGTCCCGCGCTCCGCGATCTCTTCAATCAGGTCATCGCTCACCGTCCGGCCAAGCACGACCAGTCCGTCCACGCGGCCGGCCAACTCCCGCACCATCTCCCGGGCAGCGTCGCGGCCGTGTGTGGACAGGATCAGCACCGAGCGCCCGAGCTCTCCGGCCATCTCCTCGTAGCCGAGGACCACTTCGGCGTAGTACGGCCCGGACAAGTCAGGAAACACGATGCCGTTCGCAGCATGCCTGCCCTCGGCAAGGAAGCGGCCCAAGGCGCTGGGCCGGAAACCCAGTTCCGCAACGGCGGCGAGGACGCGGTCGCGAGTGGCAGGTGTAACCGGCGTTGTGCCGCGGAGCACTCGAGACACGGTGGCGATCGACACACCGGCGTGAGCCGCCACGTCGCGGATAGTGACCCCATCGCGGTTCGCCACCGCCAACGTGAGCCTCCTCACTCCCCCGCAAGGGCAATGTAACCGGTATCTGATACCGGTTACAAGACTTCCGGAGAGCCAGAATTAGGCTGCGGCATCAAACTGGCCGCAACCTCTGATGCGGAGAAGGCAATGCTGGAGGTATCAGCATTGCTCCTCGCACGGCTCGCATCGCAGTCACGACGCAGCGGCCACCACGACGACGATCCGTGGTGGATCGATTACTCCGGCGGGCTAGTCGTTCGGCTTACCGTCCTGCAGCAAGGCCCATCCCAAACGATCAGGAGTCGAACACGCCCGCTCGAGTGACCGCCCAGATGACGTATACGGCGAGCGCGATCATCAAGATCGACCAGAATGGGTAGTACGGAATGAAGAAGAAGTTGGAGAGCGCGCTCAATCCGGCGAGGACGATGGCAACCGCACCGGCTGCAGCGCTACCTGCGAACAAGAAGAAGCCGGCGAGAAGAAGTACGACACCAAGGATCAGGTGAATCCAGCCCCATGCCGTCAGGTCCAACTCGAACGCATAGTTGGGGAGCGTCACGAAGAATTCGTCGTTGATGATCGCAGCAAGCCCCTGGAAGAACTGGAACAGGCCGACCATGATCATGATCATGGCGGCGAAGACCACCCCTCCGATGGCCCACGACGATGCACCTTTGCGCTTGTTCACGATGTCTGTCATCTCTCCTCCTGTGAAGGTACGGCGTGCCCTCCGATCGGCGGCGAGCTTCGCCTGCTGATGCGCTGGCGTCGACTTGCAGCTTCATAATCACCGGGCCCGCCGTAACCTCAGGTCACCCGCCGAGGGTGATTCACCCTTACGCGCAGATCACCATGGGTCCGCCGCTTCGACTCAACCGAAGTCGATCGTCCGGGTGCTGGGTGGGGATAGTTCGCGTGCACCCGAGGACCGTCCACCCCGGGCCGAGATCAACTTTGCCTTCAAGATCGACGTCATTCACAATCGGCCCTTATGCTTCTGTCGTCCCCCGTTTCATCGGCCAGAGGAGGCAAGATGCGAAGAAGCATCGCCGCGCTAGCAGGTCTCGCCGTCCTGGGTACCGGGCTTACCGCAGCCACGTCGGCGTCCGCCGATCCGGCTCATAATCCGGGTGGCCCGTGCATTCAGGAGAACCAGACCGTCAGCCTGGAAAGCGTCGCCGGATACGCCGACGTGGTTCGCGAGCTCGACCGGATCGAAAGCACAAGTCAAGGCCTCGTCACGGTGGAATCGGCCGGCACATCGGGCGAGGGCCGGGAGCTGCTCTACGCGACCGTTGGAGACGGCCCGACCACCTTCTGGCTTCAGGCGCGCATTCACGGCAACGAACTGCACAGCACTGAAGCGGCCCTGCAGATCCTCGATCACCTGACCACTGGAGACCCCGCCGCGCAGCTGATTCGCGAGAACCTCACGGTCATCGTCATCCCCATGTACAACCCCGACGGTGCCGAGGCGAACATCCGGCAGAGCACGACGCCGACCCGGATCGACCTCAACCGCGACTGGGAGAACTTCGCGCAGCCAGAGTCGGTCGCGTTCTGGAAACTGTGGCGTGACACGGCACCCGAACTCGCACTCGACCTGCACCACATGGGCCAGGCACCCGTGGTCAACGGAACCGACGACCTCAACCAGTTCCAGATCGGTGCGCGCTCAATCGATCCGCAGCGCATGACGGTAGAGCAATGGCTCACCAACCGGCAGATGGCGATGGTGAGCGTGGATGCCTTGGATCGGTACGGGCTCGCCAACGTGGCGCACTATCCGCTCATCGACATCACCAACGCCGCCCTCAGCCGAATGCTCATGGGTGGAACGGCACCGGCTGGTGAACAGCCAGTCATTGACACGCCCACGATGGGCGCGATCTTCTACGAGGTCCGCTCGGTCGGCCAGAAGAGTAACGGCCAGCTTGAGAACCTGTTCCGGATACCGACGATGGCCGTTTTGACAGCTGCCGCTGACGGATCCCTGTCGACGTACGACGTCTCCGGATACGGCGACCTACCCTTCGCCACGCAAGGGCCCTGCGGGGTCTGATCTCCGGAGGAACCCGTAAAATGCGCGGGGCCCGGCCACTCTGGCCGGGCCCCCACCGTCCCCGCTCGTGCGGGGGTAATGGGCGAAGCTTCTCTTGACTTGTACACAACGCGGTCGCATAGTTGACCGGTCTGTGGGAAGGGTTCGGGGGAAGACGTGATCTTCGATTCGGGACTCGCCCAGATTCTGTCCTCGATCGCAGGAGGAAATGTGAAGATACGCAGTAAGGCCGCATTGGTGGGCTTGGGTGTTGCCACGGCAATCACCACCATCACGGCGACCGCGGCCACGGCCGCTGTGCCGACCGACACGAGCGAGTTGAGAGATGCCGTGAGCGCTGGTGCGATCATGGATCATTTCGCGGAGCTACAGAAGATCGCCGACAACAACGGCGACACACGCGCCAGCGGGACGCCAGGCTACGACGCGTCGGTGGACTACATCGAAGAGCTACTTGTGGCGGCCGGCTATGACGTCACCCGGCAGGACTTCCTGTTCAACTCGTTCACTGAGCTCTCCGAGCCGGTGATGGAGCAGGTCTCGCCGAACGACGTGACGTACGTCCCCAATGAGGACTTCATCACCGCTGAATACTCAGGCAGCGGTGACGTCACCGCGCAGTTGCAGGCCGTCGACCTCGTACTGCCGCCTGGTGCCCAGGCCAACACGTCCAGCAGTGGCTGTGAGGAGTCAGATTTCGCTGACTTCGACGCCGGAAACATCGCGTTGGTGCAGCGCGGTACCTGCAACTTCTCGGTGAAGGCCGAGAACGCGTTCGACGCCGGTGCGGTCGGTGTGATCATCTTCAATGAGGGGCAAGACGGCCGCCAGGAGACGCTGGCCGCCACCCTCGGGTTCGAGTTCAGTGACCCGATTCCCGTGGTCGGCATTTCGTTCGAGCTCGGTAACGAGCTCGCCGCCCTCCTCGACGCCGGCGAAGTGGTGATTCACCTG
Source organism: Jiangellaceae bacterium (assembly GCA_035762665.1). Taxonomy (GTDB): domain Bacteria; phylum Actinomycetota; class Actinomycetes; order Jiangellales; family Jiangellaceae; genus JASLBX01. The sequence continues at coordinate 15,487 of DASTNZ010000050.1, read as the reverse complement.
AAGACCGACACGCTGATCGAGCTCAACGTCCCGACGCAGAATCTGATCGCCGAAACCCCGTCTGGACGCGACGACCGCGTGATCATGGCCGGGGCTCACCTCGACTCCGTATCCGATGGCCCCGGCATCGAGGACAACGGCACCGGCTCGGCGACGCTGCTCGAGACCGCGCTCCAGATCGCAGATCTCGAAATCGAGCCGCGTAACAAGATCCGCTTCGCCTGGTGGGGCGCGGAGGAGGCAGGCTTGGTCGGCTCGCAGTTCTACGTCGACTCGCTCACCAGGCAGGAGGCCAACGACGTCGAGCTGTACCTCAACTTTGACATGATCGGCTCGCCGAACTTCGCGCGGTTCGTCTACGACGGTGACGGCTCTGCATTCGGGATCAAGGGCCCGAGCGGCAGCGACGACATCGAGCAGCTCTTCGAGGACTTCTTCACCTCGCAGGGCCTCGCTTCGGAGCCGACGGCGTTCGACGGACGCTCGGACTACGACGCGTTCATCAGCGCCGGCATCCCGGCGGGCGGCTTGTTCACCGGGGCGGAAGGTGCGAAGACCGAGGATCAGGTCGCGCTGTACGGCGGACTCGCCACGTTCGACGGCGAGCCGGTGTCGTATGACCCGTGCTACCACCAGGCGTGCGACAGCTTGGACCCGATCGGTGACGGCGCCGACGCGGGCCTCTACGAGGCGCTTAACGACGCGTACGACGGCGCGCTTGAGTACAACGGTGTGATCAGCAACGTGAACACCACAGCGCTAGAAGAGATGGCGGACGCAGTTGCGCACGCGATCCTGACCTACGCGATGTCCACCAGTTCAGTGAACGGCACCGCGAAGGCATCCCCGGTCGCAGCAGAAAAGGTCGGAGACCGGCTCGGCGCTCACTTCGTGCGCTAACCGGCTCCCTCATCCGGTTTCGGCCTCCCGTGACAGTGCAGTCACGGGAGGCCGGCTCCGTTTAGTGCGCCCCCCGCGCGCTCGGACCTGAGGCGTTCAGTTGTCGCCCTGCTGCGAGATCGCCTCAGAACACCGGCCTGCCGCCGGTGACGCCCAAAACGGTGCCGCTCACGTAGCTGGCGTCCGAGGGTGATGCCAGAAACACGAATGCGGGTGCCACTTCGGCCGGCTGGCCGGCGCGGCCAAGCGGGGTGTCCTGGCCGAACTTCTCGATCTTCTTCTCCGGCTGGGTCGCCGGCTGGAGCGGCGTCCAGATCGGGCCCGGTGCCACCGCGTTGACCCGAATGCCGCGCGGGCCGAGCTCCGCCGCGAGGTTCACTGTGAAGTTGTTGATCGCTGCCTTGGTCGCTGCGTAGTCGAGCAGTGAGGTGGACGGCTCGTATGCCTGGATCGAGCTGTTGTTGATGATGCACGAGCCGCGCGTCATGTGCGGCAGTGCGGCCTGAGTCAGCCAGAATAAGGCGTACAAGTTGGTCTTGAAGACCCGGTCGATCTGGTCCGGGGTCGTCTCCTCTAGAGTCTCGGACCTCGCCATCTGGAAGCCGGCGTTGTTGACCAGGATGTCGATACCACCGAGCTCCGCCGCCGCCGTCTCGACGAGGCGCAAGCACTCGTCACGATCGGTCAGGTCACCGGGCGCGAGAACCGCACGCCGTCCCGCCTTGGCGACCATTTCGGCCGTGGCCTCAGCGTCGTCCTGCTCTTCCGGCAGGTAGGACAGCACGACGTCGGCGCCTTCCCGCGCGTACGCGATAGCGACGGCACGCCCAATCCCGGAATCTCCGCCGGTAATGAGCGCACGGAGGTCGTGCAACCGTCCCGATCCGCGATAGCTCTCCTCGCCATGGTCCGGCACCGGATTCATGAGCGCGGTCAAGCCTGGCGGCTCCTGCTGTTGGGGCGGGAACCCCTGATTCTGTGCGGCTTCCGCGGGCATGAGGGCCTCCTCTCGGCACGGGTACGACGAACCCTGCTACCCCGTTGGGCCTGCCGTACTCCATCACCACGATGGTGCCGCTTCACTAGGTGCGGCAAGAGCCCCGCGCTATGTCGTTGCGCGGGGCTCTTGAGGGATCGATCGGCGTTCTAGTTGCCGCATCCTCCGCCTGGCGGCGGCGGTGGCTGGTGTCCTGCACACCCGTGGTTGCTTCCAGGCCCTCCACCTGGATCGGCCATCGCCGGAAGCGCGCTAGCGCCAAACAGCGGCGCCACGGTTGCGGCAGCGGCGACGATTCTCCGCTTTTGTTCCTCCCCCACAGATCAACGCTGCCTGTACGAGACAGCTCCGTTGTCACGGGCTCTTGCACGACGCCGGCCGCTCATGGGAGAACCATCGTCCGGCCCCGCGAAATAGCGAGTCGGCGGAGCCGGTCACCTGACCGGCTTCTCAGTGGGGATTCGACGAAGCATTCGAGGGACCGACCCGAGACGCCAAGGGAGGTATACGGGTGCAGAGTTCAGCAAGGAACCGGTGCGGCTGGGTGAATGCGGCGAAGTGGCCCGCGTCTTTGACCAGGGCCATCCTCTTGGCCGGCGCCTCCACCTCCTGGAAGTACTCCTCGGCCAGAGAGGTCAACGTGATCACATCGCTCTCGCCCTGCAGCAGAAAGACTGGCACCTCGAATCGAGTGCTCAACCGCCGGGCGTCCCAGGCCATGATCTCCTCAAACATCTGGGCGGTGGACCATTGGAAACCCGCAAGGAGGGTCACCAGGTCCCGCAGGCTGTAAATGGGGGAGGACAGTGCGAGCGGAAACAGCAGTCGACGGTCCACGTTCGGAGTAGGCAGGTTGGTCTTGAACGCCCAGGCCATGTTGGTGTTCCAGGCTCGCAGGTCCCACCGCGTCGGGTCGCTGCCGATCTCCTCCAATGCGGCCACGCCCTTGGTGTTGTCGATCGCCCGTAGCCGTTCCAGGGTGAGCTGGTACTTGTGGGCTTCATTGCGGGCCATGTTGACATACAAGTCCGTCATCACCAGCGCGTGCACCAAGTCGGGTCGACGCTTCACCAGAGGCAGGCCGGTCAGGGTTCCCATTGACTCGGCTAGGACGATCACCTTGTCCGTCTCCAGGTGTCGGCGCAGGAACTCGATGAGTTCGATGGCGTCAGTGACTCGGCGATCGAAGGTCATCGGGCCGCTGCCCGCCTTGCCGTTGCGGCCCAGGGTCTTGCCTGCCCCGCGATGGTCCCACTGGACGACGGTGAAGTACCGCTCCCAGGAGCGCAGCGGCAATGTGAAGACCGCGTTGGGCCAACCAGGCCCGCCGTGCAAGACCAGCAGCACCGGGTTGTTATGGTTCTCGCCCCGGATCTGAATCCACTGCTCGATGCCGCCGATCTCGACGAATCGTTGCTCGACAATGCCCGTTGGGGAGGCGACCTCCAACGCCTTGGCGACCCGGCGCTGACTGAGCCTGCGCCACCCAAGGCCGCCGACCAGTGGCAGGGCGACAACGGCCGCCACGCTACCCACAACTATTTCGATCATCTGCGCTCCATTCGACGTAACGAGACGCTCCGTCTCGTCTCGCTGAGAGTACCATACGCCTGTGGATACAGACCCCAAGGCGCCGAACCCTGCTCGGCGAAACGAACACTCCCGTCAGGCGATCTTGACCGCCACGGCCGATCTGATCGGCGAGGTCGGCTACACCAAGCTCGCCGTAGAGGCGATCGCCGCCCGCGCGGGGGTAGGCAAGCAGACGATCTACCGGTGGTGGCCGGACAAGGGATCTGTGGTACTAGACGCCTATCTCGCGCTGGTCGGCGCCGACGAGGTCCTGACCTTTCCCGACAGCGGCGATCTCGAGACCGATTTGCGAGTCGTCCTGGAAACCACGGTGGACTCCTTGACCGATCCGGTCTTCGAGCGGCGCTACCGGGCACTACTCACTGCGATCCAAGATGACCCCAAGCTCGCCGCGGCGTTGCTTGACCGATTGCTGAGACCGTGGCTCGACGCGACGAAGGAACGGCTGGACGCCGCACAGCAGGCGGGCAAGATCCGCGATGTTGACCTCGACGTAGCAGCAGAGCTTCTCTACGGCCCGATCTACTACCGATGGCTGCTGCGCACCGGATCGATGTCGCGTAAGTACGTCGACGCACTGATGGCGATGATCTTACGCGCGCTAACCTGATCAGCGGTTCACCGCCCGTGCGAGCGAGTGGAGGCGCCGACTAGAGTGGTGCTGCAAACGCCGTTGGCACTACGGCCGAAGGAGGTGGGACCGATCTTTATCCAGCCAGGTCGGGTGAGCCCGCCGTACGGCCCGCACTGTGCCGCCGCAGGACATTAGGCGTCGCAGCCAGGTAACCGACGGGGGCGCCCCGAGGACGCTCCCGAAAGGTACCAATGTCATCGATATCTATGGCGGCCCGAGACCGGTCCGCGATCGTCGCGCGGCTTCGCGCAGCGGGATGCGTGTGGGCAGAGGACGAGGCCGACCTCCTCATCTCCTCCGCAACGGCGCCCGCTGACCTGCAAGCACTCGTCGATCGCAGGGTCGACGGGCAACCCCTCGAACACATCCTTGGATGGGCAGGCTTCTGTGGATTACGCGTCGACGTCGCGCCGGGCGTTTTCATACCCCGAGCGCGAACCGAGTTACTCGTCCGTACGGCGGTCACGTTGTTAGGCCGCCGGGAGGCGGTCGTCCTCGACCTCTGCTGTGGTTCGGGCGCGATCGGAGCTGCTGTCGCCGCCACGGCGGCCGGCCAAATCCGCTTGTACGCCGCTGACGTCGACTCAGCATCGGTGGCCTGCGCCCGCCGGAACCTGCAGCCATGGGGTGCTCGCGTGTACCAGGGTGACCTCTTCGCGCCACTGCCGGTGCACCTGCGCGGCCGCGTCGAAGTGCTGGTGGCGAATGTGCCCTACGTACCGACTGCTGCGCTCAGCCTGCTACCGCGGGAGGCCCGCCTGCACGAACCCCGCCTATCGCTGGACGGCGGTGCTGACGGCCTTGACGTGCTGCGACGAGTGGCTGTCGAAGCACTGGACTGGTTGGCGGAGCATGGGCGACTTCTAGTGGAAACGGGTCGTGTGCAGTCGCGGGCCGCCGTTGCGATTCTTGACCGAGCCGGATTCACATCTCGGGTCGTGAGCGACGACGACCTTGACGCCACAGTGGTCATCGGCGGCTGTGGGATCCGGGCGTCAACCGGCCGCCCCTGAAGGGCGGCTGCGACCGAGGGGTGGACGTCGTGACGACGACAGCCGCAGCCGCCCAGACCTGAACCGCAGAGCCCGACCCGGACGGGCAGCCGGCATTAGGTCGTGGAGGCAACGGTCGGGTAGTCCGGCGCGGGTTCGGTCTCCTCGTCCGGCATGAGGATCCACAGGATCGGGTAGATCAGCAGCTGGCTGCCGGGGATGACGAGTAGGAGGAGCAGGAACAGGATGCGTGCGGGCCATGGTTCGAGGCCGAAACGCTGGCCCAGCCCAGCGCATACCCCGCCGAGAATGCGGTCGTCGCGAGGGCGGACGAGACCCTGGCGCCGGAAGCTGTCGCGGATGTCGTTCATGAAGATCACCTTGTCTGGCTGTTCGTCTGTGTCTAACAACTCCAGCATCCCGCCATGGCTCTCCTCCGTACATCGGGAAGCACCCCGAGCCGCCCCTGAGATCTCCACGGCACGAAACCGCTGACCATCAGGGTTTCGACGCCGGAAGCGCGCCTGCCGAGGGGGCCACCGGACACCGCCCCACCGTGCCAGATTCGGGTCCCTAGAGCCTGGTGGCTACGACTGGACCGGGTTGTGCAGACGGTAGAGGATCGGGTTCGGGGTGACCCGGTTGTCCGCGAACACGCGCAACACGAACGTGCGGAAGCTGCGCTTGAACAACAGTGCCGGCAGCACATTGCGGAGTCGATCCCACCGTGCGTGGTTCACCAGGGTGTACGGGCCCTCGGTGCCGGCGGGCTGTAGGACGGCGGAGTTGTCCAGGCCCGTCTCGTCGTGGAACCAGCCGGCGGTGTACTGCCAGGCGTACAGGTTGGTGTCGACATCGTCGGCGGCGAAGTAGTTGAACAGGAAGACGCCCTGCCGGTCGCGGTCGACCGGGCCCATCCGGCGAACGTTCGATGCGGTAAGGACCAGGTTTCGGGTTGCGGTTCTGGCGAGTTCGGCAAGGAGTCCAGCCACTACGTCGTCGTCCGGCAGCGCGGACGCGTCGGTCACGGTGCGGGTCTCGATCAGCAAGACAGCGTCGAAGTCCGCGGCCGGCACGCCGGTGTCGGCGAGATTGCCGTCCGGAGGCCGCACCAGGCCGCGGAAGATGTCGGCACGCAACACCCGGGGATCGCGCCGCAGCACCGCCGCGGCGTCTGCCATCACGGCGAGGAGCCTGCGTCTGCGGGTCCGGGGCAGGGCGAACGGGAAGACCCACCGTCCCGAGCTAGCGCCGACGAGCACAAAGCCAGATGAGGTCGGCTCGATCAGTCGGGCACGTGTCCAGCTCGTGCGGACGCCTGGGCGCGCCTCCTGAGTGCGCGAGTCAGGGGCTGAGCGGTCAGTCATTTCGTACTCCGTCGATTGAGTGGTGATCGGTTGTTAGGCGGATAGCTCGGCAAAAGAGAGCTACCTGGGTACCGATGGCCTCCCCGGAGGGCCTGCGGATCTCAGCGGGCGGCCGGAGCAAGCCATCCAGCAGCACGTAAGTGAGCAGCGGGCCCACGAAGGCTCGCGCCGCGGTGGAGGTGTCGACAGCGGGATCGACCAGGCCGGCCTGCTGCCCGGCGGCCACCATGCTTGCCGCACCCGACAGCACCCGCCCGGCGATAGCCTCCCGGAAAAGCTCAGCCAACGACGGGTCGCGCGGGGTTTCAGCCACCACGATCCTGGCCAGCGCAAGGTATTGCGGTTGGGTCAGGTCAGTGACCAGCCTCATCGCCCGCGACCGCAGCTGCTCAAAAAGCTCCGCCGAGGAGGCGACCCTCTCAGCCGGTTCGACCATCACTGAGTCGCCGGGCGCCGCCACGAGCGATGTCAACGCTTCGCGGAGCAGCCCCGCTTTGTTGCCGAAGTACGCGTAAATCGTCTCCTTCGAGACGCCCGCCTCCGCGGCGATCTGCGCCGTAGACGACGCCGCGTAACCGCGCTCGGCGAACACATGGATCGCCGACCCGATGATTCGCTGGCGGCGCTCCACTGCGCGAGAGCTCCTGGTCACAGAACCGAACCGTACCGTACGGTTCGGTTGTTAGGCAAGTGCGGCCGGAATTGAAGCTTGTGTGCTTCGTGCGCTCACCACGCCAGGTGGCTCGCTCCGGCACGCGGAGATCATCATGGCTGGCCTGTGAGCTGGAGGAGCCTCGCCTCGAGCATGTGGCGCACCGCCGTCGTCACGGATTGTGGCGACAAGGGCGGCGCGCCCGCAGAGCAGTGTCAATCCACTATCGGGGTCGACGCGAATTGGTAGCCACCGCCACCGGGGTAGACCCACTCGCCCCGGCTGGTGCCATCTGCTTCGATAGTGGCCTTCATGTAGGCGGGGGACCCCTTCTCACCGCCCCAGACGGTGAGGGTGTCACCGTCCAACTCGTAGACGTAGTCAAGGGTGTTCCCGTAGTTGTCGTAGAAGCGGGAGCGGATCTCGTCGCTGGGCGGCTCGCCGAAGGGTCGCAGATGTCCGATGATCTCGATTCCCTTGATATGCCGGCCGTACTGGGTCAGGTCGACTCGCTGGATCAGGAAGAACCCGCCCTCCATCCATCCGAACTCAGTGGTGCCCTCGACTCCTCCGCTGAGCCGGGCCTTCCCCACCATGCGCCGGCCCAGTTCCTTGAGCTGTGCCGACGGCTCGGGCGTGGCCATGGGGTCGAACGTGCTCTCGGTCATTGCCGATCTCCTTTGCTCGTAGGGCCGCGGCGCGACCTCCTGCCGTTGATACGACCGGACGGCTGAAAAGGAATCGGTCGCACTAGTCGAGGGTCTCGTCGACTCCGAACGCGGGAGTCAAGCCGCGCGGATCGAAATCGACGATCTCGGTGATCTTGCCGTCCTGGATGCGAAGTAGCTCGAGGGCAACAAGACGGAAGACGCGGTCATCGGGTGCGCGTCGGTAGATGGCCACGGCCGGCTGCAGATTCGCGGAGGTCGCCACCAACCGATAGTCGCCAGGAAGCGCATGCTCGCGGCTCGCCTCGATGAACGCATCCCTCGAGTCCGACCACAACGGGATGCCCGGGTAGGCGATCCTGACATCGTCCGCCAGCACCTCGGCCAACGACTCGCTGCCTCCCTGGTGGGCGTTGATGTAGCGCCGCACAACGTCACGCTCGGCCGCGCTAACAGACGTGGCGGCAGCCCACTCATCCCGCCGCTCCGGGAGGTGCTCCCTGATCGTGGCCCGTGCACGCTGCAGAGCGCTCTTGACCGCGGCCTGTGAGGTATCGAGGAGGATCGCGGTCGCCTTGGCCGACCAGCCCATGACATCTCGGGCGATGAACACCACTCGCTGAAGAACCGGCAGGTGTTGAACCGCTGCCAGGAACGCCAGCTCGAGGGTCTCCCGGTGCACCACCTCCTCGTCAGGATTGCTGCCCTGCTCGCCGAGCAGCCGATCCGGAAACGGCTCCAGCCAGCGATGATCGCCGGTATACACAGGCATATCGTTGGCGTCTCGCAAGGGGTCCATGACGTCGAACGGCAGCACTCGACGTCGGCGCGTACGCCGCAGGTAGTCGATGCACAAGTTCGTGGCGATCTTGTACAGCCACGCCCGCATGGACGACGAGGCGTCGTACTGGTCTCGTGCCCGCCAGGCCCGCTCGAACGCTTCCTGAACGAGGTCCTCAGCTTCGGAGAACGATCCCGTCATCCGGTAGCAGTAGACCCCGAGCTCACGCCGGTAGGGCTCGGCCGTAGAGACGAAGGCCTCAGGATCGGAGGACACCCCCACAGCGCAACCTTAGCGAGGAGGTACGGACCCGCCGCCTGCGATACTCGGCGGGCGGGGTGATCGACGTGGCGTCGTGCACGGGCACGTGATCGATCAGGTCCCAATCGAAGTCGCCCGAGTGCCATTGCGCATGATCCGGGAGCGCTTCGACCGGACCGGCGACACACGAGACGCGGTCGTGTTCGGGGTCGGATCCACCGCACGGATCATCACCGGCGCGGTCAAGCGATTGGTTCAAGACTTGTGGCGAATCGCATCGGATGCTGTCTGCCAGTCCTCACATGGAAAGGCAAGAGTGCGATGAGCAAGATCACTGCATTTGTCAATGTCATCTCGAGGGCGTCATGCAGGCGCCGGGACGACCGGGACGAGGACTGCCGCGGAGATTTCCAGTACGGCGGCTGGGCGGCCCCATACGCGTTAACAGCGGCGATCTGACAGGGCGGCCATGATGACAACAGCGGAGTCGGGCGATCGGTTCGCGTCGGAGGATCGTCGGGCCGTGGCTGCGGATCTGTCGTGGATGCTGTGGACCGCGATAGGGACCGGCGGGATCTGGGTCGCCGTCGTGCTGATCAGCCTGTTTGCGCCCGATCTCGTGTCCGGCTCGGAGCAGGAACATCTCCCGGTCGCCGCCTTCATCACATGGTTTTGGGGCGCGGTGGGCACGCTGGTTCTGCTGGGGGCGATGAGCCGGCTCCGCGGCAGCCCGACGGGTCGGCCGGTCTGGATCGGGCTGTCGGTGGTGACGCTCGCGCTGTGGGCGGCGGCCACCATTTTCGCCATCACGCTGCCCGTGTTCGAGACCGGGACCGATCCGACCCGAATTCCCTTCGGCGCAATTTTCGCGCCGGTCGCCGCGGCGATGCTTACCGCTCTCGCAGGCCTCATCAGCATCGTGTTCAGTCGAGGCCAGTGGGGTGGACGCTTGGACCCACGCGGAGGTGGCCAGTGGCCGACAAGGTGATGTTGTTGCGGTCAGAGCTTGTTGATCTGTAGCAGCTGGAATTGAGGTGCCGCAAACAGACGCGTCGCGTGGCATGTGAGATGTCGCGGCGGAGCGTGGGTTATGCGCATCTGTACCGACCATGCGGAACCCGAAGTGGTGGTGAACACCGCAGTGACACCTACCTGATCTACGCGCTGTTCGGCCAGGACGAGATCATTCACGCCGGTCAACCGTAGTTTTGTCCGTAGATGCCACTCTGCGGCCTGGACTGCAAACGGGTAGCTCCCGCGTCCGCGTAGGTGTGCCAGATCGAGCCGGCCATGGAGATACTCGCGAGCAATCGTCGCCGCGTCCTCAGGAGCGACTCGGCCATATGCGATGCCGTCCGGCAGGCAGAGAAGGTTGCCCGCGAACCGATCGCCGCCCATGTGCGAGCACTCCCAGGTCTGCTCCGGGTAAACCGCGGACAACGCGCGCGCGAGTGGTCGTCCGCGTTCGGCGCAGCACGGGTCGTGCCGCCCGTGAGTGCAGACGAGGAACAGCGGCTCGCTGTGCCACTCAAGCTCCGCATGCGTGTCGGGTGTCGCGGTCCAAAAGCGCATGTCAAGGACATCGCGAACGTCGGTGAGCTGACCGCCGACGGCTGTCGGTTGAGCGGATTCGGTGTCGACGATGTAGACCTGGGGGTGGCGCACAATGCGCGGACCGCCGAAGCGCCGTATCAGCAGGACGCGTATTCGAGTGGATCGGCTTCGACGCCGCAACTCGCGCTTTAGATTGGCCGGCAACCGAGCATCGCGTAGCGCCTCGACGCCCCACGGTCCGGGCACCTCAATGAGCAGGTAACGGCGAATCCGCGAAGCAGTTCCACGCATTGGTTCGTCGAGCGAGGCGCTGCGCACGGCGCACCGTGCGATCGTCAACGCTCGACCTCGAGCAATCCTTCACGAACCAGGCGACGGATCAGCACGAGCCGACTCGCTTCGTCAAGCCACTCGGCAAGGTCGCGGGGTCGGAGCCGGTCGGCTCTGCGAACCGCCTCGAGCGGTTCGGCCAGCCAGCCCGGAACGTGCATCACTCGATCGCCGAGTAACACCCGCAGCCTTTGGTTATCGGGTCGCAACTCGCAGACCGACCCGGCCCGGCGCCGGAGCCACGAGCCATCGTGGAGGGCGGCGATGAGCAGTCGGTCGACGAGTCCACCGCGCAAGGCCGAAGCGCGACTGGTCGCGAAGCGGTCAATCGCGCTCGATGCCAAGGCACCAACATCGGCGTGATCCAATTGGGCACGCACTCGATCAACGTACGCAGCCAACATCGCAGCGAGACCCTCGGCGTCACGGTGATAGCCCGCGGGCAGTGGCTGGTCGAAGGCGGGATCGGCCAGCAATCGATTCATGTAGCGCTCGAGTACCATCCTCCACGTCGTGCGGTTGATGCCGATAGTCACATGTAGCGACGCATCGGACTGGGTGCGCGCCGCGTGAGGGGTGCCCGTCGGGAGGTACATCGATACGCCCGGCTCCATCCGGATCCAGTTGATCCCGTGGCCGTCGTGGACCTCCCAGTCCTTGGCACCGTATGTCTGAACCACGAACACGTCATGGGTGTCCGAGTGCAGCGCGAAGCCCTGCGATCCCGGGGGCGTGAGGTACGCGTTGGCTTGGCAGGCGTGACCAAGAGTCAGTTCGAGGTCCCGTACCAGCTCCGTCAACGGCGGCCAATAGCGGTGCAAACCCTGCAGCACGACGCTGGCTCCGCCATCGAAGAGAGCGAGCACTTTGCGCGCATCCACCAAGCCGGTCAGCGCAACACCGGCCATGGTGGCCGAGCGCGTGTAACGCGTCGAAGGGAGCACCGTTCCGTCCTGAACCACCCGCAATGCCGGCGTGCGCAACGCGCTCGACGTCAGCAGTTGGTCGACGTCATCTGTGCTGAGCAACCCGGCCAGGTCGCTCGCCGTGGCGTGGTGCACGTGAATGCGCTGCGCCCAGATCTTCTCGACAAAGGCCTGTGCGTCACCCGAGAGGCGGGTCAGTGCGTCCAATGGTCAGCGATTCCGGCCGTCACCGCTGCTCATCGCGCGTCTTCGGCGTCCACGCTGTCGGTGTCGCTCTCGTCCGCGTCGGCTGCATCGGTCGCGTCGGCTGCATCGGTCCCGTCTGCGTCGGCGGCATCGGTGCCATCCGCATCGGCTGCATCGGTCCCATCCGCATCAGCTGTGTCAAGACCATCGGCGTCTTTGCTACCCGTGGCCTCGGCTGCACCGCCAACCGTTTCCATGTCGTCGTCATTCAACCGGTCGTTCGGATTAACGGTCATGGTCCACTCCCATCTAGCGGTGACGGTACCCGCCGCTTCAACGATCCCCACACTGTAGGCCCGAACTGTCAGATCCAACCCACACCAGTTGAACGTAACGGGCCTACAGCTGCATCCGGTGATAACGTTGTCAAACGCTTTTCGGCCGTGGGGGATGGCCATGGCCGTTCGGTGCCTGTGGGGGGAGGCTGAGGACCCGAGGGAGCAAGGGGTATTGCGCGGTGACCAAGGTTTACCGTAGTGCGCCCGGCGGCCGACCGACGATGAAGGACGTGGCACGGGTCGCCGGAGTTGGCTTGAAGACTGTCTCCCGCGTCGTCAATGAAGAGCCTGGCGTGAGCCGGGAGACGACCGCGAGGGTCCAGGCCGCAATCGATGACCTGGGCTTTCGCCGCCACGAGGGCGCTCGCAGGCTGCGCCAAGGCCAGACGGCTTGCATCGGCCTCGTCCTCGAAGACTTGGCCAACCCGTTCTATTCAGCGCTTGCCAAGGCAGCTGAACAGGTAGCCAGGGAGAACGGGTTCGTGATGTTCCTCGGCTCTTCGGAAGAGGACCCCGACAAGGAACGTGAGCTCACGCTCGCGTTCTGTGCTCGCCGCGTAGATGGGCTGATTATTGTCCCGGCCGGGGATGATCATAGCTACCTCGCACCGGAGATCGAAGTCGGCACGGGAGTTGTGTTCGTGGACCGGCCGGCCGGCAACATTGACGCCGACGCTGTCCTCGTGGACAACGCCGGCGGTGTCCGGGCGGGGATCGATCATCTGCTCGCCCACGGCCACCGCCGGATCGGCTACATCGGGGATGCCGCCGATATCTACACAGCAGCGGAACGCCTTCGCGGCTACCGTGAGCAATTGGCCGTGGCAGGCATTCCGTACGACGAGCAGCTGGTCGTCATGGGCCATCCCGGCCGAGACCTCGTGCACACCGCACTCCAGCGATTCCTTCGGGGTCCTGAGCCGGCGACAGCGCTGTTCACCGGGAACAACCGGGTGACCGTGGCGGTACTGCGCGCGCTCGCGACTCGCACGGCGCGACTCGCGCTCGTCGGATTTGACGATTTTGAACTCGCGGACCTACTTTCGCCGGGCGTCACCGTTGTCGTTCAGGATCCAGCCGCGCTCGGGAAGGTCGCCGCGGAGTTGTTGTTCCGACGCCTTGCAGGCGATCAGAGCCCGCCCCACACTGTCGAGCTCCGCACCCAACTCCTTGCCCGCGGATCCGGGGAACTCGAGATCTGACCGGAAGATCGTATGAGTCTTTCTCGTCTGCGATGACGGAATCTCGGTATTGCCAACTTCGTAACGAAGTGGCAGCGTTGTCGAGCGATGACAACGATGTCAGGAGGTGCGTCATGGTCTACCGCCGTAACCGCACGTGGCTGATCGCCATCGTGGTAGCTGCCATCAGCGGGACGTCGCTCCATCAAGCGATCGCTGCCCCCCGTGTTTCTGAGCCTGGCGATGAGACCGCGTTCTTTTCTTCCTTTGAAGAAGGTGAGCCCCAACCGGACTGGGAGAACACGGCGGAGACCGACGCCGGGGGCAACAAGCGGATGTCAGGTGTCACCGGCAGTCCAGCCACGGGCATCCCGGGCAACGTGACAGACCAAGTCGTCGAAGTGCGCGCAAGCGGCGAGAACCCGCCGAACGAAACCAAGGAACGAGTGGTTGACGGCAACATCAACACCAAGTGGTTGGTGTTCGCTAGCACGGCGTGGGTCGAGGTTCGCCTCGACGAACCGATCGCGGTTGTGCACTACGCGCTGACCTCCGCCAACGACGTGCCGAGCCGCGATCCACGCGACTGGACGCTGCAAGGGTCCCAGGACGGCGTGAACTGGACGACGCTGGACACGCAGACTGACCAGGAGTTCCCAGAACGCTTCTACACCAACGAGTACCGCTTCGAGAACAGCACAGCGTACCTGTGGTACCGCCTGGACATAACCCGCAACTGGGGTGCCAGCATCGTGCAGCTCGCCGAGCTGCAACTGTCAGATGGCGACACGACTCCACCCCCACCCACCGACATGCGGGCGTTCGTCAGCGGCGGACCGGTCAACGGCTGGACGATGCGCGCGAACGCTGGTTGGACGGGACTCAAGGCGCTGCAATACTCCGGGGGCCAGACATCCGAGGACCGCGGCTACGCCTACAACAAGGTTTTCGACGTCGACATCCCTGTCACGGCGGACACCGAGTTGTCCTACGTCGTGTTTCCTGAGTTCACGGCGAACGACCTCAACTACCCGAGTACGCATGCAGCCGTCGACCTCGCGTTCGACGATGGCACCTACCTGAGCGAACTGCAGGCGACGGACCACCACGGCTTCATCGTGAACCCGCAAGCACAGGGAAGTTCCAACTCGCTCTGGCCGGACCAGTGGAACCACAAACGGTCGCGGATCGGCGCTGTCGCGGCCGGCAAGCGGATCGACCGGATCCTCGTCGGTTACGACGCCGCCAACGGACCGTCGCTGTTCAACGGCTGGATCGACGACATCTGGATCGGCACGCGCGCTCCCTTGGAGGCGGAGCAACCATCTGATTACGTCCTGACCACCCGAGGAACGAACTCCAGCGGTGGGTTCTCCCGGGGCAACGCGATCCCGGCCACGGCCGTCCCGCACGGCTTCAACTTCTGGGCCCCGATGACCGATGCGGGTTCCATGAGCTGGCTGTACGAGTACCAGCGCGCGAACAACGCCGCCAACCTGCCGACACTGCAGGCGTTCACCGCAAGCCACGAGCCAAGCCCGTGGATGGGCGACCGGCAGACGTTCCAGGTCATGCCCGCAGCAGCCACGCCGACCACCAACCGGGGTGCCCGAGCGCTTGCGTTCAGGCACGAGAACGAGGTCGCCAAGCCGCACTACTACGGGGTTACGTTCGAGAACGGTATGCGGACCGAGTTCGCGCCGACCGACCACGCCGCAATCTTCCGATTCACGTTCACCGGCGACACCTCGTACGTCATGTTCGACAACGTCAACAACAACGGCGGCCTGACGCTCGACGCGGCCAACGGCGTCGTCACCGGTTTCTCCGACGTCCGCAGCGGCCTGTCCAACGGGGCGACACGGCTGTTCGTGTACGCCACCTTCGACCAGCCGGTCGCCGCGGCCGTCAAGCCGCCCAGCGGAACCCGCTCCAACGTGTTCGGCCATTTCCGCTTCGACACAGCAGCCGACAAGGTCGTGACCATGCGGATCGCGACGTCACTGATCAGCATCGACCAGGCCAAACACAATCTCGAGTTGGAGATCGCGCCGACGGACACCCTCGAGGACGTGCGCGAGCGGGCCCAGCAGCTGTGGGACGACAAGCTCGACGTAATCGAGGTCG
>DASTNZ010000049.1:0-15524 GCA_035762665.1 Jiangellaceae bacterium | reverse complement strand
GTGGGGGTGGTGATCTCCACTGTGTGGAAGATGGCGTCGACTACTTGGGCCTTCCAGCCGGGCATGGTTGCGACGTAGTTGCCGCGTTCGCAGAGTCCGCGGCCGTTGACCTCCGTGGTGGATCCGCCGGTGGCGTAGCCCCTGATGTGGTCGAGGTGGCGGATGGGAGCGTCGCAGTAAGGGTCGCGGCAGTGCTGGTCTTGGTAGACCAGAAGTGCGGCCAGGGTTCCGTCGAAGCGTCGCCGCCGGCGGTCGATTCGGGTGACCATGCCCGCCGCTGCCGAGCCGGCTGAGGTTGAGCGAGCGCGAGTCTTTGTGCGGCGGTTGTTCACCGAGCCGGTCACCACCGCCGGTCGTCGGCGGCCAAATGCGAAGTCTCGATGGTCACGATCGTGGCCACATGCTCAGACACCTCACCCCGGCGCAACAGCGCGAACGTCTCCGGCAACTGACCCATCAGCGCGTTGGTCTGGGCTACCTGCCGGGCCGCCGACGCCGGCGACACCCGCCAACCCCACCTGCTCCGGAACCCCACGACCGGCCTGCCTGGCAGGAATGCCCATCGCCTTGTTCGCCGCCTCCTGCGACGCGGCGAACTCGGCCAACCTCAACCAACTGCGCCCCATACACCGCGGCCTTCAACCGCTCGAGAACCGCGATCCGGTCAACCCGCTCGGCATCATCAGCCGCAGACGGCAGCCCGCCCAGCCGGTCCACCAGACCAGCCAACTCGTTGACCACCGCGGAATCGTACATGTGTTCGATGTTATAAGGCCGCACTGACAGTCTCCACCGTCCAATAGCGCTGTGAAACACTCCGTTGTGATCGCCCCTTGGCATGTTGCAGGTGATGGTCCGTGCCGACCTATTCCTGCCGGTACGGCGCTGCAGGCACGCCAGAACGACGTTCAGCTGGGCGCGTTGAAAAGCGCGAACAGTCGGCAGGCCAGGCGGATCCGGCCGGCGCCATGCCTCGCTGAAGAACCCCGTCATGCCGGCCAGCAGACCGGTGGTGTGCCAGAAATCGACATCGCCCACGACACCACCCAGTCGTTGTAGACAGCGCGCAGCGCCGGAACGGCACCGTTGAGGGCAGACTGCCTGCCGTACGCGCTTCGCGGCGATAGATATCCGGGCTATCGGGATTGAGCGCTCTCCGACAGCATTGACGAAGGCGCGGCGGCCGTCCGCGCAGCGAATCCGGGCCGCAAGGCCGGGGGACATTTCGCCCACCTGGTTGACCGCCTCAAGAACCGGTGCGCCAAGCAGGTTCTCGATCCCGTCGCAAACGCGCTCCGGTATCTCGTGCCACTGGGCATGACGCGTCCACTCGATGGTCATGGATGCTCAAGATCCGGCGGCGCGTCCGGTATGTTCAACGCGATTTCCTCCCATCCTGCACCGGAAAGGCGCAGATGCGACCTCGCACGTCGATGCTTGCCGCGGCACTGGTGGCGCTCGTGGTTTCCGGCTGCGGTGCTGGTACGGAAGTTTGGCCGGAGGCGGACATCGTCGGACCGGGCCGCACGCTTCCTCCTCCGCCGGCGACGTCGGCATCCGCCTCGCCGACCGCCCCACCTGACGATGGGAACGGCGAACTCGGCGACCTGCAGGACCTCGACCTGAACCAGTATCCGGCCACAGCCTCGGAGTGGGGGCAGAGCATCACCGGAGTGCGGACAAGGCTCGCCACGGAAGAGCCTGTCGTCGCCATCACCCTGGACGCATGCGCCGGGCCGGGCGGCCTCGGGTTCGACGGTGCATTGATCGATCTCCTCGTCGCCGAAGAAGTGCCGGCCACTCTATTCGTGACGCGGACCTGGATCGAAGCGAACGAGGACGCGTTCGCAGAGCTCGCGAGCCAGGACCAGTTCGAGATCGCGAACCACGGCACTCAGTGCCGGCCACTGTCGGTCACCGGTGAGAGCGCATACGGGATCACTGGGACGTCAAGCGTTGCTGAGGTCGTGGACGAGGTCGCCGGGGGCCTGCAGGCGATCGAGGAGCGTACGGGTGCAGCGCCTGTCTATTTCCGGGCGGGAACGGCGCATTACGACGAAGTCGCCGTCCGGATCGTCCAGGATCTAGGCCTGGTGCCGGTCGGTTCGGACCTGCTCGGCGACGGCGGGGCTACGTTCACCGCAGCACAGGTCAGTGCGGAACTCGAGCGCGCGCAACCGGGATCGATCGTTCTGCTGCACATGAACCACCCGGAAAGCGGGACCGTCGACGGCGTTCGGGCGGCACTTCCTTCGCTCCGCGCCCGCGGCCTCCGTTTCGTGCACCTGAGTGACCACGAACTGGAGTAACAGCAACCAAGTTTGCATAGAATTTCCTGATGCTGCATACTCATGTACCGTGGGAATCAGGGCGGCAGTTGCGGGTGCTAGTGGCTACGCCGGCGGCGAGCTATTGCGTCTGCTACTCGGGCACTCCGAGTTCGAGATCGGGGCCATCACAGCACATAACAATGCGGGTTCGCGGCTCGGTGAGCACCATCCGCACCTTCCAGAGATCGCCAACCGGGTTCTTGCGCCGACGTCGGCGGGCGAGCTAGCGGGCCACGACGTGGTGTTCCTGGCTCTCCCGCACGGCACATCGGGTGCTCTCGCCGCCGAGCTCGGCGACGAGACCCTCGTCGTCGACTGCGGCGCCGACCATCGCCTGCAGGCCAGAGAGGCCTGGAAGGTGTTCTACGGCGGCGACCACGCTGGGACGTGGCCGTACGGGTTGCCAGAGCTCGTGGCGCGGACGGGAACAAAGCAGCGCGCGGCCCTCACCAGCGCTCGCCGGATCGCCGTCCCTGGCTGCAACGTCACGGCCGTGAGCCTGGCCCTCGCGCCTGGGCTGGCCGCCGGCGTGATAGAACCGACCGACCTGGTCGCCGTGCTCGCCTGTGGGACGTCCGGCGCCGGCAGGACGCTCAAGCCGCACCTGCTGGCTAGCGAGATCATGGGATCGGCCCGCCCATACGCCGTCGGGGGAGTGCACCGTCACATCCCGGAGATCGAGCAAAACCTCTCGAAAGCGGCCGACGCACCGATCAGCATCTCGTTCACACCCACCCTGGTGCCGATGGCTCGCGGGATCCTGACCACCGCCACCGCCCGGCCGGCCGACGGGATGGATGGTGCGCGCGTACGGGCAGCATGGGAGGCGGCCTACTCCGATGAGCCGTTCGTCCACCTGCTGCCGGCGGGTCAGTGGCCCGCCACGTCATCCGTGACCGGTTCGAACAGTGCGCATGTGCAGGTGACTGTCGACGAGCGCGCAGGCCGCGTCGTGGCCGTCACAGCGATCGACAACCTGGTCAAGGGAACGGCCGGAGCGGCAATCCAGTCCGCCAACATCGCCCTTGGGCTGGACGAGGCTCTCGGGCTCCCGGTGAACGGGGTGGCGCCGTGAGCGTGACCGCCGCCGCCGCGTTCCGGGCCGCCGGCGTCACGGCCGGTCTCAAGCCCAGCGGCAGGCCAGACGTGGCCCTCGTGGTCAATGACGGGCCCCGGCGCGATGCCGCGGCGGTGTTCACCGCCAACCGGTGCAAGGCGAACCCGGTGCTGTGGAGCGAGCGGGTGATTTCGGACGGACGGCTGGCCGCGGTCGTGCTCAACTCCGGCGGAGCCAACTGCTACACCGGGCCCGAGGGGTTCCAGACCACCCACGCCAGTGCTGAACTCGTCGCCGAACTGATAGACGCAGGGCCGATCGACGTCGCTGTGTGCTCCACCGGTCTGATCGGCGAACAACTCGACCGGGGCAAGCTCACCGCCGGCATCCGGATCGCAGCCAAGGCGCTGGCATCGGACGGTGGGCAAGCCGCCGCCGAAGCCATCATGACCACCGACACCCGGCCCAAGCAGGCAACGATCACCGGCAACGGCTGGGTGGTGGGCGGCATGGCGAAGGGCGCGGGCATGCTCGCTCCCGCCCTGGCCACCATGCTCGTCGTCCTCACCACCGACGCGGTAGCCGACGCCGCCACCCTCGGCCGCGCGCTGCGGCAGGCGACCTGGGCCACCTTCGACCGGCTCGACACCGACGGTTGCATGTCGACCAACGACACGGTCCTGCTGATGAGCAGCGGAGCGTCCGGTATCGCCCCGAGCGAGGCCGAGCTGACCGAGGCGGTCACCGAGTTGTGCGCTGAGCTGGCGCGCCAGCTGTGGTCAGACGCCGAGGGCGCGCACCATGAGATCGCCATCACGGTGGTGAACGCCGCCAGCCTGGACGATGCCGTGACCGCAGCCCGGTCGGTGGCGCGGAGCAACCTGTTCAAGTGCGCCGTCTTCGGCGGCGACCCCAACTGGGGCCGAGTGCTCGCCGCGATCGGCACGACGGACGCGGCCTTCGATCCCGCAGCGGTCGACGTGGCCATGAACGGCGTATGGGTCTGCCGCGACGGCGGCGCCGGTGCCGCCGAGCCGCGCGAAAAGGTCGACCTATCCAGCAGAGACGTCACGGTGGCGATCGACCTCAAGGCCGGCCCGCACCAGGCGACCATCTTCACTACCGACCTGACCCACGACTACGTCCACGAGAACTCGGCCTACTCGACGTGAATACACTCTCCGACCACAGCGTCGCGCTCGCCAAGGCGGCGACCCTCGTCGAAGCGTTGCCATGGCTGAAGCGATTCCACGGGACGATCGTCGTCGTTAAGTACGGCGGGAATGCGATGGGCGACGACCAGCTCAAGCGCGCGTTCGCGAACGACATCGTCTTCATGCGGTTGGCCGGGCTCAAGCCCGTGGTCGTGCACGGCGGCGGCCCGCAGATTTCGTCGATGTTGGACCGGCTCGGCATCGCTACCGAGTTCCGCGGCGGCCTGCGTGTGACGACCCAGGAGGCGATGCACGTGGTCCGGATGGTCCTGGTCGGCCAGGTCGGCCGCGAGCTGGTCGGACTGATCAACCAGCACGGCCCGTTCGCGGTCGGTCTGTCAGGGGAGGACGCCGGCCTGTTCATTGCGGAGCGCCGGCCCGCGGTCGTCGATGGTGAGCCGGTGGACATCGGCCTGGTCGGCGACGTGGCCGAGGTGCGGCCCGAGGCGGTGCTCGATCTGATCGCTGCCGGCCGTATACCCGTCGTCTCGTCGGTAGCACCGGATGCCGACGGCGTCGTCCACAACGTCAACGCCGACACCGCCGCTGCCGCGCTCGCCGTTGCCCTCGGCGCGGAGAAGCTGGTCATCCTCACCGACGTCGAGGGGCTCTACCGCGACTGGCCCGGACGCGAGTCATCCGCGGCCTCAGCGGATAAGAATGCTTCGGCCGGCGAAGTCATTAGCGAGATCACTGCGCACGCACTAGCCGAGTTGCTGCCGAGCCTGGACGCCGGGATGGTGCCCAAGATGCAGGCCTGCCTCCGCGCGGTGGAGGGTGGTGTCCCGGAGGCGACCGTGCTGGACGGCCGACTGCCGGACTCACTCCTGCTCGAGGTCTTCACCGATGCCGGGGTCGGGACGATGGTGGTGGCATCATGACAACTCCCGATCTCGAGTTGTCCGGACCTGCCGCCGCGTCACAGGCCGCGGACCTGTCCGGCCTGACAAGTGCGACGCTGGCCGAGGATGCCTGGCTGAATCGGTACGCCAGCGCGCTGATGAACACGTTCGGCCGTCCCCAGCGACTGCTGGTTCGTGGCGAGGGCTGCTACGTGTGGGACGCCGACGGCAAGCGATACCTGGACCTGCTCGGCGGGCTGGCCGTGAACAGTCTCGGCCATGCGCACCCCATGCTCACGTCCGCGATCACCACCCAGCTGGCAACGCTCGGGCACGTCTCGAACTTCTTCGCGTCCGGGCCGCAGATAGCGCTTGCCGAGCGGCTGATCAAGTTAGTGGGCACGCCGGCGGGCGACGCTGCACGGGTCTTCTTCACCAACTCCGGCGCCGAAGCGAACGAGGCCGCCTTCAAGATCGCACGGGGGACCGGCCGGACGAAGATCGTCGCAGCCGAAGGCGGCTTCCACGGCCGGACGATGGGTGCGCTGGCGCTGACCGGTAAGCCGTCCATCCGAGAGCCGTTCGAACCGATGCCGCCAGGCGTCGTACACGTTCCGTATGGGGACGCCACCGCCCTCGCCGAGGTGGTGGACGGCGACACGGCGGCTGTGGTGCTCGAGCCGATCCAAGGCGAGGCTGGCGTCCGGGTCGCGCCCACCGGGTACCTGGCCGCCGCGCGCGAGATCACGAACCGGCACGGCGCGCTGCTCATCCTGGACGAGGTGCAGACGGGGATCGGGCGCACGGGCGAATGGTTCGCGTTCCACCGGGCTGGGATCCTCCCCGACGTGGTGACCGTCGCGAAGGGTCTCGGCGGAGGCTTGCCGATCGGTGCCTGCATCGGTATCGGGCGGGCAGCCGGCTTGCTGGGACCCGGCTCGCACGGTTCGACCTTCGGCGGCAATCCAGTGGCAGCGGTCGCCGGCCTGGCCGTCCTGCACGCCATCGAGCGGGACGACCTGCTTGCCAACGTCCGAGCGGTGGGCACGCGGCTGCGTGCCGGCGTCCCGTCGCACTCGCTGCTGGCCGGTGTACGCGGCGAGGGCCTGCTACTCGCCCTTGAGCTCACTGCGCCGTTGGCTGCAGAAGCCGCGCGCGCTGCTCTAGAGTCCGGATTCATCGTCAACCCGGTGGAATCGGCGGCGATTCGGCTGGCGCCGCCCCTGATACTGACCGAGCATCAGGCGGAGGAGTTCCTGGCCGCCCTGCCAGGCATCCTGGAGTCGGCGCGGAAGGAGTGAGCGATGGTCCGGCATTTCCTGCGTGACGACGACCTGTCACCGGCCGAGCAGCTCGAAGTGCTCGATCTGGCCGACACGATGAAGGTTGACAGGTGGGCGACTCAGCCGCTGGCCGGGCCGCGAGCAGTCGCGGTCATCTTCGACAAGCCGTCGACCCGCACCAGAGTCTCGTTCGCTGTCGGCATCGCCGAGCTCGGCGGTTACCCGCTCGTGATCGACGCGCAGGCGACTCAGCTCGGGCGCGGCGAGCTGATCGAGGACACTGCTCGGGTGCTGGAGCGGCAGTGTGAGGCGATCGTGTGGCGGACGTTCGGGCAGTGGCGGATAGAGAGCATGGCCGCAGCGGCGAGCGTACCGGTCGTCAACGCTCTCACCGACCAGTTCCACCCGTGCCAGCTGCTCGCCGACCTCCAGACGATCCGCGAACGCAAGGGCTCCCTCGAGGGCCTGACCTTGACCTACGCCGGTGACGGGGCGAACAACATGGCACACTCCTACCTGCTGGCAGGGGCGACCGCCGGCATGCACGTACGGATCGCCTCGCCGATCGCGTATTCACCCGATCCGGCAGTGCTCGCGCAGGCTGCTGAGATTGCTGCCGCAACCGACGGCTCGGTCGCTCATGTCCACGATCCGTACGACGCATTCTCGGGCGCAGACGTGCTGGCCACCGACACCTGGGTGTCGATGGGGCAAGAAGAGGAGTCCGCCGACCGGGAGGCTCCGTTCCTGCCCTACACGCTCACCACGGAGGCGGTCGCGGCCGCGGCCGATCCCATCGTGCTCCACTGCCTGCCGGCCTACCGGGGCAAGGAGATCGAGGCCGAGGTGCTCGACGGTCCGGCGAGCGCCGTCTGGGACGAGGCGGAGAACCGGTTACATGCCCAGAAGGCGCTCTTGACCTGGCTGCTGGCCCGGAGCGAGTCATGAGCCAGGCCTCCGTCCCAGCGACGCGCGCAGCGCGGCATCAGCGGATCGCCGAGATCCTGAATCGGCAGCCCGTCCGATCGCAGGCCGAGCTCGCTCGCCTGTTAGCGGAGGACGGTATCGCCGTCACGCAAGGCACCCTGTCGCGGGATCTGGACGAGTTGGGCGCCGTGCGGGTTCGCGGTTCCGACGGCGGCCTGGTGTACGCGCTCCCAGGTGAGGGCGGCGACCGAACCCCCCGTGTCGGCGAGCAGGCCGCGATAGACGCCCGGCTGGTCCGGGTCTGCGAAGAGGTCCTGGTCTCGGCGCGAGCGTCGGCCAATCTCGTCGTCCTGCGCACCCCCCCGGGGGCCGCTCAATACCTCGCCTCGGCCATAGACCACGCCGCCCAGCCGGCGCTACTGGGCACCATCGCCGGTGACGACACCGTCCTGGTCATCACCACCGACCCGCAAGGCGGCGACGCCGTGGCCGCTTGGTTCCTCGCCCTCGCGCAAGGTCAGACGCCGCAGCTTGCCGAAGGAGAAGCATCGCGTGGCTGAGCACGAGTCGTCAGGCGGGACAAGTCGCGCCACGGGTTTGTGGGGTGGACGGTTTACCGGCGGTCCGGCGGCGGCGCTGGCCGAACTTTCGCGCTCGACTCACTTCGACTGGCGGCTGGCCCCCTACGACATCGAGGGCTCACGGGCTCATGCAGCGGTGCTGCATCGGGCTGGCCTGCTGACCGACGACGAACTGACTCGGATGCTGGCCGCCCTCGACGCTCTTGCAGCAGACGTGGCCTCGGGTGCCTTCACCCCCGAACTGGGCGACGAGGACGTGCATACCGCCCTCGAGCGAGGCTTGATCGATCGGGCTGGGGGAGAACTCGGCGGCAAGCTCCGTGCCGGGCGATCTCGCAACGACCAGGTAGCCACGCTGTTTCGGATGTACCTGCGCGTCTCCTCCCGCACGATCGCCGGGCTGGTGCTCGAGCTAGTGGACGCGATCATTGCACAAGCTGAAGCCAACCTCGGCGTGCCGATGCCGGGGCGCACCCATATGCAGCACGCCCAGCCGGTGCTGCTCTCCCATCACCTGCTGGCGCATGTTTGGGCCCTGCTGCGGGACGTGGATCGGCTGCACGACTGGGACCGCCGTACCGACGAGTCGCCGTACGGCTCTGGCGCGCTCGCCGGCTCGTCGCTCGGGCTCGATCCCGAGTTCGTCGCGTCGGCCCTGGGTTTCTCGCGCGCCGTCGAGAACTCGATCGACGGGACGGCGTCCCGCGACTTCGTGACCGAGGTTGCCTTTGTGTTCGCCATGATCGGAGTGGATGTCTCTCGGCTGGCCGAGGAGGTGGTCATCTGGGCGACCAGGGAGTTCCGATTCGTCGAGCTTGATGATGCGTGGGCGACCGGCTCGTCGATCATGCCACAGAAGAAGAACCCGGACATCGCGGAGTTGGCGCGGGGCAAGGCCGGTCGACTGGTTGGAAATCTCTCCGGCCTGCTGACGACACTCAAGGCGCTGCCATTGGCGTACAACAGGGATCTGCAGGAGGACAAGGAGCCTGCCTTCGACTCGGTCGACACCCTTGTGGTGCTGTTGCCGGCGTTCACCGGAATGGTGGCGACGCTCCGGTTCGATACCGGACGGCTGACCGAGCTCGCTCCGGTTGGCTTCTCGCTCGCGACAGACGTGGCGGAATGGCTCGTCCGGGAAGGCGTACCGTTCCGCGACGCGCACGAGATCGCCGGGGCATGCGTCCGGCGTTGTGAGGCCGCCGGCATCGAGCTGTGGGACCTGACCGACGCCGATCTGACGGCGGTTTCGTCCCACCTGACACCCGATGTCCGGTCCGTGCTGTCGATTGAAGGCGCGATCGCTGCTCGTTCGGCGAAGGGTGGAACCGCGCCGGAGCGCGTCCAGGAGCAATTGGCGGCGTCCCGATCAGCAGTGACCGCGGCTCGTCAGTGGGCGGGATCTTCGAGCCAGGAATTGATGGACTATGGACCTTAGACGCGCTATAAGAATCGGGTTTAGAGTGGAGCGCTGAGCGCAGTCCTGAGGACTGCGCTGTAACGCGGCCGAGGCGAAAGGGTCCCGATCCGCTCATGACACTGCTTGATGACTCCCACATGACCGACCCCGGCTTGGTCACTGAAGTGCGCCTGGGCCGGCGTGAAGCATTCGGCGAGCTCTACCGGCGCCACTACTCTTCGGCCCTTCGCTATGCGCTGAGCATGACGCGTGGCGACGAAGCCCGCGCCCAGGACATCGTGTCCGAGGCGTTCACCAAGGTTTTCCGCGCGATGTCCCGTGACGGCAATGTCTCGGCATTCTGGCCGTACCTGCTCGCCTCGGTACGCAACGCGCACCGCGCCGAGCTGCGACGGTCCGGACGGGTCGATCTGGTTGAGCGGGCCGATGACCTCGATGGGCTGTTACCAGGGGCGCCAAGCGAGGCCGAGCACGACGCCCCCGACGTTCGGGCTGCCTTCCGCCGCCTGCCGCCACGGTGGCAAGCAGTGCTCTGGCGGACGGAGATCTGCGGCGACACCGCGGCAGAAATCGGACACGATCTGGGCATCACCGCGAATGCGGTCGCAGCCCTCGCCTGCCGCGCCCGCGAAGGCTTGCGCGTGGAGTATCTGCGGCACCGCCTCGCCTACGCCCAGCCGGGCTGCCAGCCGTATACCGCGCATCTCGCGAAGCTGGTTCGCGGTGTGCTTGGACGGCGGGATCGGCGTCGAGTCGAGGCACATGTCCGCACCTGCGACGAGTGCCAGCGCGCAGTCGCCGACCTGACGGCGCTGAACGGCCGGATGCGTTCAGTGCTGCCACTGGTCCTCGGGGCGTGGCCGTTCGCCTCGGGCCAGGGCCTATCGTCCGCACCTGCGGGAGCGGCGGGCTCTGGGTTGCTCGGGTCGGCCGGCGTCGCCACGTCTGGGGCGGCAGGCACAGCCGGACTGACGGGCGGCACGACGGGTGCCGCGGGTCTGGCCGGCCTCAGTGGAATCGGCGCCGTCGGTATGACACACGCGAGCGCGGTAGCGGGCCTGGCGGTGGCCAGCGTGGTCGCCGTGCTCGGCCTACCCGTGCAACCGTTCCTCGGAGAGCCCGACGACAGCCGGCCGGCTCCAACCACTGTGGTGCCGGGCGACGGCGCCACGACCAGCCAGCCCGCTACCACGCCAATGGCACCTGAGCTTGTCGGCAGTGAGCCTGAGCCGACGGCGGAAGAACCGCTCGGCGAAGGGCTTCCGGCGGAGGGCAGCACAGATAACGCTCCGTTGAGCGACACCGCCCTCAGCGGTGAGACGGCCACGCTTGATGGGAGCGTGGACGCTTCCGCTGGTACGGAGCCGTCCGGTGCTCTCATTCCCACCGAGACTCCTCTCGCCGATCCGACTGGCCTCGACGGATCCGAGGACAGCGCCGGTGGCGGAGCCGGGTCACCAGCAGCTCGGCCATTCGGCGACGGTGTGCCGGCTACGGGTAACGGGCAGGGAGCGGACAACTGGCCAGAAAACGACGACGGAACCATCAGCCCGGGACAGAGTGGCGGGAGCAAGGGACAGGAATCCGGCGGTCCCCCGACCGACTGGCCGGCGAAACCGGAACATCCGGTGAGTACTCCCCCGGGGCAGTCGGCTTGGCCGGAGGAACCGGTTGATCCGACGAGCGCCGGCTCAGAACGGCCGGGCCGGTCGCAAGAACCTGGGGCGCGGGCCCCAGGGCGTCATGCCAAGAGGTGATGTGACGCACGTCACATCGAATTGCCGTCATATTCCTGGGTGCTCACGCATCTTTTGGGTGCAAGCGCTCACTCGGCGACGTTGAAGGGGAGGCGGCGCCGAGGAAGGCAGCCAGGGGCGACAAATGCCCACTCGGCGGGGGGCCGGCATTCGTCCTCGCGGCAACCGGACGAGTGCCGAAGATGCCGGGCCCGGCGGTGAGGACCACCGCCGGGCCCGTGCTTTTTCCCGATCATTCGGCAGGATGTATCCATGCGCGCGATGCCGGGTTCCGAGCCGGCCGGTGACGATCGGGTCATCGGAAATGGGCATGTGCCGGTCGGGCGGGCGTGGCTCAGCCGCCCCTCGCTTCAGGTGGCGCCGGACATCCTCGGCGCGGTGCTCGTGAGTTCTGCACCCGAGGGCATTGTTGCCGTCCGTATCACCGAGGTCGAGGCGTATGCGGGCGCGGACGACCCCGGCTCGCACGCGTACCGAGGCCGTACTTCGCGCAACGAGGTGATGTTCGGTCGCGCCGGCCATCTCTACGTGTACTTCGCGTACGGAATGCACTGGTGTGCCAACGTTGTGTGCGGTCCGGCAGGGGAGGCGAGCGCGGTGCTGCTACGCGCCGGCGAGGTCATCAGCGGGCTGGCTGTGGCCCGGTCTCGGCGCCCTACGGCCCGAACCGACCGGGATCTTGCGAGGGGACCCGCCCGGCTGGCCAGCGCACTGGGCCTGGAGCGGTCCCATAACGGGCTGGATCTCTGTGATCCCGGTTCGCCGCTCGTCCTGCAGTCCGGCGACGGCCGGTCCGGCCGGATCAGCACCGGCCCGCGGGTCGGCCTCGCTCTGGCGGCAGACCGGCCGTGGCGATACTGGCTCACAGGTGATCCGACGGTCTCGCCCTACCGGCCGCACGCTCCGCGGCGGCGCACCACCCTATGAGCAGAGTCGCAGGAAGTTGTCGGGCTGCTCATCGGCGGTGAACTCGACGAGGGTCTCGGGACCGCCGTCCAGACTGATCCACGCGGCAAACCCGAATGGTTTGCTGTTGTCGCCCATCGCATGCCCATCGCACCGTGCGCCACGGCTGCGGACCGGGATGGTCAGGGTTTGTTCGTCGGCTGCGAGCGTAGTATCAGCATCAGGGTCGAGCATCTCGAGGGTGTAGTTGATGCCACCCCGGACACCCGTCAGAGTGACCTGTGGGCCGCCGGCCTTCCGCTCAAGCAGTAGCGTGCCCACCTGCTCGTTACCGTTGCTGTGCACATCCCACTCGGTATCGAATCGGATGTTGACCACCTCGAGGATGCGCTGGCGCGCACAGTCGGCCGTGAGCATGCTTTGGATGAGATCGGACGACTCTCCCGGGTCGACGGTTACCTGTTGATCACCCGACGTCACTTCGACCTGGATCTGGCCGGGGGCCGGATCGTCACCCGCACATTCCGGATCGCCGTACGTGATGCGGAAAGCGATCGTTTGACCAGGGTTGAGCTGGCCGCTGCGGATTTCACCCGGCTCCGGTGAATAGGGCGGCGCCACCAGCCGGAGTTCATCTATCGGAACTGGCTGCTCGCCGAGGTTGGTCAACTCGATCCGGAGCCGTTCATTCGCCTCATCTCGCCGCGAACGGACAAGCTTGGCGCCGAGCGTCAACGGCTCCGCGACCTCAGTTGGAATTGTGGATTCGGTTGCCGACGGTTCGGCGGAGTCGTCGCCTTCTCCGCACCCGGTCGCGAGCGTCAGTGCTACGGCAATCAGTGCAGCGAGCCTGCGCTTGGCACGCGGCGCTCTTATGCGTGTGGACCAGCCGATCATGGTTGGCGGGATTGGCATGGGCGTTAGCGTAGCCGCCGTGGACGGAGGTACCGGATCGGTCCACGCGACAATGGTGTCGTCCGGGTGAGCTGAAACGCGCCTGCAGTTCCGTGAGCGTCCTGGCACTATTGAGCTCGACCGGCTCGTAGGCACCCGGAACAAGCCAAGGAGAGGCACAGATCGTGATCGACATCTGGGACGAGTTGCAGTGGCGAGGGCTGGTGGCACTGTCCACCGACGTGGAGGCTCTTCGCGCCGCGCTGGCCACCGGACCCGTCACCTATTACGTCGGCTTCGATCCGACCGCGCCCAGCCTTCACCACGGCCATCTCGTCCAGCTCCTGACGGCTCGGCGCCTGCAGTTGGCAGGGCACCGTCCGCTGGCGCTCGTTGGCGGGTCGACGGGCCTGATCGGTGATCCCAACGCAGACCGCGAGCGCGTGTTGAACGCGCCAGACGTGGTGGCCGGATGGGTGGAGCGGATCAAAGGCCAGGTGGAGCCGTTCTTCGCATTCGATGGCCCGAATGCGGCACGCATTGTCAACAACCTGGACTGGACGGCACCGATGAGCGCCATCGAGTTCCTCCGCGACATCGGCCAGCACTTCAGAGTGAACAAGATGCTCGCGAAGGAGGCGGTGAGCGCTCGCCTGCAGTCCGACATTGGCATCGGCTATGCCGAATTCAGCTACCAGATCCTGCAGGCACTCGATTACCTGGAGTTGTACCGGCGCTACGGCTGCACCTTACAGACCGGTGGGAGCGACCAGTGGGGCAACCTGACCGCAGGAGTCGACCTGATCCGGCGGGTCGAGGGAGCATCAGTGCATGCGATGGCCACTCCACTTCTGACAAAGGCAGACGGGACGAAGTACGGCAAGACGGCGGGCGGCGCCGTGTGGCTGGACCCAGAGATGCTGTCCCCTTATGGCTTCTACCAGTTCTGGCTCAACCTGGATGACGCCGACGTGCCGAGCCACCTGCGGATCATGAGCTTCAGGTCACGCGAAGAGATCGAGGAGCTGGAGAAGGCAACGGCAGACCGGCCGGCAGCTCGGGTGGCGCAGCGAGCGCTGGCCGAGGAACTGACCATCTTGGTGCACGGCCATGACGAGACCGTACGCGTGGTTGCCGCGTCGCGGGCCTTGTTCGGCCGTGGCGAGCTGGCGCAACTGGACGAAGGGACGCTGGCGTCGGCGCTCGCTGAGACCGAGCCGGCGCGGATCCAGGCGGGAGAGGAGCTGCCGCCGTACGTCGACCTGTTCGCGGCGGCCGGCGTGGTCGAGTCCAAGTCGGCAGCCCGGCGGGCTCTCGCCGAGGGCGGGGCGTATGTCAACAATGTCCGGTTGGATCCATCGACGCCGCCGGACGCGGCGCCGACGCGTGATGACCTCCTGCACGGGAAATGGCTCGTGCTGCGCCGGGGCAAGCGGACCATAGGCGGTGTCGAGGTCGCCGGCTGAGAGTTGCACTCGACGCCTCCTCAACCTGCACGTGGATCGCACCGAGGAAGCTTGGTGCTGTGGGCGGCTTGCACCAAGCTTCCACGATGTCGCTATATAGCAGCATTATGGAAGCTTGGTGCACATTAAGAGCGCACCATGGAAGCTCGGTGCAGAGGCCTCCGGCTCGCGTCCGCTGCGAGACCGGTCGGCGGAGCCAGCAGAACTGATCCACATCGCCGTGACCAGCGAAAATGTGGATGTGGTCGCGATCACACAGATCTGATTTGACTCGGGGCCCGCAGGCCCGTAAGTTTCTACTTGCTCCCGGGGAGCGGGACGCCGAACGAGGCGGCCGGCCCGGTGGGTAAGCCAACCACTCGACTGACGATCTGAGCCCGTAGAGCGGGTCCAGAGTTATGACGGTGTGCGGCTGGGAGAAGGGTCGGAGCGAGTTTGACTCGGTCGACCCCGATCCGCTAAGTTAGAACAGTTGCCCTGAGAACTTGCCCTAACGGGCGGGTTTCGGTGCGCGTCCGATCCTTGAGAACTCAACAGCGTACGAACTTATGTCGATGCCAAACTAACCCCCGTCCACGGTGGGTTGGCCGCACAGGCCTGCTCGTCGTGGTTGGGATTCCTTTGGTAAGGCGACGGACTTCATGTCCGTTGCTTTGCTGGGATTCACTTTCACATGTGTCGACTACCCCGGGCTCAGCCTGGGTGCGTCAATAGACATTAATGGAGAGTTTGATCCTGGCTCAGGACGAACGCTGGCGGCGTGCCTAACACATGCAAGTCGAGCGGAAAGGCCCCTTCGGGGGTACTCGAGCGGCGAACGGGTGAGTAACACGTGGGTAACCTGCCC
>DASTNZ010000048.1:0-2617 GCA_035762665.1 Jiangellaceae bacterium | reverse complement strand
CTCGCTGGCCCACGGCGCGGTGGCCGACAACGCCTGGAAAGGCGAGATCGACTCGGCCCTGCAAGAGTTCGTCGGCAGCGGCGACTCCGCGGCATTCGCCGCCGCCGTGGCCCAGGCATACCAGGACACCAGGGAGTAGAGGGTCCGACGCACGGGTCCCCTGGCCAGGCTGGAATGGCATGGCCAGGGGGCCCATACTGGTTCCGCGCGGAGGAGGTAACGGGTGTACCGATTGCGCAGGTGGGGCCCGGCGATCCTGCTCATCTCGCCGTCGCTGGTGCTCATCGGAGTCTTCGTGTACGGGTTCCTGGGCTGGAACGTGACTGTGTCGCTCAGCGACTGGCGGGGGCTGCGGCCGTCCTACGACTACATCGGATTCGAGAACTACACCCGGCTGGCCGAGGATGGGCGGTTCACCAACAGCGTCGGAAACGTCATCGTGTTCACTGTCGTGTTCGTCCTCGGCGCGCTTTTCGTGGGCTTTTTTCTCGCCTATCTTCTCGAGCGACGGATCCGCGGCGACGGTTTCTTCCGGGCGATGTTCTTGTTCCCGATGGCAATCTCGCTGATCGCCGTGGCGATCATCTGGCGCTGGTTGATGAACAACTCGACCGGCGCCCAGCAGACCGGGTTGAACAGGCTGTTCAGCTCGATCGGCCTGGACTTCCTGGTCAACGACTGGTTCAAGGCCGACCAGCCGTTCGCAGTAATGGCCGTGGCGATCGCTGCCGGCTGGGCGCTCAGCGGCTACATCATGGCGCTGTTCCTCGCCGGCATGCGCGGCGTCTCGGACGACCTGCGAGAAGCCGCGCGGGTGGACGGTGCGAGCGAGTGGCGCGTTTTCTGGCACGTTGTGACGCCGATGCTGCTGGCGGTGCTGATGAGCGCCGTCGTCATCCTCGTCCACATCTCGTTCAAGACGTTCGATCTGATCTTCGCAATGGACTCCGAGAGTCGACTTATCGAGACACCGGCCATCTATATGTGGTTCACGACATTCGACGCCTTCAACTTCAATCGGGGCGCGGCCATCGCGACCCTGCTCATGGTCGGCGTGTCCGCGGTGATCGTCCCGTACATCTGGTACTCGATGCGAGCGGAGCGCCGGCAATGAGCGCCCGAGTGGACACCCCGCGGGACCTACGCATCCGGTCCCGGTGGTCACCACACATCACGACCGCCCGGTATATCGGGCTGTTCGCCCTCGTCTGTGTGTTCCTCATCCCGGTCTACGTGCTCCTCGTCACCGCGTTCAAGGACCCGAGCCAGGTGAGCCCGCGGCAGATGTGGGAGCTGCCGGAGACGCTGTCGTTCGACACGTTCCGCATAGTCTGGCCGAAGCTCGAGAATGGGCTGCAGAACAGCTTGCTGATGGCGATACCGGCGAGCATCATTTCGTCCTTTCTAGGCGCGGCCAACGGCTTCGTACTCTCCAAGTGGCGGTTCCCCGGCGCCGACTTCGTCTTTCCACTGATCCTGTTCGGCATGTTCATCCCGTACCAGTCGATCCTCATCCCGCTGCGGCAGGTGTTGAGCGACGCGGGCTTGACCAACCTGACCGGACTCGCGCTGGTGCACATCATCTACGGGATCCCGATCACGACGCTGATCTTCCGGTCGTACTTCGCGTCGATCTCGGATGAGCTCATCGATGCGTCTCAGGTCGACGGGGCGGGCATGCTGCGTACGTTCGCGTTCGTGGCGCTGCCGATAGCGGTGCCGGCGTTCGCGGTGTCGATCATCTGGCAGTTCACGCAGGCGTGGAACGACTTCCTGTTCGGGATCGTCGTGGTCACCCGGGCGACCGACTGGCCGGTCACCGTAGCGCTCAACAACACCGCCGGCAGCCAGGTAGTCCCGTACCACGAGGCGATGGCGGCCGCGGTGCTGGCTAGCATCCCGACTCTGCTCGTGTACATCCTGATGGGCCGGTTCTTCATGCGTGGTCTGATGGCCGGCGCGCTCAAGGGGTGAGTTGATGGAACCGGTAGGAATCCGGCTGGAAAACGTCACCAAGCGGTTCAAGGGTGACGTCTTGGCCGTTGACGACGTCACGCTCGACATAAACCCGGGCGAGTTCATGGTCCTCGTGGGCCCGTCCGGGTGCGGAAAGTCGACGCTGCTTCGCGTGATCGCCGGCCTCGAGGAGGTCTCGGGCGGCCGCGTCTACATCGGGGACGAGGACGTGACGACCCAGTTGCCGCAACATCGGGACGTCGCGATGGTGTTCCAGAGCTACGCGCTCTACCCGCGAATGTCGGTACGCCGCAACATGGGTTTCGGGCTACGCATGCGGCACACTCCCAAGCCGGAACGGGACCGCCGAGTGCACGAGGTAGCCGACGTTCTCGGGCTGGAGCACCTGCTCGACCGGCGCCCCGGTGCGCTGTCCGGAGGCCAGCGGCAGCGGGTGGCGATGGGACGCGCGATCGTGCGGCAGCCCAAGGTGTTCCTGATGGACGAGCCGCTGTCCAATCTGGACGCGAAACTTCGGGTGACGATGCGCGCGCAGTTGTCGTTACTGCACCAGCGGCTGGGCGTCACCACGGTGTACGTCACCCACGACCAGGTCGAGGCCATGACGCTCGGGCAGCGCGTTGCCGTGCTGAACAACGGC
>DASTNZ010000047.1:0-5857 GCA_035762665.1 Jiangellaceae bacterium | reverse complement strand
GGCGACTGGCTGAGTACCCGCGCAGGGCACACGCATCGACCTGAGATGAAGCTTCTCAATGAACTGGTGGTGGTGACCCGATGATCTTTGTCGCTGACAGCCTGTACGAGCTTCTGAGGGCGGACGCCGTTGGCTTCGTCGTGCTGTGCTTCATCGCCTTCGCCAAATGGAACCGCCGGCGCGTGGACGGACTAACCCGAGAGAGCGTCATCGACGACGTGAAGTACCGGATGTTCCGGGCGTGGAACGAGGACGACAGCACCATCAACTCCCTGCAAGACCTGTCGGGCATCGCCGGTGAGGTACTCGACCGCGCCGAGGCGGTGGAGGACGAGCTGGGGCCCTGGTTTCCCGGGCGGCACCGCGAGGTCCCACCGTTCCTCTTCAATGCGTGCACGTTCACCTTCCCCGTCGAGCAGGGCGTCAGGTGGGAGCCGTGGTGGCGTACACCGACGGGGGCGTGGGAGGGCTACGCGCCGAGACAGTTAGAGGCGAGTTCGTCGTGACCTTCGAGCCGTATCCGATTGATACTGCCATCGCTCTCGCCGAGATGGCGGACGACATGGAGAGCTTGGCTCGGGAGTTGGCCATCGAGCACGACCGAGCACGCGAGGTGCTGGCCTGGCTGGTTTCGCTGGACGACGCAGAGGGCCCGGGCGCTGAGGCGCGCCGCACCGTAACCCTGAACCAGATCATCGGCCGGGCGCGCGCCGTGCTCGAAGAGGCGGACGGCACATGATCCCGAGACGCGCTCATCGCCTATCGGCTGGGTCGGTCATCGCCGACCGGGAGTCGTCCTGGTGCAAGCGCGCCGACCCGGTGATGCCGGGGTATCCGTGGTATCCGGGCTGGTGGTCGGACGAGCAGATGGACCAACGACTAGCCACCGGCGCGCAGGTACTCCGCGTTGGCGGCGACTACGAACACGAGCGCGAGGTAGAGCGTAAGCCCGTCCCGAGCGGGGTGGGTGGCTACTCGTACGGGAATCACGTGCTGCTGCTGCCTGACAGTTTGGTCGATCCGTCGTGACTTGGCTTGACGAAGTGATCGCGTTGTACGGCGAGCCTCGGCTTCGGTGGGACGACCCGGACAAGCCCGTCCACCTCAGCGACGACAGCGGCCGGTACACGAAGCGCGGCTGGGTGTGGTTCCCCGGCAACCGGAACCATCACATCTCGATCAAGCGCTACAGCCGGTGGGGCGACTACGCCGCCCGTACCACCTATGACTACTGGGTGGTGGTCATCGGTACGCACCGCACCGACACCGCCAGCGTGGAGTGGGCATCGCGGACCGAGCCGGACGACGACCTGATGCAGGATGCTGCTGAAGGCGAGCGGCTTCCTCAATGGCGATCCGTCATGACCGGGCTCGCCGTCGCCATCGTCGTTCCGTTCGTGATGCTCGCCGTCGCGTTGTGGGGGCTGCGTCTCGCCGACCGCTCGGGACAGCCGGCGCTGCGCCGCTACCGGAGCGCCCACCGGATCGGGAAGACGTTGTGGGACCGCACCGACGGGGACAGGTGGATATGAGCATGGGAACGACCGCTGTCCCGGCCTCGCTGATGCAGCAGTTCGGCCAGGGACGCGCGCTGTGTCCGGCCTGTGTCGGCGGGCGGTTGCATCCGTTTCACGTCGTGCTCAACCTCGGCGGCTTCCTAGGCTATGACGCCGCTGAGGGGTGGGTGGCAGTCTGTGCCGGTTCTCAACCGGAACTCGGCGAGAACGATCTGCGCGAGCCGGCGAAGCCCTGCGGCTTCTCGATGCCGATCACACCTCGCCGGGTGGGTGGATGACGTGAGCTTCGGTCGGATCGTCGGGCTGGTGTGCATCGGTGTGATCGCGCTGAGTCTGCTCTGGGTCATCGTCGACGGTGTCGCGGACTCGATCCGGCTGCGGTGGAAGCTCAGGCGCGTACCGCAACGCGACCTGCCGCAGCGGATCCGCAACGGCTACCGGCCGGACGGCTCCCACGACTTCGACCCGGACATGGAACCCGGGATCAGGGTGGTCGAGATCGACAACTTAGAGCGGCTTTTGAAGCTGCCAACGACGCGCAAGGAGACAACCTGATGGGGCTCGACATCACCGCCTACAGC
Source organism: Jiangellaceae bacterium (assembly GCA_035762665.1). Classification (GTDB taxonomy): domain Bacteria; phylum Actinomycetota; class Actinomycetes; order Jiangellales; family Jiangellaceae; genus JASLBX01. The sequence continues at coordinate 3,759 of DASTNZ010000047.1, read as the reverse complement.
CGACTCAAGCACATAGGCCGGCACACAGAAGACTGGTGCGAGGACTACGAGAACCACGTCATGGCGTTCGCCTACGACGACTTCCCGCTGTCCTTCCGGGGCATCCCGGTTCTCGGGACGACGCAGCACGGCGCCGTGACGTTCCTGGACGCGGGTTGCTTCGAGATCACCGAAGAGACTGAACGCCACGCCTTCCGGGCGGGATCGTACTCGGGATACAACCGCTGGCGGGCTGACCTTCAGCGCCAGTTCAACCACGCCACCGAGCCGGACCGGCCGTTCTACGAGCTGATCTGGTTCGCCGACAACGAAGGCTCAATCGGCCCCGACGCGGCCAAGGATCTCCTCGCCGACTTCCGGGAGCACGCCGCCGCGTACGACCCCGGCGAGTACGCGGACTACTTCCGCGAGAAGTACCAGGACTGGACGCGCGCCTGCGAACTCGCCGCCGACAGCGGCCTGATCCGCTTCCACTGACGTGAGGCGCCTACTGCGTCGGTGGGCCGACAAGAAGCTACGCAAGCGCAACGCCTATCTCGAAGCCAGGTGCATCGCGTACAAGTTCGCGTACCTACGTGAGCAGGAACGCCGGGAGAGGGCCGAGGCACTACTACGGGAGGCCCGCGATGCGTAACCCCGCTGTCGCCGAATGGGTGCAGACCTGCTGGGGATGCCCCGACCAGTACGAGGGCCGGCTGGCAGACGGCCGCTGGTTCTACTTCCGGTACCGGTACGGCTGGGCGACGCTCGGGCTCGGCGCGGATCTGGGTGAGGCGATCGGGGACCGTAACCGAGCTGGTATGGACGTGGGTGACAACCTGCGCGGCGTGTTCGGCAGCGACGAGGAGCGCGACGAGGTCTTCGACCAGTTGTTGGCATGGCGCCTTGGGGGGGCCCGCGATGGGGCGTGACTTCCAACTCGGCGACTACAACGACGTCCCGTCGCGCATCGCCGAAGCACGCGAGAAGTGGCCGGACGGCCGGCTGCGACCCGTCAACCCGGAGCAGGCGTACCGGGTGGAGACCATCGGGAACGCGACCTTCATCGTCTACACCGCCGCGTTCTACCGCACCGCCGACGACCCACTACCCGGCATCGGGGTGGCGTGGGAGCCGTTCCCAGGAAAGACCAACTACACGCGCGACTCCGAGTTGCAGAACGCGGAGACGTCGGCGTGGGGCCGGGCCATCGTCGCCGCCCTACAGGCCGATGCCAAGAAAGGGATCGCGTCGGCTGAGGAGGTACGCAACCGGCACGCCGACCGCGAGGCCGAGTGGGAGCAGGCAGCGAAGGCACCCAGCGTCGAGCAGGTCGACGCGTTCAACACCTTCGCGCACTCGCTGAACCTCGCGGCCGACGACCGCGAGATTCACCGCATCGGTCGGCAGGTCAAGGCCGCGGAGAAGAGCGGCGAGTTGACGCACTTCCAGTACGAGCAGCTCGCGCGTAAGGCGTCGGAGCGTTTGGCCGAGCTTCAACAGTCCGGGCCAGTAGAGCCAGACGGGAGCGCCAAGTGAAGAAGCCCGAGATCACGCGCGTCCGGCCGGCGGATGAGAACAACCAGGTCGTCACCGTCGAAGGCGGGGGAGGGAACTACCGGCGTCAGCCCTGCGGCGGCTGTCCGTGGCGCGTCGACCAGACCGGTTCGTTCCCCGCCGAAGCGTTCGGGCATTCCGCCGAGACCGCCTACGACATGTCCACGCACATGTTCGGCTGCCACGAGTCCGGCAAGGACCGGCCCGCGACATGCGCGGGGTTCCTGCTACGTGGCGCATACAACAACATGGCGTGGCGCCTGAAGGTCAGCAGCGGGCAGATCGACATGAGGCAGGTGTCCGACGGCGGGCACGAACTGCACGACGGCTACCGCGCGATGGCCGTGGCGAACGGCCTCGACGAGGACGACCCGCGACTGAGGCGGTGCGTCTCGTGAGGTGCTGTCCCTTCTGCGACATCGAACTCGGCGAAGGCCTCGGGCCCGATGACGAAGGTGTCGTCGAAGCCGTCCTTCGGTGCCCGTCTTGTGAGCGGGAGTTCGGTGATCCAGGACAGCCGTGGAACCCGGTGGAGATCCGTCAGCGGGTGGCGGCGGCGTTGGAGCAGGAACGGCGGGGAGGGTTGTGATGACCCGCCGGCAGAAGTTCACCGGCCCGACTCCGGCGGTCCGGGACCTGGTGTTGCAGCGTGACAGTTGGCGGTGTGTGTGTTGCGGTCTGCCGCTGAACGGCGAGCGCGGTTGGGGTTGGTCGATCCACCACCGCAGGGGTCGCGACGGCAGGCCGGACGCGCATCAGCCGCAGAACCTGATCTCGGTGTGCGGTGGGGACAACACGTCGGGGTGCCACGGGCTGATCCACGGCAGGCGTAGCGAGTCCGAGCCGGCCGGCTGGTGGCTGTCGCGCGTCGCTGGCGTGAACCCGTTGACCGTTCCGGTGCTAGTGGACCACGGCAGCCGATTCGTCTACCTGACCGCCGATGGCGAGTACAGCGACGAACTACCGGGGGAGGCGGCTTGAGGATCTTGGTTACGGGATCGAGGAACTGGACCGACCGGGAGTCGATCTACACCGCGCTCGACGAGATCGCCCGGCACGCCTTCCGCGAGGGTGTCCCCGAGATCGTGGTGGTGCACGGCTGCGCCCGTGGCGCCGACGTCATGGCGGACTTGTGGGCGACGTCCCGGCGCGGTCTGTGGCCGGTGCGGGTGGAGCGGCATCCGGCGGACTGGGTGAAGCACGGCAGGCGCCGGGCCGGGTTCGTGCGCAACCACCACATGGTGAACCTCGGCGCCGACGTGTGCCTGTCGTTCATCAAGGACGGCTCGCCGGGAGCTACCCACTGCGCGGACGCGGCGGAGAGCGCCGGTATCCGTACTGAGCGTTTCTGTGTGCGTACGGCTGAGCCGATGCCGGATGAGGTGGCCTGAATGATCAGAGCCACGCTGAACATTTCAACGCAGGGCGCGCGAGCGCTGGAGCGGCTCACCGCGGACGGCACGAACAAGACCGACGCCATCAACCGAGCCCTACGCGTCGCTGCGCTTGTCGAAGACCTCGCCGAAGACGGCGCGCTGACGGTGGTGCGCGGCGACGGCACGCGAGAACGGATCCACCTGCTATGACCGACGTCCGCCGTTGTGTTTGCAAGCACCTCGAAGCACTCCATGCCTTCGGTGTACGTGCCGGTAAGTCGGTGCGGACGTACTGCTCGGCGTCGATCTGTGACTGCAAGGCGTTCGTTGTCGACGAGCAACTTCCCACCGCTTGTCCTGAGTGTGGTGCTGCGTGGGCTCCCGAAGAGGCGAGGAGGGCCCGTGACTCCGGAGCGCGGTGACGAGCTTGTCCGGCTGGCCAGCGAGTTGGTGTGCCGGGTACGGGACGTGGACCCGAGACGCAACGAGGCCTGGTTGATGACACTCACCAACCAGGACCGGTGGGATCTGCTGTTCGTGCTCGCGGCGATGGTGGATCCATCAGTTCCCTTACCGGTGCTGTTGGGGTGGACGTTCCCGCTGGCCGAGGCGGCGGACCGGGTGGCGGCGGAGCGCTTCGGTCCACCGGAGCGCCGGCTTCCGGGGACGAAGCGCGCGAGGGGAGGCGAGGCGGCGTGAACGTGCTGTCGCTGTTCAGCGGAATCGGCGGTCTGGAGTTGGGTCTGGAACGCGCCGGGATGACCGTGGTGGGCCAGGTGGAGATAGACCCGTTCTGCCGTCGGGTCCTTGAGAAGCACTGGCCGGAGGTGCCGAAGCATGACGACGT
>DASTNZ010000046.1:0-17418 GCA_035762665.1 Jiangellaceae bacterium | reverse complement strand
ATCCCGCTTCGGTACGCGTTGGCGATTGCGTCGATGACCGCGTTCGGAACCTGCGTCCCGGCCGCGCCGTCGAGATAGGCAAAACCGTCGGACAACGCGGGGTAGGCGGCTCGGACGGGCTTCACATCGAACGACACGCCGATAACCGTATCTCGGCGGCGTGCCCGGGGTGCGTTTGGGCAAGGCTGCGAAACCGCGCCCGAATGGGCGTGACGATTCGATGCCGTCGTTCTATCGGCCGCCAGATGACCCTGTTCGTGTTCTCGTTGCTCAGCTAGCGTTCAAAGCATGTTGAGGCGCGGGTTCGTCCTCCCGCCAGAGCACATTTACCCGCCGGACGAGTGGCGGCTGGTAGAAGCGCGCTACTCGGACGAACTCGTCGACCGTGCTGAGGCGGTCTTCTCGCTCGGAAACGGCTTCGTCGGCGTGCGCGGCACCTTTGAGGAAGGGCGGCCGGCAACGGCACCGGGTACGTTCATCAACGGCTTCCACGAGACGTGGCCGATCGTGCACGCCGAGCAGGCGCATGCACTGGCCCGGACCGGTCAAACCATCGTCAACGTGCCGGACGCGACGGTTCTCAAGCTCTACGTCGACGACGAACCGTTGTACCTGCCCACGGCACGCATCCACGACTACTGCAGAGTCCTCGATATGCGCGCCGGGACGCTGACTCGCGAGTTCATCTGGGCGACGGCCTCCGGCAAGCATGTCCGCCTCCGGTCCTGCCGGTTGGTGTCGCTCGAACATCGCCACCTCATGGCTATGACCTACGAGGTCACTCTGCTCGACCACGAGGCACCGATCGCGATCTCCTCGCTTGTCGTCAACCGCCAGGACAGCCGCCCCACGGACGAGCTGACCGAGGACCGGCCGCGCGATCCACGGCTCGCGAATGTCATGCCCCGCCGGGTGCTCAACGCGCGAATCACTGAACGCTCAGGGAACCGAATCCTGCTCGGGTACACCACCACCAACAGCAAGATGTCGCTCGGCGTTGGCGTCGATCACGTCGTCGACACTGAAGGTCCGTACATCGTCGATGGATCGCTCGACGAGGACACCGGAGAACTGCTTCTCACCGCAGACGCGCGGCCGGGTATACCGATCCGGATCACCAAGTACGCGGCTTACCAGACATCGCGAAGCATCCCGCCCTCCGAACTCGTCGGCCGGTGCCGGCGGACGCTCGATCGTGCCCTCCGTGATGGCTTCGACTCGTTGTTGACCAAGCAGCGCGAGCATCTCGACCAGTTCTGGGACAGAGCTGACGTCAGGGTGGGATCACACCTCAACCGGATCCGGCAACAGCAGGCCATCCGATGGAATCTGTTCCAAGTCGGCCAGGCATCGTGGCGGGCCGAGGGCGCCGGGATCCCCGCGAAAGGTCTCACCGGGCAGGGCTACGACGGCCACTACTTCTGGGACATCGAGATCTACCTTCTGCCGTTCCTCGCCTACACCCGGCCGCGGATCGCCCGGAACCTCTTGCGGCACCGGCACAGCATGCTGGACCGAGCCCGCGAACGGGCGCGCGAGATGAGCCAGGAGGGCGCACTTTTCCCGTGGCGGACGATCAACGGCGAGGAGGCTTCGGCCAACTTCCAGGCCGGCACCGCCCAGTACCACATCAACGCCGACATCGCCTATGCGATCATGCGTTACACCGACGTCGAGGGGGACCTTGACCTTCTCGCCGAGGTGGGGGCGGAGATCCTCGTTGAGACCGCCCGGCTGTGGACGGACCTCGGCTTCTACGGCGCCGACGGGGAATTCCACATCCACGGCGTGACCGGGCCCGATGAATACACCACAGTTGTCAACGACAACACGTACACCAATCTCATGGCTCGGCTGAACCTCAGCTATGCCGCTTCGGCTGTGCGCCGGCTGCACGACGAACGGCCCGACGACTACACGGCACTGGTCCACGAAACCTCATTGCGCGACGGTGAGGTCGATTCGTGGGAACGCGCAGCCGAAGCGATGCACGTCCCGTTCGACGAGATGCGCGGTATACACCCGCAGGACAGCACCTTCCTGGAGCGGGAGGTTTGGGATCTTGAAAACACCCCTCGGAACAAGTTCCCGCTTCTTCTGCACTACCACCCGCTCGTGATCTACCGCCACCAGGTGCTCAAGCAGGCCGACATCGTGCTCGCGATGTACCTGCTCGGCGACGAGTTCTCGGAGGAACAGAAGCGGCGCAATTACGAGTATTACGACGCGCTGACTACCGGCGACTCGTCCCTGTCGGCGTGCGTGCAAAGTATCACCGCTGCAGAGATCGGCGAGGAGTGGCAGGCCATCGAGTACTTCGACTACGCACTCCTGATGGATCTCGCCGATATTTCCGGCAACGCCACCGACGGAGTCCACCTGGCGTCGGCGGCAGGTGTGTGGTCGGCGCTGGTGTTCGGGTTCGGCGGCGTGCGTGATCACGGGGGGCGGCTGTCGTTCAATCCTCATCTGCCGCGCGTGTGGAGTGAGCTGTCGTTCTCGCTGCGGTTCTGTCGGCGGCAGATCCGGGTCCATCTGACCCATGACGAAGAGCGCTACGTTCTTGCTGAGGGTGAGCCGCTTGAGGTCACGATCAGGGCTGAATCGCAGCTGCTCGCCCCCGGCACGGCCGTCGTGATCAAGCACGATGCCGCCGTGCGGGAGACCTGACCTGTCGAACCAGCGGGCGATTCGCCGACGACCTGCGGCGGCGGCGCGGGCAGCAGCTCATCGACGCCGGACGACAGATTCAGTGCTCGTCACTCACCTGCTGGAGGAATGCCTCCATCTCGGTGACATCGGACGGGGCATCAGCCATGATCTGCCGGATCTGGACCGGTTGCTGGATCGCGACGCCGCCCGGCCCCGGCACCGCTGAGACCTTTGCTGCGATCTCTATCGCGCGTGCCTCCGACTCGACGTCAACGATCTGGTAGCCGGCGAGCCACTCCTTGAACTCGGCAAAAGGCCCGTCGGTGACTACCGGTGCACTTATCCCATCCGACGTCACTATCTTGGCCAAGTCAGGACCTGTCAGTACCGCCGAGTCCACCAATTCGCCACTGTTGACGAGCTCACGGTGAAGTGCCTTGTAGTAGTCCAGATGAGCGGCGATCTCTTCAGGCGTCCACTCGGACATAGGGGTGTCGACGATGCCGCCGCGGAAGTCGATCGCCAACAGATATCTCGTCATCTCTCCTCGTCCCGTTGCGTGCTCAGTTTGGCACTGTCATGGGTACATCGGGGTGGGCCGCCCGTTCTCGACATCGGGCTGGCCCACGACATATCGAACCCGCGGCCGTGCAGGAATAGTCGGGACGCGATCTTAGTTCCGGCGGACGAAAGCATCTCGCGAAAGGGGTCGAGCCGATGGTGGCTCGCGATATCGCATTCGGGTACTTCTTGATCCCGAACGCGGCGGATCCGCTGCTGGATACAGCACGTGAGGTCGAGCGGCTCGGTCTGGAGTACGTCGGGATCCAGGATCATCCGTACCAGCGCCGGTTCGTCGACACGTTCGCGTTGATGAGCGCAATCCTCGCCCGGACAACGACGCTGCGGGTTTTCCCGGATGTGGCAAGCCTTCCGCTCCGGCCTCCCGGCGTCCTGGCCAAGACCGCGGCGTCGCTGGACGTGCTCTCCGGCGGGCGCTTCGAGCTCGGCCTCGGCGCCGGTTCGTTCTGGGACGCCATCGAGGGGTATGGCGGCGCCAGACGGACGCCGGGGGAGTCGCTCGCCCAGCTCGCCGAAGCGATCGACGTCATCCGGCGGCTGTGGAGCGGCGAACGCGGCCTGCGCTACGAGGGCGACTACTACCATCTGCGCGGTGTCCACTCTGGTCCGTTGCCGGTGCACGACATCGGCATCTGGGTAGGAGCATACGGTCCGCGTGCACTCAGGCTGACCGGACGATTGGCCGACGGATGGGTGCCGTCCATCCGCGGCGACATGCTGGGGAAGCTGGCTGAGATGAACGACCGAGTGGACTCGGGCGCTGTCGAGGCCGGGCGCGACCCCTACTTGATCCGGCGTGTGTACAACGTCAACGGCGCGATCACGGACGGAGCTTCCGAGGGATTTCTCCGTGGGCCGGTGAACCAATGGGTAGATGAACTATCGATGCTTGCCACTGAGTTCCGTGGTCAGACCTTCGTCTTCTGGGGTGATGGCGAAGATCAGCTGCGCCGGTTCGCTGAGGAGGTCGTACCGGCCACTCGGAAGGCGTTCGAGACCTGATCTCCCTGGTGCACTCGCCAGAGAAACTGGCGGCCGGGGCACAATCACAGCATGTGGACCGCGGACGACATCCCTGACCAACATCGGCGAATCGCGGTCGTGACCGGCGCGAACGGTGGTCTCGGGCTGGAGGTTGCACGCGAGCTCGCCCGTAAGGGCGCGACAGTTCTCATGGCGGCACGCGACCAGGCCAAGGGGCGCAACGCGCTGCGAGAGATCACAGCCGACGTTCCGGACGCCGTATTGAAGGTGTACGAGGTCGATCTCGCGTCGCTGAACTCCGTGCGAGCCTGCGCGGCCGCCATTCTTGCCGACCATCCACGCCTCGATCTGCTGGTGAATAACGCGGGAATCATGGGCATTCCCCAGCAATCGACTGCGGATGGTTTCGAGATGCAGCTCGGCGTGAACCACCTTGGCCACTTCGTCCTCACGGGTCATCTACTCCCGGCCCTGCTCGCCGCCCCGGCCGGCCGCGTGGTCTCCGTCACTAGCTTCGCGCGGTTCGTCGGCCGCGCCGTGCATGCCCACGATCCGCCGCTGCCGAGGTGGTACGAGCCATGGACCGCCTATGGCAAAGCCAAGCTGGCGAACCTGCTATTCGCAGCGGAGCTGCAGCGACGGCTCGAGTCTGCAGGCGCTTCGACGCTCAGCGTGGCCGCGCACCCGGGTCTGTCACACACCGATCTTCAGGCGCGGAGCGTCCGGGAAACCGGCGGAGGCATCACTCAGCGATTCTGGGACGTCAGTGCGCGCCGGATCGGCATGGCTCCAGAGCACGCGGCGCTGGTGCTGTTGCGTGCCGCCACCGACCCATCCGCTCGCGGCGGCGAGCTGTACGGACCGCGCTGGTTCACCCTCGGCCCGCCGGTTCGGCGCTCGATCATAGGTCGGCCCGGCCAGGCGGGACCGAATCTCTGGTCGTTCTCCGAGCGGGTGACCGGCGAGCGGTTCGACGTAGCCGGCATTGTCCGCGGGCACGACGGAGCGGGCACGTAAGCGGCCAATCCACCTCCTGACGGAGGTTGTCCCAGCGGCCCGGGCGGGCCTGGATTGCCGGCGCCCGGGCCGCGGTCGTTTACGCGCTAGCCATTGAGCACGCGATAGCGCAGGTGTGTGACCCACAGCGACTGGATCGCGCCAATCTGCTCGAGGTCAACCGAGGTGCGAAACCTTTCGAAGAGTGCCTTGCCCCCACCGAGGATCACCGGCGCGACGGTCACCACAAGCTCGTCCAGCCGGCCTGCTGCCAGTACCTGCCGGATGATGTCGCCGCCATGAGGCTTATGTCCTTGCCCCGCGCGGCCTCCGTGGCCTGCGACAGCGCCTCGTCCACGCCGCCGACGAAGGTGAACTCGGAACCATGCGGCTCGTCCTCCGGGCGGTGGGTGACGACGAAGAAGGGCACGCCGAACGGATTCTTGCCGCCCCACGCCCCCGCCGCCTCGTACGTCCATCTCCCGCCGACGACGGCTCCGATCCGGGACATGGCATCGTCGAAGAGCTTCTTGTCGATGCTGTCGGGCTCGCCCCTAGGTTCCTCGTCGTACGTCCACGGGCCGCCGAACGCCCAGTAGTGCAGGCGCTCACCGCCGTCTCCAAGTCCACGGCCTGGCCCGTCGTTGGAGCCGGTGAAATATCCGTCGACGGAGACGGTCATCTGCGCGACGATCTTGGTCATTAGCAGAACCTCCCGATCTGGCGTTGCCCGCACTGTGCCTGTACTGACAACTCGGGCGTGCAGAACTCATCGCCGGCGGTCGCAGGCTCCGGGTGTCAGGAGCCGGGACCTACCATGAATCGCATGGCTGACGCGATCGCCAGGGAGCAGGTACTCCCGTTCCGGGTGCATGCTCAGCAGCTTGACAGCGAGGCCACCGGGGTCGCCGACGCTGCCGTGCTCGACTTCGGCGTCCAGGACACCGGGCCAGACGGTGGCTTGTGGGCGCTGGCCATTCGGGGCGTCGATGTGTCCGCGCTGTCCGGCGACGAGTTCGCCACTGTCTGGACGATTCGCGGCGCGCCCCACCTGTACCGGCGATCCGACCTGCCGGTCGTCGCCGCGGCGACGTGGCCGTTCAGTGACTCAGATGCTGGCAGGCGGATCTTCGACGCATCCAAACCCCTCAAACAGGCGGGCATCGGGAACCTCGAGGCCCTTGACGCGGTCGCGGCCGCGATGCAGACGATCGTGACCGAGCCGCTGGTGAAAGGTGAAGTCTCAACGCGGCTCACCCCGCTGATGGACAAGCCCTACCGACGGTTCTGCCGGCCTTGCAACGCGATCCACCTCTACGAGATGCCGTTCCGGCTCGCAGCCCTGCGGGCTGGGCTGGAACTGCAAGCGGGCACGTCGCCGCCGGTCATGCAGCCCATTCCCGGGTTCACCGCGCCGGCGAGCGCAGTGCCCGACAAATTCGACGTCATCCGCGGCTATCTGCGGTTTCTTGGCCCGGCGACCCCGAAGCAGGTGGCTGATTTTCTCGATGCTCCGATCAGCGACGTCAAGGCGCGCTGGCCGTCCGACGCAGTCGAGGTATCGGTCGAGGACGAGACGCGCTGGGTGCTGGACTCAGACGTGGAGGCGCTGGCGGGAGGGCCCATCGAGGTGACCCGGCTGCTCGGTCCGTTCGACCTGTTTCTGCAGGCCAGGGATCGTTCACTGCTCGTCGACGACCCAGCCCGGGCCAAAGCGCTGTGGCCGGTGTTGGGCCGTCCCGGTGGAGTGATGATCGACGCCGAGGTCGCCGGCATGTGGCGGCCGCGCAAGTCTGGCTCGAAGCTCAACCTGCAGGTCGAGCTCTGGAGCCACGACACCCATGCCATCAGGGCGGCCATCTCAAAGGAGGCGGAGCGGCTGGCGGCTTTCCGCGCCGTGCGTCTTGGTACGGTCAACTTCGACTAGCCGGCCCGGCTCAGACCCTCACCCAGCGCCGCGCCTTGGTGAAGTCGGGCAATTCGTTGGTCCGATCTCCAAGCCGCCACAGCTGGACATCGCTTGACGTGCTGCCGACGACGGCCACGGATCCGAGGACTTGGTCGGCACTATCCCGCTGAGCGGTATAGAACACTCCGCGAAGGTGGTCGTCCTCCGGGTGATGTATCCCGCCGGACTTGGCCAGATTCAACTTCGCCTCGCGAAGGATGAGCTGGTTGAGCGCATGGGGAAACCCGTGCACGCTGGTGGCCGCACACGAGACGATCAAGAACTCTGGCTTCATCCGCTCGACGAGCTCGTAGCTCACGCCTTTCTTTGAGCCATGATGGGCGACCTTGAGTACGTCCGTTCGGAGCGGGTCACGATCGTTCGTGGCCGCACCGATGGCTTCGGCGATTTCGGATTCGGACTTGACCAGCTGCGGGAAGTCGCTGAGCGCCTGCGACCACGATTCGGTCTGGGAGTCGGCGCCGAGGACGAGGCTGAACTGGTGCCGTTCGTCCACTCCCTCGAGCAGTTGCCATGATTCACCTGGCACGAACTTGGCCCGGCCGGCCGGTGTCGCCACGCGCAGCGAGATCGATGAGTTGTTGATGTCCACGCCGTAGGTGTCGTACCGGTTTCGCAGCCCGACTGACGGCGTTAGGACCGTCACCTCCGTGTTGCCGATGAACCGGCGCATTCCGGACGTTGGCTGCACGTAAACGACGCCGGTCTGCCGGGCGAGCAGCTCCAGAATCTTGAAGTAGGTGCCTGTCGGGTGGAAGTAACCCGGATCCCAGTACTCGGCGACCCGCCCGGCGTATGCGGTGAGCAGGTCGGGCAGGCCGGCGATGTGGTCCCCATGCGGGTGGGTGGCCACAACGACATCGATCACGTCGATCGGGGGGACGCGACCGCCGGACGCGGCGGGGAGCGCGTCCAAGAAGCGCCGCAGTTTCGTGGGAGCGCCGGCGTCAACAACCATCACCGGACGGCGCATGACCGGGTTGCCCGCCGGATCCACGTCCCCGGTGGGAACGGCGGGCAGGATAAGCACCTGAGCGTCGCCATCGCCGACGTTGAGGCAGAAGTAGACGAGGTGCTCGGGCGTCACCGTGGACCAGATGTCGGCGGCGACGAAGCGTGACTTCGGTACGGCTGGAACGGCCATTTCACACCGCCGGGTGAGCGCGGGCCAGTTGGACGACTGGTTCAGGCTGCGGTTCCTGCTCGCGGGCCAGCCGCTCCAGCTCCTCAGCCTTGTCCGCGGGAACCGGCTGGGCCGCCATAGCGTCGAGTGCCGCACGTGCCTCGGCCCGCTTGTCGCGCGTGTGGTCGTGGACGTCGGTCCAGGCGGCGAGGTCTTTGACGTCCGTCGTGCTCACCTCGAACACATCTCCGATGCGCAGCGCCCTGGACGCCGCTGGCTCCTCTTCATGGGCGCGGCGGTGCACGCTGACGACGCGATGGACGTCCTCGGCGTCGCGGGTGAACCTGCGGGTCATGCTGAGGTCGAAGTCCAGATAGCCGGTGTTGTGGTTCACCGCCGGCCACGGCCACGCCTCGAGTGTGATCTTGCCTTCGAGGATGTCGTCGACCACCACGTACCACGGCCCCGCCGGGGCTCCGCGGACCGGCCGGCGTGGTGCTTCGACCGATGCTTCTGCGTCCTCGAGAGCCTTGCGGGGCGACTTGCCGCGAAACTCACCGACGACCTGAACGATGTCGACCCGTTGCGGCGGCGTGGCGTCCATATATCCCCCTGAAAGCCGGTGCCACCAGTATGCACCGCCCACAGACCCCGTGATCACCGGCAGTTTCCGGCTACATAACCCGGAAACTGCCGGTGATCACGGGATGAGTTTGTGTTACGGAGCTGGGCGGCTGTGCACTTCAGTGCAACCGATGGTTGCGCCAATGCCGTGGAATGTGCAACCATTGGTTGCACATTAGGAGGTACACACATGGTTGCCAACACCATCACTCGCGAGATCCTGATCGACGCGCCACTGGACGTGGTGTGGTCCGTAGTGACCGATCCGGTCCACGTCGGTTCGTGGTTCGGCGATTCGGCATCGATCGACCTGCAGCCAGGCGGCGAAGCCGTCTTCACGTGGGACGCCCACGGCGCGGTGCGCGCTCGCATTGAACGGGTCGAGCCGCCGCACTACTTCGCTTTTAGCTGGGCCCGCCGCGTGGGCGTCGAGCCCGCGGAAGGCGAGTCCACGCTCGTCGAGTTCACTCTGTCCAAGGACGATGATCGGACCCGGCTCCAGGTGGTCGAGAGCGGCTTCGATGAGCTGGCCCTGCCGGAAACCGAACGAGCCAAGCACTTCGGAGAGAACTCGCAGGGCTGGGACCTCGAGCTGGCTGAGTTGCGCGCATACATCGCGGGCCTGATGGCCAGATGACCTCCAGCGGCGACCTCGACGCGCTGTGGGCGGCGGTGACCGATCCGACTCGGCGGCAGGTGCTCGACGTGCTGCTGGCCCGCGGGCCCGCGTCTGCCACGACGATTGCTGCCCACGTGTCCGTGACGCGCCAGGCGGTCGCCAAGCATCTCGCGGTCCTGAGTCGAGCCGGGGTCGTGCGGGCAGACCGCCACGGGCGGGAAGTCCGGTACGCCGTCGACCCGGACCGGCTCGACGTGATCACCCGCCGGATGGCGGAAATCGCAGCCGAGTGGGACGGCCGGCTGGTGGCGATCAAGCGGATTGCAGAGGCCGTCCAGTTGGCATCCCAAACCGATGAACAAGGAGATTGACATGCTGCTCGAAGGGAAGAACGCTGTTGTCTACGGCGCTGGGGGTGCTATCGGGGGAGCCGCCGCGCTTGCCTTCGCCCGTGAAGGCGCCCGAGTCTTCCTTGCCGGCCGGACCGCAGCGCGGCTGGACGACGTTGCTAAACGAATCGCCGACCTTGGCGGCACCGCCGAGATCGCCGAGCTCGACGCTCTGGACCAGGAAGCGGTCGACGCACATGCCGACGACGTAGCGGCGCGCGCCGGGAGCATCGACATCGCGCTGAACGCCGTCGGCTTCGTCCACGACCAGGGGACGCCCTTCGCCGACCTTCCGTATGAGGACTATGCCGATCCGGTGGTGGCCTACACAAAGACAAACTTCATCACCGCCAAGGCGGTCGCCAGGCATATGACGGCCCAACGTTCGGGCGCGATCCTGACGTTGTCGACCCCGGGTGCGCGGATGTCGGGCGCCGGTTTCCTAGGTAACGGCGTGTCGAGTGCCGCTGTCGAGGCGTTTTCCCGGATCCTCGCCGGGGAACTCGGGCCGAGCGGCGTTCGGGTCGTCTGCCTACGGCCGCATGCCATCCCCGAAGCACTTGCGATCTCCCACACTGGCGAGGTCTTCGGGCGCGTCGCGGCACGGTCGGGCGGCACCGTCGAGACGTTGGTCGAGCACATGAGCAGCATGACGCTGCTCAAGCGCCTGCCAACCCTCGCCGAAGTCGCCGACTTCGCGGCATTCGTCGCCTCCGATCGAGCCGGTTCCATGACCGGAGCGATCGTCAACCTTTCGTCTGGTGCGCTCGTGGATTGACGGGTCGGCGCGCCGCTAGCGAGACGCTTTCGCCCGCGCCTTTACGATGGTGCGAATGGTGAGCAACGCGACGACGGCCACCACCTGGGCACCCAGGATGATCCGGTTGACGTCCACGGCCGGCCGCCAGCTCACCTGATCACCACGGATCAGGTAAGCACCCACTGGCCGGGCGACCACGCCGAATCCGCTTCCCGCACCCTTCTCCTGGGCCTCCGGACGTTCGCCTTCGCCGCCACCGGCTCCGCCCAGCACCTTTGCGGCTGGAATGACTGTCACACCTTCGGCTTCGTACGGTTCGCCGTACACCCGCTTCACTGTGATCGTGTCCCGGACTTGGGTGATTACGCTCTGAACGTCCACGTCTGCACCTCCTCATCAGCGTCTTCTCATCGTGCTCCCGTGCCGGCTCGTTATCGAGTGCGTGGGCTGGATTCCGGTGGAAACGATGACAGTGGCATCGCCGAACGGCGGCGGTCTTACCGGTGATCTGGCACGGTGAGTCCGGACTGGATAGCGAACACGACTAGCTGTGCGCGGTCGCGGGCGTGGAGTTTGACCATGGCGCGGCTGACGTGTGTCCGTACGGTCGCCGGGCTCACGACTAACTCCTCGGCGATCTCGTCATTCGACCGGCCGGTCGCAACCCAGGCGACGATCTCCCGTTCGCGTTCGGTCAGCCGGTCTATCTCCGGATGAGCTGCGTTGGCCGGCACCGATCGGGCGCTGAACTGCTCGATCACCCGCCGCGTGACTGAGGGTGACAGCAGCGACCCGCCGTCCGACACTACCCGGACGGCGCGCAGCAATTCGGCCGGTTCGGCGTCCTTGAGGACGAACCCACTCGCCCCGCCGCGCAGTGCCTCGAAGACGTACTCGTCGAGCTCGAATGTGGTGAGGACGATCACCTTGACTGTTCCCAGCGCGGGGTCGGCGGTGATTTCGCGCAGCGCCGCGAGGCCGTCCAGCACGGGCATCCGAACGTCCATCAGCACGACATCCGGTCTGAGCCGGCGCACGATGTCCAGGCCGGCCTGCCCGTCGGCCGCCTCGCCGACCATCTCGGTGTCGGGTTCGGACTCCAGCAGCGTCCGTAGGCCCATCCGCACGAGCGCCTGGTCGTCCACCACCACAACTCTGATCACGGCTCTGACCCTGGCACGTCGGCGGTACTTGGCAGGTTGGCGTGAACGGCAAACCCGCCGTCCGGAATCGGTCCGGCGTCGAGCGTCCCGCCAAGGGCATGTGCGCGGGCGCGCATGCCGGCGATGCCGGTGCCCGAGCCGTCGGAGCGACGTTGGGTGGCCGTCGTGCCGTTGTCGGTGACGTCGAGCACGACGGCGCCATCTGTGCGCTGGATCCTCACCTCTGCGCGGCTCGCCGCGGCATGGTGGAGCACGTTGGTCAGCGACTCCTGCACGATCCGGTAGGCGGCGACGTCGACGTCCGGTGGCAGGCGGCCGTCCAGAATGGTCGGATCGATGTGCGTCCGGACATCCAGCCCGCCGGCCCGGATCCGGTCGACCAGGACGTCGAGCTCGGCGAGTCCGACGGCCGGCCGGCGAGGCGCATCGTCGGTTGCCGGCTCGCGCATCTCCTCCAGTTGCGCTCTCAGCCCGTCGAGTGACCGCCGGCTGGTGTCGCGGATCGCCTCGAGCGCCTCTCGTACCTTGCCCGGCTCGCGTTCGAGGACATGCAGCGCGACCCCGGCCTGCATGGCGATCACGGCGAGGCCGTGACCGACCGAGTCGTGCAGCTCGTGGGCCATGCGAAGCCGTTCCTCGGACACCGCGCGGCGAGCCAGGGCTGTCCGGACGCCGGCTTCGGACTCCCGCCGGACCCGGCCGGCAATACCGATGGCGAGCGGCGCCCCGAACGCGGCCAGCGACACGAGGGTCCAGACCGCTATCTCGCGCCACAGGTCGTCGCCACTGTCACGGAACATCTGCGACAGGGTGACGGCGAAGGTGAGCAGGTAGTAGCCCCCCGCCCAGCGCACCGCCTGCCGCATGGGCAGCAGCGAGCCAAGCGTGTAAGTGGCGACGGGAATGGTGAACAGGATCGGCCCGTAGGCGTAGTCGACGGCCCGGTAGGTAAGAACGACGGTGCCGCTGGCAACGAGCACGGGGATCGGGTAGCGACGGCGCAGCACGAACGGCAGCGCTGCGAGGATGACGAGCAGGTACGCCCAGCCGTCCGGTGCGCGGCTCCATTCGAGCTGGTCCTGGCTCGCCGGGTCCGTTCCACCGATGCCGACGAAGAGCAGGATCGCCGTCACGCCGGCGTCCTGAGCCAGCTCACGCAGTCGCTGGGGCTTCACCTGTCACCTCGCGTCGTTCGCCGTCATCTCGACCATACGGCGGGGGAGCGGTCAATCGCATCGAGCGGCCGGCGTATCCCGGGGTACGCGGATTTGCGTAGGGGATGAGCCGCTTGCCGGCGGACGCGTGAGTATGGCGGCTACGGCAACGCTGGGGGCATGACCGAAACGATTGTGGTCACTGACCGGTTGACCAAGAGGTACGGCGACCAGCTCGCCGTCAACGACGTGAGCCTCACCGTCCGTCGCGGTGAGGTGTACGGCTTCCTCGGACCGAACGGAGCGGGCAAGACGACCACGCTGCGCATGCTGCTCGGCCTGGTCCGTCCCACGCGGGGGACTGCAACGATTCTCGGCGCACGACCGGGCGACCCGGCCGCAGTCGCGCGTACCGGAGCGTTGGTCGAGGGCCCTGGCTTCTACCCATACCTGTCCGGGCGCGACAACCTTCGCGTGATGGCGCGCTATCAGAATGTGTCCGAGCGAGCCGTCGACGCCGTGCTGGAGCGGGTGGATCTCGCGGGCCGAGGGGGCAATGCATTCCGCTCGTACTCGCTCGGCATGAAGCAGCGGCTCGGGGTGGCGTCGGCGCTGCTCGGCGAGCCTGAGCTGCTGGTGCTGGACGAGCCGACCAACGGCCTGGACCCGGCAGGGATGGCCGACATGCGCACGCTGATCGTCGAACTGGCTCGGCAGGGCCAGACCGTGCTGCTGTCCAGCCACTTGCTCGGCGAGGTCCAGGAGATTTGCGACCGGGTTGGCGTGATCTCACGCGGGCGGCTGCTCGCCGAGAGCACCGTGGCCGACCTGCGCGGGGCGAGCACCGTGTTCGTCCGTGCCGAGCCGATCGACCGTACCCTGGCGGTCGCTATGCAGGTGGCTGGGGACGACGCGGTGCGCCTGCAGGACGGCGGCGTGCACCTTGACCTGGACGCTGCCCGCGTACCAGAGCTGGCCAGGGAGCTCGTCTCGAGCCGGGTCGACATTCAGGAGATCCGCCCATCATCGGAGCGCTCGCTCGAGGATGTGTTCTTCGAGATGACCTCCGCGGATAGGCCCGATGGCGAGGAGGACCAGCGATGAACGCGACGACAGGGGCAGAACCGATGCAAGCCGTGACCGGGACGAGTCGAGTCGGGTCCCTGACCGCCAGTCTCCGAGCCGAACTGCTGAGACTGCGGAAGTGGCCGGCAGTGTGGATACTGGTCGGCGCGTGGTTCGCGCTGAACCTGACGTTTGCATACGTGTTCAACTACATCGCGTATGCGACCGGTGCGGGCAATTTCAGCACCGGCGATGCAACCGAAGGCTTGCTGGCCGACCTGATGCCGGAGGCCATTCCGCGCATCTTCACCGATGGCATGCCGATATTCGGCGGCGCCATCATGATGATCCTCGGCGCGCTGGTTGCCGGCAGTGGCTACGGCTGGGGAACGTGGAAGACGGCTCTCACCCAGGGGCCCAGCCGGCTGGCGACATTCGGCGGCACCGTCGTGGCCCTGGCCTTCGTCGTGGTTGCCGTCATTGCCGCCAACTTCGCCGTTGACCTCGGTGCATCCACGCTGATCGCCGCGGTCGAATCGCAGCCCCTCGTCTGGCCGGGTCTGGGAGACGTAGCGCAGGCGCTCGGCGGTGGACTGCTGATCTTCAGCATGTGGACCGCCGCCGGTGTGCTGATCGGCGTGCTGACCCGCAACCCGGCGCTCGCCGTGGGCCTCGGCTTAGTGTGGTCTCTGGTGGTCGAGAACCTGCTCCGCGGCGTGGCCGGGTTGATCGATGGCCTGGAGTACGTGACGAACGTCCTGCCTGGCACGGCGGCCGGCTCGATGGCCGGAGCGCTGGGAGCCACAGCCGAGGGAAGCGCCGACGGCGCGCCCGGCGTGCTGACGGTGCTGAGTGGGAGTGAGTCGGCGCTGTTGCTAGTCGGTTACACGGTGGTGTTCCTGGTGGTGGCAGCGGTGACCATGCGCCGCCGCGACCTCGCGTGAGTGGTCGAAGTGGGTGCTCCGCGAGCGTCGGCGGTATCGCGCTGGCGGAGCACGCTCAGATCCACTTCATCGCAGCCGCCGCACGGCATCGACCATCGCCGCGAGCGCGGGCTCGACTTCCGCGTAGCGGCGCGTCTTTAGTCCACAGTCCGGATTGACCCACACTCGGTCAGCCGGGATGACGTCGATCACCGCCTGCAGCGATGCCTCGATCTCGTCGGCATCCGGCACTCGCGGCGAATGAATGTCGTAGACACCGGGTCCGATCCCGCGGGCAAATCCGGCTTCAGCAAGGTCCGCGACCGTCTCTAGGTGGGACCGCGCTGCTTCGATGCTCGTTACGTCCGCGTCAAGGCCGTCGATGGCCGTCATCACATCCGCGAACTCCGAGTAGCACATGTGCGTATGAATCTGCGTCGCGTCGGCCACCCCAGTGGTCGCCAACCGAAAGGCTGCTACTGCCCACTGCAGGAACTCCGGCTGATCGGCCGAGCGCAACGGCAGCAGCTCACGTAGGGCGGGCTCGTCCACCTGGATGATCGAGATTCCAGCGGCTTCCAGGTCGGCCACCTCGTCACGGATGGCCAGCGCGACTTGATTGGCTGTGTCGGGCAAGGGTTGATCGTCTCGTACGAACGACCACGCCAGGATGGTTACCGGCCCGGTGAGCATGCCCTTGACCGGACGGTCGGTGAGCGACTGAGCGTAGGCGATCCAGGGCACCGTGATGGGTTTCGGGCGACTGACGTCGCCATAAAGAATCGGTGGGCGGACGCCGCGTGAGCCGTACGACTGCACCCAACCGTGCTGGGTGGTCACGAATCCATCCAGGTTCTCCGCGAAGTACTGCACCATGTCATTTCGCTCAGGCTCACCGTGCACGAGAACATCGAGCCCCAGCTTTTCCTGCAGTTCGATGACACGCGTGATCTCGGCCCGGATGGCGTCCTCATAGGCCTGATCGTCAATGCGGCCCGCCCGGTGGGCCGCGCGCGTGGCTCGTACTTCCTTAGTCTGCGGGAAGGAGCCGATGGTCGTGCTGGGCAATGGCGGCAGGTCGAGTCGGGCCCGCTGAGCCGCCTCGCGATTCTCGTACGGTCCGCGATTGGTGTCGGCGTCGGTCAGTCTCGCCAACCGGGCTCGCACCTCCGTGTTGGCCGTGCCCACCGACGACGGCCCGCGCGCGGGCACCTGCCGTCCCTCACGAAGGGCGCGGTCAAGGGCAACGACCTCTTGGATCTTCTGGTCGGCGAACGCAAGTGCGCTGCGGACCTGTGGATCGAGGTCAGTTTCGAGCTCGACATCGTGCGGCACATGGAGGAGTGAGCATGATGTGCTGACGGCGATATTGCCGGCGATGCGCCCAACGGCCTTCAGTACGTCCAGGGCGGCACCGAGGTCGGCGCGCCATACATTACGACCGTCGATCACACCAGCCACGATTATCTTGCCGGAGATGCCGGGAACACCTTCGAGGGTCTCAGGCCCATCGCCGGCAACGAGGTCGACAGCAATTCCTTCGATCGGCGCGGACGCTAGGACCGGCAGAGCGTTACCGAGCGAACCGAAGTACGACGCCACGAGGATGGCGGGGCGGCCCGTGACCGAACCCAGCCGGTCGTACGCGCGGCGCAGGGCGTCGAGCTCCTCGCCCGTCCGGTCCGCGACGAAGCATGGCTCGTCAAGCTGAACCCATTCGGCACCTTCGACAGCCAGGTCGCTCAGGAGTTCCACATAGATCTCCACGAGGGCGTCAAGGCGGTCAAGTGGGCGGAACCCGGGTTCACTCGGCTTCGATAGCAGCAGCAGGCTGACCGGCCCGAGCAGCACCGGACGTGTGGTAACCCCAACGGCAGCGGCCTCGCGAAACTCGGCCAGCGGCTTGTCGCCAGAAAGCCGGAAATCTGTCTCGGGGCCGATCTCTGGCACGAGGTAGTGATAGTTCGTGTTGAACCACTTGGTCATCTCGAGCGGTGCCACGTCGTCGGCCCCTCTGGCGAGCGCGAAGTAGGTGTCCAGGTCGTCCAGCCCCAGTGCTCGATACCGCTCGGGCGTTCCGCCCACGAGCACATAGGCATCGAGAACGTGGTCGTAGAGCGAGAACGTGTTCGACGGCACTGACGCGATACCAGATTCGGCCAGCCGCCGCCACGAACTCTGCCGTACCTGACTGGCCGCCCGGTCAAGCGCAGCCCGCCCGCTGCGGCCGGACCAGTAATCCTCCAACGCCCACTTCAGCTCGCGATTCGAACCGATGCGTGGGTAGCCAAGGACGGTAGAACCGAAAAACGTGCTCACGAGTGTGCTCCTCTACGTCCAGCGCTTGCCGCCTCGGTAGAGACGACCCGGTCGTCACCCGGAGCACCCCACCGCGGAGGAGGGTTGCCGGCCAGC
>DASTNZ010000045.1:0-8197 GCA_035762665.1 Jiangellaceae bacterium | reverse complement strand
GGTGGCCATCGTCGGGATGGCCATCTCCAGCGTGGGTTGCCAATCCATCCCCCGGTACCGCATCCAGGCAGCCATGGGCACCGTCAGGTTGATGGCGATGACGATGACCGAAAGCTCCGGAGCCGTTTGTGGCAGATTCGTGTACCCCAGTACCGCAGCGCCTTGGAAGAACAGCACACTGAGGATGATTCCGCCGGCACACATGACCATGCACATCTCCGCTACGTGCAGCAGGAAACGGCCGGCAGGCTTTCCAGCCCGCGTGACGGGCCCGGCGCGGGCCGCAGCCCGTCCCGGCGATCTCGTGTGGTGGAGTACTTGCATTGGGAGCCTCCTATCGGCTCGGACCCGGCAGTGGCCTCCTGCGCTTGGCAAGCGAGTCTGGAGTAACCATGTCCGCAGCAACTCAAGGGCCGGGCAAGGTGTTCTTTGTGTCAACGATCCGCTTGCGGCCCCAGACCAAGCAGGGTCCTACGGCCTGCGCAGTCCAGGACCAAAGCACCGACCCCTGCGAGACCGGACTCTGGTACCGACCGGCCTCGTTTCCGCCAGGTCCGCCTGGCTCGGCTGCGCGCACCCTTTGCGTTCGGCGCTGTGACGTTGGGCGCCATGGCCTTTATCCTGCTGCCCAAATTCACCACCGCCGTCATAGACGAGGCGACTAGCCGAACGAGACGACCGGACCAGGCTCAGCCCACGAAGCGATCACACCGATGACTGGATCACGGTGCACCTTGACCGGTCCTGCCGGGGACTAGTCCGCATTGCCATACAACGGCCCGCGGAGATGGCGGTGTTCGCCGGGTCCTCCACAATCTGTAGATCATGGTTTCGTATCGAGATAATGGTTGAGTGCTCGACACCAGGCTGATCGGCTACTGGTCCGACGAGGTTCTGTACGTCGGTGACATGGAGACGAACGACATTGCCTTCGGTCATGACGGGTCGGGCTTTAGCTACTGGGCGCGGGTCGGTGGCGTGTTCACAGTCAAACGCTTCACTTGGAACATCGACAACCAACGGCTGCAGATCCGGTTCACCTGCCGGCTATCCGGCACCTGGACAGTTCACCTCGGCCACATCCGGCATTACGTGACCGGCGAGCGCGGATGTAGTTCCGCCTGGGCAGCCCCCTACCGGATCAGCCGTGCAGACGACGCGCTCGGTAATCCCACGACCGTGCTAACACTGGACCGGCGCATCGGCGTCGGCGGCCAGCGGTTCGCCTACCTCAGGGACACGATTGAGGACCCGACCAGGAAACGGCACAAGCGGCGTCCGCCGTAGTCAACGAGCGGCGCCACCCCAGCCGCTCTCGCCCCTCATTCGCATGACACGACGTCCCGTCCCCGCGTGAGTGTGGACTCCGGTGTCGCGAGCCCCGACCCGCCGGATCGCAGCGGTAATGGCCTAGGTGGTGTGACATTTCGAGCTCGAGCGCGGAACTGCAGCGCCTGTCGCGACGACTCCGCCAGCAGCCCTCCCTCGCCCGGTCATTGGACGCCCTGGCTCCTGGCTCGCGGCGGTGGTAACCAGATCGTCCGCGAGCCGGGACGTACGTCGGCGCCAAGGCTCGGCGCGATGCGCACAAACTCGCCCGGCGCAACCAGGCTCTCACTCATGGCGTGAAGCGTCCTTCCGTCCCTGGCCACAGCCTGGGATCTCACGCCAGGTCGCCTTTACTTACAAAGTTCCGGACAGACCAAGGTCACCTGCTGTCTCCGGGCACCGAGGAGTCCCCAGCCTATGGGCTCCGACTATCCTCACCATTGAGGACAGGAGGAGATCGAGATGGCTCGTGACGGCACCCGATGAATCTCGAGGACGCGTCCGCCATCGCGCTCTTGCTTCCTGGCGTAGAGGAGGGTGAACACCTCGGCCACCCGAACTGGTCGGTGGCTGGCAAGGGGTTCGCCTGGGAGCGCCCGTTCAGCAAGGCCGACCGGAAGCGGTTCGGGAGCACGGAGCCGCCGCAGGAGCCGATCCTTGCGGTTCGCACGGCCGGGCTAGTGGAGAAAGAGGGACTGCTTGCTAACACGTCGGATGCGGTCTTCACGATCCCGCACTTCGACGGCTACCCGGCTGTCCTGGTCGAGGTTGCCGCCGTCGCTCCGGATGAGCTCAAGGAGGTTCTCGTCGAGGGCTGGCTCGCCTACGCCCCACCCGACCTGGTCGAGGAGTACGACGAGCGACGGTAGG
Organism: Jiangellaceae bacterium; assembly: GCA_035762665.1. GTDB lineage: Bacteria > Actinomycetota > Actinomycetes > Jiangellales > Jiangellaceae > JASLBX01. The sequence continues at coordinate 5,998 of DASTNZ010000045.1, read as the reverse complement.
CGGCCGCGGTCAGATGCGGTCCAGGAGCGTCAACCGGAAGAGAGCACGAGCATTTGCAGGAGCAGGACGCGGGGGTTGCAGGCGCAGTGCCATAGAGAAGCCGCCAAAGCGCCTTCCGATACTGATCACCGCGACTATGCGTTGCCTTGGGACGGTCAGACGCCGCTCGACGCCACCACTGGACCATGAAAGGAGGTGCTCCTTTGATATGCAAGTGTTCGCTTGCATATGCTGGCAAGCGTGGCCGACGTGTTCAGAGCGCTCGACGACGAGACCAGACGCCTCATCCTCGACGAACTCGCGGCCAGGGACGGCCAAAACCTGTTCGAGATCTGCACCGGGCTCACCACGCGGCACGGGATCGGCTCGACCCGACAGGCGATCTCCCAGCACCTGGCCGTGCTGGAGGACGCCGGCCTAGTGGTGACCGAGCGACGTGGCCGCACCAAGCTCCACTACTTCAACAGAAAGCCGCTCGAGGCCATCAGCCAACGCTGGCCAATCACCCGAAGGGACGCTCCATGAGGATTCAACTGACGGCATCTTCGTAGACGACCAACGAGCAGCACCCGCGTTCTACACCGACATACTCGGCTTCCCCAAGCACCATGACATTCCAGCCGGTGACGACTTTCTGGCTCACCGTCGTCTCGCTGCTAGAGCCGGCCGGCCACCCCCGGTCACGCCCTACCGGAATGCACTCGTCGAGGACGGCATTGGCTCAGTTCGCTGTCGATGACGTCGAAGCCGAGTACGAGCGACTGACCAGGAAAGGCGTCAACCACCCAGCCGCTCACAGACATCGGCCAAGAGATGATCGCCGCCGCGGAAGGCCTGCAGACGTTCGACCGGCCGGTGCTCGTGGCCTGGGCGGCGGACGACCGGGTCATGCCTCCCGAGCACGGGCACCGGCTGGCTGACCTCCTCCGCCAAGGACGACTGGTCGAGATCCCCGATAGCTTCACGCTCATTCCGGAGGACCAGCCCGGCCGACTGGCTGAGGCCATCGGCGAGTTCGTTCGCATCGCCCGTGTCGGTCCGGGGCCGGCGACGAGAGTGGCCGAGCTGATCAGACACCCTGAGGAGGTCCGCGATGTCCATGCAGGAGGCGAAGGCGCGAACGTTCCGGGACCTCCACGCCGGTGAGCCATTCATGATCCCCAACCCGTGGGATCCCGGATTGGCTCGCGTCCTCGAGGCACTCGGGTTCAGGGCACTGGCGACGACGAGTTCGGGCTTCGCGTTCACGCTGGGGCGGCTGGACGGATCGGTGACGCTCGACGAGGTGATCGAGCACACGGCCGCACCTCGACCGGGCGACGGAACTCCCCCCTTCCGAGGAGGGCAACCAGTTCAAGCTGTACGAGATGATGAGCTCGGCCGCATTGTTGCTCGGCCGGAAGACCTACCAGGGCTTCGCGGCGGCTTGGCCCGGGCGGGACGGGGAGTTCGCCGACAAGTTCAATACCATCCGAAGTACGTTGTGTCGTCGACGCTGCGCGACCCGGAGTGGACCAACTCGACCGTGCTCTCGGGCGACGTTGTCGACGAGATCACGAAACTGAAGAAGGAGCAGGACGGCGACATCGTCGTGCACGGCAGCGCCCGGCTCGTGCAGTCGCTGATCGAGAACGACCCCGTCGACGAGCTCCGGCTCATAGTCTTCCCGGTCGTGCTCGGCACCGGCGAGCGGCTGTTCGGCGAGACCACCGACAAGAAGCGGCTGCGGCTGTCGTCATCAACGGTGGTCGGTTCCGGCGTCGCCATGCAGGTCTACACGCGCACCTGAACCGGTAGGACTTGGCCGTGCCCCTGAACGACGAGCAGCAGATCAGGACGCTGATCGCAGACTGGGCAGCGGCGGTCAACGAGTGGCTGAAGGAGGAACAGCGAATGAAGACACCCCCGATCGTCTCCCCGCGGGAGTGGGATGAGGCCCGGCAGCGATTGCTGGTGCAGGAGAAGGAGCTCACCCGGGCGCGCGACGCGATGGCGGCCCAACGCCGGCGAATGCCATGGATGGCCGTGGAGTAGGACTACCGCTTCGAAGGGCCGAACGGGCCGGCCAGCCTGCTTGACCTGTTCGAGGGCCGCCGCCAGCTGATCGTCTACCGCGGCTTCTATGGGCCGGAGGTCACCACCTACGCTGAGGGCGGGGCGTACCCGGAGCGGGCCTGCGTTGGCTGCTCGTTCGTCGCCGACCAGGTGGCGAATCCGGCGCACCTGAATGCCCGCGACACCTCGCTGGCGTTCGTGTCGCGGGCCCCACAAGCGGACATAGAGCGCCTGAAGGGGCGGATGGGCTGGGAGTTGATCCCGTGGTACACGCTGACGGACGACTTTGACGCCGACTTCGGTGTGGACGAGTGGCACGGCACCAACGCCTTCATCCGCGACGACAGTCGGATTTACCGCACCTATTTCGTCAACAGCCGTGGCGATGAGGCGATGGGCAGCACCTGGAGCTATCTCGACATCACCGCGCTCGGGCGCCAGGAGGAGTGGGAAGACTCGCCGGAGGGCTATCCCCAGAGCCCGCCGTACCAGTGGTGGAACTACCACGACGCCTACCGGCCGGGCGACTAATCACAAATCGTAGGCGTGCCGCGGCAGGAGCCGCCGCGGCCCGTGGTGAGCGGAGCGGGTTCGTTGCCGCCGGCGGGCACACGATCACCTGATGAGGCTTGCTTCGGTGCCAACAGAGCCGGTGAACCGCAGGTAGCTGCTCTTGGGGGCGTGTCCAGGCGGATCTGTGGGACTGTTCTTCAGTCCAGGGGTGACTGCAGCGGTTCGACCCATCGTGACCGCCATTCGGGAGGCTCGGATCGCCGTCCGTAGTAGCGCGTGTCTCGCACGATCAGTCCTTGATCGTCGAGCTCGAGGATCAAGGCAACGTGCCACACGTCCCCGTCGTAGTCATTGACACCCTCGATCACCCACACATGGCCGCAGCCCACGACTCGCCGCAACGTGATCGTCGGCGGGTTCGGGAAGGTATCTTGCATCGAGCGCATCGCATCACGTCCGCGAATGCGCTCGTTCGTCTGTGGCATCTCCATTGCATAGTCGGGGTGCCGGACACGGTACTCCTCCTCTGCAGACAGCCCGGCTCCATCAGACAGCCCGAGCAGTTGATCGAGGCCTTCCCGCATGGCGGCAGCATCGTTGTCCTTCATTGCCTGGCGAAAGAGTGCCAGCACTTCGGCATCGCCCACGATCCCTCCCCGGGGCCGGCTCATCAGCCTTGGTGTCAATATCACCCCAACCAGCGCTCGAGTCCATGCCCAGGAGCTTCGGAGGCGCATATGGCCTTGACGCCGGTAACTAGCTCGCTGGCGGCAATAGACGCACGGTCACGGGAAGCATCCGACCGAGCAGGGCATCCACCGTGCCACTTCCTCGCGCTCGCCACTGACGAGCAGGCCCAGGAGGCGCTCAGATCGGCGCCCGAAGTGAGTCGCGCATGGGGGCTCCGCCTGCGCCTCGCGGGTTCCGATCACCCGGCACGATCCGCGGCGGACGGCAGCCACGCTGCGCGGCGGCCCCAAAAGTGTCACCCAGAATGTCAACGGCCACTAGTTGCGCCCGATGAACTCACGCAATACGTCGGCGAAGCGGTCCGGTTCGTCAAGGTGAGGGAAGTGACCGGCCCCTTCGAACAGTTCGACCCGGCATCCTGGGATAGAGCGCTGCGCAGTGATCGCGTGCCACGCTGGAATCATCCGGTCACGGGATCCCCAGACAACCAACGTCGGGATCGGCAGGACGTCGGGCAGGTAGTCGTGGGCGCTGACGGTCTGGCCCCCTGGGTCGATGACCGCTCGGGTGGTGGCGAGGAACGCGCGACGGCTTTCGCGGTCGCCAAGCGACGAGAATCCCTGCCAAATGGCAGTGATGTCCTTGCCGGGCTTCCACCCAACGCGTGAAGCGGCGCGGCCCGCTGCCTCGACCTTCCCACGCACCCAGTCGGAGGCAATCACGGGTAGCACCCATTCGGCACCAGGCAAGGTGGCGGAGCGCAATATCGGGTTGACCTCCCTGCCCAGCCCTCCGCTCGAGACCAAAACGAGCCGGTCGACCCGCTCCGGGAACAGGTAGTAGAACTCCATGGCGATGCCACCGCCCAGACTGTGCCCGACGACGGTGACGCGGTCGATTCCGACGCGGTCCAGCAGATCTCGCATCGTGCCGGCGTGAGCGCCCAGCGAGTAGTCGCCGACCGGCTTGGCCGACGCGCCGTGCCCGAAGAGGTCCGGAACGATTACCCGCTGGGTTTCGTCCATGCGATCAATGAGGTGAGACCAGTTCCTATAGGAGCCGAGGATGCCGTGGATGAAGAGCACCACTGGGCCGCTACCACCATCGAAGTACGACAGCTCGTGGCCGTGGATGGTGACCGTTGCCTGGGTCATCGCTCCATGACCTCCTCGGGGGGCGCGGAACCGCTCCATACACGGTACCTGAGCGTCTGATCCGTTGTCGCCGATGCGCTCGGCCAGGAGGCGCGGGCGCCAACGCTCTGCTTTGCCAGTATTGCGAGGGCTTCGCAGCCATGGTCCATGATTCGCCCCGCGTGACAGTGCCGTCCGCCCTAGACACTCGGCGTACGCCGTTAGAAACCGCGTCATAGTGGGCTACTAGAGACTTTCCGCAGGATCGGTGTCTGGCCAGACTCGGTCCAGGTGCCCGGCGGGACGCTCTCTTTTGGGCTGCCCACCCGCGTCTGGGTGTGGCTCACTTTCGGTCTGCAGCCCGTCGGGCACCGTGACGAGGCGTGGCTCAAGAAGGAACTGCCCTGCGCGTAGTAGCACTGCCCACCTCGCCGTCCCCTTCGTACGAGCACAGGCAGGAGCAGCACATGGAGCAGGTCATCATCGGGGTTGATCCCCACAAGCTGTCGGCCACGATCGAGGTCGTCGATCACCACGAGGAGTTGCTCGGCTTGGGTCGGTTCACCACCGACCGGGCCGGCTACGCCGCAATGCGTAGGTACGCGAAGTCGTGGCCGGATCGGGTCTGGGCCGTTGAGGGCGCGAACGGCGCAGGGCGTCCGCTCGCGCAGCGGCTCCTCGAAGCCGGCGAGCACGTCGTCGACGTCCCGGCCAAACTCGCCGCCCGCGTCCGGCTCTTCGACACCGGCCACAACCGCAAGACCGACGCGCTCGACGCGCACTCGATCGCGATCGTCGCTGTCCGCACCGACAGCCTGCGCGTGTTGAAGGTCGATGGCGAGCTCGAGGCGCTGCGGATACTCACCGACCGACGTGAGGCCCTAACCAGGCGCCGGGTGCAGACCGTGAACCGGCTCCAGGCGCTGCTCGCCGAGTTGCTCCCCGGCCAGGCCAAGCGCGACATCACAGCACTGCAGGCCAAAGCGATGCTCGCCGGCGTCCGCCCGCGTGACATCGCCGGGAAAACCCGACGCCGCATAGCAGCCGAGGAACTCGCTGACCTGACTGCGGTCGAGTTGAAGATCAAGAAGGCCACCGCGGAGCTCAAGGCCATGGTCCTGGCACGTAACTCACGACTGATGGAGCTGCCCGGCGTCGGTCCCGTAGTCGCGGCCCGGATCCTTGCCGACGTCGGCGACATCAGCCGGTTCGCCGACCGCAACCGGTTCGCCTCCTGGACCGGCACCGCGCCCCTGGACGCCTCCTCCGGCGAACGGAACCGTCACCGCCTCTCCCGGGCCGGCAACCGGCGGATCAACCACATGATCCACATCGCCGCGGTCACCCAGATCCGCCTCGACACCGAAGGGCGCGCCTACTACCGCCGCAAGCGCGCCGACGGCAAGAAGCCCACGGAAGCGATGCGCTGCCTCAAGCGACGGATCTCCGACGCCATCTATCGACAGCTCCTCGCCGACAACCGACGAGCCGCAGAGGCCGCGTTGGGTCAGACAGTCGGCGCGAGCCCGGGAGGGCACTGCGGGGCGACTCGAGAATCCAGCGCGGTCGACCTGCCCCCGCACATCGACACTTCGGATCAGCCACTT
>DASTNZ010000044.1:0-24438 GCA_035762665.1 Jiangellaceae bacterium | reverse complement strand
ACGAGGGTGTAAGGGTCCCGGGGAGCCCGTAAGAAACGTGTCACCGTGCGCAGACCGGTTTCTCTCGGGTCGATCTCTGCTTGCCGCCCGTCGCTCAACTGCGCAACTGAGCGTTGAGCCGGGCAGCCTGTCGCGTGAGGTGATCACGTTCAAGGAGGCTGGGCGCCGCTCGGGCCGCTGCGGCGTAGAGTCGTGCGGCGGTCACGGGGTCACCGTCGCGCTCGTGGAGGTACGCCGCGACGGCGGCGTAGCGGGGCAGGGCGGGATCAAGCTCCGCCAAAGCGTCCAGGCCGGCCCGTGGGCCTTCGGCCTCGCTGACCGCGACAGCCCGGTTGAGGCGGGCCACCGGGCTGTCGGTGAGACGCACCAGTTCGTCGAACCACTCGACGATCTGCCCCCAGTCGGTCTCGTCGGCCGTGCGGGCGTCGGCGTGGAGCGCGGCGATGGCGGCCTGGGCCTGGTACTCGCCCAGCCGGTCGCGGGCGAGGGCGATCTGGAGCACGTCGATACCCTCGGCGATCAAGCGGGTGTTCCACAGACCGCGGTCCTGCTCGGCCAGCGGCACGAGCCTGCCGTCGGGGCCGGTCCGGGCCGGGCGCCGTGCGTGGTGCAGCAGCATGAGCGCAAGCAGGCCCGCGACCTCCTCGTGGTTGATCTTGGCCGCCAGTTGGCGAGTGAGCCGGATCGCTTCGGCGGCGAGGTCGACGTCGCCGGAGTAGCCCTCGTTGAAGACAGGTAGAGCACGCGCAGCACCGTGGCGACGTCCCCGGGCTGGTTGAACCGGACGCCCGAGACGGTCCGCTTGGCCCTGCTGATCCGCTGGGCCATGGTCGCCTCCGGCACGAGGTAGGCCTGCGCGATCTGACGCGTGGTCAGGCCGCCGACCGCGCGCAGCGTGAGCGCGACGGACGATGCCGGTGCCAAGGAGGGGTGAGCGCACAGGAAGTACAACTGGAGCGTGTCGTCCACCGCCTCGACCGGTCCGGGCATGGGCTCGCCCTCGATGCGTACCTCGCGCCGCCGCCGGGAGGTATCGGCGCGGGCTGCGTCGAGGAACTTGCGCCAGGCCACGGTGACCAACCAGCCCTTGGGGTCTTGCGGCGGATCATCCGGCCACACGCGCACGGCCTCGACCAGGGCGTCCTGCACGATGCCAATCACGGTGGGGGTGAGGGTCCGTCGCAGGGCTTCGTCCAACGTGCGTCACTCCGTGATGGTCGGGGGCGCGGCCAGGAACGGGCGCACCTCGAGCCACTCGTGGATCGGCTTCCCACCCGCACCCGGCCCTCGAGCCGACCTTCATGATCGGTCAGCTCGAAGAACTGTGGCCCTCGTGCGCGGTCGCCAGCCGTGATAGCTGCATAGAGGCGCCGCTGTTCCTCGTCGAGCTCATGAGGCGCCAGTCGCGATATCCGACTCATCCGCATGCTCCTTCATTTCCGGCGGTTCGCTACGGATCGGCTGCATACTCCTCGCGGAAGCGAGTCAAGAGCTCTCGGATCCCAAGCAGCGGCATGCCCAGCCTTCGAGAGGTCATGGTGGCATCCAGCGATGTGTCGAGCGGGATCGGTTCGTCCCCCATCGCCGTTGGGTCTGGTGGGCCAAAACGCAACAGCCCTGCGTCCAGGCCGAAGACCTCGCACACCTGCTCGGCGAAGTCGCGCCGGTTGACTGCGTCTGCGCCGCAGCAATGGAATATGCCCGGCTCTCTGAGTTCGCCGATCCGGCGGATCATTCGGGCCGACTCACTCGCGAGGCTCGGCGTCGCGGTGGTGTTGATCTGGTCGGATTCCCACAGGGTGAACGGACGGCCGGCCGCGAGTGCCTGCACAAGTGAAAGCGCGAGGTAGCCGAATCCGACATCTTGCTGCCGCGGCAGATCGCGGGCATCGCGATGCAAGCCATTGACCCCGGCGATCCTGGCGATGGCGCCTCGTTCGGCCCGCTCAGCCACCAGCCGTTCCTGGGCGAACTTGAGCACCCCATAACTGTTGATCGGGCGGGGCGGCTCGTCCTCGGTCGCGCGATGGCGGGTGCCATCGAAGACCCAGTCAGTCGAGACGAGCACGATCAGGGCGCCCGCCGCGTTGGCGCCGTCGACGACGTTGCGGGTCGCGTCGACGAAATCCGCCCAGGCGCCGCGCCAGTCAGCGCGCAGGCCGGTGAGCTCATTGCGAATGGCCGCATGGACGACGACGTCCGGGGCACACCGGACGATGTCGGCACGCACCGCACCGGCATCAAGCAGATCGCCCTGCCAAGTTGACGTTGCCATGCCTGGGGGAGTGCGATGAACGGCGGCCCGCACGTCGTCGCCGGCAGCCCGGAACTCTGCGATGAGGTTGGAGCCGACAAATCCGCTGCCCCCGGTGAGCCAGATGCGCATGTCATTCCTCGATCTCGATGGTGCGACCGGTGCGCGCCGACTCAGCGGCGGTGCGGGCGAGTATCAATGCCGCCCGCGCGTCGCCCCCCGTAACCAGTGGTGGTGAACCGTCACGCACGGAGGCGGTGAATGACGCCCACTGGTTCAGGTAACTCGGCAGGTATCGCTCCAGGAAGAACCGGGGCAACGGGGCGGTGCGTCCGCCGGTGGCCGACCGAATCACCGCTCCATGCGCAGGCTGGTTCTCACTGGTGGCGACACCGTCGCTGCCGAACACCTCGACCCGCTGATCGAATCCGTAGACGGCGCGTCTGCTGTTGTCGATCTGGGTCAGACACCCATCGGCGTGCCGGAGCGTGATGGCGACCGTGTCGAGGTCCTCGATCTCGCCGATCTTCGGGTCCACGCGGACTGTCCCAACCGCTGTGATGGCCACGACTTCACTGCGCGTGACATACCGCGCCATGTCGAAGTCGTGAATCGTCTGGTCGACGAAGATGCCGCCCGACACCATGAGGTAGTCGATCGGCGGCGGTGCGGGGTCCCGGCTGGAGATACGGACGATCTCCGGCACGCCGATCTCACCGCTGGCGACCGCGGTGGCCACCGCGGCATGACCGGGATCGAACCGGCGATTGAAGCCGATCTGCAGCAGCACCCCGGCCCGCTCCACCGCGGTGAGCGCCCGGTCGGTGCTTTCGAGATCCAGAGAGATCGGCTTCTCGCACATGATCGGCTTGCCCGCCGTTGCCGCCGCTAACACCAGATCGACATGGGTAGGGGTCGGAGTGCAGATGGCAACGGCGTCCACGTTCTGATCATTGATCACATCCAATGGATCGACCGACCCAGGCACGTGGAGGCGTTCGGTCACGGCCGCCAGCGTGACCGGGTCAGTGTCGGCGACGGCGGTGACGGTCGCTCCAGGCACGTCATGAGCCAACAGATCGGCGTGCATTCTGCCGATCCGGCCGAGCCCGAGAACGCCGACGCGTACGACGTTCATCATCGGCTCGCTTGAACTGGCTGTTGCGGCTGCGCGCCCAGGTCGACGACATCCTCCCAGCCACCGGATGCAACCGACCGCAGGATGGCGTCCTGGACCGAGACAAATTGCACCGCAGCGCCGAAGCCTGGGTCGAAGGGCTGGCCGGTCGCCAGAGAGATGCAAAACTCGTGATCCTCGATGGCGATGATGTCCTCGAACCCGATGCCGTTGGCGTCACCTGGCACGAAGTTCCCGTGATACGGGAACCGGTCCCCGCCGTTGATTGTGGTCCAGCCGCGCAGCGCCGGGTCGCCGGCGACATACACCTGGAGTTGGTTCAGCGTCTCGAGGTTCCAGCTGATCGCTCCTCTGCTGCCGTAGACCGAGAACGTGTTCTGGCTCTCCGGGCCGTAAAACGTCCGGCATGACTCGAACGTCGCCCGCGCACCCGTGTCGAATCGTGCCAGCACGCCGACGTAGTCCTCATTCGTCACCCGCCCGATCGGGTCTCCGGGCGCGCCCCGGTCGTAGTGGGTCCCGCCACTGCCAGCCAGTGGCCGCTCCGGTATGAACACTGCGTCCGTCGCGACCACGGACTTGATCGGACCGACCAGCTGCATCGCCAGATCCACGGTGTGGCTGAGCAGGTCGCTGCTGACCCCGTGTCCACCTTCGTCCACCAGGTAGCGCCAGGACAGCCGGCCCGCCGGGTCCGCTCCGTACATGGAGAAGAAGGCGCCGCGGTAATGGATCACGTCACCGATGACACCGGTATCGATCAGGTGCTTGGCATGTCGAACCAGGGGCGCCCACCGGTAGTTGTAGCCCACTCCGGTCGTGATGCCCGCGGCCTCAGCGGCCGCCTGAGCGCGAACGGTCTGTGATGGCGTACCGCCTACGGGCTTCTCGCAGAACACTGCCAGGCCGGCCGCTGCTGCCGCTTCCACTACATCGACGTGCAGCATGTTCGGTGCGGTGACCCACACCGCGTCGATGTCGTCCGAGGTGAGAAGTTCGCGCCAGTCGGCATGGGTCCGGTGCGCACCGAAGCCGGTCAAAGCGAGCTGTCGGCGGTCGGGATCGGTGTCCGCGATGGCGACCAGGTCAACGCGGTACGGGGCGTCCTGGAAGATCGTCGGACCGCGCAGGAGTGACCGGGCATGGGCCTGGCCCATCCAGCCGAATCCGACAACTCCCGCCCGGATATCGCGCGCCGCCATCACTCCTCGCGGCCCTTCTGCAGCTCGTGGGTCAGTGCCTGGAGTTCTGCTCCGCCGGACATGGCGACGACGAGCTCGTCCAGGGTGATCTCGCCCTTGGGCCGGTCGGTGAGGGTCCGGCCGCGGTTGAGGATCATGAATCGGTCGCCGACCGGGAAGGCGTGATGCGGGTTGTGCGTGATGAGGATGACGCCGACGCCACGCTCCTTGGCGGCGACGATGTACCGCAGCACCACACCCGCCTGTTTCACGCCGAGCGCGGACGTCGGCTCGTCAAGGATGAGCAGCCTTGCCCCGAAGTAGACCGCCCGAGAGATGGCGACGGCCTGCCGCTCGCCGCCGGACAGCGTGCCGACCGGCTGGTCCGGATTGCGGATGTCGATTCCCATCCTGAGCAGTTCCTCGCGGGCGATCCGCTTCGCCTTACCGATGTCGATACGTCGGAGTAGGCCCCATCCCTTCGTGGGTTCGGAGCCCAGCCAGAAGTTGCGCCAGATCGGCATCAGCGGGACAGTCGCCAGATCCTGGTACACAGTCGCGATGCCGGCGGCCTTGGCCTCGCGGGGGGAGGCGAACCTGACGACTTCACCGTCCATCAGAACCCGGCCTTCGTCGTAGGGGTGAACGCCGGAGATAATCTTGATGAAGGTGGACTTACCGGCGCCGTTGTCACCGAGCACACAGGTGACTTGCCCGGCACGGATTTCGGTTGAGACGTCCTTGAGCGCGATCACGTTTCCAAAGAACTTGCTGACATACCGGATTTCCAGCAATGGCGTCGTCGAGGCGCGCGGTGCTGGCCCGTGCTCGGTGGTCGTCATGTCTTCCGCGCTCCCTCCGCACGCTTGCGCACGATGTTGTTGGCCAGCACGGCCAACAGAAGGATCACGCCGAGGAAGAGGTACCGCCACGACGTATCCCAGCCGGCGAACGGGATGCCGGCGAGCGCCATGCCCATGATCAAGGCACCGATCGAGGCGCCGATGGCCGAACCAAAACCTCCGGTCAGCAGGCAGCCACCTACGACGGCAGCGATGATGAACTCGAACTCACGGCCGACGCCCTCGTTCGCTTGCACGCTGCCAAGCCGGACTGCTGTCATGATCCCGACGAGGGCACCGGCCATGGCCGTGGTCATGAACAGTCCGATCTTGGTCGCCTGGACGGGCACACCGCTGTTGCGAGCAGCGACCTTGTCGCCACCCACGGCGTAGATCCAGTTGCCCGGCCGCGTCCTGGTCAGTACCCAGGTCGCGAGGGCGGCCATGACGAGCCACCACACAACCGTGACCCGGAAGTTGTACGGCGGCGCAAAGGTGCTGGCAAACAGCCACTCGGCAGCTTTGAATCCTTCTGCCTCGTCTAGCCCGTCGACCCGCACGGTGCCCGTGAGCAGCAGGGTGCCGCCGTTGTTGGCGCCGCGCAGGATGAAGAAGGTGCCCAGGGTCACGATGAAACTCGGCAAGCCCGTCCGAAGTACGACGATGCCGTTCAAGAAGCCGATGAGGCCGGCGATGGCCAGTACCAGTGGGATGGCCAGCCAGACGTTGAGATCAAGCCGGGTGATCAGCAGCCCGAAGATGAGGCCAGACGTACCGATCATGACGCCAGCCGACAGGTCGAACTCCCCGCCGATCATGAGGAGGGACACGGCGACCGCCATGACTCCGAGCGTCGCGGCGAAGTCCAGCCACCGGGCGGCCCCGGCAAGCGTTCCGAACTGGTCGGTGATGATCGTGAAGAAGGTCGCGACCAGAATGGCGCCAAGCAGGGCACCTAGCTCGGGTCGTTGCAGCAGCCGGGCTCCGAGTCCGACTGTCACGAGGCGCTCGTCGGCGGCAGGCGCGGTACTGGTGTTGGTCATCAGCGGCTCCTCGGAATGGTGAAGCGTGACGCCGAGCCGTGGAGCGCGCGGTCACGCGCTCCACGGCCGCGGATCTCAACGAGTGCCGGCTGACGCCAGGTCGGCGATGTCAGCCGCGTTCGACGCGTCGACAAAGCCGGGGCCAGTGAGGACCGGAAGGCCGCCGCCAACGGTGTTCGCATTGGTGTTGTAGAGGGTCAGGAACACCACTGGCAGGTAGCCCTGGAGGTACTGCTGCTGGTCGACGGCGAAGCTGATCTCGTCGGCCTGGATTGCGGAGACGACGTCGCCCGAGAGGTCGAATGTGGCAAGCACGACGTCGACGCCCGCGGATGAGATAGCGTCCCGGGCAGCCACTGCGATGTCCGGGTTAAGGGACAGGACGGCGCCAACGCTGCTGTCGGACTCCAGCTTTACCTGAAGCTCGCTCAACGTGGTCGAGATGTCGCCAGTACCGGTCACCTGGAAGTTCTCTACTTCACCGCCGTAGCCTTCGGCCGCGCCCTCACAGCGCTCCTGCAGCCCGATATTGGCCTGCTCGTGGACCACGCATAGCAGCTTGCCGGAAGCCTCTCCGGCAAGGCGTTCCCCAGCGCCTTCACCGGCGATTCGCTCGGTCTGACCGACGTGGGTGATGGCCCCGAAGTCCTGGAACACGTCAACGCCCGAGTTCAGTGTGATCACCGGAATGCCGGCATCGACGGCGGAGGCCACCGCGCTGGCGATCGCGTCGGGGTTCGGCGCCGATACCGCGAGGCCATCCACTCCCTGGCTGACGGCCGTCTCGATCAGCTGCGCCTGCTGCTGCGGATCGTTGTTGGATTCCTGGTAGTTGAGGGTGACGCCGAGATCGCTGGCGGCGTCCTCGGCACCCCGCTTGGCGACCGACCAGAACGAGCCGCCGTCGCCGTGAGTCACCATGGCGATGGTCAGATCACCAGTCTCGGTGCCGCCTGCGGTTGAATCGGCCTCCTCAGTGGCACCTTCGCCGGTGCCGCCGTCATCCCCCGTGTCGTCGTTTCCTTCGGTGGTGCACGCGCTCAGTGCAAGCGCAGGCAGCGCCAGCAGCGCGATGATCGTACGTCGCATCTCGATCTCCTTTGATCCTGGAAACTCCTGTGGTTTCCCGCCGCAAATACGGGTTGCGGCTGTCGCGTTGATACGTGTGGCTGAGCCTGAGCAAGTACTCCCTCGGGCGTCCTGACCTCTCCAGTTCAGTGGGTTCGACGCGTACGGCCATGCGGTATGTGATCACCGCTTTGGCTTTCGTTTCGCTCTTGTTAGAGCGCTCTAACCCTGTCAGAATTAGAGCGCTCTAACGGGTGGGTGCCTGCCACTATGGGCCACGTTGGCGGACCTGTCAATAGATGGCGAACCTGTCGATTGGTGCGGACATGCGACATCCCACGATGGAGGACGTTGCCAGGGAGGCCTCAGTGTCTCGCGCCCTGGTGTCGCTCGTCTTCCGCAATTCACCGAAGGTCGCGGACGACACCCGAAGCCGGGTGCTGATCGCCGCTGAGCGCCTGGGTTATCGGCCCAATGCCAACGCGCGGCGACTCGCGAGCCGCACGACGGACACGGTCGGCGTTCTGTTGCGTGACCTGCACAACCCGTTCTTCGCCGACATCGTCGACGGGATCGAAGCCGCGGCGGACCGGCAGAGCGTCCAGGTGTTGATCAGTCATGCTCGGCGTGGTGACGACGAGGTGGGTGCGATCGAGACTCTGCTGGAGCTTCGGCCGATCGGTCTGTTGCTGCTTTCACCCAGCCTGCCAACCAAAGCGCTCGCCACGCGCGTCGGTCGGGTGCCGACAGTGATCGTCGGGCGCGAGGTCCGCCATCCAGGGTTCGACATCGTGGTGGACGACGATGCTCGGGGGGCCGAGCTGGCGGTCCGTCACCTGCACGAACTCGGTCACCAGCGGATCGTCCACGTCAGCGGTGGCCGCGGCGAGGCTGGTGCGGCACCGCGGATTCGCGGTTACGAGCGTGCTATGAATGCGCTCGGCGGACCGCCACGCGTGCTGCTAGGACGGTTCAGCGAGGAGGCCGGGTTCGTGGCCGCTGAAACCCTTGCGGCCATGGACGAGCGGCCGACGGCGGTGTTCGCCGCCAACGACCTTATCGCGGTGGGCCTGCTGAGCGGGTTCGACCAGCTGGGCATCCGGGTGCCGGAGGATGTCTCGCTTGTGGGCTATGACAACACGTCGCTGGCCCGAACCCGGCACATCGATCTGACGACTATCGACCAGCCGCGGCGCGCCATGGGAGAACTCGCGATTGACACATTGCTCGAGCGCCTGTACCGGGGCCGTCTACGCTCGACCATCCATCGGACGACGCCGACGCTGGTAGTCCGGTCGAGCACCGGGCCCGCTTCCGCGGCCGAGAAGGAGAAGAGGGAGCGATGAGGATTCTGGTGGGTTACGTCCGAACTCCGGAAGGCGAGGCGGCCCTCGAATGGGGAATTCAGGAGGCGGCGCTTCGGGACGCCGAAATCGTCGTCGTTCACTCGGACCGGGGAGGTGAGCGCGACGAGACGGAACGGTCGGTTTCCGATCGTGAACAGTTGGCGGCTGTGCGTGCCAGGCTGGAGGCGGCGGGCGTGCATCACTCCGTGCGCGAGCTTGTCCGCGGCAAAGAACCTGGTGAGGACTTGGTTGACTTCGCGCACGAGACCGGTGCCAGCCTCATCGTGCTAGGTATCCGGCGGCGATCGCCGGTGGGCAAGCTCATGCTCGGCAGCACTGCTCAAGACGTGTTGCTCGGCGCGGCCTGCCCAGTAATGGTGGTGAAGGCAGGCCGCGCCGGCTGAACAACATCAAGCTCTGGACGGCGTTACGAGGCGGCTGTCTCTCGAATCTGGCCAACGGCATCCATCAGCTCGCCCTGCCACGGCGCACCGTGGCCGGGCAGCAGCCAGGTCGCCTGCACGCCTTCCAGTTTGCCGAGCGACTCCAGCGCCATCGCGGGGTCAAGCGTGAAGGGCGCCGGCTGCGGGCCTTTCTTCCCAGTCAGCACGTGGCCCGTGGTCATGGCGTCCCCTACGAAGACGGCGTCCACCATTGGAACGTGGATGGCAACACTGCCGGGTGTATGGCCGGGAATGTGGATGATCCTTGGAGATCCCGGCAGGTCCAGCGTGTCGCCGCCAGTGAACGTCACGACCTCGGTGACCGGCGGGACGCGGAACCCGCCGCGACGCCCGCCGTACCAAAGGAACCGGAGTAGAGGGCCAAGCTTGATCGGTCCCCACCCTCCTTTGGGCTTGCTTTCCTCGCCACGCGCTCGAGCGGCGTCCAGTTCGTGCACGTAGACCGAAACACCCTTCTCCTTACGGAGCCGCTCGGCGAAGCCGATGTGATCGGTATCGCCATGGGTCAGCACGATCCCGCTGACGTCGTCGAGCGAGCGGCCCATAGTGGTCAGCTCGGCCTGGAGTTCCTTCCAGTGACCGGGCAGACCGGCATCGATCACCGTGACCTCGCCAGCCTCCTCGACCAGGTAGCAGTTGACTAGGTCGGAGCCAACGCGATGCAGGGACGGCGCGAGTCTCATCCGGCTGCCCTCTCTACCACCACGTGGGTGGTGTCTTGGTTGATGCGAATCGTATTGATAGCTACGATACTTACCTATCATAGCTAACGTCAATAGCCTAGGTGGAGGACTTCATGCCTACTCCGGCACGCACCTCGCTCGAGGAGATCGTCCGGGTGAGCCGCTCTATCGTCGAGACGGACGGCCTGGACGGCCTGACCATGCAGCGCGTCGCCAGTGCCGTCGGAGTGAAGGCGCCGTCCCTCTACAAGCGGGTCCGAAATCGTGACGCCCTCGTCCGCCTCGTCGTAGAGGGAGTGGCACGTGAGCTCAACGACACGCTCGACGCGGCAGCCAGGACGGGCGACCCGTTACATGATCTCCGCTCGATGGCGTACGCCTTGCGCACGTTCGCGCACGCTCAGCCGACCACGTATGGCCTGCTCTTCGCACGGCTTCCGGCCGCAGCGCGCCCTAATGAGGAGAACCTGGCGCGGTCGAGCGCTGCGGTCCTTCGCACAACGACGTCGCTCGCCGGCCCCGATCTTGCACTCGAAGCGGCTCGGATGGTCGTCGCCTGGGCACACGGCTTCATCAGCATGGAGCTCGCGGGCGCATTCCGGCTCGGGGGAGACGTCGATCGCGCCTTTGCCTTCGGAATCGAGCGGCTCGGCGCTGCCCTTGCGCAGTAACGCCCCCGGATAGTCAGCCGTCATTGCACCGTCGAGTATCGCAACGGTTCAGAGCCAGTGGTTGTCGTGCCGCAGGTAGAACGCCGCGAGCTCTTCGTCGCTGAGCTGCTTGCCCCGCTGGAGCTCGGCCAAGCCTTCGAAGTAGCCTTCCCGCGGCGCCCCGGGTGTGAAGAGCAGCAGCATTGAGGCCGGCTCGCCCTCGACATTCCGGAAGCCATGGATACCGCCCGGCGGGACGTGCAGGAAATCGCCCGGCGTCGCCTCGATCCACTCCTCACCGTTGTAGAGCCGGACCTGGCCGGATAGCACGAAGAAGGACTCGGAGATCGTCTTGTGGAAGTGGGGGCCAGGGCCCGACTCGTTCGGCCCGAACGTCCAGCGGTAGAGGCCGAAGTCGCCACCGGTGGCCGCGCCGGTGGCCAGGTAGTCGACCTTGACGCCCGACGGGTAGACGAGCTCGGGTTTCTGCTCAGTGGGCCGGAAGGCGGCGCTCACTTCGCCTTCGGCCCGGTCATACCGCGGGTCGGGGTACGACAGAAAACTCATCCGTTCCTCCTGGCGGACGTCACAATCTGAATGGCTGAGGGCTGACCACCGGATGGAATTCACCGGTCCGCGGGTGTATCGCGGGCTGGCCCTTGTGATCTGCCCGTCAGTCAGTCGTGAGAGTCGGCGTCCGACTCTGCCTTGGTCTTATGGACGGTTCCCTTGGGATGCTCGGGCGGTGCGTACAGCGAGTAGAGCTTGAGCGGCTCGTCACCGACGTTGGTGACGTTGTGCCATGAGCCGGCGGGCACCAAGATCACCCAGTCGTCCTGGATCTCCCGGTCGAAGCGCAGGTCATCTCGCTCCGGGCCCATCCGCACCCGCGCCTTGCCCGATTCGAGTCGCAGGAACTGGTCGCGGTCGTCGTGCTTCTCAAGGCCGACCTCGCCACCCACCGGGATACTCATCACGGTCAGCTGCAGATGCTCGCCCGTCCAGAGCGCAGTGCGGAAGGTCTCATTGGCCAGGGTGGCCTCCTCGATGTCGACGACGTACGGCTCCGGACCTTCGTCCCGCATGGTTACCTCATTCATTGCTGGCCCCTCCTCTGCATCGTCTCAGTCTCCCCACTCTGCGACGCCGGGATTCGCTGAACGTCAATCGTTCAAATACACACCCCGACCATGAGTGATCTTGGTGTGTCGGCGGTAGGGGCGATGTGCCCTACGTGCCGGGACGATCTACCACGGCGGCAGGCTGGCCATACTCTGGCTCGTCCCGCGTGCCGGAGCGACCCTGGGAGGCGGCGGTGCGCCGGTTAGCCCCTTCAAGCATCGCCTTCCACGGCCCATACAATTCCCTGAGGTCCGGCGGTCGGATGGTATCGGCAGCGGTCAGCGCGAGCAGGGCGTCATCCATGCCCATCCGCGCCAACCTGGCGATCTCCTGCCATCGCGCTATCTCAGCACGATCGGCGCCGACTTGCACGAGCTTCTCCAGCTTCTCTGGGACGAAGGCGGGACCGATCCGAATCCATGCGTCGTGGTAACTGCGACCGTGCTGAGCGAGGATCTCGGTGGCCGCCTTCCAGGCGCCGGCGCGGAATGTCTCGTCGGCTGCCGCCCGCGCGGCCGCCAGCCGCTGCCGATCCTCGTCGGTGAGCCCGCGGGCCCGTTCGATGAACGTCTCAATGCTCGCCGGGCGTGCGTTGGTCGTCACCGCTCACCCTCCTTCCAGCCGTTGTGGCAGGTTAGTGCACCGTTGACGGCGGCGGACGCGGGGGATAACGTCCGACGTCAGGCTGTACTACGCGACGGGAAAGGGCAGCCATGGATCGTCGTACGTTTCTACGTCAAAGCGCCCTTGCGATGGCCGGCACGGCAGGACTTACTGTCGGACCGTTTGGCGGGCTGGTATGGCGAGCGGCGTTCGCCGAACCGAAATTTGCCCGGGAGAACGGAGGATACGGCCCACTGCGGGACGACATCCCCGACTTGCGCGACGGCGCCGTCCGGCTCCACCTCCCGGAGGGCTTCCAGTACCGCTCCTTCGGCGTTCGTGGCACTCCGCTGACTGAGGACGGTGCGACCACGCCGGGTCGGCACGACGGCATGGCCGCGTTCTCGTGGCGCGACGGCAGAGTCCGGCTGATCCGCAATCATGAGGCCACCCAGCCGGGTGTTGTCGGTGCGTTCGGCGACCTGAGCAGCGCCTACGACCAGCAAGCACCCGGAGGCACCACAACTCTGGAGATCACACCACACGCCGATGAAGTTCGAAGCTGGGCCAGCCTCAACGGCACGACGTTCAACTGCGCTGGCGGAGCGACGCCGTGGAACACGTGGATCACCTGCGAGGAGACCCCGAACGGGGTGGACCAGCAGCGCAGCTTCCTCATCGGCCCTGACGATCCGGACGACCTCAACTACGAGCAGAAGCACGGCTACCTGTTCGAGGTTCCCGTCGACCGCGGTCCCGGCGAGCTGGAGGTGGGCGAGCCGATCACGCAGGCCGGACGGTTCGCGCACGAGGCCGCTGCTGTCGATCTGTCGACGGGCATCGTCTACATGACGGAGGACGATTTCGCGTACGCATCCGGCTTCTACCGGTACATCCCGCCGAACAATCCGTTCCAGGACAAGCGGGTGGCAGATGGCGGGCAACTCCAGATCCTCGGCGTAATACCCGACGGCGCCAACGGGCCCGTGGCGATGGACCTGCACGCAAACCAGAGCCCAGGTTCCACCTACCGGGTAGCCTGGATCGACATCGAAGACCCGGACCCGGACTTTGCTCCGGGGCTGAGCAACGACGAGGCGGCGCTGATCGTCTTTAAAGAAGGCGAGAGCAAGGGCGCGGCGCGCTTCGCACGCAACGAGGGCATGGCGTACTGGGGCGGCAAGGTGTTCTTTGTCTCCACCGAAGGCGGGGGCCCGTTCGTATCGAACCCGCCGCCCAACTCCAGCGCGGGGGTGGGCGACGGCTACGGCCAGGTCTGGATGTACGACGCGAGGGCCGAGACCCTGACCTTGCTGTTCGAGTCGCCTGGGCCCGACGTACTGGACTTTCCCGACAACATCATCGTCTCGCCACGCCGTAAGAGTGTGCTGATGTGCGAGGACAGTTCGTCGGGCAACATGCTGCGGGCGCTCACCACCGACGGGGAGTTGTTTGACTTCGCATTGAACGCGATCAGCGGCGGCGCAGATGAGTTCGCCGGCGCGACGTTCGGCCCTGGCGGCCAGGTGCTATACGCCAACATGCAGTCCAACGGGCTCACCTACGCGATCTGGGGTCCGTGGCACCGAGGGCTGCTGTAGAAGAGCACTGACCCGAACTGATCGACCACAGACCTGGAGGCACCATGATCAAGCGCATCGGTGCGCCCGCCCTTGCCATTGCGGTCGTGGCCGCGTTCGCGCCGTCCGGTCCGGCGCATGCCGACCCGCCGGAGCCCGTGCGGTTCGCGACGTTCAACGCCTCGCTCAACCGCTCGGCGGACGGTGAGCTGGTGTCCGACCTGTCCACGCCCCACGATGCGCAGGCGCAGACCGTCGCGGAGATCATCCAGCGAGTACGTCCCGACGTCCTGCTGATCAACGAGTTCGACTTCGACGAGTCCGGGACGGCCGCCGAGCTCTTCCAGGCCAACTACCTGTCCGTGTCCCAGGGTGGTGCGGATCCGATCGAGTACCCGTACCGGTTCATCGCGCCGTCCAACACGGGAATTCCATCGGGTTTTGATCTGAACAACAACGGCGCGATCGGGGGTCCCGACGACGCGTTCGGTTTCGGCTTCTTCCCCGGCCAATTCGGAATGGCGGTTTACTCCAAGTACCCGATCGTCGAGTCGGACGTCCGCACGTTCCAGCACTTCCTGTGGAAGGACATGCCGGGAGCATTGCTGCCTGACGATCCGGCGACGCCGGAGCCCGCCGACTGGTACTCGGCAGAGGAGCTGGACGTCTTCCGGCTGTCATCGAAGAGCCATTGGGATCTGCCGATCGATGTCGATGGAAAGGTCGTCCACCTGCTGGCGAGCCACCCGACGCCACCGGTATTCGATGGTCCGGAGGACCGCAACGGGCGGCGTAACTTCGACGAGATCAGGTTCTGGGCCGACTACATCCAGCCAGGCCACAGGTCGACCTACATCTACGACGACGCCGGCCGGCGCGGCGGCCTCGACCCCGGTGCCGCATTTGTCGTCGCCGGTGACCTGAATTCCGATCCGTTCGATGGCGACAGCATCCCGGGGTCCGCGCAGCTGCTCCTGGAACACCCGCGGGTCAATACCTCGGTGACGCCGAGCAGTGACGGCGCAGTCGAGCAGGCCGAGCTTCAAGGTGGCGCCAACGACACTCATCTGGGTGACCCGCAATTCGACACGGCGGATTTCGCGGATACGGCGCCCGGAAACCTCCGTGCCGACTATGTGCTGCCGAGCAAGAACCTGCGTATCGCGGACTCAGCCGTGTTCTGGCCGACCTCCGATGATCCGCTGTTCGGTCTGGTCGGGACGTTCCCGTTCCCCAGTTCGGACCACCGACTGGTATGGGTCGACGTCAACGTGCCGGGTATCTAATTCATCAATCGCAACGTCGGGTATTCGGGAAGGCTGAGACGATGACGGGACGTGTCGTGCACTTCGAGATTCCGTTCGACGACGGACAGCGGGCACGAAGCTTCTATCGGAACGTGTTCGGTTGGGAGCTCCAGGAGTTGCCAGAGATGGACTACACGATGGTGACTTCCGGGCCGAGCGGTGAACAGGGCCCCACCGAGCCCGGCTACATCAACGGCGGCATGCTTGATCGATCGACGTCGCCGGCAGCTGGGCCGGTCCTGGTTGTCGATGTGGACAACATCGACACGGCACTGGAGGAGATCGAGAAGCTCGGCGGCTCAACCGTGGTCGGCCGAACGCCGGTAGGCGATATGGGGTTCTCGGCCTACTTCACCGACCCCGAAGGCAATGTCATGGGCCTCTGGGAGAGCGCCAGGCAAGGGTGACTGGTCCGGCTGTGCTCGGGCCGCGACCGGCCGCGCCTTCGTGCTGCTGGCTGCAGTAACTGGGGTCGTGGAACGCTGAACCAGTACGATTCCAACCAAAACCACGAGGCCACCGGCGATCTGGATCGGTCGCATGACCTGGCCGAGCCAGGCCCAGGCGACCAAGCCGGCGCCGAGTGGCTCGGACATGCCCACCACGCCCGCCGCCGTGGGGCTGATGTGACGCAACGCCGCGAGGTTGAGCGAGTACGGCGTGAGCGTGCCGAGAACGATGATCCACACCACCGCGATCCACACCGGAACGGAAGTGCTCTCGAAGGCGCCAAGCAGCGACGTGGTGCCGGTGATCATTGATGCGTCGAATGTCCACCATGGCTTGGCCACCGCCCAGAAGACGGCGCCGAACAGGAGCATGTAGAAGGTCAGTGAGCTGGCGTCGCGAGCCGCGACGGCGTGGCTCCCCACCAGGAAGTACGTCGCGACGCACAAGGCTGCGCCGATGCCGGCGGCTACCCCGATTGGGTCAAGCCCGGTATCGGTCCAGATCTGCGCGACAAGCGCCAGCCCAGCCAGTGCTAGGCCGATCGCAAGCCAGGTGAGCGGACGGACCTCCTGTCGCCGGATGAACCGCACGTAGAGCGCCACGAACACCGGCGCAGTGAACTCCAGCAGCAGCGCGATGCCGATCGGAACCCGGTCGATGGCTACGAAGTAGAGCCACTGGACCATTGCAGCACCAGCGAATCCCAGCAGGACGAGGGCCGGCAGTTCGCGAGCGCTGGTCCGCAGTCGTCGGGGAGCGGATGCGAGCAGGATGAGTCCGAGGCCGACCGCCGAGCCAGTGCAACGCAATGCCGCGAGCCAGGCCGGATCGAGCCCAGACTCAAGGACCACCTTCGAGACCGAGCCGTTCACAGCAAACAGGGCGGCGGCCACGGTGACGTACGTGTATCCGCGCGTCGCAGTGGTGAGCTCCATGGTTAGACATTAGTGTCAGGCACCGACGGTCGTGTCAAGTGTCCGCTGGATGGACGCCGCGACTATAGGCGGTGAGGCGTGGCGGGGTGTGGCTCCTATGCCGCGCTGCGGAGGAACTCTTCGAGGAGCGGACCAGCCGTCGCCGAGCCGGACTCAGCATCCTCGACGAACACCGCAACTGCCAGATCACCCTGGATGGCGATCATCCAACCATGGGTGTCAGGCGGATTGCCGCTGCCGTACTCGGCGGTGCCGGTCTTTGCGCCGATCGCTTCGCCCGGAACGTCCTGCAGGAAATCACCCGTACCGCTTTCGACAGTCGCTCGCATAAGGGCGGAAAGTTCCTGCGCTTCGTCGGCCGTGAGCGTGCTGTCAGACTGCTCGGGATCCTGCACCACGATGGCCGGGCTGACAGTGTGGCCAGCGGCCACGGATGCTGCCGCCGCTGCCATTGCCAGCGGCGACGCGAGCACCCGGCCCTGGCCGATCATCGACGCAGCGTGCTCGGTGCCTTCTGCCTCGGTCGGCACCTGGCCTAGGAATGCGGGCACCCCGAGGTCGGCTTCGATGCCGATGCCAAGCGCCGCAGCCGCGGCGGCAAGGTCCGCCTGCGGCACACTGTCGTGCAGCCCGATGAACGCGGTGTTGCAGGATCGCGCGAATGCGGTGCCCACGGTGATCTCGCCGAGTTCGCTTGACGGGTAGTCGCTGTAGTTGCCGAATCGGCGCCCGTCCACCGTAATCGTGTCGGGGCAGTCCACGGTCTCGTCCGGACGGTGGCCGGCGCGGAGCAGCGCGAGTGCGCTTGCGATCTTGAACGTAGAGCCAGGCGCGTACTGGCCGAGTGTCGCGGTTGAGTAGCCCCCACTTCCCGGGCCACTGGCTGCCGCGAGCACGTGGCCGGTCGACGGCTCGATCGCCACGAGGGCACTGGCCGGCTCAACCTCCGCGAGCACCCGTTCCGCTTCAATCTGCAGATCGACGTCCAGGGTCGTCGTTACGGGCTCACCGGGTACCGGCGCCCGCTCGTACACCGTCGTCGCGTCGCCTTGGGTCGGCTCGATGTCGACGCGGACCCCAGGAGTGCCGGCAAGCATCTCGTCGTATGCCCGCTGGAGGCCCGAGAGTCCCACGACGTCGCCTTGCTGGACTCTCCCGTCGGATTCTTCGATGATCTCAGCCGTGGCCTCGCCAAGGGTGCCCAGGATCGGCCGAGCGAATTCGCGGGTAGGGGCGAGCGGCATTGTGTCTTCAAGCGCGCGGGCACCGGTGATGTCGGCGACCCGATCCAACATGTCCTCGGCGTCCTCCTCTCGCAGGGTGATCGCTTCGACAAAGGCTCGCTCGCCGGAGCCGGCGACGCGGTCCGCGAACCGCTCAGGGTCCACGCCGACCAGGTCAGCCAGCGCTTCGGCGGAGGCGGGTTGGTCGGCCGGCTCGACCATGGTCTTGTCGATGCCGAGACGAAGCACCGGTCGCTCTGTCACAAGCGGCAAGCCGTCACCGGCCAGCACGTCTGCTCGCGGAGCGTTCTGCCGGCGCAGCGCCAACTGGTCGCCGTCAATAAGGTCGGGATGCAACAGTGCAGGGCTCCAGTCGACCTGCCACTCCTCCTCGACAAGTTCAAGTCGTGCGGTCGTGGTGTACGTCCACGGCTCGCCCGTGTGCTCGAGATCCCATGTGACCTCGAACGTGACCTCCCGCCGCTCGCCCTCGGAATCGGGCACTTCGTCGACGGACTGCACGCTCACCGACCACGTCGACTCGCCCATCGGTTCGGTGATCTCGCCGAGGGCGAGCGTAGCGTCGCGGGGCGTGGCGCCACGCAACGGGATCTCATTGAAGTCACGAGATGTAAGAGCGGCGGCCAGCGCGTTGGCCGCCGGCTGTGCGTCGGGTGTGCTGGCACATGAAGCGAGGGTGAACGCGAGTATCACGCCGATTGCGGCGGCGCGGAGTCGGTATCCGGCTCGTCCGGCCACTTTTCGCACGGTTTTGAACTCCTTCCGGCTGCCGGACGAGCATTGCAGTTGGATCTGACAGGGTCGGAGCCAGGGTTCGACCGCGAGGGCTCAGTCGGGCAGCAACGGCATCTCGATGCCCTGGTCCTTGCCGAGCAGGGCGGCTCTGGTGATCGAGGTGGAGCCGAACCGGTCGCGGACATCGTCGAGGGCAATGTCGAGTGCGTCGCGAGGGCGTTCCATGAGGGGCAGCGGCAGCTGGAGCGGGTTGTCGTCAGCGAGATTGGCCAGCGATATGCCAAGCAGCGTGATGCCACGGCTGTCGATCATTGGGAGCGTAGATCGGAGCAACCCTCGGGCCGCGGCCAGGATCGGCTCGGACTCGGCGCTGGACTCGACCATGGTGCGCGAGCGAGTGGCTCGAGAGAAGTCGGCGAATCGGAGGCGTAGGACGACAGTCCGGCACACCCGGTGTGCTCGGCGCATGCGCCTTGTGACGCGGTCGACGAGCCCGGCCAGGATGGCGTCAAGCTCCTCCGGGGTTCGCGACCGGCGGCCGAGGGCGCGTTGCGAGCCGATGGAGCGGCGCCGACGCCGGTGCTCAACCGGCCGAGGGTCGAGGCCGTGGGCGAGGGCATGCAAGTGGCGGCCGGCCGCCTGACCCAGGAGCGTTACAAGCTCGCGTTCGGTGAGCGCGGCGACCTGGGCAACTGTCGTGATCCGCTGAGCGCGCAGTTTGGCGGAGGTGACGGTTCCTACACCCCACAACCGCTCGACCGGCAGCGGGTGAAGGAAGGCCAGCTCGCCGCCGGCCGGCACGACGAGCAATCCATCCGGCTTGGCGACCGCACTGGCAACCTTGGCCAGGAACTTCGTCGTCGCGACGCCCACCGTGATGGGGAGGCCGACATGCTCGCGGACCTCCCGCCGGAGCGTCGCCGCGATCTGGCGCGGAGTGCCCGAGACGCGCCAGAGCCCGCCCACGTCGAGGAATGCCTCGTCGATTGAGAGTGCCTCAACCCACGGTGTGGTGCGCTCGAATACTTCGAAGACGGCCCGGCTCGCCTCGGTGTACGCCGACATTCGGGGCCGTACGACGATCGCGTCCGGGCACAGCCGTCTGGCCTGGGCGCCTCCCATCGCCGTCCGGACTCCACGAGCCTTCGCCTCGTAACTGGCGGCGAGCACGACGCCGCCGCCGACGACCACCGGACGGCCACGTAGTGTGGGATCATCCCGCTGCTCGACTGACGCGTAGAACGCGTCGAGGTCGGCATGTAGGATGGTGGCCTCGGACCGCACGAACGTATGTTCGCATGTCGGGGTGACATCTAGGCGCGAGCGCTGCCGAATTGTGATCCGTGCCGCCATGGGAACGCGGACCGGTGCACCTAGTGTTATATCTATTGAAACCCGCAGAGTGCGGGACGTGGAGGAGAGCATGCAGAGCCGTAACCCAGTCCTGAGCCGGGCGTTCAGCAGCCCGACCTCGACTTACCAGACGCCACCTCCAAGCACCGAGCAGCTCGAGCAGATGTACCAGGCGCCGCCGGCTCCGCAAGCCGGGCGGATGACCTATGACGAGGTGGTCACCAAAGGCGGCATCACATTTGCCGTTCTGTTGGTCGGCGCCGTCCTCGGCTGGCAGGTGCCGGGCCTTTTCTGGGTCGGTTTCCTCGTCGGCACGGTGCTGGCGTTCGTCAACATCTTCAAGCGCGAGCCGAGCCCAGCCCTGATCTTGGCGTACGCGGGCTTCGAGGGCGTCTTCCTCGGCTCGATCAGCCAGACGATGGCGAACTACATCGACCCGAACATCGTCCCTCAGGCGGTGATCGGCACCATGGGCGTGTTCGGTGTCTCGCTCTGGCTGTACAAGAGCGGCCGGGTGCGGGTCACTCCGAGGTTCCAGCGCACCCTGCTGATGGCCATGGGTGGCTATCTGGTCTTCGTGATCTTCAACCTGATCGCCCAACTGGCCGGCTGGTCCGACGACATGTTCGGGTTCCGCAGCGGCTGGCTCGGAATTGCGATCGGCCTGTTCGCTGTCGGCCTTGCAGCGTTCGTATTGATGCTGGACTTCGACTTCATCGACAAGGGCGTCCGGGAGGGTATCCCGGCCAAGTACGCCTGGACGGCGGTGTTCGGCCTGACCGTCACTCTGGTCTGGCTCTACATCGAGATGCTCCGGCTGCTGGCCATCATCCAGGGCGGCGAGTAGCACCCGAGCAACACGTCACGCCGGTCCGCCGCCGGGCACCAAGTCCGGGCGGGCCGGCGTCGGCGTCGTGGGTGGGGCCTACCTGAAGGAACGGGCGGCGCGCCGCAGGTCGTGCTCATGCACGATCGCAGTGGCGTGGCCGTGCGGCAGGTCGTGCTCGGAGCGGAGCCACTTGACCCGGTCCTCGAAACGGAGGAACGCCGGGCCTGCCTCAAGGGCCTCGAACCATTCGCGGAGATCTCTTCCGGTGACTTCTGGAATCCGGGCAACCAGGTTGCGGTGGGTCTCCTCGGAATGGTTCAGGCTCATGGCGGCCTCCAGTTGGGTCGAGGTGCTCCGTGTCTTTGAGACTGCCCTACGAGCGCGCCGGATACAACCCCCATCCGGCACTTGACTTCTGCGCTCTTAGCGATGGGCATGCGTAACGCCGAGTAGATGGAGGCGTCGGCCGAGTCAGCGCAACTCCGGCCGTCTCGGCGATACCTCCTCCCGCTCCGGTTCCGGTAAGGGGCTACGCCGCCGGAACCGCAGCTGCGCCCATCTGCCCCACGGGCCACGATCGTGCCCGCCGACCTGAGTACCCGAAACCTCTGCACCGGACCGTCCGGCCGCGGCAGCCGCCGCGACTGACACGGGCAGCACTTCGTCGCCGCGGGCGGCGTCCGGCGGATCCTCGTCGTCCGGCCAGACGCCGACCGCGCTGGCCAGCGACGGCAAGATGGCGGCGGCCGCGGCGGCGTACCCAGCCGCTGACGGATGGAATCTGTCCGTGGCAAACATGTCGCGCGGCGCCGCGCGGAATTCCGGTCCCAGGATCGGGCCCAGCGAGACCGATCGTGCACCCGTCTCAATGACCGCCACGGTCTGCGCGGCGGCGAGTTGCCGGCTGGCTCTACGGACCAACCAGCGGAGCGGCTGGGGTATCGGTTCGATCGTGCCGAGGTCCGGGCATGTGCCGACCACCACAGCGCAATCAGCGTCCCGAAGCGCGCGGACCGCCTCGTCTAGTAACCGGACCGAGACCGCCGGGCGGACCTGGTGGGTGACGTCATTGCCGCCGATGATGATCAACGCCACGTGCGGCCCCTCATCCACTGCGGCTTCGAGCTGACGAGCCAGGTCGCTGGTGCGGGCTCCGGACTGGGCAAACGTCGTCAGTCGGACGGGACGCTCGCTGAGTTCGGCCAAACCTGCCGCAAGCAACGCTCCTGGTGTTTCGTCCGGCATCGACACGCCCAGCCCGGCCGCGGCAGAGTCACCCAGGACGACGAACGACAGGGCCTCGCCCTCATATGACCCGTACAGCCCGTCGGCGTTAGGAGGGCCGCCGTCTAACTCGCCAATTGACCGCCGGGCCAGCATCGCTTCGAGCCGGAGAAAGCCGTACGTTCCTGCGCCTAGGGCCCCGATACCCCCGCCGCCGAACAACGCACCGCGGGCGATCCTCCGGGCCGCCCGGGCACTCACCAATCCCCGCATGCTGTGGACTTTAGCGATCCCTGGCCCGGCCGCGAATGGCCCGGCTGATTCCCCGTACGCTCACTATGTGGACTACTACGAGAGCGTTGTCGACCTGGTCGGCAACACACCGCTGGTGCGGCTCCGCAAGGTCGCGGAGGGCCTGCCGGCAACCGTGCTCGCGAAAGTCGAGTACTTCAACCCGGGCGGTTCGGTCAAGGACCGGATCGCGCTCAGAATGATCGAGGATGCCGAGAAGGAAGGCAAGATCGGCCCGGGCGGCACGATCGTGGAGCCGACCAGTGGAAACACCGGTGTGGGTCTCGCTCTCGTCGCGCAGCAGAAGGGATACCGCTGCGTGTTCGTGTGTCCGGACAAGGTGAGTGAGGACAAGCGCAACGTGCTCAAGGCGTACGGTGCGGAAGTCGTGGTGTGCCCGACTGCCGTCCCGCCGGAGCACCCCGATTCGTACTACAACGTCTCCGATCGGCTGGTCGCCGAGATCGACGGCGCCTGGAAGCCCGATCAGTACTCCAACGAGGCGAATCCGCGCTCCCACTACGAGACGACCGGTCCGGAGATCTGGCGACAGACCGATGGGCGAGTGACGCACTTCGTGGCCGGGATCGGCACCGGCGGGACGATCTCCGGAACGGGCCGCTACCTCAAGGAGGTTTCCGACGGCCGGGTCCGCATCGTCGGGGCCGACCCGGAGGGTTCGGTGTACTCGGGCGGCGACGGACGTCCGTACCTCGTCGAAGGTGTGGGCGAGGACTTCTGGCCAACCGCGTACGACCGGGGTATCTGCGATGAGGTCGAGGCGGTCTCCGACAAGGAGTCGTTTGAGATGACCCGCCGGCTGGCGCGAGAGGAAGGGCTGCTCGTCGGCGGCTCGTGCGGGACGGCGGTGGTTGCGGCGCTGCGAGTTGCGGCGCGGTCCCAGCCCGATGACGTCGTCGTCGTGCTGCTACCCGACAGCGGGCGCGGCTACCTGTCGAAGATCTTCAACGACGAGTGGATGGCCTCCTACGGGTTCATCTCTACGCGAGATGAGGGTACGACGGTCGGAGACGTGCTTCGCCGCAAGAGCGGTGAGATGCCGGCTCTGGTGCACACCCATCCCAACGAGACGCTGGCCCAGGCCATCGCGATCCTCCGCGAGTACAACGTGTCGCAGATGCCGGTGGTGCGGGCTGAGCCGCCGATCATGGCGGCCGAGGTGGCCGGAGCAGTGATGGAGCGCGACCTGCTGGACGCCCTGTTCACCGGCAAGGCCCGCCTGACCGATGCGGTTGAGAAGCATATGTCGCCGCCACTGCCGACGGTCGGTGCCGGCGAGCGAGTGCAGGCTGCCGTCGATGCGCTCGGCAGCGCGGACGCGCTGCTCGTGTTGGACGATGGCAAGCCGACGGGTGTGCTGACCAGGGCCGATCTGCTCGACTACCTCGCCGGCTGACATTGTGCCGCGACCACGTGAGCGGGCGGTTCGCGGCACCGGCCTTGTCGGTGGCACCCACTAGACTCGTACGTTTGTTCGATGCGCTGGTGGTCAACGAGTTGGCTGGTGTGGTGGACCGGCTGGGCGGGTTGCCGTCTGCGGCTGATGATGCCGAGCGGGTTGACCGGATCGCGGTTCTTGAGCGGTTGAAGGCCGCGGTGTATGGGGCGCAGTTGGTTGAGGTGGCCGAGTTCGCTGCGTCGCAGGAGGCGGCGAACAAGGCGATGGGCATTCCTGCCAGGCAGGCCGGTCGTGGGGTTCCGGAGCAGGTTGGCATGGCGCGGAAGGTGTCCCCCGCGAGTGCGGCCCGGCAGGTAGCCCAAGCCAACGCACTGATCGGTCAGCTGCCGGCGACGTTCGCGCTGCTGCGCCGCGGCGAGATCTCCGAGCATGTGGCCACCATCGTGACCATCGAGACCTCGCATTTGGCCGCCGAGGATCGGCGGCTGGTCGACAAGAAGCTCGCCGACCAGCTACCGCAGCTCAGCCCCAAGCGAGCCCACGCGGCGGCGCGGCGGCTGGCGATCGAGGCCGACCCGGCCGCCGCGGTGGCCCGGGCGAGCAACGCGCGGGCGGATCGGCGGGTGTCGATCCGCCCGGCGCCGGACACCATGACCATCCTGTCCGCGCTGCTGCC
>DASTNZ010000043.1:0-2045 GCA_035762665.1 Jiangellaceae bacterium | reverse complement strand
TCCAGACCGTTGACCGGCTCGTCGAACAGCAGCACGCCGGGGTCGCCCAGCAGGGCGGCCGCGATACCGAGCCGCTGGCCCATGCCGAGGGAAAACCCGCGCACCCGCTTGTTGGCAACCTCAGTCAGCCCGACCAACTCGAGAACTTCGTCCACCCGGCGGACCGGGATGCCGTTGCTTTTCGCCAACCAGAGGAGGTGGCTTCGCGCCGTCCGGCCGCCGTGGATGGCGCGGGCCTCGAGCAGCGCTCCGACCTCGTGCAACGGTGCAGGGAGATCGCCGTAGGCCGTGCCGTTGACGGTGACCGACCCGGCGGACGGGTGGTCCAGGCCTATCACCATCCGCATGGTCGTCGACTTGCCCGCCCCGTTCGGCCCGAGGAATCCTGTGACCGTGCCCGGCTCAACGGTGAAGTCGATTGCGTCGACCGCCGTCGTGTCGCCGTACCGCTTGGTCAGCCGCTGTGCAGTGATCATCTCGTGCCTCATTTCGGTGGTCTCTGGTCGGACGCAGCACCGGTGTCGGCGCCGCGTCCGCATGACCACGCTAAGGGCTCCGACCTGCAGAAACGACCACCCTCGGGGAGGAGCCAGGGCCGCTGTCGGGGATATCTCAGGGATGCCCCGGGCTCACTCGTACCCACACGCCTCGTCGCTCGCCGCAGCGGGGTCGGCACGTCCCCAGCCTCCGCCTCATCGCTTGCCCCGGACATTGTCGCCGCGCCGGACAGTCGCCGTCCCCAGAGGTCGCGTCATCCACGCCAGCGCCTTCCGAGCGGCCGGCGTGTCGGCGCCGCATACCGCGGCCCGGCTGCAGGTTCCGGTCGAGCGCCCGGAGTCTGCGCACGCGCTCGGCGTTCGGCGGGGTGCGTCGAGAACAGCGTCGTCATGCCCTGCCCGCGTTGTCGGTCCTGTTCCGAACGACCTGCAACAAGTCGCCACCGAGATCACACTCCGCGGGAGGCTTCGGCGCGGGCCACTCGGCGTGGGCCGGGATTGTGCTTGAGCACAACCCGTTTGTGGACAACACGTTGCGGCAGGACATCGACGCCTACCTGCGCCCTCGCTGACGATGGGCGCACTGGCAAGCACACCCGGCAGCTCGGCCCGGCCGAGGCCAGTCGAAGGGGTGGGAGATGTTGCAGACGCACAACGTAGAGGTCGTCTACGACGACGCCATGCTGGTGCTCCGGGGTGTGAGCATCGCGGTGCCGCCAAGCCAGATCGTCGCCCTGCTCGGGGCCAACGGAGCCGGCAAGACGACGCTGCTGCGAGCGCTCACCGGCCTGCTCGACTCGCACCACGGAAAGATCACCCGGGGTTCGGTGACCGTGGACGGCACAACGGTCGGGCACCTGAGGCCAGCGGCGCTGGTCAAGCGAGGCACGTCTCAGGTGATGGAGGGCCGGCGGATCTTCACCGGGCTGACGGTCGAAGAGAACCTGCGGTTGGGAGGGCACACCAACCCCCGCCGGTTGCGCGAGCGGGTGGATCACGTACTGGGGCTCTTCCCTGTCCTGGCCGATCGGCGCCGCCAAATCGCGGGCTATCTGTCCGGCGGCCAGCAACAGATGGTGGCGATGGGGAGAGCCTTGATGGCCGACCCCCGTTACCTGCTGCTCGACGAGCCGAGTCTCGGGTTGGCGCCGCGCCTGGTCGAGCAGGTCAGAGATCTCATAGTTGAGATCAACAAGTCTGGCACGGGCGTGCTGCTGGTGGAGCAGAACGCGACCATGGCGCTGTCGATCGCTTCGCATGGCTACGTGATGGAAACCGGAAAGGTGGTCCTCGACAAGCCGGCTGACGAGTTACTCGCCGACGAGGATATCCGTGAGTTCTATCTAGGTCTGCATGCCGGGGACGGTTCGGACCGCAAGTCATTCCGCGATGTGAAGCACTACAAGCGGCGTAAGCGGTGGCTGTCGTGATCGACCTAAACCTCCAGGGAGTGCCCGGCGCGGAAGCGGACGACGACATCCTTCGCTTCGCGGACGTCAGGCTGGCCTTCAACGGGCTCAAGGCGATCGACGGTGTCAGCTTCACGGT
>DASTNZ010000042.1:0-14835 GCA_035762665.1 Jiangellaceae bacterium | reverse complement strand
GGTTCGTGCCATGAACAGTGCCACAACACCTCGCAACCCGATCGAGTCTTGGCGACTTCGATGAGGGAGAATCGCTGGTCACAGGTGGTGCTCCATCAGGTGTGGTGCGCCATCAGGGACTCGAACCCTGAACCCGCTGATTAGAGAGTGCTGAGCTCGGCCCGATAAGGCCTCTACCTGCGACTTTGCTGACAGCATGGCCCTCACTGGTCGTGTCACGCACCACTGGTCCATTCCCTTTAGTGCCACGAATGGTGCGACGCCGAGCGGTGTTGGCGGGTGTTCTACGTGGAGATCGGGACCCCGTGATCGCGCGTGTAGTCGAGATCATCTTATGTCACTGTGATGATGTCGAGTGTTTGTCGCCCTGGGCGGCGATAGGGCGCGGTCGCGCAGGAGCTGCTGATCTAGAGTACGGAGCGCTGCGCGGTTGAGTGGGGCGACCGAGATCGACAACGGACAGCAACCCGGACTGCACAGCCGGGGCTCAGTCGAGTATCCGCTCCCTCAGGACGCGCCTAGCGTTCTGCGCTGGCACCTGCCTGGAGATCGCGACCGTCACCGCGGGGCGGTTGATGATCGCGTCCTCGGCTGGGCGCTGTGCGGCTTCCGTCTTTGACCGTGGGCATTGGGCACGCCCGCAAGGCAGGAGCGATTCCTGCTAAGCAGATCCTGGGCTGGGTCTGCTGCCCTCCGCAAAAGGCGTTGGCTCAGCGACCAAAGTCCTGAGGACCGCGAGTCCTTGTGCCCTTCTCACAGTGCGCGGTCGGCCCTAGCGTCCGGCTCAGGCGCTGGGAGGTCGGATGCAGCGTTGGCTTGGGAAATGGGCAACCCTGGACGGCAACGAGGCGGCCGCCAGGGTGGCTCATTCGCTGTCTGAGGTCATCGCGATCTACCCGATCACACCGGCGTCGCCGATGGGCGAGCTCGCTGATGCGTGGAGCGCGGCCGGGCGCACAAACCTGTGGGGCTCCGTCCCCGAGGTCGTCGAAATGCAGTCTGAAGCGGGTGCTGCGGGTGCCTTGCACGGGGCTGTACAGAAAGGTGCCCTTGGGACGACGTTCACCGCGTCTCAGGGCTTACTGCTCATGCTCCCGAACATGTTCAAGATTGCCGGCGAGCTTACCCCTGCGGTCATCCACGTCGCCGCCCGATCCGTCGCCACCCACGCCTTGTCTATCTTCGGTGACCACAGCGATGTAATGGCCGCGCGAATGACCGGGTGGGCGATGCTGGCGTCCAATTCGGTGCAGGAGGCGCATGACTTCGCCCTGGTCGCGCACGCCGCGTCGCTACGGACCCGGGTGCCGTTCCTGCATTTCTTCGACGGCTTCCGCACCTCGCACGAAATCGACAAGATCCGCCTGTTGGCCGATGACGACCTGCGCGTGCTGATCCGCGAGGACGACGTGCTCGCCCATCGGCTGCGGGGGCTGTCCCCGGACCGTCCGGTGTTGCGCGGCTCCGCGCAGAACCCCGACGTGTTCTTCCAGGCTCGTGAGGCTGCGAACCCGTTCTACGAGGCGGTGCCGTCCGTGGTCCAGCAGATCATGGACGAGTTGGCCGTCCGCACCGGGAGGGCTTATCGGCTCGTGGAGTATGTTGGCGCGCCGGACGCGGAGCGGATCATCGTTTTGATGGGATCGGGCGCAGGGGCGGTCGAGGAGACGGTCGATGAGCTGGTTCGCCGCGACCAGAAGGTCGGCCTGCTCAAGGTGCGGCTGTTCAGACCGTTCGCCGGCCAGGAGTTGGCCGCTGCCTTGCCTCCTACGGTCCGCCGGGTTGCCGTCCTCGACCGGACCAAGGAGCCGGGTGCGGGCGGCGAGCCGCTTTACCTGGATGTGGTCGCGGCGCTGGTCGAACACGACCGAGGCGATGTCGATGTCATCGGCGGCCGGTACGGGCTGTCCAGCAAGGAGTTCACGCCGGCCATGGTCAAGGGTGTGTTCGACGAGTTGTGCAAGCCGGCCCCGCGTCGCCACGTCACGGTCGGCATCATCGACGACGTCACGCGCACCAGCATCGAACCTGACACGGAGTTTCGCGTGCCCACACGTGCCGTGCAGGCTGTGTTCTATGGCCTGGGCAGTGACGGGACCGTGGGCGCTAACAAGTTCGGTATCAAGATCATTGGTGATCACACTGATCTTTACGCGCAGGGCTATTTCGTATTCGATTCTCGCAAGGCTGGATCGGTCACCGTCTCGCACCTACGCTTCGGGCCCGATCCGATCCGCTCGACGTATCTCATCGAGGCAGCCGACTTCGTCGCCTGCCACCAGTTCGGGCTGCTCGAGCGGATGAAGGTGCTCGATGTCGCCAGACCGGGCGCGACCTTCGTGCTCAACAGTCCCTATCCGGCTGATGAGGTGTGGTCGCACCTCCCGGTTGAGGTTCAGCAGCAGATCATCGATAAGGATCTGAGCTGCTTTGTCATCGACGCCCACCGGGTTGCCCGCGAGCTGGGGTTGGGCGCTCGCATCAACACGGTCATGCAGCCGTCGTTCTTTGCGCTGTCCGGCGTACTTCCCCGCGAGCAGGCCACCGCCGCGCTCAAGGAGGCGATTGCCGAGGCGTACGGCAAACGAGGCGAGCCAGTGGTGCAGCGAAACCAGGCGGCGATCGACCGGTCGCTGGACGAACTTGTACCGCTGCCAGTGCCGCGCACGGTCAACGGCGACCTGCACCGGCTGCCGCCGCTATCTGACGAGGTTCCCGATTTCGTCGCGCGGGTCACCAAGCGCATGCTCGACGGCGAAGGCGACTTGTTGCCGGTGAGCGCACTGCCGGTCGACGGCACCTTCCCGACGGGCACTGCCCGCTGGGAGAAGCGTGGGCTCGCGCAGGAGATCCCAATCTGGGATCCGAGCATCTGCATCGACTGCGGCAAGTGCACGATCGTCTGTCCGCACGCGGCCATTCGGATGAAGGTGTATGACCCCGCGGTGCTTGCTGACGCGCCGGAGGGATTCCTGTCCAAGGACTATGGCGGACGGGAACTTCCAGGCATGAAACTCACCGTGCAGGTGGCGCCGGACGACTGCACGGGTTGCGGTATCTGCGTCGATGTGTGTCCCGCGTACAGCAAGGAAGAGGTTCGCCACAAGTCGATTAACCTCGAGCCGGCCATCGAGCATCAGTCCGTGGAACGGCCGATGTGGGAGTTCTTCGAGCGCATCCCCGAGGTTGACCGTGCGGCGGTGCGACAGAACACCGTCAAAGGCTCGCAGCTTCTCCAGCCGCTGTTCGAGTTTTCTGGTGCCTGCACCGGCTGTGGGGAGACGCCGTACCTGAAGCTGCTCACCCAACTATTCGGGGACCGACTCGTCGTCGCCAACGCCACCGGCTGCTCGTCCATCTTCGGCGGCAACCTGCCGACCACCCCATGGGCGCGGGACGCGGCTGGCCGTGGCCCGGCGTGGTCGAACTCTCTGTTCGAGGACAACGCGGAGTTCGGACTGGGCCTGCGACTCGCGCACGAGCAGCAGCTCGCCGACGCGCGACGGCTGCTCGCCCAGCTTGCGCCCATGGCGGGTGATGATCTCGCCCGCGCGATTCTCGACGCTGACCAGTCCGACGAGGCGGGCATCGCGGCACAGCGTGAGAGGGTAGCTGTGCTTAAGGCCCGACTGACCGGGCTCCACGACAGTCATGAAGAGCCCGCGCGGCGACTGCTCAGTCTGGCTGACGAGCTCGTTCGCAAGAGCTTCTGGATCGTCGGCGGCGACGGCTGGGCCTACGACATCGGGTTCGGCGGGCTCGACCATGTCCTCGGCTCGGGGCGCGATGTCAATCTGCTTGTCCTGGACACCGAGGTCTATTCCAACACCGGCGGCCAGGCGTCCAAGGCGACGCCGCGCGCGGCGGCGGCTAAGTTCGCCGCGAATGGCAAGTCGACGGCGAAGAAGGACCTCGGCGCCATCGCCCGGGCCTACGGGGACGTCTACGTGGCCCAGGTAGCCCTGGGTGCGAACGAGATGCAGACAGTGCGCGCACTGCTCGAGGCGGAGGAATGGTCTGGCCCGTCTCTCGTCGTGGCGTACAGCACCTGTATCGCGCACGGTATCGACATGGCCACGTCGATGACGCACCAGAAATCGGCTGTGGCCAGCGGCTACTGGCCGCTGTACCGCTATCACCCCAGCCCGTCCGAGGGTGCCCACCCGTTCCGGCTGGACGCGAAACGGCCGGCGCTGCCGCTGCGAGATTTTGCTCTCACCGAGACGCGCTTCGCCATGCTTGCCCGGTCCGACCCTGAGCGGGCGCGGCACCTGCTCGCCCTAGCACAGGCGGACGTCGACGAGCGATGGCACTACTACGAGCAGTTGGCCGGTGAGGAACGCTCCCTACCGCAGGACGACGGCGGGCCGCCGATCCCGGCGCTCGAGCCCGAGCCGAGTGAGGACCTGCCATGACCGACCTCCGGACCACATACCTCGGACTACACCTGCACTCCCCGCTTGTTGCCTCCGCCTCGCCTCTCACCGGCCATTTGGACAGCCTGCTCAGACTCCAGGAGGCCGGCGCCGCAGCGGTCGTGCTGCCCTCACTGTTCGAGGAAGAGGTCGAGTATGACTCGATGCTGCTGCACGAGCGGCTCGAAACCGGAGCGTTGTCATTCGCCGAGGCCGCTGACTTCTTTCCCTCGATGGAGTTCGACGACGCCGGACCGCGGGGGCACGTGAAGCTCGCCTCGGCCGCCAAGGACGCACTGCGCATCCCGGTCATCGCAAGCGTCAACGGCACCACACCTGGCGGCTGGGTGTACTACGCGCAGGCCATGGAACAGAGTGGCGCGGACGCGATCGAGCTCAACCTCTACGCGGTCGCTGCCGACGGCGCGCGTAGCGGCGTCGAGGTCGAGACCGGCTACCTCGAAACCGTGCGGCGTGTGCGCGCGGCGATCGACGTGCCGCTCGCGGTGAAACTCAGCCCCTACTTCTCCTCGACGGCACACTTCGCGCGGCGGGTCGTTGACGTGGGGGCAGACGGGCTGGTCCTGTTCAACCGCTTCTACCAGCCCGACATCGACCTGGACACGCTCGACGTGCTGCCTCGCGTCGAACTGTCCGACCCGCGGGAGCTGCGGCTCCCTCTGCGCTGGCTTGCCATTCTCCGCCCGCAGCTGACCACCACGTCACTGGCAGCGACGACGGGGGTGCACTCGGGCCTGGACGCGGCCAAGGCGCTGCTCGTCGGTGCCGACGTGGTCATGATGACGTCTGCACTACTGCGGCACGGACCAGCCCATCTCACCCGCGTCCAGGCGCAGCTCGTCAGCTGGCTGGCCGAGCACGAGTACACCTCCGTCGCCCAACTTCGAGGCAGCGTCAGCCATCGCGGCGCCGCCGACCCCACCGGCTACGAACGCGCGAACTACCTGCGCACGTTGGCGTCCTACCGGCCCGTGGTCTAACGCCCCGTTCTCACCGGCGAACCCGCTGCTCAACAGAGAGCTCAACCAGTCCAGCTGAAACGGCGAGGCCCAACTGCCGGTGTGGTCTGCCGGCCGGGCGGGCCATGCCGATGCCCTGGGGCGGGTGTGCAGTGCGGAGTTCATCACCCAGAGGGTCGCAGCTTCAAACCCTGCCCCCCGGCTATGAGTCGATGATCATCGGGATTCTGGGCACGGGCACTATGGCGATCGCGCTAGGAACGCCTGGTCCGTAGTTGGGCTCGACGTCTATGTGGCTGGTCGTTCCCGCACCGGAGCAGTGTGGTGGACCGCATCGGCGAAGCACGGGCTTTGCGGGCAATCCTTCGCCACGTGTCACAGTGGTAGGTCGTCGGGCAAGATCTTGAACGCCTTGTGTTGGCTCAACGGCCGGACCGCGCGGAAGTCCCGGCGGTCGAGGGTGAGTATCACGTCGGTGTCGTAGACGGATGCGAGGGCGACGTTCACCGCGTCAGTAAGATCCAGGTCAAGCGCGCTGTACTGAGCGCGAACGGATTGCGCGGCACCCAACTGCTCCTCCGTGACCTCGGGGACGACAACCCGGCCACGTCGCATCCAGTGTCGAATGTCGTCGACCGCGCTGATGGCGGCCTCACGGCCAAGCTTCCGGGTGGCGATGTGATCGAGTTCTGCAAGCAAGAGCGGAGACATGACCAAAAGCCCGGCCGAGAGGATGGCCTGATTCGCCGCCTGATGCTCGGGATGCTTCGAGTCCAGGGCGACCAG
Organism: Jiangellaceae bacterium; assembly: GCA_035762665.1. Classification (GTDB taxonomy): domain Bacteria; phylum Actinomycetota; class Actinomycetes; order Jiangellales; family Jiangellaceae; genus JASLBX01. Next base: position 8,654 of record DASTNZ010000042.1, on the reverse strand, counting down.
CAGCCCGGACGTGTCGGCGATGACGACGATCACGCAGCAGATCTAGATCCGCTTGAACTGGTTTCACGGCCGACCGCATCAGCGACCGTGTCACGGACCTCGGCCTTGGGGGGCGTGCGACCCGAGCCCTCGAACGTACGCGAGAACAGTGGCTCGTCCCAGACGCGGTTCGCCATGGCCGCGAGGTGGATGCCCTGACGAATGATCTCCGCCTCACTGATCCCACGGCGCTTGGCCGCCTCCTTGATGATCGCCAGGTCCTCGGGATCGGCGTAGACGTTAGTACGCTTCATAGGCATGTACCAACAGTAGCACATACATCAAGTTGATGTATGTCAGTTCCCACGCGCTACGCCCGCTGCGACTGGCCGGCGCCGGTTGCGCCGTCTCCGAGCCGCCGCGTCGTCACGTCAACCTGACGTCAGGTGTCCCGCGGCGCGACACGGAGTGTGACCTTCGTGGCTTGCTCGCCGACCACGCTGCCGACAATCGCCGGCCCGTAGCGGTCATACTTCGCGTGGTAGGCCGCGTCGATGTCCGGGTGGGCGTCGGCGGGTGGCTCAGTGAAGGTCACGTCCCGCTCCACGCCGCCGGCCCGGATGCGCCCGACACCGCTAGCTTGGGCCCGCCGGAACCATCCGTTGTTCGGCCCGTACGCAGAGCGTACGTAGATGTCGTCGTCGGCCCGGACGACCCAGATGGTCACATACGGGGGCAACGTGCCGTCCGGCCGCCGAGACGAAACCTGCAGCTCCCGTGCACCACCGATCCGGCTCAGCTCGTCACGCGTCCATGTCATTGCTGGATTGAGTGTTTCTGCTCCAGGTCTAGTGCGTCGGCCGCACCTTCGATCAAGAAGTCGCCAAAGCGATGCCGCAGTGGCTATGCCGATATCGTCGCACAAAGCTGCGAGCATGTCGTGCGATCAGCTCGCTCACCGGCTCCGCCCGTAATGCGGCCGGCTGCGCGAGGTGAGATCCATGGTCCGAGGCAGCGAAGGCATGGCGGATCCGAGCGCCGTTGCCCAGCAGTCTCACCGTGACCGCGCTAAGTCCCGTTGTCCGTGGTCGCGGTAACGAGGGTCAGCCCGGTTACCTGGTCGACGTCGACCCGCTCGATGCTCCGGTAGCCGCTGCGGGTCAGCCAGTCGACGTACGCGGAGAAGTGGTGCACCCCGCCGCTCGTCGTGCGCAGCACAAGGCTGAGCTCATACAGCGCCAGTTGCGGGGGCGACTCGCGGCCGCTGGGCGGCACGACGTCGATGATCGCAACACGGCCTCCCGGAACTAGAACCTCACGCAGCCGGCGAAGTAGCAGCAGGTTCCGCTCAGGTCCGAACAGGTGGCAGAAGTTGCCGACCAGCGCGAGGTCGTAGGGGCCGCCGAGGTTGACGCTGAAGGCATCGCCCGCCAGGAACCGGTAGCGACTCTCGGCTCCGCGATCCTTGACCGCCTGTTGCGTTTCGGCGATGACCCCCGGCAGATCGACCGCGGTCACGACGCCTGCTGGGTCCCTGCCGGCGACCGCAAGGCTCCACGGCGCGGCGCCGGCGGCCACGTCGAGAACTCGCAGACCGTCGCCGGCCAGGACGTCGGCTGTCCGCTCGGCCGCAGCGCGGAACGCATCGCCTAGGACGTGGACGAGCCGCGGGTACGCCTCGGATGCCAGATCGGCATCCCATGCCTGCGCCGGCTGCCCAGTGCGGATGGTGTCGGCCAGGGCGTCGTACAGCTTCACGCCGCGGGTGATCAGGTCGCCATCCGGTGTCATCCGGTAGCGGCCTTGGCCGGCCGGCTCGATAACCCCGAGACCGGCGAGAGCAGTAAGCAGCACGCGGCTGCCGCGCTCGCTCGCCCCGCACGCGCGCGCCAGCTCACTCGCGTCGAGCGGGCGCTCGCCGAGGAATCGAGGCACTTGCAGCTCGGCGGCGCAACGCAGCGCCGCGGCCGATGCCAGCGCTTCGGTGGCGGCTATCACGTTCATCGGGTCGACTCCGTCGGCTGCAAGATCGTGGTCGTGCCCGTAGCACCGTCGACCGTCACAACCTGTCCGTCGCGCAGCAGGCTCGTGGCATTTCCGGTGGCCACGACAGCGGGGACGTGGTACTCCCGGGCGATGATCGCCGCGTGCGACAGGATGCCGCCAGTGTCCGTAACCAGGGCCCCGACGCTGGCGAAGAGCACTGACCACACTGGTGTGGTGATGGGACAGACCAGCACATCCCCGGCCCGCAGTTTGGAGAACTCGGTTTCGTCGTGAATGACGCGCACGGTGCCCGTGTAGGTGCCGGGTGAGGCGCCGATACCTGTGAGCACGCCGTCGGCGGCATCCTGGTTCCGCCCGCTGGCAGTGGCCTCGAGCACGAGCTCGCTGCCCCGCAAGATGGTACGCAGAGCGGTCTGGACAAGCGGCGGCAGGCCGGCGAGGACGGGCGCGGGCGGCTGCGTCCCGCAGGTGGCCGGTGCCGGGTGGCTCCGCGCCCACGCGACTTCACCCTCGCGTCGACGGACCAACTCGCGCAGGTCTCGGCCGTCGGCCAGCACCCTTCCGGCCTCTGCCGACTCGATAAAGAAGACCTGCTCGGGCCGATCGATCCGGCCCTGCTCGACAAGGCGCCGGCCGATCTCCAGCGCGGCGTAGTGCATGACGGCCAGCGGTGAGCTCACCAGCCAGAACTCGTTGTCCTCGCGGACCGGGTAGGCGCGCTCGGCACGCTCGAGCAGCCACTCGAAGGTGTCACGCAATTCCGCGGACTCGCTTCCCAGCGCGGCACGTCCGCGGGCCACGGCGGCTTCGCGCTTCTGCCGCTGAGACTCTGCCCGCCTCTCGGCGTCGTAGCCGCGCACGAGTTGGTCGCGCACGAGCCCGAGCGCGACCTCAGGGACCTCTGCGAGCGTGGGCTCGGCGACGTCGTAGCGTAGCGCTCTGCAGCCGAACTCCTGCATGTACGTGGCGAACGCCTCGGCGAACTCGGCATCCACCTCATCGAGGCGGATCGAGCGGTGCCTGGGCTTGTCGAGCAGGTCACGCACCGCCGGCCGCTCCTCCGCCATCACGGCGAGGGCGGCGAGGGCGCGCCCGGCTTCGGTGCTCGTTTCCGAAAGACCCAAGAGCATCTCGACGACGTCCTGCTCGGCCCAGCCGAGATGATCGCTGCAGAACAGCGCCAGCCGCACAGGGAAACCGACGTCGGCCATGTGCAAGCGGTGGTGGAGAGCAATCGTCTCGTCGAGGAATCGCACGACCTCGTCGAAGTGGTGCTCGAGCTCGGTGTCGGAGAGCAGCGGCAGTGCGACGTCCTGAAAGCCGCGGACGCGGGCCGCGTAGGCGGCGCGGTCCTGGTTCCACCAGCGGTCGACCAGCTGCATAAGGGCGTCGGTGCGCTCCACCTCCTCAAGCCGGGCGATGCGACGGCGTATCAGCGGGTGGAACTTCGCGACCAGGGCGTTCGCCCGAGGCGCTAGCCACGTGGGCAGTCGGGGCGGCTCCTTGCCGCCGAGGGGGACGACGCGCTGGTACGGCCAGCCGCCGATCTCGCGGGAATCGATCCCGTCCATCGGAAGGCCGGCGTAATCGAAAGCCTCGCTGAGCGCCTTCGTGGTGATGGTCAAGATGATCCTGCTCATTGGCGCGAGCGGCTGGGGGAAGTGGGAGTCCCGCTCCCAGAACCCTTCGGGCACCTCGAAAGGCACGGGGATCGGCGCGACCGTCGTCGGCAGGGCGGTGATCGGTCGGGCTTGCAGCAGCCACAGCTGCTGTCCCTCGAACGCCCACTCGATGTCCACGGGGAAGCCGAAGTGCGCCTCGACCCGGCGGGCGACGGCGGCGACCTCGAGGATCTGATCCTCGTTCAGGCTGTCCTCGGGGACGCGCACCCGGGTCACCTCCCTGTCGCGGACGACCCACTCGTCGGGGTCGGCCTCGCCCGACACGAGGCGCTCACCGAGCCCGCGGACTGCGCTGACGACCACCTCGTCGGTGGCGCCGGTCACCGGGTTCGCGGTGAACGCAACCCCGGCGGCATCGGCCGGGACTTGCCGCTGGACGACGACACCTACCGTGCCGAGCTGTCCGCCTGCTACGTCGTCCTGGTACCGGCGCACCCGCTCGGTCTCCACCGAGGCGCGCACGCGGGTGACGGCAGCGGCGAGTGCGTCGGCGCCTCGGACGTCGAGGATCGACTCGTACTGGCCGGCGAACGAGGCGCCGGGGAGGTCCTCGGCGGCGATCGACGAGCGGACCGCCAGCGGTCCGGCGCCCAGGCGGACCGCCGCCCGCGCCACGGCCTCCTCGTCCGCCTCGCCGGAGGCGACGAAACCGATTGGTACGTCGAAGCCGGCGGACATGAGTTCGCCCAGGTTCGCAGCCTTCGCCCCCGCCCAGTCGGCGTCTGCGCTGCGCAGCGCATTCAGTTTGACGATGGTCGTGGTGGTGTGGCCTGTACTCGTACTCACTAACGGTCCCCTCGTGGCCGCGTCGGTCGGTCCTGGGGAACGGTACGGACGGGTGCGGGCCGGTGTCTGTCCCTCATCTGCGGTATTCGCCGGTCATGACGGGGTATTCGTGAGCCAACCCGCGTCGACGACATATCTAGTGAGCTCGGCGCGGGACGACACTGCAAGCCGCTCGTAGATGCGCTTCAGGTGCGTCCGGGCGGTGTGCGGGCTGATGAAGAGCCGCTCCGCGATCTGGGTGGCGGTGAGCCCCTCCGCGGCCATGCAGGCGACTTCCCGCTCGCGCGCGCTCAGCGGACCGGTACTCGGTCGGCGCGGAGGTGTTTCACCCAACGCGCGTAGGAGGTGGCGGGCGTCGCTGGCGAGGAGCCGGGCGCCGAGGCGCTCGAACACCTCCAGGCTCTCCCGCACTGCCGTCGCGCCCTCCGCGTTGCGGCGGATGCGACCCCAATCCAGGCCTGCGCGCGCGGCGAGGAACGGTATCTCCAGCGCCGAGGCAATCTCGCGGGCCTTGCCCAGGCACGCCAGCGCAGCCTCTTCGTCACCCAGCCCAGCGCGCGCGACGCCCTCTATCCGCAGGGCTTCACTGGCGACCGCCGAGTCCGGGCGCGTGGCCATCGCGGGGATCCGAGGCGTCAGCGCCAGCGCGTCGCCCCACCGCCCTGCGCGGAGGTAGGCTGCCGCGGCTGCCACTAGTAGGGAGCCCGGGAAGCTACGGATCGCGGGTACCGTCCGGTCGGCGAGTTGGGTCGCTGCGACGATTCGGTCCCGGCTGAGCGCGATCTCGATCTCCGCGGCAGCGAGCATCACCTGCACGCCGGCGTCGTGCTCCAGCCGCCCATGTGCCGTCTCGACCTCGGCGAGCACCCGCTCGGCGATCGCAACGTCTCCCCGGTGAGCACTCAGCACCGCGGCGGTGGCCACCGCCTGCACGGCCGCGCGCGGGTGGCCGATCAGCGGCGCTCGGGACAGCACCTCGCCGATCCGCTCGGCCATGACGTCCCAGTTGCCGGCGAAGTACTCGGCCACGGCGAGCACAACTGTCGATCGCAGCTCCAGACCCGGGATGCCAAGGTTCCGGGCGATGTCCAGGCCGCGTTCGGCGTGGTGACGGACCACCGCGTGGTCGCCGTCCCAAACCACAGACGAGGCGTTGAGGTCGTGCGCGCGCCACAGCAAGAGGAGGTCACCCGCGGATTCGGCGATCTCCAGCGCGCGCCGGGCCTTTGCGAGGGCCTCCACCGGACGAAGTTGCAGGGCCTGCACCCGGCAGTCGGCCATAAGCGCTTCCACGGCTACGACAGGTGCAGCCAGCTGACCGGCCAGTTTCGCAAGCTGGTCGACGGCTACGGCCGCCCCTTGGAAGTCGTTCATCCCGCACCGCAGCCACACCTCGGTGAGCCGCAGGCCGGCAAGTTCCCGGGAGGGCGCGATCGTCGAAAGCAGCTCCAGACCGCGGGCCAGGTGGGCGCGCACTTTGTCCGGGTCGCCGCGCTCCCACTCCGTGGCCGCAAGGCGCCGGTGCAGGCGTCCGGCGGCGCGGGCGTCGCCCGCCTCGGTCACGGCCTGCAATGCCTCCTCCCAGACCCCCACCGCAGCCGCCTGCTCACCGACGCGCTCCAACGCTTCCCCTAGATGTTCGAGGACCTCACCGATCCGATCGACGTGGCCGGCCGCGCGCTGCAACTCCAGGGCCGCGCCAAGGAGGGTGAGCGCCTCCCGGTTGGCGTAGATGCCGAGCGCTTGAGCACCCGCCGCCGTAAGCACCTTGCGCGCCCGGTCGGGGTCGGCCTCACCGGCTGCGCCGCGGTAGTGGCGGGCGAGCCGTTGCAGGTCGCTCTGCTCGTCGTGCTCCAGCTCAGCGGCAAGCGCGGCGTGCACGCGGCGCCGGCGGGCCTCGCTCAGCTCGGCGTAAACGACTTCAGCGATGAGTGGGTGACGCAACCGGTACCCGACCTGAGCTTTGGTTACAACTTCGTCGGCGAGGCCGGCGTCGCGCAGCCGCCAGATGCCTTCTGCGAGGTCGTTGTCGTCGAGGGCCGCAAGCGTGGCGAGGCGGTGGTGGGCCACCGGTTCACCAGCTACGGCCAGGATGTCGGCAAGGCGCCGGTCCGCGTCTGCGAGGCGGTTCAAAGGGCGCAGGATGGCGTCACGGACAACCGCAGGGACATCCGGCTCGGCGCCGTGGGCGAGCGCCCAACGGCCGGCGCTCTGGCGGAGCTGGCCGGCCTCGCGCAGGCCATCGAGCAGCGTCTCGGCGAACAGGGGGATGCCGCCGGCACGGGCGTCGAGCGTGTCGAGGAGCGCGTCACTGACCGGTCCACCCAGCTGGCTCTCGGCAATCTGAGCCAGTTGCTCACGGGTCAGTGGCTCGAGTGTGATCTCCTGGAGCGCCTTCTGCCGGCGGAGGGAAGTGAGGACCTCGCGCAGCGGCCGGAGGGAATCGGCGTCGGAGCGGTAGGTGAGAAGGGTGAGCACCCGTTGCCCGCGGAGTCGCCTGCACAGGTAGGCGAGCAGCGAGACGGACGCGGCGTCGGCCTCGTGCGCATCGTCAACGAACACCAAGACCGGCGCGGTGTCCTGGATGCGCTCGACCAGCCGGGCAACCGCCTCGAACAGCCGGGCCTGCTCGAGTGCAGGGTCGGCCAGCGGCTCCGGCCGGCCGCCCACAAGCGACCCGAGCAGCACACCTAGCTCGGAAAGCCCATGAGTAAGCGCAGTCCGGGCGACCGAATCGAGCGACCGTAGATGATCGCCGACCGCCTCGAGGATTGGGGCATAGGCCACGGCCATCTCCCGCACCGGCGCCCGTCCCGCCAGCACTACGAAGCCGCGCTGCTCGGCGAGCCCGATCGTCTCCAGGGCAAGGCGGGTCTTGCCGATTCCGGGTTCGCCGGCCAAGCCGACCACCGGCCCCGCACCGCCGACCGCCTCGCCGAGCGCAGCAGCGATTCTGCCGAGCTCTGCTCCGCGCCCGACCAGTTCCATGGCTTCCCCTAAAGCCGAAGCACCCGTCGGCCCCCCGCCGGCGTTCGTGGGTTGGCCTCAGGATATGACACCGCGCCCGCTATGCGCTTGATCGCTCGTTGTCGTTGCCGCGCCGGTGGGGTTGTGGAGGTGGGCCCCGGCTCCGGTCCAGGACTGCCAGCACGGCATCTCGTTGGGGAGGGCAGGACTACGCCCTTCTCCTGGGGCTTGGCCTGCCGCCCTCTCAAGCGGGGGGTTTGGGTGACAACAAGTGAGGCGGTGTGCCGCGGGCTATGCGTCGGGCGGGCGCTGCCCTGCGGTGTGGTGGACCGCAGTCGGGAACGGTGATCGCCCAAGACGAGGCAGCCAACGTGCTGGAAGCTTTTCGCGCCCTGGTGCCGAAGAGCGGAGAGCGCGCTTGGCGGCGCGTCGCTGCAGTCGCTGTGCGGCGTTTTTGGCCTGTACTCTTTGGTCGACTGGCCATCCAATAGTTGATCTCGTCTGCACTTTCTCTTCTCTATCTTTCTTCAGTCGGTGACTCTGGATTGGCGTTTGGGTTAGACAGCGACAAGGACCGCTTGCTGGGGCCTTGGATCATGACTGCGGACACCATTGCGAACGCGTAGCTCCGCGCGAGCTCGAATTCCCGCGTCCCGTGCGCTCGTGGTCACAGACGGTCCCTTGTGGCCGCATTGGTCGGTATTGGGAACGGTACGGTCGGGTGCGGGCCGGCGTCTGTCCCTCATCTGCGGTATTAGCTGGTCACGACGGGGTATTCGTGAGCCAACCCGCGTCGACGACGTGTCTGGTGAGCTCGGCGCGGGACGACACGGCAAGCCGCTCGTAGATGCACTTCGGGTGCGTCCGTGCGGTGTGCGAGCTGATGTAACCACTGTCGACGCACGCGAATACTGAGCAGGGTGCGGCAGCCGTCACCTGGTCGCGATTCGGCTGCCGTTGACGACAACCATCCCACCATTCAGAGCACAAACCCGCACGTCAACGCCCGACGCCCATCCGGGTGAAGGGCGAGGGCCTCGGCCGGGAGGTCGCCGATCCAGCAGCCACGGAGGCGATAAAGGAGTTCCTCAGCCACGACGATTCCACATGCTTCACAAACGAAAAGATGGCAAAAGATGCCAACGAGATGTTCATCTTGACCCGAAAGCCGCTGATGACCTGCAGGTTTGGTGCGCCATCAGGGACTCGAACCCCGAACCCGCTGATTAAGAG
>DASTNZ010000041.1:0-15200 GCA_035762665.1 Jiangellaceae bacterium | reverse complement strand
GTCAGGACATGATCCACAGCCCGTGTCGGGGGTGCCCCCCTACCCCTACGTCACTCTGCGTTAGCTGCCTTGCGTCCGTTGCACGTGCGGCACAGCACACCCAGGTCACCACGCTCGTCGTGGTTGATTGCGAACGCAACGATGTGATCAGCAGTGAGGTCCATGCTGGGATGTGGTGGGGTGTGCCAGCCTGGGCACACGTACCCGTACTCCGCTATCCATGCCCGCACCGCCTGTGCTCTGCGCTGCTGCTCGGCCCACGTGTACGGCCGCTTGGCCCGCTTGGCCCGCTGGTGCCGGGGCTGCTCCCGGCTGCGTGTGTGGTTGGGGCAGCGTGTCCCCTGCGATAGGGCCCCGCACTCAAGGCAGGGGCGGAGGGGCATTGATGTCCCCCCGAATCACAGCGGTCCCTGAGTTCTGGCGTACACGTACACCAACGTCGTAACCGTGCTCAAGTCGGGCGCGTACACGTAGACGTCCTGGTCGTGCATCCACACCTTCGGTGCGGCGCCGTCCTCCACTGGCTGATCAGTCAGGAGTAGGCCGTCGGCTACGCCTCCGGTGAACTGGAAGTCACGGAGGACGAAGGTCACGGTCACTGGGTCCTGCGCCAGGGTGCCCAGCCGAACAGCATCGACCCGGCCAGGAAGCACAGCCCGAGGAACAGCATGCTGACGCCGCCGATCTCGGGCTTGAACAGGCCGGCGAAGAAGCAGAGCAGCGCGATGAGAGCGAGCATGTTTGCCTCCCGCTGGGGTCTCCCGACGGTGGGGATGTCGCACCTTCAGATGGCGAAACTGTTGGTCTAGAGCCATCTTTGTGCATTGCACTTTGGCCGGAAGTCGGGTAGTGTAATGCACAGAAGCCAAGCTAGGGAGCCAGAGATGACAGCCAAGACCACCACCCCCGGCTACAACCGCCGCCTCGGCATCTTCTTCCAGGCCAACAAGAACGGCCAGAGGGTCGCCTACTACTGGTCCTTCGGCGCAGGCCGCGCCATCCGCATGAGCCTTGCCAACGCCGAGCTGTTCATCGCAACCGATCAGGCCGACCTGCTCCCCGGGCACCCGATCCGGGGCTGCTGATGCCCCGTACGGGACCACGGCGGGAGAACGTGATCTTCCGGATGTCCAGCGCGTGGATCGAGGCCGTAGAGCAGCGCGCCGAAGAGGAAGGGCTGCGCAAGTCCGAGATCCTGCGGCTCGCTGTCATCTACTACTTGTCGAAGGCACCGAAAGGGTGGCGGCCGTAGGTCGATCCGGCGCGCCAGCCGTGGTACGCGCGCCGGACCTATCGGCGGGCGGGGCGACAGGGCCAGCTCCTCGGATGCTGGATCCGGCCGGTACAGCGACCACGGGTCGGGACCGGTCTACCCACTCCTGTGCGTCGCCCCTAATGGGAACTTATGGGACAGGATCACGCGGCTTCGCCTGTTTCCGCGCAGGCGTCGTCCTGTTGTGATCGCGTTATATCACGCCTGCGACGGTTCGGCCTGCAATGGGATTTACGACGGCGTGTCGTAGCTGCCAGCTCAAGCACATCGGCGAGCCGGTACCAGCGTTCCCCGTTCGCGTCGATGGAGACCGGGCAGAGCTTCGCCTCGTCCTTCGCCCAGCCGCGGATCGTGCCCGCCGGGATGCCCAGGCAATCCTGCGCCTCTCGGGCGGTGATGTGCCGGCGGGATATTTCGGTCATAGCGCTCAATCCATCCATCGCCGCGAGCGACGCCAGAGCCGAGTGATCCGCCGGCGGGCGCGCCAAAGTTGCCATCTGCGGGTGGCGGCGTTGTCTATGAGGTTGAGGATGTCGGTCACCGGGACAACTCCGTCCATATCCACAGCACTAGCGACAGGAACGCGGCGAGCCCGAACAGCAGCGGTACGTCGGAACCTCCGAGCGACGGCCGGATCCTGATCCACTTTCGCTCGCTCACCGCTTCCTCCCCTCGAACTTCTCGGTCACGTACCGCTCACACTCCGTCACTGCCCCGGTTCACGGAGTCGGCCGGCGTCGCGCAGCTCGGCCATCAACTCGGCGCGAATCGCCTCGCGCAGCGACCAGAGCTGCGCGTTGCCCAAGGTGTCGTCGCCGAGGTAGACCTCGCAGTAGCCCTTGCCGACCTGCTCCCACACGTCCAGACCGGCGGCCCAGCCCTCGGCTTCAAGCTTCTCGTCGGTGTTCAGGTGCTCGCCGTCGTACTCGTCCGGGTGAACTGGTGCGCCTCTCATCGTTGCCCTCCCTTGAACTTCTCTGCCACGTACCGTTCGCACTCCTTACACGCCAGCGGTGGACCTTGATGGGAGTTGACCAGGTGGTTGATCTCCCTCACCACCAGTATCGCCACCATCCGACCTGTTCCTCCGGTACGGGATTCCTCACGAGCTTTGTCGGCGATGGCTTCGAGATCTTCGGGGTTGATGTTCATCACCACGCCGTCCGCCGCTCGTGCCACCACATCCTGAACTGAACCCAGCGCGGGATGTGGTTGAGGCAGTAGTACTTGTCCCGGCCCACTCCGAAGGTGAGGTAGTCCGGATTGACCTTGCCGCACTTGCGGCAGGTGAAGTGCTTCACCGCGCGCCTCATGTGGGTGCCTCCTCAGAACCAGTGTTAGCCCGGACCTCGATCAACTCCACGCGGTAGTCGAGTGCAGCGGCCCAACGGTGCACCGACGCCAAGCCGGGAACGTGGTGTCCGTTCTCGCTCTCGCAGAGCATCGTCTTCGACAGCCCGGACGCCTTGGCCACATCAGCCAGCGTGCGGCCGGTGACGATCCGGCGCTTCCAGAGCAGGCGCACAAGCGGATCAACGCGCTTCGCCTCAGTCATGCCGCTTCCACTCGGAACTCCGTACCATCGCGGACGATCCAGTCGCCCTCGCGCGCGAGGACCGAGCCGTCCGGATGGGTGTACGAGGTGATCCGGATCCACCATCCGCTCTCGTTGCCCGGGTTGCCGCCAGCCTCGAAGCGGTTGTTGTTCATAAGCCAGCGGACGATGTCGTCGTAGCTCTCGGCGTCCATTAGGCGGCGGTTGTTCTCGGCGACAGCCGCCAGGAACTCGCGGGCGCTCTGGGACCGGACCGCCGGGTTGTGGAACGTCGCGCCACAACCGCAGGTAAACCCGCCCCCATCGGCCGGACGATCTACGTGCCCGCTGCACTTCCAGCACGTGTACGAATCGGTCATGCTGCCTCCTCGTTCCATCCATCCTGCTCAGCCGCAAACGTCGGCCATTCACCTTTTCGCCGGTTCCACTCGCCCCCACACCGGCACTTGATCATGTCCGTGAGGTAGACGTCGACGTACAGCCGGGTGTTGCAGCGCGTCCCGTCCCGCAGCTTCTTCGGGCACAACCCCACGTAGTCACCCTTTTCGACCTCCTGGACGATGCCGCGCAGCTTACGCACGATGTCCTTGATCTCCCGCGCGAATTCCTCAATCGCTGGGTGTGAGTCACAAGCGGCATCGAGCCAGAGCCCGAGCCACACCGTCTGTGAGGTCACGTCCGGCTCGGGCAGGAACGTCGAGCGGCAGAACGGGTAGTCGATCCAGTCGGCGATCCACTGGTCGAGGATGACGGCCGGGTTGCCGATGCCGAGCTGGTCGTCGATCTGCCCAAGGTCGCGGTTGCCACGCGCGTCCACGTGGATGTCCAGATCCGGTGCCGATCTCGGACCGCGGACGTACGGCGGCTGCGTCACTCCCAGCGCGGTCAGGTTCACCGGCGCCGGCAGCTCCCGTGATCCGGAGACCTTCTCGCCGCTGATCTTCTCGGGGTGAATCTTGTCGGTGGTCTGTGCTACAAGCCCGGGAATCTCGGCGATGAGATCGGCGAGGTAGAGCCGGTCGCCTTCGCAGACGTTCGGGCGTTCAACGTAGCGGGGCTCCCTGCTCGGCGAGAGAACCGGGCAGGTGACACACCGCCGCTCGTCACTCAATCGGGTTCCCTTCGGGAAGAGGCCCGGCCGGCTCTTGGTGTCGCGGACAGTCGCCGGCCCAGCACCCACCACCGCGCTGAACCCACCAGTCATGATCGGGATGATCAGTCTGGAACGCCTCGAATGGCACGGTCGCGGCGCTGGGATCAGCAGGCGGAAGATCGATGAATCGGCGCGGCGGGTCATTCATGTTCGGTGTCCTCTAGGGGTAGACCGGCCTGCGTCAGAACGTCGGCGAACTCGTCATCGGCCTCCCACGGGCGGTCGAAGTTGAGCATCCCGGCAGCCTGAAGCCGGTGGACGACCGCCCGGCTCAGCTTCAAGCGCAGATGCTCCGGCAGCGGGATGGTCCACTTCTCCAGTTCGTCGCGCATCGCACGGTCGGCGGCGTCGAAGATCGGGGCAAGGTTCGGGCGCTTCGCCATCAGCTACTCCTCGGTGCGATCTTGATCGAGCGGTAGACCGGCAGCAGCGTCCCGCCAGTCCGGACATGGCCAGTCATACGGCACGTAGCTGCACAAATAGTGCTGCTTACTCTCCGAGCACATGCCGCAGCGCTTCGGGGCGTGGCGTTGGAGGATGCGACGCCGGCCCTCCAACCCGTCCAAGGTCATCGTCAAACCGGCATCGACATGAGGGAGCGTGCGCTCCAACTCGATCAGTCGGTCTACTGCTGCTAGAGCGGCAGCCTGAACGGATAGCGGATCACTCATAGAGGTGACTCGCTTGGCAGTTCGGCTGGTGCGGGGTCAGCAGCGTCTTCTCGCCGATCATCGACATCGTCAGCGTCCAGCCGGGCGGGAACGGATCCATCACCGGCGCTCGGCAGAGCGTGCAGCGCGCGTAGGTGCCCCTCACTGTGATCAAGGGTGAGTCGTCGTACACGCCGGTGCCCGCCAAGTGGATAGCCATCAGGTGTTCTCCTGTCCTTCGGGAAGCTCCCCGGCGACCCGCTCGGCGTACGCGGCGGCATCCTCGTAGCCGTTGATGTACTCGATGCCGACCCTGCCCGCGCGGAAGTCCTCGCCGCGCATCCGCTGCGCCTTCTGCCACAACTCCTCGGCGATCTCCGTGGCTGCTTGGGTACGACCAGCAGCCACCCCAGCAGCGAAGATGGCGGGTCGGACCTCAGAGACGGCGTCGAGAGCGGCGGTCAGAAGAGCTAGCTCGAACTCGTGCGCGTTCATCTGGTGGAGTTGGTCGCGCCAGTGCGTAAAGACTCGGTCCGCTGCCAACTCGGCGATCTGCGCGTACGGATCTTGGTTCGGGGACACCTCTGGGGGAGGTGACAAAGAATCAGCCACGGGGTCTCACCGCTTCCGGCGTACGGCGATAGTCGTGGTAGTAGGCAACCGTGTCGCGCCGGATCAGCGAGCACCACTCAGCCGACCATTCCCAGCGGTGCGAACAGATGGCCATGGTGGCACCCATCGACTCGGCCGAGGTGAACTTGCGCACCACCTGCCATCGGTATTTCCAGGCGTCAGCCACGGTCCCTGCCTTCCGGGTCGTTCACGCAACGCCGGCCGAGCGCACTCAACTCGTGACGACCGGTGCGATCTTGGGGTTGGTCTGTACAGGCAGCAGGCCGAGCGTGCTCGCGGGCGATTTGCGCCGACAGGAAGCCGACCTCGCGGAACAACTCTTCGGCGATCTCTTCGGCTACCTGGGCTCGTACTCGTGTAGCCACCGCCTCGTACGCGGCGTCCGCCGTCGCCCATAGCGTCTGCGCCTCGCCGTCGTGAACCGACTCCACCTCGGCGATCGAGTCGTAGCCCCAGGCTCGCGCTACGGCTTCGGCTGCTGCGGCGATCAGCTCGCGCCGCTCAGGTGGTGTAGTCACAGGACACCCCGCTCGATCTCGTCGGCGTACTCGCGCATGACCTGCGAAAAGTGCGCATCGAGACAACGGCGGCAGAACCCGGTGTGCATGAAGATGTGCCGGCCGCAGCGGACACAGCCGAGTCCGGCCCGCTGCGCAAACTGTCGCCAACGATCAAGCCAGGTCATCTACTCCCCCTCGGTGATATCTAGATCTGCGGGTTGATCAGCGCTTTGCGATCGCGACGCCCTGCACGACCCACGTGATTTCGGCATCGATGGTGGCGCGGTCGGAGTAGTTGTCCTCGTCATCCTCGGGACACGGGACGATCACGAGCTTGCCGGCGCCAGTGGTTACCGGCTTGATGCGCCAAGCGCTGTCCAGCCAGATGCGCAGCACCGTGCCATCGGAGAACGCCAGCAGGTAGCCGGAATCGTCGCTGTTGCCGGCGGCGCTGTAGTCGAACTCCTCCTCGACGTCGCCTTCGACCTCGATGAGATCGTCGCTTGCTCCGTAGACAGTGATCATGCCGTCACACCCGCTCGAACTCGGCGGTGTGCATCCAGTCGTCCTCGCCGGACTCCGGGTCCGTGAAGCGGAACGTCTCGCCGCCGTACTCGCAGTCGTCCGGGTCGTGCTCGGCCTCCTCGCAGGTGCCGATCTCCAACACCTCGACGATGAACGGGACTCCGGGCATCCGGACCTTGTCGCCGATCTCAAACTTGGCCATGGCCCTCTCCTTCGGTGGGATCTTGATTGGATTGATCTTGCTGTGCTGGTACGTCCGGCGTAGCGGCACGAAGCTCGGCGATGGCGTCGCGTTTCGGTGGTGGCGCGCGCTTCTTCGCGGCGAGTTGTGCACGGACCGCTTGGTACTCAGCGGGGGGCGGCGCCGCCTCTCTCGGGCGCGCACCCCCGGCCCCCTTCGTAGAAGGAGGGGGCCGGGACGGGGGTTCAACGATCGGCGAAGCGGGCGCTTCAGCATTCGTTCGGCGTTTGCTTCGCGCCTTTCCACTGGCCAGGCCACCTTTGCGACCGGCTTCGGCCCGTCTTCGTCTGTCCTCTTCGACTTGCTCCCGCGTGGGATTCCGCTCGGTCCAGTCGTGGAACCGGTAGCCGCCTCTCGTTCGCCTCCACAACCCTGCTGCGACCAGCTCGTCAGCCAGCTTGCTCGTACCGCGGGACAGCAACGGGATCTGGTGATCGGGTACGAAGCCATCGGTGAGATGGTCGCCAGACCACGAGCCAGCTACTGCCCACAACCCGAGTGCCGCCAGCGATGTCGCCGTCGCCTTGGGATGGGAGTGGAACGAGTCGTCCACCTTGAACCATGTCATGGGCGGGCGCGATTTCCGTTGGAATCGGCCACTGACCTGCGTATTTCTCCGTTCTTACGCGCAGTAACCAGACGCTCATACACCTGACGCGCCAATTCGGGGTCCTTCAACAGCCGTTCCGCGATGGCCTGCGCCGGTGACCGGTCATCGAACCAGCGCACCCGCCAGTCCTTTAGGTTGGGCTTCTCTCGCCTTACTGACTGCCCGGCAGCTATGGCCTTTCGCGTCTGCGGGTTCTTCGCAACGATGGCTGTCCGCTCGGTGACGACTGCCTCCTTGGCCCACGCCATGATGCGCGCGCCAGCTCCAGACGGGTCCGTCGAGTAAAGCCGGACCACCTCAGTTCGATCTCGTCGGTCGCCGTTGACTGGGGGTCTGCCGCGGCCAGTGATATCGGCCAGCCGCATCAGCTTCGCGGCCGGCGCCTTGGTGACGTAGGCATGCCTTAGCGTCGTCGCGTCGGCATCCATCGCGGCCAGGAAGTAGTCGTACTCGAAGCGCCGGAACTGGAAGTGGGTACCAACTGGGGTGGTGAAGTCCTGCCACGCCTCCGACTCGATGAGCCGCTCGCTGTAGTTCACCATCTCGCCGAACCGGGCGTTGCGGATGCCGGTGACCAGCTCGGCGATTTCCTCGTACGTTGTCACTACTCCTCACCTCTCAGCCAGGTCATGAAGGACATCGGGTCCTTCCTCATGGCCTCCTGAAACCCGGCGGCCGCCTGTTCCGCGTTGACCCGCTGGATGCCGAACCGCTCGATCGAGTTGACGACCGTATCCACGATGTGCAGCTCGACGTCGTTTCCGTCCACATTCACCGCCGCAAGCTCCGGATCGGTGATCAGCTCCACCCGCGGCGGGCCCTCACAGATGCAGTACCGCAGCAACTTTCCGCACACGTCGCACAGCGGCGACGGCTTGCGCCAGCAGGCGCAGCCGGTCATCTTCGTCAGGCCGCACTCCGGGCACGGGCAGTCGCAGAACTTCCACGACTGCCTGCACCGAGGACAGATCTTGTTCTTCGGCCGCGGCGGGCAGGCGCAGATGTCCCGGCCGCATCGCTCGCACGGCTCCGGTGGTGCCTCAAGTACATTCATCGCGCCGACAAGTACGTCGGCGAACGCCTTCTTCACCTCGCTGTCGTTGGGCACCAGCACTGTCGCGGGTAGGTAGTTGCCTAACTCCCTCTCCCGGTCGGTAACCCGCATGGCCCGGCCCACCATCTGGTTGATGAACAGCGGCGCCCGCCAAGTACGCAGGTATGTCAACACGCAGACGTCGGGAACGTCATAGCCTTCCGTGATCTTGTTGACCGCAACCATGATGCCCTGGCCGGGAAGCTCCTTGAATCGGTTGATCTCCTTCTCGGGGTTGTTCATCCGGCCGTGAGCGATGAACGAGTTACGCGTACCGATCTGGCTGGACAGTTCGGCGTAGATGGCGTCGGCATGGTCGATGTCGTCGGCGATGACGAGTGCCTTGACCGGCGCACCCTGCAAAGCCGCCGAGGCATGTCCCAGGCGATCGAACGTCTCGGCCAGAATGCCGCGGACAAACCTCGACTGCCGCACCATCTCCGGCAGCACCCGGGAGCGCAGCTTCTGGTCGCCGTCAAGGTCAACAGCTTGGATCGTCTCGGCGCCCTCGCTGGTCGTTCCGGCCAGGTCGACCGCCTCCACGTTCATCGACGCGTCGAACCCGAGCACCTTGATGTGCCGCAGCTCCCGTTCGGAGATGAGCCGACCGGCCAGGATCGAATAGTCGGCGACCGTCTCGATCTGGTTGCCGTCCTGCCGGTAGTGGATCGTTGAGATGCGCTCACTGCGCTTCGAGCGGAACAATGTTCCGGACAGGTTCAACACAGGATGTAGCGGAGTATCGACGGTGCCGACCAGCCGGCCGATGTTCACTGCCCACGCGCCGGCCTCACCCTCCTGGCTCTTAGCCAAATGGTGAACCTCGTCCAGCACGAACAGCGTCGGCGCCTCCGTCGCGTCGGCGATGAGCTGCTCCAGTCGGCGGCTGTCACTCAGCGCTGCGTACGTCAGCACCACACCGTCTTCGTCGGCATGCTCGGTGACACTGTCCGACCGCAGGTAGATTCCGCGCTTCTTGCAGACGTCGCGCCATTGCGTACGCAGGTGGCTGTTCGGTCCGAACACGACCATCCGAGTTGCTGCACCGACGTCGCGCAGGTTGTTGAATGCCCACGCGGTGAACTCCGTCTTGCCGGCGCCCGGCGCGGCGCTCAGTGTGGCGAACTCGCCGGCCTTAAGCAGCGGCAGAATCTTCGGCAGCGCCTCCCTTTGCCAGGCGCGCGGCTTGAATTCAAGCGGAGTCGTGATCGG
The DNA here is from genome assembly GCA_035762665.1 of Jiangellaceae bacterium. Taxonomy (GTDB): domain Bacteria; phylum Actinomycetota; class Actinomycetes; order Jiangellales; family Jiangellaceae; genus JASLBX01. The sequence goes on along the minus strand of DASTNZ010000041.1, from coordinate 5,755 downwards.
GGCGTCACGGTGGCAGTCTGGGCATACCGCCATGGCGTTGTCTGGTGTAGTCGGCCCACCGTTCGCCCACGGGATAACGTGGTGGACATGGAACACGTCGGGCAACGAGTTGGAGCAGACGCCGCACAGATGGTGTTGTCTTGCAGCGACGTAGGCGCGGTCAGCGGGTGTGAATAGCCTGCGCGGGTCCCTTTTCATGCCCTCCCCCGATGCTTCTTTCCGTAGTGCCACCAGTACGCCGACTCGGCGTCAGCCATCGACTGACACCGCCCCCGCTGCGGACACAGGAAGCACTTCCAGCGCCACGTCATTCAGCCCTCCCCGTGTGCTTCCCACCGATGCCGGATCCACTCGAAGAACCCCAGCAGCGGATCCGGATCAGAGCACCACTCGTCGCAGCCGTCTTCGCGGCACCACCACATCACGCCGCCACCGTCCTCAAGTGCTGGATCAACTGCTCACCGATGAAGCGTGTGTACGCCGGCGGGATCGCCTGCGAGAGCTCCTTCGCGTCCATCCACGGACAGCCGAGCAACTCGCGGGCCGTGGCCACGCCGGCGCGGATGCGCCGGTACCCGTCGGGGTTGCGACCCATCGACCGGTCGTTCTTGCTGAGATCGCCGTACACGCCGATGGCCTTGACGCGCTTGCTGCACGCGCACGGCGGGACGAGCATCGGGAAGCTGGTCAGAAACTTCCGGTGCCGTTTCAGCCGGGCAATCCCGAACGACCGGCCGCAAAGGGTGTACGCGCCCGGCATGTCCGCCCGCGGCACGTTCTCGATGACGTACGGCAGCCCGATCCGGCGCAGGTGCCTGATGGTGGCATCCAGCATCCAGCCGGTCCCGTGTTCGGGCCGTCGCCCGAGCTTGCCGAACGCAAGCTCGGTGTGGTCCGTGCAGGGCGGCGACGCGTGGACGGCGGCGAACCGCGGGATCAGGTCCCACCCGGCGAGCACGTCGAACGCGTCGCCCCGCACGAACCGGAACGGGTAGTTCGGTTGCGGCTCGATGTCGACGCCGATCACGTCCAAGCCGGCCTGGTGGTAGCCCGTCGCCGCTCCACCGGCGCCGCAGAAGAGATCGAGCAGTACGGGCCTCACGCCGCCACCCTCTTTCTCGCCGCTCGCTTGCGTGCTCTGTCCCGATGCCGCTCGCCCTCAAGACACACGTCACACGGCTTCTCGTTGTGGTACCGGTGCCGTTCCGTGGCCGCGTGGGTGCCGTGCGGTTTCAACACCCGCGGCGGGCGCAGCGTCCGCCTGGGCGTCTTCCCGACCTTCAGGTAGCCGTTGCGGAACGCCCACGCCACCGCATGCGCCCTATCCCGCAGGCTGAACCGCCCCATGATCCCCACCAACGTGCACTTCGCCGTGCTCTCCGAGAAGCCCAGCCGGTTGCCGATCTCCCTGTTGGTCAACCCCTCGGCGACGAGTGAGATCACCAGGAACTCCCGGTCGGACAGGCGCTCATCCATCGCCGCTCCTGCGCTTCTTCCGGCGCGCTTCGTGCACACTCCACTGCGCGTTGCACACCTCACACTCGGTCTGCAGCTTCTCGTCGTGCTCGCACTTGGGTGGTTTGCGCAGCACGCCGAGAACCTGACGGCGGAAGGGATCACGCTTGCGGCGGGTCATTCAGGCCACCTCATCCGGCATCGGCTCAGCCGTACGCACCGCGAAACGCTCAGTACGGATACCGGCGCTCTCCGCTGCGTCGGCGCAGTGCGTAGCTCCCGGCGAGCCGTCCTTGATGAACGCCAGGCAGACGTCGGCGCCGAGGTTCACCATGTGGTGGTTGCGCACGAACCCGGCCCGGCGTTTGCCGTGCTTCACCCAGTCCGCCGGATGCCGCTCCACCCGAACCGGCCAGTTGCCCCGCCGGGACGTGACCCACAAGTCCGCCATGACGTCAGCGCCTCGCGCGCAGCCGTGCACCACCACGATCTCCGGGACACCCTCGCGGAAGGCGTGTCTGGCGATCTCGTCGAGCGCGGTGTAGATGGACTCCCGGTCGGTCCAGTTCCGACTACCGGTCACGAGCACCCTCATGCCGCCTCCTCGAAGTAGTCCAGGACACGGCCGTCATCGGTCAGGTACGACAGCACCCCCCGGTAGACCAGCGGCTCAGCCGGCGGGTCGTCGCCCTCGTCGAGGATCAGGCCGAACTCCCGCGCTTCCGCCCGGCGCTCGTGGCACCAGTCATGACACATCCGGCACGCCCACACGAGGTTCGAGAGTCGGTTGTTCTTCACGTACGCCGCACCGTTGCGGCCGCCGGACTTCTGCCCGATCCGGTGCGATGGGTCAACACCCAGCCCCAGGCAGCCGGTGAGTTGCATCTCGCACCACTCACCGTCCTCGCCGCCGTTGCTGGCCCGAGCGCGAAGCTGCTCCTTGACGGCCTTCGGTGTCATCGCTCACCGCCTCTTCGGTGTGACGATCAGGAACGTGGAAGTCGCCGCCATCAGGAAGCCCACGACGGTGCCCGGCCAGACGCGAGGTGACTCCGTAGTGACAGAGACCATGAACACGAAGGACGCCACGCACGTACCGGCGAAGACGCTCAGCGCGATCGCCCGCGCGAGAGCGAGATTGGACATCACAACCCTCCCCGCCGTTCCTGCTCCAACGCCGCCACCACCCGCTGACGGATCTCCGCTGGATTCCACGGCTTCCCTGGATCACCCAACTCCCGCTCACAACATGGGCACCGAAGGACGGCTTCGACTACACCTTCGTCATCGGGACCGAGAGCTTCGGTTAGTGGGCTGTCGGGGCAGAAGGGACAGGTCCTCACGTCATGCACCACCCGTTGTCACACAGCGTGTCGTGCTGGTCGAGGAGCGGAAGCATGTCCTGCGCCTTCGGTATCGCCTCGGCGAGCGGCCTACCGAACCGGGACAGGTACACGTGGTCCTTGCCCAACTCGTCGCGTCGCCGGTTCAGCAGGTCTTCCAGGTCGCATGAGCGCTGGAACAGCTCCGGCCGGTCGCGGCGCATCTCGGCCCACGTCTCCGGCCGGTGAAACGGGCAGAACCAACACGCCGACTTGGGCGGCACCGGCAGCCCCGCACTACGGATGACACCTTCACAGTCTTGTCGGCGCAGGGCCGGCGACTGGTCGAGCAGCGGGTAGACGATCCGCTCGTACGGTTCTGAGCGCCGGTTGTTTACCCGCGAGATCTCATCAAGGGAGATGCCCACGCCGACGGTCGCCGGGGCGTCAGCGCTGGCGCCGTGCTCTTTCAGCCAACGGCCGATCACCTGGATCTTGTACGTGCTCGTGCACGACCGGGTGCCGGGGGCACCGTTGGACATGCGCACCGGAATGGGCAGCGACTTCGACCCATCACGAGTGAGACGTCCGTACAGCGTCTCCACCTGACCGGCAACCACGCCGCGCTGACGCACAAGCGACAACTCATGCAACTCAATGCCGTTGGCTTCCGCGTACGGGCGGGCCCATTCGGCCAAGTAGACCAGCGTTGCCGGATCTTCCGAGTCATCGCCGACGTTGGCGAACAGGAAGATCCGGAAGTCGATGACGCCGCGCGCCGCAAGCACGAGCGCAGCGGTGGACTGGACACCGCCGCCGTATGAAAACGCGCGCAGGCTCACGGCTTGGCGCTCCCGTCTGGCTCTACTGGCTCCGACCGTTGAAGCTCGGCCAGGCGCGCAGCGGACGCCTTCGTCAACCGCTCACGCTGATAGGCCGTCAGCGACGTGTCCGCCCTCATTGCCTTACCGGCCGCCAGAAGCCCGGACACGCTGGCCGTGGCGATCTGTGCGGCGTACGTGTCGGCCACGTCGGGTTCCGGAGCGATCACCGACCGGCCGACCACCGCTGTCGCGTCGCCGTCCTTGTACAACGACAGCCCAAACTGATCACCGAGGTTCACCGCGCACCGCTTCAGCGCTTGGGACATCGCCGACTTGAGCGCCAGGTCGTGGGCGTCGCCGAGAGACGGCTGGTTCACCGCGTCCCCCGTGGCGCCGTCCTCGTACAGTGCACACCGGTCGCCGTTGGCGTCCTTGATGATGAGCCGGCCGATCACCCGGTAGACGACGGTGTATCGGTCCTTGCCGTTGGGCTTGTCCGGCGGCACGACGATCTCTTTCACCAGCGCGCACTCGCCGACGAGGAACTCCCAGCCGCCGAAGCCGAAGATGCGGATCAGGTGCCGGCGCACATCCCACGCCTCAAGGTGCGACATGCCCTGAACCTTCGAGATCCGCGACGGATGCAACGGCTCGGTGAGCTTGTCGTACTGCTCACGCGTCAGCATCGTCGGCTCCCTGTTCCAGCCGATATCGCCCGTATATGCCGACGAGCTTGATGAGACCGGTCGGGATGATCACCGCGTCCTTGGGCGTCTCGGCCGCGTAGAACAGAGCCAGAGTCTGCTCGCTGTCGCTGTTCAGCCAGGCGGTAACGAACCGCATCGCCTGCAACATCGGCTTGGTGTCGTCGGTGAGATCCTCGGGTTCGATCCGGCCACGCTCGACGTGCTCGATTCGCAGCCCCCATTGGCCGTTGCCGGGGTCGTCGTCGCGCTTGTACTCGGCCATCCGCGCGATCGCCTCGGCGAGTGCGCAACACAGGCAGTACACGCCGTGCCCGCCGTAGCGCTCGCCGATCTCAGTGAGCAGGTCCACGCACCGTTCGCCTTCGCCGTCGACTGCGCTGAGCACGATGTGCGTCGTCTGCTCGGTCATCCACGGCATGTCCAGTTCGGGTAGCTCAGCCATCGCGGGCCTCCCGTAGTAGTGCCTCGGCCCGCTCCGCGCGCGCTTCGATCTCATCGGCAGCGGCGCGCAGCAGTCTTACGGCTTCCCGGGGCGGTGCCTCGTCGTACACAAGCAATTGCAGGAAGTGCGAGAACGTCGTGCCGTCGTGACGCGTTTCGTACCGGTCGCGCTCCGTCACGCAGACCTCGTAGACCAACTCGGTTATCCGCTCGCTCATCGCGGGCCTCCGAGCTGCGTATAGATCTCATCGATGAGCCGGTTGACGGTCTGCGGCGTGACCTCGAACGTCGGCGGGTCCTTCGGCACGTTCCTGTTGCGCTTCCACCACGCCCACCACGCATCCATCACCCCGGCGACGATGCACGTCAGCAGCGCGAGCGCGATCACACCGATGCACACCAGCCCGACGATCCGAGCGATGCTCATGGCCACCGCCAGTCATCCGGGGCGCCGTCATCGATCCACTCGGCGCGCATTTCCATCTCGATCTCGTAGCACTCGCAGTCGTCCATGTCGGTGCTCCCCCAAGCGGGACACTCGCGGTAGTGCCAGCGGATCGGCTCCGGGTAGTCGTCGCTCACGTCATCCACCTGTCCCCGTCGGTGCGGTCCCACAACGTACGACCGATGCGGTGGGCGGTCCGGTAGCGGCGCAGTGCCGGCTGTCCTGAGCGGTCGGCGAGCCGCAACCCCCACAACGCGACGGCGAGCATCACGAACGGAACGACGATGGCGACGGCGAGCCCGGTCATGACGACCCCATCACGGCATCGGGCAGCGCATCAGGCAGCAGCAGCACGTGATTCCCGTACGAGTAGCCACCCACCCCGCTCGGGACGGGCTTACGCTCTACCTCGCGCTCGTGTTCGTAGTCGCCGCCAACGCGGAGTACCTGCGCGCCGGTGGCCAGTCGTTGGTCCATCTGCTCGTCCGACCACCAGCCCGGATACCACGGATACCCCGGCATCACCGGGTTGGCGCGCTTGCACCAGGACGACTCCCGGTC
>DASTNZ010000040.1:0-112939 GCA_035762665.1 Jiangellaceae bacterium | reverse complement strand
TTGTGCTCGCTCGTGTAACTGGACTGGACGACGACCTCGCTCAGATCTGCAGGGCTGACGCCGAGATCGTCGGCGTGCTGCCTGACATAGCTGATGGCGAGGGCATCGGGATCTGCGTTCGTGGCCGACTCCAGCGCGGAGCCGGTGCTGCCGCTGTCACCGGCGGCGGGCACGGCGAACGCGGTGCCTGAGATCACCAGCACTGCGGCGGCGGTGATGACTAGGGGGCGTCTAGACACCGATACCGTCCTTTCTCTCCGTATCGTGGGGTCGGTGTCGTAAGCCGCCCTGGCCGCAGACGCAGATCCCCGAGGTCAAATCCGGGAACGGCTCAGTGGCCAGGCAGGCTCACGCACCTTCGTGCTCACCACGGAATGGCCTGGGTGGCCACGCATCATCGCTAGGCAGGCAGCGGCAGCCGGCGGTGCGTATTTCGGTCCTGGAGCGCACCCGGTTGCATGGGCCGGATCCAGTTCTGCCACGCGACCCCCCAATGAATCGACCGCACAGGGGCGAAAGCTGACTTCAGGCTAGAGACCAGGCCCAACAACCGTCACGCAACAGATGCACAAAATTCCGGCAACGGATTCCGAGAGATGTCGAACCACACCGGATCGTAGGCACGATGAGATCGCCTGCACCGAGCAGCGACGAGAAGGTCGTCACCCTACGCCGCGAGATTCACGCGCGTGCGGGGTCACAAGATCGAGGTATGTGCTGCGAACAAACGAACGCCTCGGGGCCTCCCCGTTCACTCTTGCCCCGAGGCGCCCGGGCTCGCTACTTCTTGCCCCGCTTCTGCAACTCCCTGCGCAGCTCGTCCTTCTCCATGCCCTGCGCGCCACTGATGCCCAGGTTCTTGGCTTGCCGGAGGAGCTCCTCCTTGGTGGCCTCTCCTGGCATCTCGCCCAGATGCTCAGCACGTGCGTCCGCGAACGATTCCCCTAACTCCTCGCGCCGCTGCTGTTCCATCTGGTCGCGCATGGCCGGCAGGACGGAGCTCTCCTCCTCCTCGACATGCTCGTTGACCGCGTCTTCCAGTTGGCGCAGCAGCGTGTCGAACTGCTTGCTCTCGACGTCGGTCGAATTGAGGCGCTCCAGGAGCTGTTCAACAAGGATGTGCTCCTCCTGGCTATGAGCCACCTCGTCGTTCCCGATCTCCCGTTGAGCGGCTGGGTAGACCGCAGCTTCCTCAGCCCGACTATGCGCGACGAGCAACGCGGACAGCACTGGAAGCGTGTTGAGCCGCTGGCTCGGTTCGGTTTTGAGAATCTCGAAGAGGCGCTCGACCTCGCGGTGATCCTCCATGATCAAGTCAACCACGTCCGGCATCTGGACCTCCTCAGTATCAGTGAGCCGCGATAGCTCGGCTGGCATACCCGCATCGGCAGGCAGCAAACCGTCACGGGCGCGCCGCAACGCAGCTCCAGCCAGATACCCGCCCAGTCCGGCCAGCCCGGTCACTCGACCAGTGCGCGCACGTGGGCCGCGGACGGCAGGCTGAGCGCATGGCGGGCCAGCTCACGGCAGGCAGACATGCACAGATTCCGCACCGCCTGCTTGACGACCGGCACCGAGTATGGACCTACGCTCAGCTCCTCGACGCCGAGCCCGATCAGCAGCGGCACCGCGGCCGGGTCGGCCGCCATTTCGCCGCACACAGCAACTCGCACACCAGAACCGGATACTGCCTGGCAAACGGCATCTATGAGCCGCAGCACGCCGGGATCCAGCGGATCGGCACTGGCTGCCACGGCTTCGTTGCCACGCTCTGCCGCGAGCGCGTACTGCGAGAGGTCGTTCGTACCGATGCTCACGAAGTCGAGGTGCGGGACGAACGCAGCCGCCTTCAACGCCGCGGCGGGAACCTCGATCATCATTCCTACTTCCAGGCCGGCGGGAGAGGGATTTCCCACTTCGTCAAGGAAGTGACGAGCGGCAAGCAGTTCGTCCACGTGACTGACCATGGGGAACATCACGCTCACCGGATGATCGGCGGCCACCCGGCTGATTGCCGCCAGCTGGTCTCGCAATAGATTGGGCTTGGCCAGGGCCAGCCGCAGGCCACGCAGGCCGAGGAACGGGTTCGCCTCGGCCGGCTGGTCAACATAAGGCAACGGCTTGTCCCCGCCGACGTCGAGCGTGCGGATGACGGCCCGTCGGCCGGCCAGCGCCGCCACCGAACGGTAGGCGGCTTCCTGCTCGTCGATCGAAGGTGCCGCGTCCCGGCCTAGGAACAGGAACTCGGTGCGGATGAGCCCGGCCAGGTCCGCCCCGTGTCCGGCCGCAGCCGTAGCGTCGTCCACGCTCCCGACGTTGGCTGCGACGTGAACCTCGATCCCGTCGCTCGTTACCGCGGGGCGGGCCGCGGCCTCCAGCGCTCTGCCAGCAGCCGATCCCGTTCGGCCGCCTGCGCTTTCAGCTGAACGAGCGTCTCCGGATCGGGGTCGACCACCAGGCGACCGGCTTCTCCGTCCAGCGCCACGGTCGTCCCGTCGGCGATGCCGAGCACGTCAGGCCCAGCGCCCACGACGGCCGGGATCCCGCGCGACCGGGTCAGGATGGCGCTGTGCGCCGTCGGACTGCCGTTGGCGAGCACGATCCCGGCGACGATTTCCCGGTCGAGCGCTGCCGCCTGGGCCGGAGTCAGGTCGGCCGCGACGAGGGTGCGCGCGCGGGTCTGAACGGCCTCGCGCCGGACCAGGGCCACCGCACTTCGCACTCGGCGCCACTCCGCTAGGTGATCGCCGATGGGCGGCGTGGTCGCCGCCTCGGCCTCGAGTGCCCCGGGGCGCGCTGTTGGACGGATCGCCGCTGCGCAGCATGACCGGCGAAGCCATTACCGACCCTGCCGAGTTTCGCAAGCAACTCGACGATGTGCGCGCTACGGGCCTGGCATACGAGTGTGACGAAGCCGTCCTCGGCGAGTCCCGCGTCGCGGTCATAGTGTTCGACGCGACCGGGCTTGCCGCGGGTGCGGTGGCGATCGTCGTCCCGACGACCGAATGGCCGGCAAGCGACACCGTGATCGAGGCGGTGCGCTCGGCGGCGCGGACGATCTCCCGCGAGGTCGGCGCCGACCGGTGGCCGGTGGTTCAAGATTCCTGAACAACTGCCGACCTGCCGTTGGCGACGGTGAAACAAACGGGCCGACAGGATCTGTCCCTTGGCGAGCCGGGCACGCCCCGACATGTGGGTCAGAAGTCGAAGCGGGTTGCTCCGAAAGGCTCCGAGGCGCCGAACGCGAACACTGTCCTGGGAACGAGTTCGTAGAGATACCACGGTGGTGGCTCCGCACTGGGCGCGCTGAACTCGCGGTAGAAGGCACCATCGCGCACTGACGGCGCCCAACCCTCGGCCCCGAACAGGTCGGCGAGGCGATGGAGCGTGGCGTCGTCAGTGATCTTCGCCGCCACGCCCTCAATCACAATGTCGAAGGGTTCTGTTGCGACAGTGAGAGCGCAGTTCTGCTCTGGCAAGGTTCCTGTACACACCTATACACACCGCAATCGGGGTGCGAACTGATCGGTCATACAGCGGGCGCACTGGCCGGGTAGACCGACTTGTATGCGAACGTATGTTCGACTATTATATTCACATGACAGCCCATCGAATCCGTGCGGTTCTCGACGAACAGGACGTCGTAGAGCCGGCCGCGCATGCTCGCGGGTTACTCGGTCCGGCGGGTGAGGCGCTGACGGTAGATCCGGTAGTGGTGGCGCGACGGCTCGAGGGGATGGTCACGACAACGGGTGAGCCGTTGTTTCCACATGTGAACGCGCAGGCGGTCGCGGAGGACGAGGACTTCCTGGCGTGGCAGCGGTCGGCGTGGTGGCGGGCGCTCGAGCCGGGTCCGGAGCTGGCTTACGAGGTGTCGCGCGAGTCTCTGACAGAGCTGCCAGCGGATGGGTTGGTCGAAGTCGTGAAAGCGCAGGCTCGGTTGGTCGCGCACCACGAGGCCCTGTTGACCGAGGCGCTGGCCGAACTCGCAGCGCGGCCGGAGTACACGCGATGTGGCGATTCGGCCGGACATGAACATGATCCGGTAAAGGTGGCGGCGTCAGAGGTGTCGCTGGCGCTCTCATGGACACCACGGCACGCGGACGCGAAGGTGCGCGAAGCGGTTGTTTTGGCCCAGCTGTTGCCGGCGACGCTGGACGCGCTCCGAGACGGCCGGATCGACGGTTACCGGGCGCGGGTGATCTGTGAGGAGACGGCGCCGCTGGATGAGGACCCTGAGCAGCGCTTGGCTGTCGAGCGCACTGCTTTGGGGGTGGCCGAGCGGAAGACGGGGCCGGCACTTCGGACCTTCGTCAGACGGGAAGTGCTACGCCGCATGCCTGACGTGGCGGAACTTCGCCGCCAGCGTGCCCGCGAGGGACGCAGATTCAGCGAGCCGTTCGTGTTGCCGGACGGTATGGCTCAGCTGCAGTTGCTCGGGCCGGTCGAGGACATAGCCGCGCTGTTCACGGCGGTGGATGCCGCCGCCCGTGCCCGCCGCGACGCCGCGGCAAAGACCACCGCTGCCGGCGATGTAGTGCATCCCGATGCGGGGGTGTCGCTGAGTGCGTTGCGCTTCGATGTGCTTGCCAGTACCGCGTGGACGGCGCTTGACGCCGGACATCTGGGCTGTTGCGCCGCGGACTGCAGCGGCGGCGCGCAGCGGCTTGGTTCGCGCCACGGCCGAGCCGCGACAGTCAACGTGACCGTGCCGTTCACCACTCTTATAGGCATCGACGATGAACCCGGGATATTGCACGGCTACGGGTTGGTGCACCCCGTGGTGGCGCGGCGAATCGCCGCCGAGGGCACGTGGCGACGCGTGCTGACTGATCCGGCAAGCGGGCAGGTGTTGGACTACGGCACCACGAGATACGTCCCGCCTCAGCATCTGGCCGATCATGTGATCGCTCGAGACGTCGCGTGTCGGTTCCCCACGTGTAACTGGACGGCCGCAGCGTGCCAACTCGACCACACTGTCTCGTACCGGCCGGACGGATCCGGCGGGTTGACATCTCACGACAACCTGGGGCCCCTGCACGACCGGCACCACCATGACAAGACACACCACGGATTCGGGCTCGTGCAGCCGTCACCGGGAACATTCGTGATCACTACCCCTGCCGGGTTCACTTACCACGTCGACCCCGAGGCCGTCGGCCCCATCATCGACCTATCACCTGACGAGTCCGGCACTGATCCACCAAGATCGGACAGGAACCACGATCTCGGTGATGATCCACCCGACGAGCCGCCATTCTGAGGGGGTCGGACGACCCTCAGCGGGCAGTGTGTGCCGGCCTGGGTCATACGGGAGCACACCATCGCAGGCAATTTCACATGCAATATTTGCAGGGCGAACGTCCATGTCAAGTAGGAGCCGAATCTCGGCTCGGGGTATTGCGCTGCGGTGCCGCCATCCCGTTGACGTTCGTGGCCGGGGTGGTCACGACCGGGTACGCAGTGACGGGTGTGACCGGATTTCCGATTGCATTCATTATTGTCGCACTCCTGTTGGCCCTCTTCGCTGTTGGTTATGTCGCGATGTCGCGCCACGTCACCAATGCGGGAGCTTTCTATACCTACGTCACGCACGGTCTCAGCAAACCTGCCGGCGTGGCCGCAGCATGAATCGCGCTACTCGCGTACTCCGCCTTACAGGTCGGCCTCTACGGCATCATTCATGCCGCAGTCGAACCAAAGCTTGCGGAATGGTTCGACATCGAGGTCAGCGTGGGTCGTCGCGCTGGTCGCGTGGGCGTTAGTCGCGATTCTCGGTATCTTGCGAGTCGACGTGAATAGCAAGGTGCTGGCGGTGAAGCATGTGTCGTGTTCTCAGAGGAAGCTCGCAATCCTCAACGGACCATCATGTTGGCGACTTACACGGCCATCGCAATCATCGGGGTGGTCTACGTCCTGTCTTCCTAGGCCATGTCGGTTGCCACCGGCCCGGAGAACATTGCCGCCACCACGCAAGAGTTGGGACCCGGGACGATCTTTGTGCTGGCTGAGGAGTTCCTTGGCGGCACGTGGCCGACATCGGGGAAATCCTCCTCGTCACTTCCGTGTTCGCCGGAATGATCGCGTTCCACAACATGTGGGCGCGTTACAGCTTCGCCCTGGGAAGAGAGCGAGTCCTACCAGCCGGACTTGGGCAGACTTCCGCCAAGACCGGCGCGCCGGTAGTTGGCTCCATCCTGCAGAGTGTCATCGGTCTTGTCGTGATTGCTTACTACGCGAGCTCCCAAGCGGTGCGAGGTTCTGGCCCATGTGGCGCGAGACTCATTCCTGAGTGGTACCAGGATTCGCCGAGCCGGTACCGAGCGCTTCGACGATGGTGGCCATGACGGATCATCGTCCGCCCTGGGCCTCCCCCACCGTGCCCTCGTCGGTCTCGTACGGGGCACCAACATCATCAAAGGCCGTAACGCCGCGCCCGAGCTCCCGTTCGGTCACCCGTGCCTAGGCTGAGCCGGGTGACGTAGATCGTAGGGTTACCAGCGGCCTGAGATCGCCCCCTGGCCGAAACCCGACGAATCGCACGGAGACCAAATGAAGATCGGATTCGGGCTGCCAAACCCGGTACCGGGCATCCCCGGGCATACCCTTCTCCACCTCGCCCGGCAGGCCGAGGAGCGCGGCTTCTCTGGCCTGGCGACAATCGACCGCCTCGCGTACCCGAGCTACGACTCACTCGCCACCCTCGCCGCAGCGGCGGGCGCGACCAGCCGCATCGAGCTGACCACCAACATTTTGCTCGCACCGCTGTACCCACCGACGATCCTGGCCAAGGCGGCCGCGAGCATCGACCAAATCTCCGGCGGCCGGTTCACCCTGGGCATGGCGCCGGGAGGTCGACCCGACGACTTCGTGGTCGCCGGCCGTGATTTCAGTCGCCGCGGCCGCGAGTTCGACGCTCAGCTGGACCTGCTACACCGAGCGTGGCGAGGCGAGCCGGTTCGTGACGGCGAGCTCGGCCCGCCGATATGTCCCACACCAGTCCACGGCCAGGTCCCGGTTCTCATCGGTGGCACGAGCGATGCCGCGCTGCGTCGCGTGGTCCGGTGGGGAGCCGGATGGACCGCTGGCGGCGGCGGGCCGCAGATGGCCGCTGAGTTCGCCGGACGAGTCCGAACGGCATGGCACGAGGCGGGCAGGGACGGCGAGCCGCGCATCGCTGCACTCATCTACTTCTCGCTTGGTGAAGAGGTCGCAGCGGAGTCCCGCACGTACCTACTCGGCTACTACGGGCACGTCGGATCGAGGGCCGAGCGCATTGCTGAGTCAGTGCTTCGCACGCCGCAGGCGATTCACGACGCGGTCACGGCATTCACCGAGACCGGCTGCACCGAGCTTTACCTCGTATCCACGACCTCCGCGCCTGATCAGGCCGATCGCCTCGCCGATGTCGTCTATTAGTGTTCGGGGCTTGGCGCCGTAAGTCCGTGTCAGGTGCCGTCTGGGTCAGCCCGCGAGTGCGCCGGCGAAGACCTGCCACGCCAGTGCAGACTTGGCCACCAGGCTAAGCGTGATGTACGCACGCTCGCCGACCAGGTAGTCCCGCCAGCGGCCGACCGGCCGGTACTGCAGCCACTGGTTGACCGCGAAGATGTTGAAGAACACGAACAGCGAGACGATGATCCCGTAGACGAAGCCCGGCGGCTCGGCTCCGCTGGTGGAACCCGGCGCGATCACGTAGATCGCGATGGCCACCCACGGGACGATCCCGGCAAGGCACCCGAAGATGAACGGCAGCCACCCGCCGTCTCGGGGCTGCTGGTACTTTTCCTGCAGCCACCCGAAGAAGATCATCGAGGCGTTCACGCCAAAGATCGCAACCAGCGCAGCGATGTCGGAGATGCCCGTCAGCTGGGCGATGAGGACGATCATCAGCGACGCCGACAGCGAGTACTCAACCCAGCGGAAGTAATTGCGGTTCTGCAGCAGGCCGGCTTTGTACCTCCCAAAGAACCATGGCGACGCGACGACGACGTGCGCTACGGCGGACAGCAACAGGAACGCGGCGACCGCGACTCCGGTCCGGATCTCGAACAGCGTGACTTGGTCGTCCGGCATCGTCCCGGGCGGGCCGGCCAAGTATGTGCCGGTGACCGGCAGGGCGAAATCGTTCGCCAACACGAGCACCACAGCGGCCTGGATCGCATGAAAGGCGGCAGCGACCAGGTTATAGCCACGCAGGCGGCTGATCTGACGGTCAGCGGTGGCCGGCTGATCTCGAGACGGATCGGCAACGTGTACAGGTTCGGACATGGCGGCTCCCCAAAGTGCGTGGCAACGAGCGTAACGCTCATGGCCGAGCACAATGACCCCAAGCCGGGTGCCATCATGTGCGCCATGACTGACGCACCGGCCGCCGAGGAAGGTGGACACCACGAAGCGGCCGTGGAACTGCGCAAAGAGGCCTACACGATGGCTCTCTACGTAGCGATCTGCCTACTGGCGGCCCTGATCGCGCTGCCGGTGACGGGCGTCGGCCTGCACGTGGCCGGAATCATCTGGGGCGTCACCATACATAGGGCTCGCCGTCGCGCACTGGTTCGCGTTCCGCGTCTCGGCCCGACTGGTGGGCGCTGGACGCGTTCGCCCCCAAGACGTGGAGTCCGCCGGCGCCCAAGTCGTGGGGGCCGCAGCGGTTGCCGTACTGGCCTGGATTCCAGTGATCCTCTTTCCGGAGGACGACGAGCGCCTACTCGTAGAGTTGGTGCTCGCGGCCTTTATCGCCGTGGTCGGTTTTACCGTTGCCCGTGGCGGCGGTGCGACACGAGGGCGAGCGACGATCTACGCGCTGTCGGTCCTCGTTCTCGCGGTCACCATCGCGGCGTTCAAGAACATCCTCGCCGGCCACTGACGCCAACTGCGCTCGCCCGTTCTCGGGCTCACACTCCGCCCTTCGCCTCGACTCGTCCGGCGGCGACAGCTTCAGCGAGCGCGGCGTGGTCACGTTCGTTCTGATCGGCGTACGCCTCAGCGAGATCGGCTATCGCGTTGTCGAACGTCGCTGAGCCGCCGAGGTAGGCGGCGATCGCGATCCTGTCGCCTGAACGGGCATGAGCCCGCGCCAGTGTCCAGCCGCAAAGTTGCGCGTACAGGCGCATGCCCTGCGGGCTCATTGTTTCGATGTCGGCGGACAGCTTCCAGTCCCGCAATTGCCTCAGGTAGTAATCCACTTCCGCTCCGCCGGTGGGAGCCGGCGCCCGCAGCCAGCCCAAGAAGATGTCGCTCGTGGCCTGCATGACGCGCTGACCAGCCACCACACGCTCGCCCTGATTGGCATATTCGGATTCACCCGCGTAGTCCGCGAGGACTGACACCTCGGACTGCTTGGCTTGCAGGACGAGACCTTCCCCTTTTACGCCCGACTCGAGAAGTAAGATCCACGCCCGCAAGCCGACGCTCCCTACCCCGACCACCTTGTGCGCCACGTCGGCAAGCACGAAGTGATCAAGGAGATGCCGGCGATCGGACTGGAGGGTGTCTCGGTAGGTCGCGAGCATGCCGCGTACCTGCTCGAGCACCATGTCGGTGTCGAAACCGGTCAACTCGGCGAGCGGGACGATCAAGGGCGGGTTGCTGATGATCCGCCGCCTGCCATTCGAGACCGTGGTGAGCTTGGCGATTGCCTGCAGGCTGTCGCGCGTTCGTGCCTTCGCCAGATTATCCTCGGCGACCTTGAACCGGGCCTTGTTCGCCTTCCGCTGTGGTTTCGGAAGGGCGGCCTTGAACTCGGCCAGTACATCTTCGATGTTGAGGTGCGCGTACCAGACGTCCGTGATCGACTGGCCGGCGAACTTCTGCAACGTCGTGCGGTAGCGCTCCACTCCGGCCAAAACGACCTTGCGGCATTGTTTTGCGGTGAAGCCGTTGTCGCGTCCAGCGACGACGAGGCTCGCGGCCAACCGCTTGACATCCCACTCGAACGGGCCGGGCAGTGTCTCGTCGAAGTCGTTGATGTCGAATACGAGGCGGCGCTCCGGCGAGGCGTACGCGCCGAAGTTGGCGAGGTGCGCGTCGCCGCACAGTTGGCTTCGCAGACCTGATGTCGGCGTCCACTGCAGATCGGCCGCCATTACGCGCGCGGCGCCTCTGTAGAACGTGAATGGCGACACCAGCATCCGGCCATGCCGGATCGGTACCAGGTCTGGTACGCGGGTCTTGGCTTGGTCGAGCAATAGCCGCACCGGATCGCGTGATTCGGCTGGCCGAAAGTCGGCGTGTGCCTCCAGCGGGGCCGTCGCACGTGCCGCCTTCCCCGCCGCCGCCCGCTCCTCTGGGGCCCTCACGGGTCCTGCCATCACACCACTGCAATCTACGCCGAGATCATTAAGGTCGCCTCGCGTCCTTCGTGTTGCTCTGAGCCCGACAGGTGCAAGTGACGTCGAGAACGGTCACCAGGGCTAAGTCTGCGTAGCAGTTCAGCCGGACGAGGCGGTTCGACGCCGCCGGCCTCCGCCCTTGGCCGGCAAGGAGCGGGCGTAGGCCAAGCCGCGCGGAACCCACTGTTCGACCTGGCCGGCAGCAGCTGTGGCCGCGGTATCGACGCGCAGCCACCCTCGCATCTCCCGGCCGCGCATAACCATCGGCGTGACCAGCTCATTGTTGGTAAGCGACTCGGTCTCCGCCGGATCCACGCGCACAAGCAACCCACCCTGCCCGCTGGCGGCAACAGCCACGTTTCCATTGATCAGAAACGCCAGGCCGCCGAACATCCGCTGCTCGCTCACACCAGCCTCGCCGGCAACGAGTTCGCGGATGCGGTCGGCCAGGTCGCGGTCGTAACTCATACCAGGATTGTCCGGCATGGTACCGACAGAGTCGGGACCTCCGCACCTGCCGCTTCGTACCGACCTTGCCCTTGAGCTCACGGCAGGACGAGATGTGGGACTCGCCGAGCTGGTCCACAAGATTTGTTGTCGCCGCTTGGCAAGGGCTCTCGGAGTCGAAGGCCGGCGCATTCGCAACACCAGCGTGCGAGACCTCCTAAGCCGAGGGCCAGGTTCGTCGTTCGTGCAGACTGAGCGAATGGATGCCGAAGTTGCCCGTAGTCTCCCCTCGCCATGCGTGGTGGTTTTGGTCGGCCCAGGCGCGTCTGGCAAGTCGACGTGGGCGGCGTCGCAATTCCCACCGGACACTGTCATCTCGAGCGATCGGCTGCGCGCATTGCTCGGGTCGGGCGAGGACGACATCGCAGCCAGCGCCGATGCATTCAGTCTCCTCGATGAGGTCGTTCGCAAGCGCGTCTCCCGGCGGCTCACCACGGTGATCGACACTCTTGGGCTGGACACCGAGCGCCGACAATCCTGGCTCGCCCTCGCCAGGCAGCACCGCCTCCCTTGCGTCGCCGTGGCCTTCGACACGCCAGCCGCCGAGTGCAGGGAGCGGAACCGCGGCCGGGCCAAGCGCATCCCAGCAGATGTCCTCACGACGCAGCTCCGTACGTGGCGGCAGGTACGCGACTTGATTCCCACTGAAGGTTACGATGCGGTGCTCACCCCGCAGACAGTGCGGGTGGTGCCCAAGGTATTCGCCACCGCGACAGCAGCTGCCCAACGCCAATCGGAGCAGCCCACATCACTGCGCTTTGGTCTGCAGTTGGGGACCTTTGCGTTCTCCGGCGGAGCGGCCGAGGCCGGGACGCGGATTCGCGAGATCAGCTCGGCGGCGGAATCCGCAGGTGTCGACGCGATCTACGTGATGGACCACTTCCGGCAGATCCCGCAGGTCGGAAGAGCGTGGGACGACTTCCTTGAGAGCTACACCACCCTGAGCTACATGGCAGCGTGCACCACTCGTGCACGTCTGGGAGTGCTCGTCACTGGAATTACGTACCGCAACCTCGCCCACCTTGGGAAGATCATCGCCACGCTCGACGTCCTCAGCGGAGGTCGCGCGGTCTGCGGGCTCGGCGTCGCATGGTTCAAGGAGGAGCACGTCGCATACGGGTGGGACTTCCCGGCCACTGCAGCCCGGTACGCGCTGCTGGAGGATGCGCTGCTGCTGCTGCCTCTGCTGTGGGGACCAGGCAAGAGCTCCTTCAGCGGGCGGGCAGTCTCCGTCCCGGACACGTCTTGTTATCCACGTCCGCTCCAGGAGAAGGTGCCGATCGTGGTTGGCGGTGGCGGAGAACGGCGCACACTGCGGCTCGCCGCACAGTACGCGGACGCGGCTAACGTCCTCGGCGACGCTGCGACCGTTCGGCACAAGACGTCCGTCTTACAGCAGCACTGCAAAGACCTCGGTCGTGACCCAGTCGGCGTGGAGATGACCCATCTGTCAACCGCGCTCATCGGGTCTGACGATAGCCATGTTTGGGAACTTGTCGAGCGGTTGCGGTCACCACGCCAGCCCGCGGCCCGATATGCCGAAGCAGTCAACGCCGGCACCATCGACGACCACATCGGTCGATTTCGCGAACTCGCGGAAGCCGGCGCGCGCGAGGTGATCGTCCGACTGCCCGATCTCACTGACGCGGCGCCGATCGAACGGCTCGCCCGAGTCATCGCGGCATTCCGATAACCCGCTCTGCTCGCCCGGCGGGCGATCGAGGTCGTCAGCGGGCGGCGTGGTACTCGGAAAGAGCGGCCTCGACTGCGTCGCCCACGTCGTCGTGGCACTCAAGCACGGTGTCAAGCTGGGTGATCTCAAACACTCGCCGGACCGGATCCTGTGCTCCGGACAACCGCAGGGTGTGGCCCAGCGCCCGACCGCGCCGATGGACCACGATCATCACACTGAGACCTGTCGAATCCAGAAAGGTCACTTGGGACAGGTCAACGACCATGTGGCCCCGCTCGATGAGCGCGCACAATCGCGCCTCCAGCGTCGAAGCGTTCGACAGGTCCACCTCACCGACCGGCCGTACGATCACGCACCCGCGAAGATCCTGCGCCTGAATCTCGAGCTGGGCAGTCACAATATTGCCTCCTTTCTGCAGATGGTTTGGCAGACAGCGCACAACTCGTACTACTCGCCGTCTACCTACTTACCCATCAAGCAGCGCCAGGTCAAACCCTGAAACGAGCGCCAGGTTGAGCGACATCCGACGTTAACGCACCCTACTAGCGGGTACCCGTTCTGTATGGGCGCGAACGTTATCCGTCTGGTCCGTACCGACCACCGCCGGATTACCGACATAGCCGACAGGCTGGGTCGACGTTACCGCGCTGGGGAGTCGCTTCCGGCTCAGCTCGGCACCGAGATCAGAGCGCACGCTGTCGCATCGGGGGACTGCTTGCTGCCGTTTGCCGAGGACCGTATCACCAAGCTTGATCCCGCGTACGCCGAGACGCTGGATGAGCTGGTCGCCGCGGCGGAGGAGCTCGAGAATTCTCCACATCCAGTGCCTCCGCCGGTTGTCGAACGGGTAACCACCGCGGTGCGCCGCCATATCGAGGTTGAGGAGGCGGCGGTCCTGGATGAG
This sequence comes from Jiangellaceae bacterium, assembly GCA_035762665.1. Lineage (GTDB taxonomy): Bacteria > Actinomycetota > Actinomycetes > Jiangellales > Jiangellaceae > JASLBX01. Next base: position 99,501 of record DASTNZ010000040.1, on the reverse strand, counting down.
CTAGACCAGACCGTCACTGTGGAGCGGCTTCGGCTGCTCGGTGAGACTTTCAAGCGCGGCCGGGACGCCGCATTGAAGGCCCAGGGGGAATGGGTCGCCAAATACAGCCGCCCCAGAGTGTCCCGGGCAGAACTCTACGAACGGGCCCGCTATCGCGGCATCGCCGGACGTTCGGCGATGTCGAGAAGCGAGCTCCTGTCAGCGCTCAAGGAGTCGCAGTGAAGATATCGCTCGTCTACTCGTCACATCCCGGCCAGACCGCCGGAAACGTGGACGCCGAAAGTTTGCACGCCCACGTCTTCGACCTGGCTGAGGCGTTGACCGGCCGGGGCCACCAGGTCGCGGTCGAGGCGCTCCGCCAGGATCCGGTCGAACGGATGGGGCGAGCAGTTCGCGATCTGGAGAAGTCGTGGAAGGCCGCGCTGCCGGACATTGTTCACGCCCACCTGTGGTCCTCAGGCCTCGCCGCGCTCGCAACGATGCACCAGTCCTCTGAACTAGGCCGCATCCCACTCGTACAGACATTTCACGGGCTCAATCTCCCGAGCACTGGCGCTAGCGCTCGCGCCCACGAGTGGCGGCGCCTTGAGGCTGCCGTCGCCCGCGGCGTTGACAAGATCGCAGCGTCATCCCGCCGCGAGGTGTCGGATCTTGTCACGCTTGGAGCCCGCCGCCGTGATATCGAGGTCATTCCACATGGCGTCGATACCCGGTCGTTCACCCCCGAGGGCGAAGCCGAACCTCGATCGGACGGCGATCGCCTGCTTGCCGTCGGCCCGTTGACTGCCGAGACCGGCTTCGACATCGCCATTCGCGCGATGCCAGCGCTGCCTGACGTGGAGTTGGTGATCGCCGGTGGTCGGCCGTCTGGGCAGGACGGGGAGTGGTCGTTCGCCAAGGACGACGAGGCAGCAAGGCTCGCCGACCTGGCTCGCAAGCTCAACGTGGCCGACCGAGTCCACGTCGTCGAGAAACCCCCACGCGACCAACTGCCCAAACTGCTCCGATCTGCCGACATCGTCATCTGTACTCCATGGCACGAGGCCTCGGGAACAGCTGCCATCGATGCTATGGCGTGCGGGCGGCCGGTCGTTGCGGCTGCCGTTGGGGAGTTGCTGGACGTGGTCATTGAAGGCACCACCGGAGTGCTCGTCCCGCCACGCAACCCGGTCGCACTTGCCCGCGCCATACGAAGCCTGCTCGAGGATCCGATCCGGCTGGATGGCTTCGGTCTGGCCGCGGCCGACCGCATAAGCATCCGGCACTCGTGGGTCCGGGTCACGGACGACGTGATCCGGACCTACAAGCACGCGGTCGCCCGGTGAGTTTCCCCGTGCCGTCCCTGGGTACCCCGCGGGCAATACTCGAGACCTAGAGGAGATAGCAGCATGCTGACGTTGACCACCGGAGCCGTAGCCGCGATCCGCGAGATCACACAGCAGCCGGGCATGCCGGAAGACACGGGAGTCCGAATTGCCTCGACCTCCGCAGGCGATGGCAGCCCTGCGTTCGAGATTGCGGTCGCCTCGATGCCGGAACCCGCCGACGACGTGATCGAATCCGAGGGAGCCCGTGTGTTCCTGGACCCTGAGGCCTCGGCAGCCTTCGAGGACAAGGCGCTCGATGCCGAGATCAACAAGGACCAGATCCGGTTCCGCATCGAGCATCAGGCGTCGTAATGCGGCTCTACTGGTGGGAGGACGCCGCGTGCCGGACCGCCGACGCGAACCTCTTCTTCACTCCCGAAGGCGTCACCAAGGAGCAGCGCCGTGCCGCTGAGCGCCGGGCTAAGCTGATCTGCCTGCGTTGCCCCGTACGGCAGGACTGCCTGGAGACGGCCCTCGAGCGAGAGGAGAGCTACGGGGTTTGGGGCGGCCTGTCCGCGCGGGAGCGCAAGCGACGGTTCGCCGAGATCGCCTGACCCCTTCCCGCTGAATATTCGTCCCCCTGGTCGTCATGTCACGGTTATCGGGCCGATCACCGGGTATTGATCGTGCGGAAACCGTCCGTCGATGGAATGGAGCACGTCGTGATCATCTTGGGCGTTGTGCTACTGGTCATCGGCCTGATCTTCGGAGTAGGCATCCTGCAGACCATCGGCATCATCTTGATCGTCGTTGGTGCGCTGATGTACCTGCTCGGAGCGGTCGGGCGGCCACTCGCGGGTCGGCGCCACTACTACTAGCCCGCCACGGCGACTTACCCATTCGGTGCTGAGGCACTGATGTGCCCCAGTACCGAATCGGGGTCGCCGGACCGGGCGCCGCAGCGCCCGGTCCCGCATCAGCTCAGCGACTGTTGCGGAGCCATCGTTCCTCCAGCCAGATGCGGATAAGCAGTTCGGCTGCGCGTACCCGGGGCCATCGCCGCGAAGCACAGTGACGATTGGGAACCGCGAGCCCGGGTAGAGGGCGAGAATGGTCGAACTCACCGAACTTGGACAGCAGTTCCGCGTAGACGCCGTGCGATGCTCGGCGCAGGCATCGTCGGGGCACCCGACGTCATCCATGTCGGCCGCGGACCTCATTGCCGTCCTAGCGGCCCGGCATCTGCGATACGACTTCGATACGCCGGACGATCCGCACAACGACCACCTGATCTTCTCTAAGGGCCACGCCTCACCGCTCCTGTATGCGTTGTACAAAGCCGCCGGTGCGATCAGCGAGGAAGAGCTGCTGAGCTATCGGGAGCGCAAGAGCCGGCTAGAAGGTCACCCCACTCCCCGGCTGCCCTGGGTGGATGTCGCCACTGGATCGCTGGGCCAGGGGCTCCCCTTCGGAGCGGGCCTCGCATTGACCGGCAAACATCTGGACCGGCTGCCATACCGGGTGTGGGTACTGTGTGGCGACAGTGAGCTCGCCGAGGGTTCGATGTGGGAGTCGTTCGAGCTGGCTGGGTACGAGGGCCTGGACAATCTCGTCGCCATCGTGGACGTCAACCGGCTGGGCCAGCGCGGCCCTACCCGGCACGGCTGGGACACCGCGGCGTACGCCCAGCGCATTGGCGCGTTCGGCTGGCACACCATAGAGATCGACGGGCATGACGTGGACGCCATCGACAAGGCGTACACCGAGGCCGAGTCCGCTGGCCGGCCGACCGCCATCCTGGCCAGGACTACCAAGGGCGCCGGTGTCGCGGCGGTCGCCGACCAGGAAGGTGCCCACGGTAAGCCGCTGACGAACGCCGAGGAGGCCATCGAAGAGCTCGGCGGCATCCGGTCGATCCGCATCGACGTGGCGCGCCCGCGCAGCGAGCAGGAATCCCACCAGTTCTCTCGCCAGAGGGCCAACCCGCCTCGGTACGAGGTTGGTGACGAAGTGGCGACCCGCACGGCATTCGGAGAAGCACTCGCAGAGCTCGGCGCCGCCCGCCCCGAGATCGTCGCATTGGACGGGGAGGTCGCGGATTCGACCAGGCTGGAGTACTTTGCCAAGGCCCATCCCGAGCGGTTTTTCGAGTGCTACATCGCCGAGCAGCAAATGGTCGCCGCCGCAGTCGGAATGCAGGCACGAGGGTGGGCACCGTATGTGGCCACGTTCGCCGCGTTCTTCACCCGTGCGTACGACTTCATCCGGATGGCCGCGATAAGCCGCGCGAACCTGCGGCTCGTCGGTTCGCACGCCGGCGTGGCCATAGGGCAAGACGGCCCGTCCCAGATGGGTCTGGAGGACATTGCGGCAATGCGCGCGGTCTACGGAAGCACCGTGCTTTATCCGTGCGATGCGAACCAGACGGCGGCGCTGGTATCCGCGATGGCCGATCTGGACGGCATCAGCTACCTGCGGACGACCAGGGGTGACACTCCGGTGATCTATGAGCCCGGCGACGAGTTTCGGGTAGGCGGCAGCCGTACGTTGCGCGCCGGCAAGGCCGATCGGGTTACGCTCATAGCGGCCGGGGTGACTGTCCACGAGGCACTCGCTGCCGCCGAAGAGCTCGAGGCCGAAGGCATTCCGGCACGGATCATCGACGCTTACTCCATCAAGCCGATCGACAGCACGGCCATCTTGCGTGCAGCGCGCGAGACCGGCCGACTTGTTACCGTCGAGGACCACTGGCCCGAAGGAGGGCTCGGAGAGGCGGTCCGATCCGTCTTCTCCGGCGACCAGACAACCCCGCCGATCGTGTCTCTCGCGGTCAGCGACATGCCGGCATCCGCGTCACCGCAGGAACAACTCCGCGACGCGGGCATCGACCGTTCGGCAATCGCTGAAGCCGTGCGGCGGTTGGTGTTGTCCCCCGGCGACCATGCCGACTTCGCCTCGGAGCACAAGGACTCGACCTACACCGACCAGCTCGAGGGCGGCCCGGAAGGCATCCCCGAACCGGAGTCTCCCTGAATCCGCAGCGCAGGCATGGACCGCTAAAACCACAAGCACTGCCCCCGCCGCCATCAGGTGGATAAAGCTTGGGGACGGTAGGGCCTCAGGGGCGGCGTAGCGAAACCGGCGCCGTCGGCCACGCCTTGCATTACCTCGCGCATGGCCTCCGCACCAGAACGCTTGGCCTCCCACCCCAACTCCTGGCGGGCGCGGGTCGTGTGCAGTGTCGGCAGGTTGAGCAGCAGCTGCAGCAAGGCGTCCTCCGCCGGTACGGCGCGTAACCTCCAAGCGGCGGCCAGCCCCGCTTGGAGAAACCGGCCGGGAAGCGGCAGCGTCCGTGCTTCGAAGACCTCCTCCAGCCGTTCCCGGTCGATGATCGGATCGGCGGCCAGGTTGAACGCTCCCGTCACCTGCCCGACTATGGCCATCCGGAACACCTCTCCGACGTCGTCGGCGTGCACTGCCTGGAATCTCAGCCCACTAGGCATTGGCACGACCGGCAACCGACCGGGGCGAACCAGCATTCGTGGCAGCAGCGGGCCGGCGAAGATCCGGTGCTGCTCACTCGCCGACTGCCGCTTGAACACGAAGCAGGGCCGGAACCGAACGACGCGCATCGACCGATGGCGAAGCTCGAACGCGTCGAGGTAGCGCTCCAGGTAGGCCTTTTCACGCCCATACCCGGCGGTGGGCAAACCGTGTGTAGGCCAGGTCTCGTCGACCTGGCGGCCGGGCCCAGGCGAATACGCCCCGACGGAGGACGCGTACACCAGACTTTGCACGCCAGCATCGGCGGCCGCCTCGAAGACCCGGATGCCGCCGAGGACGTTCACTTCCCACGTGGTGAGGGGCCTGTGAGTCGGCTGGAAGGCCCAGGCCAGATGAACCAACCACGACATCGACTTCCGGACACAGGTCTACGAGATCGGCGGAGCGGATGTCGGCGCTGATGAAGCGCGCCTTGTCCGGCAGCCATTCAGGTAGGCGGCGAGCGATGCCGATCAGATCGTCGACGCTCGGGTCGCTGTCCAGTGCTTGCAGCACACTGGTGCCGATGTTGCCGGTTGCGCCGGTGACAAGAACTCTCATATCTACCAATCCAGACCGGATCCGGGGCGCGTGCAGCCGACAACCGGGGGAAGGTCAGTTCGCCAGCGCGTAGATCACCAGCATCGCAATGATGAAGACCGCCAAGAAAGCGATCGTGGTCAGCGGAAGCAGGATCCTACCCCACCGCGTCCGCCTCTTATTGTCCGGCTTCTCGCGATCGGAATGTGGCGTATCGCGGCGCTGCTCTGACATCACTGCCCTCCCATCGCGCCCGTGCGGCGCTCGCCAATACGTACCCGGCGGAGACCCAGTCATGCGCTACGGTCAACTCCCGGTCTGGTCCTTGCGTCCAGACGCCGGGACTTCGGCAGCCGCAGCATGCGCCCCCAGTCAAGCGAACGTATCCGTGCTGCAAAACGTGCCTTCTGACGGCTGCCGAAGTCCGGAAGTGGAACTTCCTCACCTATTCATCAGTGAATCAGTCCTGGTTGAAGGTGTCCTTGAGCTTCTCGGCCGTCTGCTTGGCGTCCGCCTTGGTCTCTTCGGCCCTGCCTTCGGCTTCCATTCGCTCGTTGTCGGTCAACCGACCGCCGGTCTCCTTGGCCTTGCCCTTCATCTTCTCGCCAACATTCCTGGCCTTATCGCTCGCGCCCATGATGGACTCCTTTCTGTTCTGGGACGGCTACCCGGCGTCCGCCGACCAAAACAGCGCTCGAGCGATTCACCTCGATCCTGCCGGGTATTCCAACCGTCATGAGCCGGTCCCTCGGGCAGGGACGTCCGCGAGCGCTGGGTTCGGACCAGCACCTCCCCAGGCGGTTGCGGACGGAGGCTGAACAGTCACCCCATCAGCCCGTCCTGGCCGCCCCGGCGAATGGTAGCTGGACCGAGAGCACCAGGGGCGAGCTCGCTGAATCAATTCGATTGGTCGCCGCGGGGCTCATCGCACGCGGGCTCGGCGCTGGAGACCGGTTGGCGGTGATGAGCAACGCCCGGCTCGACTGGACGAGTGCCGACCTGGCTGTTCTCGCCGCTGGCGCGGTCGCCGTCCCCGGGTACGAGACGAGCTCAGCCGAACAGTGCCGCGCCACGCCGAGCGAGCATCGGATCGGCACCGCAGGCCGCCGGATGCCGGGGGTCGAGGTTTCCCTCGCCGACGATGGTGAGATTATGGTTAAGAGGCATAATTTGTTACGCGGCTACCACGGCGATGCCGAACGCACAGCCCGGGATTTCGACGGCGGGTGGTTAAACACCGGAGATCTTGGGAAGCTGGATTACGACGGCTTCCTGATGGTGCTCGACCGTAAGAACGACTTGATCGCCTCAGAGCAGGGCCTGAGTGGCGACATCGCTGACCTGCGCCATCACGACCGCGTGAGCAGTGAGATCCAGGCCGCTGTCGACCGCGCCAACGAGTTTCAGCGCCGACCGGGGCGAACTGACGCCCACGCGCAAGCTTCGCCGGAACGTGATCGAAGAACACTTCGCTCACGAGATCGAAACAATCCATGCCCGATGAAGGGATCGGTGAACGCACGTGGACACGGGTGAGGTAATCCTGCTCATCGTTGTGCTGCTGATTGTCGCCGCCGTCGCCGGTCATCTGATCGCTCAGCAGATCTGGCCGATCAGGCGGCGGATCTGGCGGCAACGCGCCGACCTCGTCGAGGCCGAGGCCAAGCAACTGCACCGCGAGTACGACCTGGAGAAGCTCGGTACGCCAGACGACGAGGTCGTTCGAGAGCGCGAAGAGGAGGGGGAACGGGTCGCCACGACGGCCGACGTGTACCAAGCGCAGGCCGACGAGCTGGAGGCCCAGGCGCACCGCGAGCGGCTGGAGGCCCAGCAAGCCGAAGCGGAGGCCCGGCGCCTCCGGCGGACGGCGGCCGGAGAGTCGCCGCCCGAGACCCCGGAGCGATCCACGCCCCGCCGTCGGCGCGCCGGGGTCAGCCCGGAGGACCTGGATTATTAGCCCGCTCGGCCGACGGGCTGAAGCGAGTGCGGTCGCCCGCTTGCGCATGGCGCCGCTAAGCCTTATCGGAGAGCCGCGGCCGCGACGCGCAGGTCCGCGACCATCTCTTCGAACATGGCCGCGCGGTCGGTCTCGGTTCGCAGAATCGCCGACGGGTGTACCGTCGCCACCACCTGCGGACCTTGACCCTCGTCCCACGGTGCGCCTTCAACGTCCGGCGCCAGCAGGAGCTCGCCGCGCTGCTGCGTGAGCCGGAACGACGACCCGAAGATGGCCTGGGCCGCTGTTGCACCAAGGCAGACCAGAACCTCGGGTTCGATTAGCTCGAGCTCTGCGACAAGCCATGGACGGCAGGCGACTATCTCGGTCCGGTTGGGGGTCTGATGGATCCGGCGCTTGCCGCGCTCGGTGAACTTGAAGTGCTTGACCACATTCGTTACGTAGGTACTCGACCGGTCGATCTCGGCCTTCTCAAGCGCCCTCTCCAGCATCCGGCCAGCCGGGCCCACGAAGGGCTGGCCCTCCCTATCCTCGCGGTCGCCGGGCATCTCCCCCACCAGCATGATCCGCGCGTCTGGATCGCCATCGCCGAAGACGGTCTGCGTGGCGTTCTTGTACAGCTCACACCCGCGGCAGGAGGAAGCGGCCTGCTTCAGCGTCGGAAGGTCCGCCTCCACAGGGACGAACTCCTTGGCACCTGCTGCCTTGGTCCTCGCCATGGCAGTTCGATACCCGGCGGCCGGCCAGCTAAGCGGCGGTCACTCCGATGAAGCCGTGCTGGCGCCAGACCTTGCGAAACCTCGGCGAGGCTACCCTCAGCGGGTAGCCGAATGAGAGGAAGAGCATGCGGATTGCCGTCGCCGGCGCAACGGGGAGAATCGGATCCCTTACCGTTATGGCCCTCGAAGACGACGGGCACGATGTGGTGCGCATCAGCCGCTCGCTCGGCGTGGATCTCCTGACCGGCCAGGGGCTCGACGCCGCCCTCACCGCTGTCGAGGCGGTCGTCGACGTAACCAATGGGCCGGCGGCCAATCGGACCGAGACGATGGCGTATTTCGGCACGGCCACGCGAAACCTTCTCACGGCCGAGGAACGAGCCGGCGTCCGGCACCACGTGCTGCTATCGATCGTCGGAATCGATCGTGTCGAGGGCAGCGCGCACTACGCCGGCAAGCGGCAGCAGGAGCGCCTCGTGACCGCCGGCCCAGTGCCGTGGACGATCGTCCGAGCGACCCAGTTCCACGACTTCGCCGCGATGGTGGCAAGCTGGACCGAGCAGGACGGCGCCGCAATGATCGCGCCACTGCTCGTGCAGCCGATTGCACCCGCGGACGTGGCCGATATCCTTGCCGAAATCGCAACGGGCGAGCCACAAGGCCGCTGCGTCGATATCGCCGGCCCCGAGCCGCAGGATCTCGTCGACATGGCCCGGCGCACCCTCTCGGCCCGCGGTCGCGAGGTGAAGCTCGTGCCGACATGGTCCGCAGGTTTCGGCCCCGAGATGGCCGGCAACGTACTGCTGCCCGGAGAGCGCGCCCGCATCGCGCCCACTACCTTCGACGAGTGGCTGGCGCAACAGCATTGACCGAGGCGCCACAGCGGCATGGACCCGGCGTGCCGACGGGGCGCCGACGACCCGTTCTAGCGTTGAGAATGATGCACGCGGGGGTGACTTCGATGGTCAAGGTGGAGGGCGAGATCGTGATCGACCGATTTCGCGCGGAGCTGACGGGCAGAGGCAGAGTTGTCCCGATGACGATTCAGTTCACCGAGTACGACCGGCCCCATCGGCTCGCGGAGCGCGTCCAACGTCGATGGATCTCACCGGAGGGGTCACGTTCGAACCAACGCGGATGCGCTCGTCATGGGATCTCCATCCGCGCGGGATTCTTAGGTTCATCGGCCCGGTGGTCGCTGTCATGGAGCGCCGACAGGAACGACGGATCTGGACGAGCCTCAAACAGCTTCTCGAAGCGCAGGCTCGGTAAAGACTGCGCTGGGACGATGCGGGCATGGTGCTAGAAGAGGAGCGTCGCCAGATCGTCGCGTATTGCCGCAGGTTGCGCCCAGACGGCTTGGTGATCGCGACGTCAGGAAACATTTCGGTCCGGTCCGGCGATCTGGTCGCGGTGACGCCAAGTGGCATCGAGTACGACGAGTTGAGCGCCGACCAGATAGGCGTCTACCAGCTCGACGGCACTCCGATCGAGGCTCAGTTGGCGCCCACGACCGAACTGCCGATGCACCTTGCGGTGTACGAGAGGACCCAAGCGCGAGCCGTCGTGCACACTCATTCGACCGCGGCCACGGCGGTGTCGACTTTGGTGGACGAGTTGCCGGCGATCCACTACCTGATCGCGATATTCGGCGGTCCGGTCCGGGTTGCCCCGTACACGACGTACGGCACCGACGAACTTGCCGCCGGTGTCGCCCACGCGCTGGAGGGTAGGACCGCATGCATCCTGGCAAACCACGGCACCGTCACCGTCGGGCAGACGCTCGACAAGGCCTACACCCATGCGGTGTACCTGGAATGGCTCTGTGACATCTGGCTAAGAGCGAGCACGATCCGTCGACCACGGCTGCTGTCGGAGGAGGAGCTAACTCGAGTGGCACGCAAGATCGCCACCTATGGCGCCTCAGCCGACTGACTAGGTGCGTCCGCGCACTTCGGTGAAGATGCGGCTCTCTGTGACGATCGCGGTCACCAGATCCGTAGGTGTCACATCGAACGCCGGATTGAACGCCTTCGCGCCGGCTGGGGCGATCGGCTGCCCGTTCAAGTGGGTGACCTCCTCGTCGGCGCGCTGCTCGATTCGTATCCCGCGGCCGTCCGGGAGTGACAGATCCAGCGTCGACTCCGGCGCCACAACGATGAACGGGAGGCCGTGCCGGGCGGCGGCCAGCGCCACGGCATACGTACCGATCTTGTTAGCCACATCGCCGTTCGCTGCGATGCGATCGGCCCCCACAAGCACGCAGTCGACCAATCCCTGTGCCATCGCGGCCGCAGTGGCCGAATCTGCACACACCCGGTAAGGGATGCCGGCCTCCGCCAGTTCGTACGCGGTGAGTCGGCTGCCCTGCAGCAGCGGCCGCGTTTCGCTAGCCAGCACGTATTCAATCTGGCGCGCTTCCGCCAAGTGACGCACGGCCCCAAGTGCCGTACCCCACGCGACGGTGGCCAGCCGACCGGCGTTGCAGTGGGTCAGAACGCGCAGTGGTCTGCGTTCACAGAGCCGCAGGACGAGGTCGGCTGCCCGTCGCGATGCCTGCCGGTTTACTTGCTCGTCTTCGTTCAGTATCGCGAGCGCCTCAGCGAGCACGGAGTCGGGACCCTGGGGCAGCCGGGCCAGCGCGCGTTGCACGCCCCAGGCGAGGTTCACAGCGGTTGGCCGGGCAGCAGCTAGCCGTGCGGCCTCAGCGCGGACAGTACTTTCGTCTCCAGGATGGCGACGGGCGGATTGGGCAACGCCGAGCGCGCCAGCCGCGCCCAGGGCGGGAGCACCACGGATAGCGAGTCGCTTGATGGCATCAATGAGATCGTCAACGGTAGTGAGCCGCAGAATGCGGTGCTCGCGCGGCAGCACACACTGGTCGACAGTGACTATTGCGTCAGTATCCCAATCGATGGTGCGCTCCATCGATCCTCCTGTGGCGCTTCGGGACCGCCTTAACGACCACCCCTTCGCACAGTACGCCACCGCCGCCGGACACAGGTCCGGCTGGCGGGGCTGCAGGCGCTCGCCCCTGTCGGACGCGTAGTCGAGTAGCCGACCTCGGGCGGCTGTGCCCGTCATAGAGTGTCGCCGTGGATCGAACGGTGCTTGTTCGTCTTGCCGAGGTAGTGCAGTCCGGCCAGCCGAGGATGTCACGTGCACGTACCGCCGCAGAGTTGATTCGCAGCGCGACCAGGGCGCGCTGGGTCGGTATCTACACCGTGGCCGACAACACGGTTACCAATGAGGCGTGGAGTGGACCCGCCGCACCAGCCCATCCGACCTTCCCCGTCACGGAGGGGCTCACCGGACATGCCGTGCGAACAGACTCTGTTGCCTTGAGCAACGACGTAGGACGCGACCCGCGTTATCTCACCAACCAAGAAGACTCAGGTTCCGAACTGATCGTGCCAGTGATCCTGGCCGGAAAGTCCGTCGGCACGCTCGACATCGAAAGCGGCACAATCGGCGCCTTCGGCGGCGCGGAGATCACGCAGTACGAGGAACTGGCGGCCGCACTGCGACCACTCTGGGGAGCCGCACAATCGGACGAGGACTCCTAAGATCCAATCGCCGTCACGCTCGTGCTGGTCGCGCAGGCCGTCGAGAATTGCGTCGGGGTCGGCGACGACGTGCCACGCCAGCTACCTCCGGCTCGGACGCCTGCTCATCGCATGGGTCGCGGATCCGGACGGTAATCCGATCCAGCTTGTCCAAAGACCTCTGACGCTCATGAACTATATTCATCTCCACGTAGCACACACGTAGTACACTGCACAGTGCCCACGAGTGGGACGACGGGGCGATCAACGCGCTCACCGGAATCGAGCCGCACGAGGTGCTGCATACCCTTATGGCTCACCGCCGATGGCCTCGCCCTGCCGTGAGTCCAGCCGGTCTGCACGTGCTGAGCGTCTGTGGCCCGAACGCGGGCGGGACGAGCGTTGATCGTGGCGATATACCACTCCACCGGGCACACCTGGAAGATCATTGGTGCTCGCGAGATGGGCACCGACGAGCTGGCCGAGTTTGTCAAGTGGGAGGAACGCGATGAATGACAACAGAGAGCTGCCCCAGACCGGTGACGAGGTCGGCGACCTCATGGACAACGTGGTCTTCGAGGAACTGCCCACCACCGAGGAAGAGAAGGCGGCGCTGGCGTCGCGCCCGAGCGGGTCCGAGGTCATGGTGGTCCGCTCCTTGCGGCTGCCGATCGAAGTCGACCAGGCGGTCGCAGATGCGGCGAAGACAGCCGGCGTGCCTAAGAGCACCTGGATTCGGCAGGCGATCGAGGCTGGGCTGGCGATGCAATCGGACCACGACGAACCGATCTCACGTGCGGACGCGCTGCGAGCCCTCACCCTGCTGCGACCCATCCGTCATGTCGCCCAATAGATCGTGGCTCGTGAGACGACCAGCAAGAGCATCTAATCCCTGACTGGGCATTCGTGATGGCAGCCGCAACCTTCGACCAGATTCCTGGATCCATTAGCCCGGCCTGGACTCGAGCACGTCCAAGTCACGTTCGGCGTACAGCCTGTGCTCCCACTCCTCGCCAGCTTCTCATCATTGAGATCAGCGATCACCTGGCGCACGGTGGCACTGCCAACCTCAGCCGACCAAACAAAACGGATGACCCGCGGGGTCGGCGAACACCCGGAAGGTCTTGCCACCGCCGGGCAGCCGGGTAGCGCCCAACTCAAGCGCTGCGGTCTCACCCACATCCAGGTCGTGAACCCAGAGGTCCAGATGCAGCTGCTGCGGCCGCGCCGGATCGGGCCACGCGGGCGGGTTATAGCCTTCGACCTGCTGGAACAGTACTGGCTTGTCGCCACCCAGCATCGCCATGCCGTCGGCGTCGTAGGTAATGGGCTCACCGAGCAAGGCCGACCAGAAGCTGGCCAGCGCGTGGGAATCGGGACAGTCCACCGTGACGCCGAAGACGGTGATCCCTGGATTACCGTCCGAGAAACACAGGTCGAACGGGTGCCCCGCTGGGTCGGCGAGAGTGTTCCATGTGTCGCTCTCCCGCAGCAGAGTCGCTCCTAATTCGATGGCTCGTGCCGTCGCGGCCGCGAGGTCCGGCACCCGCAGGTCGAGGTGGAGTTGCTGTGGTCGATCCTGCCCCGGCCACTGCGGTGGTATCAGGTCAGGCGCGGGTTGGAAGGCGATGGACCACCCGTCGGGTGTACCGAGCGTGAGCCAGCCCTCAGACTCGTCTTGCTCCGTATGGGCGCCTGTTAACTCGGCCCAGAATGAGGCAGCAGCCTGGACATCCGGCACGTCGAAGATGACTACGTCCAGCTTTCCGACTCCTGGTGCGCCTACCTCAGTGCTCTCGGTCATCGACATCTCCCTTCTGTCGCGCCAAGCTTGCACCCCGCCACTGACAAGAAAGGGCGAATACCGAAGTGACGCTGATGGAAACGGTTAAAGCTCAGCCCCGGTCGTACCCGGACGCCGCTATGCTCCCGCCCATGTTGACCAATCGTTCGGCGCCTCCGGTGACTGTTACACCGGTGCTCATTTACCCCGATGTCCGCGCCGCCGTCGCGTGGCTGGAGAAGGCATTCGGCTTCGAAGAACGAACCCGTATCGGCGAGGCGCACAGGGCTCAACTGCGCGTTGGTTACGACGGCGCTGTCATTGTTGCCGATGTCCGCGGAGATCAAGTGCCACCGCAGGTGGGCAGCGTCACCTGCGTGATCAAGGTACGGGTGCCCGATGTGGACTCGGCGTTCCTCCGAGCCCGCGACGCTGGGGCACGAGTGATCGACGAGCCGACGAGCTTTGAGTACGGTGAACGTTCGTGCAGCCTTGAGGACCTCGCTGGTCATCGGTGGGAGCTGACTCAGACCGTCCGCGACGTCGCACCGGAGGAGTGGGGCGGCGTCACCGTCGCGCCCTGGTGGCGCCGTTCGACGACCTAACAGCATCGACGACCTCGGGAATACGGTCACCTGCCGGGCCAGGTCGGTCGATTGAGGTGAGTGATCCGTCTGGATGCACGTACTCTGCCATCAAGAACCTTTACTGCGCCCTTGACGCTGGCCATCGTGTGGTGCCGAACCAACGAACGGCGCTTGTAAGGTCTTCCGCAAGGCACCGCCCCTGCACGGAAGGCCGCAAGTGTTTGCGCGACGACGTTGCTGGTCGAAGGCGCGGCGCGATCGGCTGAAGCACAGAGCGTGTGATCTCGGGAGCTCTGGTAGTTCGACGTGAGTGGCTTCGAAGGAAGTTGGTGCGAGCACCCGGATGCCATCGATGATCATGCGGAGCGCCTAGTAGTCGACGGTGTACTGGAACCTGCTCCGTCATTTCGCGTGGTAGGCCTCGGCGCTATCTGCGATCTCAGGACGCCGGGCTTCGATGATGAACACACGCAGCGCTTCTCGGTCAGCGAATTTGTCCTGCTGGAGAACGGCCGACGCCTGATCCTGCACGAAGATCACGGTTTCACTATTGGATCGGGAGCCGGTGCCGTCCGGGACCACGAGACTCCAGACAGCTTCACCCAAGACGTGCTGAACGTTGTGCTACCTGATGATGACGAGTACGAGGACGACCATCCATGGTCATGGCTTGCCGAGTTGGCTCGGGCCAGCGGCCTCGATGTGACTGCCGAAGACCTGCAAGGTCTTCCGTACGAGGTGATCCTCACCGATAGCGTGACCCGATGGGCTGGCTCGCCCGACTTGTCGCAGGTGAAGGTGGCGTGCTGATGGGCACGGAGCCCCGCGGCGCCCGCCAACAAAAGGCCAACCGAGAGCTCGGCTGGACGCTCCGTTGTCACAGCTGGCGGGAAGGCTTCCAGTTACGTGCGCCCAGGCCGATCAGTCGGTGCGCCGGGCCGGCTGACACTAACTTGCGCGACGCTCGAAAGTCACGAGTACACCCTCTACTCCGCCCGGCCCGACCCTGCCCTTGACCTCAACAGCTGTGATCGTCTTCAGCTGCCACCCTTGTGCAGCCTGTTCGTTGAGGACCTTCTGGAGCCTGTCGCCAGACATCTTGCCGCCCAGCAACTTCTCCCTGAGTTCCACTACCTTGTACTCGTAGCGATCTGCCATGAGCAACGACCCTAGCCCGCCCATGAACTTGCTGTGCAGTGTCGGGAGGTTCGCAGGTCGGCGAATTGCGTGTCCGGTTGCCCGTAAACGTACGAGCGTCCTGACACTATGTCCTCATGGAATCGGGCGGGCTGGTGCTGGTTGGGCTGGCCATCATCGTCGGGCTTGTCGGCATCGTCGTCCCGATCCTTCCCGGCCTGGTGTTGATCTGGGGCAGCGTGACCGTCTGGGCTTTTGTCGAACGCAGCACGACAGCGTGGATCGTCCTGGCGATCGCCAGCCTGCTGGCACTGGCAAGCCAGTTCCTCAAGTACTTGCTTCCGGGCCGGAGGCTGCGCGATGCCGGCGTGCCGACGCGCGGGATCCTGATGGGAACCGCGCTCGGCGTGGTGGGGTTCTTCGTGATCCCAGTTGTCGGGCTCGTTCTCGGCTTTGTCGCCGGCATTTACCTCGTCGAGCAGCTACGGCTGCGCGACCACCAGTCCGCGTGGCGGTCGACCGTCCATGCCCTCAAGGCCGTTGGCTTGTCAATCTTCATTGAGCTTCTCGCCGGCCTCTTGATCGCCACCGGCTGGCTGGCAGCCGTGACGTTCGGGTGAACGAGCCCGACCGGCACTGCGCGGTGCCCATTAGGTGCGGGCGTCGAGCCGGATCTTCGCCACGCTGCCCGCATGATCACTCGGCCAGAAGCCGCTCGGTTCGGTACGATCGTCGAGCTCCTCGCCGATCGTTTCGGCCTGCAGGGCACTGAATTCCTCGCTGAGGAATACCACGTCGATCCGGTGGTCCAGCTCGCTAGGAGCGAGCAGGCTGCCGTCCTGCCCGCTGGTCCAGCCGTCCGGCCCGCAGGGATCCTTTGGATATACCACCGGCCACACCTCACGCAACCCCGCGTCCTCCAGCGCACCGTAGGCCACGACGTTCTGGTCCCCGAACTGCGGAGGTTGCCGGAAGTCCTGGCACATCGTCGGCCGCGCGTTGATGTCGCCCACCAAGACGATCGGGTGCGGCGATGCCTCGAGATCGGCGACCAGCTCGGCGGCCTGCAGGTTTCGCCACTCATCCTGGAGCGGTGTGTTGCCGAAGGCCTCCAGGTGCGTGTTGACGAACCGGAACGTGCGGCCCCGCTTGGTGATGTCAACAGTGGACCAGCCGCGCTGCACCACTATGTCCAGCCCCAGCAGGTTCACCGAGAAGGACGACTCGGTACTGAAGTTGAACGACCGCGCGTTCGACACGGACATGTGCTTCAGCGATTCGGTCCGCACGAGAATTAGGTCGTGGTCCGTGAAGCGCCCGGCCTGCGTGGGAGAAATCGGGATCGCAATCGGAATGGCGGAGCTGGAGAAGTTCCTGTTCTTCGCAACGACCGTGTACGGCTCACCCGCGGCGGCGAGCGCATCGAGAAGGATCTGCTCGAAATCGAACGTCGTCGTGTACGGACCGGTGACGACGGGAATCGGCCCATCGGGAGTCTGGATGAATGTCCATGGCGCGGTCTCCCACAAGGCCACCTCGTTGAGGCCGAGGACGTCGGGCCGCTCCTCGGCGATGAGCTCGGCGATCGCCTGGGCGCGCTGCGGGAAGTCGGTCCGCTCCATCTCCGCGTAGATGGTCCCGGCCCGTTGGATCAGGTCAGGAATGCTCGTAGCACCGAACAGCGGCCTCAGGTTGGCGCCCAAGTAGACGTTGTAGACACCAACATCCGTGGTCACCGCCGAGACCGGAGCCGGCGCACCGGTCGCGGCACCCGGCGCGACACCCAGCCCGGCTACCACCACCGCGGTCGCGGCGGCCCCAGCGGCAACGCGCCAGCGCGTCAAACGAGACCTGTTCATGTGCCCTCCTCAGCCCGTGCTCCCGACCTTGCCCGGCCGGACGTTTGGCCGCAAGAGGTTGAGCCACAATTGATGAATCGCAGTCAGCCCCCATCCGAGCCCAGCGGCCGAGCAGGATTCGCGACAGCTTCGTCACGCCCGGCATGCTCTTCGAGCCGTTTGAGTACGACATCCCAGCCGGTGTCGTAGTTGTCGCGCAATGCGACGCCGTCCTCGCCGAACTCCTCCCACGAGCTGTGCAGGAGAACGACCTCGGTGCCGTCTACCACGGCCTGGAAGGTTACTTCCAGGCGGGATGCCGCCAGCGGTTCTCTGGTCGGGTGCCAAGAAAGCACGAATCTGGCGGGCGGGTTCCAGGCAATCACGTCCGCCCAGCCGAACTCCTGTCCGTCAGTCGTGACTTCCACCACCCGGCCACCGACGCGGCCGTCGAATCGGATGGTGCGCACGGCGGCCGCGTCCGCACTGATGGAGTGGGTTTCGACCGGCCACCACTCCCCCATCCGAGCGGTGAACAGCTCGAACGCCGCCTCGGTGGCAAGCGGAACCGTGCAGGTCTTCTGGACTGGCGGGATCTTGGTCGCGGAGTTGGACATGATTTCTCCTTCCTGTCTCGCGGCGCGAGCGAACTGGTCCAGGACGTGCTGCCAGCGGGCGTCGATCCACCGGTGCAGTGCCGACGTACCGGTGGGGTCGACGGCGTAGATTCGCCGAGTACCAGCCGAGGTCACGACGGCAAGGCCCGCGTCCACCAGCGCCTTCAGGTGCTGGGAGACCGCAGGGCGACTGACCGGGAACGCCCGGGCGATCTCCCCGACGGCCGAGGGCCCACGCTGGATGAGGTATTCGAAGATCGCGCGCCGGGTCGGATCGGCGAGAGCCGTCAACTGTGCGGACCCGTCCACAGCGACCTCCAATGGTAAGACAAGGCTTACCGTAAGTGACAACTTACCATCGTGTCAAGCGGTGTAGCGCAAGAAACGGCTGGAACGGCCGGAAGCAGAAAACGCCGACTTTGCCCCTCCGCTGAGCCGGCGACGCGTTCGCGGAACGGCTCCACGACTGTCTCGTGGAACCGCTCGACCGGCGCGGTGGTCACCCGCAGCTTCCTCGGCGACTCCGTGGATCACCTGGTACGGGTCGGTTCGCAAGAGTTCCGGGCTTACGGCGCGACGAAGATACAGAAGGGGTGCCCCGAAGGGTCCCCATACACCCGCAGCGGCTCCTCAGGATCGTCCCTCCGGTCGAGCAGGAGCTCTGCACCGAGGGCGAGCGCACGCTCGTGCTGGGCTTCCAGCTCGGCCACACCGGGCACGGTCATGTCGAGGTGCAGTTGCTGCGGGATCGGGCCTTCCGGCCAGGTTGCCCTCGGCAGCGCGTCGACGTTCTGGAAGGCGATCTTGGGATCTCCGTCCGGATGCCGTAGCACCAGCCAGTCACGCCCTCTCGGGTCTGGCTCACCGGGGCCCGGAGGCTCGTCTCCGGGCCGATACTGCCAGCCGAGCAGACGGCGATAGAACTCCGCCAGTGCTCTGGCATCGGTGGTGTCCAGGACTACCTGCCGCACCACGGGGAATCCGCTCTGTGCGCTCATCCACGCCACCTCCCATGGCCACGCTACGCCGGACGCCGACAACCGAGAGGTCGAGCAACGGGGTGTAAGTCGCCGTTTTCGGGGTACTCCATCGCAGCAAAGGAGGAGCTACCAATGGGTATTGGTGTTGGAGTATTTCTGTTGGCGATCGGTGCAATCTTGGCGTTCGCCATCGAGTGGGATCCAGCAGGCGTGTCTATCGACGTCATGGGGTGGATCCTGATGGTCGCAGGGGCCCTGGCCGTCCTGATGGAACTGCTGGTGTTCGCTCCCCGACGCCGCGCCGGCAGAACGGTCAGCGAGCGCCGGACCTATGAGGACGAACCCCCCGCATACTGAGCCGATCCAGGCGGGTATTCGCAAGGGCGTGAGCAGGCTTAGCTGGCGTCCAGAGGAGCCACACCATGGGACGAGTCGCCTTCATCGTTGATGACCTGTTCGAAGACGCCGAGTTCCTGGATCCGCTCGAGCGCGTGCGCAAGGCGGGCCACGAGACGGTGGTCGTCGGGCTCTCCGGTGGCAAGCAGATCACCGGAAAGAAGGGCGCGAAGGCCACCGTCGAGCGGGCCTCGTCCGAGGTCAGCGCTGATGACTTCGATGCTCTCGTAATTCCGGGTGGCTACTCTCCCGACAAGGTTCGTACCGACGAGAACCTGGTTAGGCTGACCCGGGAGATGCATGAAGCGGGTAAGCCAGTCGCCGCTATCTGCCATGCCGGCTGGGTTCTCGCCGAAGCGGACATCATCCGCGGCAGGACGGTGACGTCTTACCATTCGATCCGTACCGACCTGAAGAACGCAGGGGCGATCTGGGTCGACAAGGATGTCGTCGAGGATGGGAACCTCATCACGTCGAGGCGCCCCGGCGACATTCCCGCGTTCTGTGACGCATTGCTCCGGCGTCTTCGCGGACGATGAGCAGGCAAGACATCGCTCGTGCGGTTGTGGAGCGCCACGGCATCACCTATGCCCAGCAGGCCGGCACCCAGCTTGAAGATGCCCCAGCATCGTTTGTGCCTTGCCGGTCCGGGTATCCGCACGCGAGGAGGTGACTGGTCATGCCTCAACAGTGGTCAAAGAAGGAAGAACGGCAATACCAGCACATCAAGGAAGGCCTCAAGGACCGTGGCTCCAAGCGGGCCGAGGAGGTCGCCGCGAGGACCGTCAATAAGGAACGGGCTCGCAAGGGGACGGCAAGACAAACCAGCAAGAGTTCGGCCCAGGGATCGTCGAGCCGGCATGGCGGTATGGGCTCCGGCTCTGGGGCTGGGGGGCGGACCAAAGAACAGCTCTACAACGAGGCCAAGAAGAAGAACATCAAGGGCCGGTCGAAGATGACCAAGAGCGAGCTCGAAAAGGCCTTGCGCTGATCGCAATGCGAGCACTGATGGTATCGGCCGCGCTGACCGCTGTGCTGGCCGTGGCCTGCTCGCCCGACGATCCCGATCCCGGCGAGGAGCCGGGCTACCTGCGTGCCTAATGCATTGCCTGGGTAAACCACCCCGGCAGCATGGAATGACCAGGTAGCCACCCGGTCTTACCTAGGTGGGAACGAGGCGGCAGCGTTAACGCAGCACAGTCGCGGGTATCGTTCCCAGCAGGAGGCCGCACATTTCGAACAAGCCGCGGTATTCGCTTATGAAAGGCGACTCGGTCGAGATCGTCGTCGACGCCGGTGACACGACGCGACGTTACGAGGTTACGGCCAGCAAGGCCGGCCGTCGGGTCGAGGTCACCGTAGGGCGCGGGGTCGTCGAGGTCACCGAAGTAACCCGCAGCGGTACCCCAGTGCGAACGGCCCGGTTCATGGCGAGCCGGGTGCTCGCCCTGGTCGAACATCCCGCACCAGGCCCGTTCGCCTCCTCCGACGGCGCCGGCCCGAACGACCGAGGTAAGGAGCACCGCTGATGGTCCGGCCAGTGTGGCAAGGCTCTATCACGTTCGGTCTGGTCAACGTTGGCGTCGGCCTGTATTCGGCCACCGAGGAGAAGACCGTCGCGTTCCACCAGTTCGAAAAAGGCACCGGCAAACGAGTCCGCAACATGCGTGTGGCGGAAGGAACCGACCGTGAGGTCGACTACGCCGACGTGGCCAAGGGCTACGAGACAGAGAGCGGCGACCACGTCATCGTCACCCAGGAGGAGCTCGAGAGCGTCGCGCCCGAGACATCGCGATCCATCACGATCGAGGATTTCGTCGAGCTAGCCGACATCGACCCGATCTACTTTGAGCGGACCTACTACCTTGCGCCACGGGACGAGGCGAACGAGCATGCCTATGCGCTGTTGAGGGAAGCGATGAATCGAGCCGGGCTGGCCGGCATTGCCGCCCTCGTCGTGCGGAACAAGCAATACCTGGCCGCGATCCGCGCCAGGGACGACGTGCTTGTCCTTAACACGATGCACTTTGCCGACGAAGTCCGCGACCCCGCCGATACCGTCGGCTCGCTTCCAGCCGAGGGGGAACTGCCGAAGCGGGAGCTTGACATGGCGGTCGGCCTGATCAGCGAGCTCACCGTGGAGTGGGATCCTGCGCGGTACCACGACACCCATCGCGAGCGGGTTCTCAAGCTCATCGAGCAGAAGGCCAGCGGCGAGGAGCCGGAGATCGTGGAGGCGGAGGAGTCGCAGGAGAATGTGGTCGACCTGGTGGCCGCGCTGCAGGAGAGCATCGAGCGGGCCCGGGCCGGGGGTGGCACGCGCCGCAAGGGCCGCGCTAAGCGGCCCGCTCCGAAGCGCCGGAAGGCGGCTAAGCTCACCGATTTGAGCAAGAAGGAGCTGTACGACCGCGCCAGCGAGCTAGACATCTCGGGGCGGTCAACGATGTCGCGGGACCAGTTGGAGGACGCGATCGCCAAGGCGTCGTAGTCAGGCCAGAGCTGTTAAACATCAGAGACTCGACATTTAGGGAATATTCCTCGAACGCTTCGCCTTGAACTACGAGGTGCACGGCGCAAGCTTGGTGAAGACCGGCACTGCGTCGCGCTGCTGCTCCCAGGCCATGATGGTGCGCTGGTCGCGGGTGACGAGCATCTGGCCCGGGAAGTCTTCGTGCTCGTTCGGCGTTGTAGTTGTTTTCCAGGTGGGCTGCTCATCGGGTTGCGCAGCCTGCCGGTCCACGCCGGGCCGGACGGCGTCACGATGCCGGTCGGCGTCAGGCTGCTTGTTCGAATCAGTCACGAGTTCTGCCCTGCCCCAGCGTGCAGGCCCTAAACGCGCGCACAGAAAGACGCGCGCACAGACCCCCGACTAGCGCGAATCGCTCCGGGTATCGGCAAAGGAGACAGCAAATAGGAGACGTGAGCACAGTGAATGGAATTGACTACGGGACTCGCACCGCCCAGCGGCGCGAGCCATACGAGATCGAGGGCGACTACGACCTGGTCGGCCAGTACCTCAAGCAAATCGGCTCGACTCCCCTGCTCACTGCTGACGAGGAAGTCGAGCTGGCAAAGCGGATCGAGGCCGGTGTCTACGCCGATGAACTGCTGCGCCAGGCCGACGCCAGAGAGCGCGACAAGCTGCCCGCCCCGCGAGCCGAGCTCGAGGAGATCGCTCGCGATGGTGAGCGGGCCAAGGACCACATGATCCGCGCAAACCTGCGGCTTGTGGTCTCGGCTGCGCGCAAGTACTACCGCAACGTCGGGGTGTCCTTCCTGGATGTGGTGCAGGACGGCAACCTCGGCCTGATCCGGGCCGTCGAGAAGTTCGACTACCGCAAGGGGTTCAAGTTCTCGACCTACGCCATGTGGTGGATCCGCCAGGCGATCGAACGCGGCCGCGCCGACCAGGCCCGGACCGTCCGACTGCCGGTGCATGTCATCGAGGACCTGTCCAAGCTAGGGCGGGCCGAACGTAAGCTTCAGGTCGAGCTGGGCCGCGATGCGACCGCGGAAGAGATCGCCCAGGCAGCGGAGATGCCGGCGGAGCGCGTCGAGTACCTCCAGAACGTCTCGCGTGACGTGGTGAGCCTGGACCTGCCGATCGGTGAGGACGGCGACACCAGGATCGGCGACCTGATCGAGGACACCACCGTCCTCCAGGCTACCGAGGTGGTCGAGTTCAAGGCGCTGGGTGCTGAGTTGCGCTCGCTCGTCGACACGCTCGCCCCGCGCGAGGCAATGATCGTGAGCATGCGCTACGGGCTGCACGACGGCCGCGAGCACACGCTTCAAGAGGTCGCCGACTACGTCGGTCTCACCAAGGAGCGGGTGCGCCAGCTCGAGAAGGAGTCGCTCCAGCACCTTCGCGACCCTGAGCGACACGAGCCTCTGCTGGCGTGGGCCAGCTGACCTTGTCGCAAGGTTGCTCGTGTGTCGGTGCTCGGGCAAACGGGTATCGGACGGCTATGGCCAACCGACTCGCCGAGTACCGGCGCCGGCGCTCGTTCGGGAAAACGCCGGAACCGCGAGGCGAGGCACGCCGTAAGACCGACGGCAACCGGTTCGTCGTGCAGGAACACCATGCTCGGCGGCTCCACTGGGACCTGCGCTTGGAGCACAACGGCGTACTGCTTTCGTGGGCACTGCCCCGCGGCGTCCCAGACGACCCAGAGCACAACCGGCTTGCCGTGCAGACCGAGGACCACCCGCTCGAGTACCTCGATTTCGAAGGCGAGATCCCGCAGGGCCAGTACGGCGCCGGCACGATGACCATCTGGGACCGCGGAACATACGAGGCGGAGGAGTTCCGAGACGACAAGATCGTGATGCGGCTGGACGGCGAGCGCGTCCACGGGATGTACGCGCTGTTCCGCACCAATAAGGACTGGCTCATCCACCGCATGGATCCACCCGAGCAGCCGGGTAACCCGGAGCCCGGAACGATTAGCCCGATGAAGGCAACCCTCGCCGACTTGCCGGCCGACGAGGAGAGCTGGGGGTTCGAGATCAAGTGGGACGGAGTCCGCGCCCTCGCGCACTACGAGCCCGGCCAGCTGCGCCTGATCAGCCGAAACGCGCGCGATATCACCGACCAATATCCCGAGATCGGGAGAATCGGCCGCCAACTCGGTGCGCGCAAGGTCGTGCTGGACGGCGAGTTGGTTGCGTTCGATGACGACGGCCGGCCGAGCTTCCAGCGGCTGCAGCCGCGCATGCACGTGACGTCAGAGTCGGAGATCCGGCGCCGCCAGCGCCAGATTCCAGTCACTTACGTGATCTTTGATCTGCTGTACCTCGATGGCCGGCCGCTGCTCGATGAACCGTACGAGACCCGGCGCCGACAGCTCGACAAGCTCAAGCTGGGCGGTCCGAGCTGGCAGGTGCCGGAATACCACCGCGGCGAGGGTTCCGTGCTGCGTGATGCTAGCCGCGAACAAGGCCTTGAAGGGATCATTGCCAAGCGGCTGGACAGCAAGTACCGGCCGGGACGCCGCAGCCAGGACTGGCTGAAGATCAAAAATGTGCGCAGCCAAGAGGTCGTGATTGGTGGCTGGCTGCCAGGCAAGGGACGGCGGGAGGGTGGGCTCGGCGCGCTACTCGTCGGTTATTACGCCGATGGTGAGCTGCGTTATGCCGGCAAAGTCGGCACCGGGTTCAACGCCGACGCCTTGAAACTGTTGCGCGAGCGGCTGACGCCGCTCCAACGCAAGAGCAGCCCATTCACCGGCCGGCAGCCTGAGAAGGGCGCCGTCTTCGTCCGGCCCGAGCTGGTATGCGAGGTGACCTTCGGTGAGTGGACGCAGGCCGGGACGCTCCGTCATCCGTCCTACCAGGGTCTGCGCGAAGACAAGCCGCCGTCAGAGGTTGTGAGGGAAGGGACGGCGTAATGCCCACCGCTCAACTGGCTGAAGGCACGGTCGCGGTCGAGGGCCGGGAGCTCAAGCTACCGCACCTCGCCGGCCGGGGGCTGACCATGAAGCGCTACCCGCATGGTGTCGATGGTCCGCATTTCTACGAAAAGCAATGCCCGCCGTGGCGTCCCGACTGGGTGTCGATTGCGCCGGTGTGGACCGAGCGCAAGCAGCAGGACATCGACTTTTGCGTCATAGGAGATGTTCGGATGACCGACACCATCAGGCTTGGCGCCTCACTGCTAGCGCAACGGGCCTGTCGATGACCAGCTCCGGCGGTCCGAAAGCCGGGGCGACACCCGGCGCATTGCCAAATTTGATCATCATTGGTGCCATGAAATGCGGCACGACCGCCTTGCATGGCCTACTTGACCAGCACCCCGATGTAGCGATGGCCAGCGCCAAGGAACTCAACTTCTTCTTCGGTCCGGCCACCAATCCGGGCGAGGGCGCGTCCTCGACCTGGCATCGCGGACTCGAGTGGTACGCGCGCCAGTTCGACGGCCGGGCTGCCGTCCGGGGGGAGTCCTCGCCGGGCTACACGTCCCCTGACCACCCGGAGGTAGCCGGTCGGATGGTGGGCGCGATACCGGGCGTGCGCCTGGTGTACCTCGTCCGGGACCCGATAGATCGGGCCGTCTCGCAGTACCGCCACCACCGTGCCGACGGCACCGAGACGCGCCCCGTCGCCGAAGCGCTCCTAGACCCAGCCAGCCAGTACATCGCCAGGGGTCGCTACTGCGATCGCCTCGCGCCGTTTCTCGAGCACTTTTCGCGCGAGCAGATCATGATCATGGACCAGGCGGATCTTCTTCACGATCCCCAACTCGGCCTGAAGCTGGTCTACCGGTTCCTTGGGGTCGAACCGCCCCAGCATTTTCCGCCGGCGCAGCGGTGGAACGTGGCAAGGGGTCGCGACGTCGCCGTGCCGGACGGCCTTCGGAACCGGCTCGCTCACGAGTTTGTGGAGGATGCCACCCGCCTTCGAGCCCTTACAGGCCAGCAATTCGTCCACTGGTCGATATGACCGGTTTGTCGGCCAGCTTCGCTGACGATCATTGGTTTGTGGTGCTCTATGCCGGGAATTGACCATGCATGGTGGTTGCTACTCGGTACCGCACCGCGACTGGATTAGGACTCGTCGCGGCATTCGTGCTCGTGGCTGTGTTCGGCAGCCCGTTGTACGTCGACTGGGTCCGGGACAACGCGGATCCTGAAACGGCCGGAGGGTGGTTCCTGCACCTGCTTGCCTGGCCGTCCTGGCAGTTCGACGCGGACGCGACGGTGAGAGACAATTTCGCCGCCATTCTCCGCGCCCTGCTGGTCATTGCTTTCTCCGGCGTGTTCCTGACCCTGCTACCTGGTTCGCAGCTAGCGCGAGTCCGGGGGACGGTCAGCCAGTTGCTGGCTGGATGGGCCGCCTACATCTTCGCGGGTGCGGCCGCCGGACTCCTGGCTGCTTTGATCCAGAGCGACCCTTCGCTACTCGGGGCCCTCCAGGCAGCCGGCGTCGGAGCAGGATATGGCCTCTTCGTGGGCTGGATCGTGGGTCTGGCCACGCTTGGCGGCAGAGCAACAGCGCCGGTGCCCTGATGCCAACCCGTGCCACACCGATGGTTCCTGCAGAACCAGGAAGGGTACGCATTCGATGACGTTCGCCAGCCCCGTACCACCGGGGCCGGATCCCGATCCGACTCCGCCGACTCGCCCTATGGCCGATCCGACACCGCCGGGACCGGCGCCCGAGCGCCCGGTGCCACCGGCACCCACGCCCGAGCCGAGCCCGACCGGCCCACCGCCGGGACCGTTGCCAGAGCCCGAACCACGACCTGAACCAGAACCGATCCCTTGATCTCGTCATTTCGCGGTCACCTGATCGTCGCGCCAAGGGCGATCAGGTGACTGGAAGGGGCGAACCTGTCGCGCCGGTCCCAACCGGCTGCGGCCGCAACTGGCGCTAGTAAGAACCTTGCCGACGGCGTCCGCGGCCCAGGGCGCCGGAATTGCGCTTCCGGCCGTTCTTGCCGTCCCTGTCACTCATGAGGCGCAGCCGCTCGTCGAGACTCAGGTCGATCGACTCGCTGACCCGCAGGATCTCCGCCGGATCTGTGCACTTACGACGCTTCTGCTGCAACGACTCGAGCGTGGCGTCGATCCGCACGATCTCCTGCTCAGTTGTCTGACTCATCATGACCTCCAGGACAGCGGAGTCACTCTTTACCCCGGTATGCGCCGCGGAACCCCGAGTATGGATAAGCCATCCGGCATGAGCGCCCCGGGGGGTGGGTAAGAGCACCGAACGGGTTGACGGCGCATGAGGACGCGGCTATGGGCACTCGGATGCTCGTGCTCTGGTGCTGGCTGCCCTCGGCTACGTTGTCGTGATCATTGGATTGGTAGGACTACCCATGCATGGACGCGGCCGAACCCCGGCGCATCAAGTGGTGGGCTTGGGTTTCGACACTCGCCATCGGGCTCTTCGCCGCCGCGCTCGGCTTAAGTTGGTTCCTTGTCATCGCCATTGGTTTGACCTGGGGGGCGGTCTGCCTGGAGATTCCGTGGCGTGAGCCACCGCACAATGCTTACGCGCACAACGGCAGTTAACGCTCGTACCGGCCGAGGAGTGTTCCCTGCGCCATCGTAATTCCCTCGGTAGCCCGGCGGACATCGTCAGCGCTCGGGCGGTCAGGCAGCTCGATCGGCTGGGCTAAGGCGTAGACCTCGAACAGGTAACGATGTGGTCCGTCACCCGGTGGCGGCGCCGGCCCACCCCAGCCCTGCTCGCCGAAGCCGTTAGCCCACTCACGGCCGCCCGGGGGTGTGCGTCCCTCCGGCACGCCGCCGGTGTGTGGATCGATCCCCGTCACCAACCAGTGCAAGAACGTACCGCTCGGAGCGTCCGGGTCCGCGCACATGAGCACGACCTCGGCCGCCTCTTTGGGTACTCCGACCCATTCGATGGCCGGCGAAATGTTCGGTCCGTCATGGCTGTGCCGATCAGGGATGCGCCCGCCATCGTCGATTGTCGAACTGCGCACGTCGATCTGTTCCATGACTGCTCGATACCCCTGCCCGAGGACTGGAAAACGCGCGCAGTTGCCGGATGACCGGTCGGGTCTGCGTCGTGCGAATCAAACCAATGACCGACATGACGACCAGCCAACCACCGAGCATTTATGAGAGCCACTTCCTGGCCATCAACCTCGCGCACGAGATCGTGACCGGTCAGAGAACCGTCGAGGACGCGCGGGACAGGTACGTCCAGGCCATGCAGCCATGACCGTGGGACGCGAGGATCCGTACACCAAGAGCCTGCAGTTCGACCCACCGAAGGGCGAGACGGCGACCCAGACAAACCGGTCATGTAACGGAAGTTCGGAGAGCGCGCTGGGCGTCGGCGTCACGATCGTCTTCGCCCAGTGGGTGATGCTCGAAGGTTTACCCAGCCGCCTAGTATTGGTAGGTCCGGCTTCCTGGCAAAATCAGTTACGGACGCCGTAGACGGGGCACAACACAAGTGTCCACTGAATCGGGGGCACGACGGCTGTTACGGCAACCGTGGAGCGCAGCTAGAAGTTCGCCCCAGCAGCACTGACGTCGCCCGTCTTGAGGCCAAGGAGAAAGTTGTGAGCGAGAGCCAGTCTTACACGTGGACCGGTGCCGGCGGGCCATTCTCGCTGACGGTGCAGCCGGGCGTATTCATGCCCAGCAGCACAAGCCGGGTCCTCGCTGATGCCATGCGCATCAAGGCGGGAGACACAGTGCTGGATATCGGATGCGGATGCGGTGTCTTGAGCTTCGCGGCGGCTCGACTGGGTGCCAGCCGGGTGATTGGGTGTGACGTATCGCCGGCCGCGGTAATGTGCGCCACCACTAATGCGGAGCGACTCGGCTTGGCCGAGGACACGGAGTTCCGCTGCGGGTCGTTATTCGAACCGGTACCTGACGTCCGCGCCGACGTCGTGATCGCAGACGTTAGCGGCGTGCCTGACGCCATCGCTTCAGCCACTGGCTGGTTCCCGGACGGACGAGGTGGCGGCCCTACCGGTGCTGAACTTCCCGTAGCCATGCTTGCCGGCATCGAAGACCACATCGCGCCTGGCGGAAGCGTTTTCCTCCCCACCGGCAGCCTTCAGAATGAGTCAGTCGTGCTGCAGGCGGCCCAGCGGGTGTTCGGGCCAGGCATGCGAGCCGTCGCGAGTCGCGAATTCCCGCTGCCCGAGGTGGTGATCAGGGCACGCGAAGTGGCTCGATTGCTCGCTGACGGCGTGATCCGGCTGAGCCAGCGAGGCAGTCGGCTGTTCTGGCGACTGACGATCTGGCAGTGCCGGATGTCGTGAACTGACCATGGCCGGCAGCGGGCTGGCCACGGACCGCCGCACCACCGTAGATCTCGTTGCGGCATGCGGCCCGCCTGGGGACGGTGGTCGCGGTGGGACCCCGGCCGGTCCGATCAACGCGAGACGAGCTTGGCGAACGTGCTGTTCTCGCCCGACGCCTTTCCTGCTGGTAGACGAGCGCGAGCCCGCCTTCCTCGAACTTCTGAAACCACTCGTCCCAGGAGATGTGCTCGAGTCGACCCCTTCGGTCCCACCCGGGAAGTCGATGCGCAACATACCGACGGCGTTCGCGGTCTCGGTGTCCCGAACGCTGGCCGGTCGCCCGCCGTGCTCCTCCACCCAGCGGCGGATCTCGTGGTGGTCAGTCGTGGTACGAGACTTGGCAGCCATAGGAATCTCCCTTCTCGCGGGCACGGCCACTTACTTCGTCGCGGGGCCGGAAACCCATGTTCGGTGACAACGGGTTACCACTACCAGGTCCGGGTACGCGCTGCTGACGGCAACCGAACAGGGGGAAGGTTCCATGCGCGCACTACAACAACTACGCCGACTCATGCCTGTGCAAGAAGCCCGCCCGGCACCGGTGCAGGCCGCCGGAATCGCCGGAGCAGGGCTTGGCACTAGTGCGGCCATCGAATACTTCCTCGACCCGGATCGTGAACGGTCCCGCCGAACTCGCGCCCAAGACAGGGCGGTGCGGGCAGTGCGGCGGGCCACCAACGGAGTCGGGGTGCTCGTCCGCGATGTAGCCAACCGGACCCGTGGCCTCGCGGCGGCTGCCCGTTACCAAAGCCGCGATGTTGAGGCGGACGACACTGTGCTCGAGCAGCGTGTCCAGGAAACGACTGGCCGTCACATAGGGGATCCGCACGCTGTCGATGTCAGTGCGGAGAACGCCATCGTGACGCTCGATGGCCACGTCGTGCGCCGCGAGGCGAAGCCGGCGATGTTTCAACAACATTGGTCTCCCGCGGCCCGTTTGGTCGCCACCTCCAGCGCTGCAGCGGCGTGGGCGACATCGCGTCGCTTTTCGCCGCCCGTGCGCTGGGCGCTCCGTGGCGCCGGTTCGGTCGTGGCGCTCAGGGCCGCGACCAACCTTCCGCTCAAGCGGATCACCGGTATCAATGCCGGGCGCCGAGCAGTGGACGTCCAGGCGGCGATGAATATCGATGCGGCACCCGACGGGGTATGGCCTGTCGTCAGTGACTACGCCTCCTTCGCAGAATTCATGCCGGACGTTCATGAGGTGGCGCCCGCCGGCGACGGGCGCACTCACTGGATTGTCGCCGGACCGGCGGGCACGCACATTCGGTTCGCCGCCGAGGAGACCAAGCGAGTCGAGGGCCGCGAGATCGCGTGGCGCACCATGGAGGACCAGCTCGTCGCGCACGCGGGAGCGATCCGGGTCGATCCCGACAGCGGTGGGCGTAGTCGGGTGCAAATGCATCTCTTCTACAACCCGATCGCCGGAGCGGTCGGCCACGCGGTCACCAGCGCCCTCGGAGGCGACCCCACCCGCAAGGTGCAGGACAGCCTGCAGCGGCTGCGGGCGCTCCTGGCGAACCGGATCTCGACCAGGCCCGACCAGGCTGGAGGATGACCATGGGACCGTTCGGCCCACGCTCAAGGCAGCGCCTTGCTCACAAGGACGACTGGATCGGTGTCTATCTCAACGACCACCTGGCCGGTGCCGCAGGAGCGATTGAGCTGGCGCGGCGGGCGGCTCGCCAGCACGGTCGGGACCAGACCTTGCTGCAGCAGATCGCCGCCGAAATCGTCAGGGACCGCGCCGAGTTACTCGACATCATGGCCAGGTTGAAAGTGCCGGCGCGCAGGTATAAGCAGATCGCGACATGGGCGCTGGAAAAGCTCGGCCGCCTTAAGCTGAATGGCCGCATCTTCGGCCGTTCACCGGTCAGCGACGTGCTCGAGGTCGAGGCGTTACGGCTCGCGGTCGAGGGCAAGGTCGCGGGCTGGGTATTGCTGCGCCGGCTCGCCGACCGCGATGATCGCCTCGACCCGGCACGGCTCGACCGCCTCATCGAACGCGCGGCGCGGCAGGCCGAACTCCTTGAAGAGCTGCGGATCAGGACAGCGGAGGACACCTTCGCAGCCCGATGAGGCGCCGCCCGTATCACCAGAACAGCGGCGAGAGCTTTACGTCAGCGTTCCGAGGCGCGATTCGACGGCGGACGGGATGACCGATCGGTGGCGTAATGCCGCCCACATTTCCGGCACCGCCCTGCCGACACCCGCCCGATCCCCCGCACCGGAGCGCACCGCCGACGCGAGCTGGCGGGCTACGACCGGCCATGGACGGCGCATCATCGAAGTCAACACGCGACTCCTCGTGACGGCGGCCTTTCGCTCACTCGTGGAGTGCCGGCTCGGCGACGGCTCATGGTAGGCGACGACCTCGTCCACGTAGGCCAACGCCAATCCTGCCGCTGCAAGGTCGAGAGCGACCCGCTCCTCCTCCCCCGGGAACCGCACGATGTCGTCAAAGCCGCCCACGGCTAGAAAGGCTCCTCGGTGCACAACAGCCGCACAAGCCATGAAACCCAGCACCGATGGCCCCGGCAGGTCAGGTTCGCGCCCGAGCGGAGAGTCGGTCATCAGTCGGCAAAATGGATCCAACTCGTCCCGCGGCATCACCCTCACCTGCGCGGCAAGCACCGCAAGCCGGGGATGTTCACGCATGATCCTCGCCGCTCGCTCCAGTGCGCCGGGCGCCCACCACGAGTCGTCGTCGGCGAATGCGACGTACGGCGTACCCGCCCGTTGTGCACCAACTGTCCGCGCGTGGGCGCCATGGTTGTCGTCCAGCTCGACCAACGTGACGTTCGGCAGCATGCGGAGCGCCTCCTGCGTCCCGTCCGAGGAGCCGTTGTCGACGACGATCACGGGCGCCTCGTGCCGCCCGAGCGTGCGGAGCAGTTCGTCCCGCCGGTTGCGGGTGGCGACGACGACGGTGACCTGGTACGTCATGCGTTCCGCGTTACCCGCGACGGCAGAGCCCAATCGCCGGCCGGTTTTGGACAGTCGTGCGGGCCGAGAAATCCGACGGAAGTGGCGGGTGAACTGGGCCACACAGCGGGTAGCTGACGGAGTGCGGTACCTGCAAGGCAACGATGCCGCACTCGAAGCAGGAGGGAGTCGCGAGCATGCAGGACCACCCGCCGATGACGACCCTCAACTGCACGACCACAGAGGAGGAATGATGACACAGCAGTCCGTAGCCGACGTCATGACACCAGAAGTGATCGGCGTCAGTCCGAGCGCCCCGGTCACCGAGGCCGCAGAGCTGATGAGCGAGTACGACGTGGGAGACGTGCTCGTCGTTGAGGGCGGGCGCGTGCAGGGCATCGTAACCGACCGAGACCTCGCCGTCCGCGTGCTCGCCGCCCGTCGTGAGCCGGAATCGACGACGGTGGCCGAGGTCTGCAGCAAGGACCTGATCAGCGTGCTGCCAGACGTTCCGGTGTCGGAGGCCGTCGGGCTGATGCGTGATCACGCCATCCGTCGGCTGCCGGTGATCGCCGCGGACGGCACGCCGCAGGGTTTCGTCAGTATCGGCGACCTAGCAATGGCCGAGGATCCCAAGTCAGCCCTGGCGGATATCAGCGCCGCACCACCAAACACGTGACCACCACACCTTGATCATGCAAGTCAGGGTCGACACGCCGCCATTGTCCGAATCTAGCCCGCGACGACAAACCGGACATTGCGGCGTGTCGACCCTGATTGCATGATCAACACGGAGGTGTGCTTAGCGTCCTCACCTCGTCACCGCCGGGCAGGTCGTCACCGCGGTCCTCGGCATTCGCCGCGGAAGCATGCTGATGCCACTCGATTTCTCCAGAGCAGCTGAACGAATCGGGTCGAGCGGAGCGTTGGCACGGGACATCCGTGCCGGATCGAGGATTTCTCCGAAATCCATCTCGCGCTGAACAGAAGGTATGAGGCAAGATGAATGGCCCGACCTCAAATTGCCGTGGCATTGCTCTGTCATTGATAAATGAATTGCGAGACCTCTACGACAGGTCCTTCCCGGGCGCAACTGTTACGCTACGCGACAAATAACCGCTCCGTTTGCTATAGCTGTGCCGGGGTACTCACCCGGCCATGGAGTGGAGTTTCCAGCGAGCAGTCGTCACCGGAGGCGCCGGATTTCTCGGCAGCCATCTATGCGAGGCACTTATTTCCCGTGGCAGTCAGGTGGTCTGCCTCGACAACTTCCTCACCGGCACGCCGGCCAACGTCGCACATCTCATGGACCGACCGGGGTTCCGCTTGCTGCGGTGCGACCTGACCGACTTCATCCATGTTCCAGGCAACGTCGACCTCGTCCTCCACTTCGCATCACCGGCTTCACCGGTCGATTACCTGCGGCTGCCGCTCGAGACGCTCAAAGTAGGGGCGCTCGGAACCTGGCATGCTCTCGGCTTGGCGAGGGACAAGCAGGCCAGGTTCGTGCTCGCATCCACGTCTGAGGTATACGGCGACCCGCAGGTGCATCCACAACCAGAGGACTACTGGGGCCATGTCAACCCGGTCGGCCCCCGGGGGGTGTACGACGAGGCGAAGCGGTACGCCGAGGCTCTGACGACCGCCTATCGCAACACCCACAACGTGGAAACCGCCATCGTTCGGATCTTCAACACCTACGGCGAGCGCATGCGGGCCGCCGACGGGCGTGCGATTCCGACGTTCATCCGGCAGGCACTTGCGAGCGAGCCGCTCACCGTCGCCGGCGATGGCTTCCAGACGCGATCGGTCTGCTACGTGAACGACCTGGTCGAGGGCATCCTGGACCTAGCAGCGAGCGGTCATCCGGGCCCGATGAACCTCGGCAACCCGACCGAGCTCACGGTTCGGAAAATCGCTGAGGACATCGTCGCTGCGACAGGTTCGGACTCTCCCATCCAGTATGTCGATCGGCCGGTCGACGACCCCCAAGTTCGCCGGCCGGACACCACCCTGGCCAAGACGGTGCTCGGCTGGGAGCCGCGAGTTGCGTGGTCAACCGGCCTGGCTAGGACGGTGGCTTGGTTCGCCGACAATGCACGCATGCCAGAACCGGTGACGATGGCCTGACCGGCGAGCCCGCCTTAGGGTCGGCGCGCGAGGTCGATGCCCGGCACGTCAGAAGCACGCCGGCCATTGCTCAGCAACGCCGCAGCGGCGTCGAGGACCTCGGTGACCTCGATCCGAGCCAGTGCCGGGTCAAGCTCGTCGGCGTGCGGGTCTCCACCCTCCGGTTCGCCGCGCCAGAGGACGATATGGAGGTCCGGGTCGATTGCTGGTCCCCACCGGGCGGGAGAGGTAGGCCCGAACAGCAGGACCGACGGGGTTCCGAACGCGGTCGCGAGGTGCGCCGGTCCGGTGTCTCCGGCAAGCAGCAGCGGAGCGCCCGCCACCAAGTCCGCCAGCGCGGGCACAGACAGCTCACCCGCCAGGTTGCTGATCCGTGGCAGCCCGTCGGCGATCCCGGCGCAGCGACTCCGCTCGCTGCGGCCGCCGGTGACCGCAATGTCGTGACCGTGGGCAGCGAGCGCACGGACGACTTGCCGCCAGCGGCTTCCTGGCCAACGCCGGGAAGCGGACGCAGCCCCTGGGTGGACGACGATGGTGCCGTGGGAAGGCGCAAGCCTGGGCAGCCGGAGGTCGTCTGGGCCGCATGGTCCACCGGCATCGGTCACGAGCCGGCACCACCGCAAGACCTCGTGTTCGTCCCGGGACCAGTCGGGGCCGACCTCGTGACCGGCGGCACCGCACCGAAAAGCGACAAGCCGCGCGGGCCCGGTGGCCTGGAGCACACGATGGCTCTCCGGCCCACAGCCGTGCAGGTTGATCGCCAGGTGCCCCCCGCCTGTCGGCCAGTCCAGCCGATCGAGCCCGCGCGTGTGTAGCACCTCGTCGACAACGCCGAGCTCTCTGAGCCAGCCTGCGTACCAGCCAGGCGCGGCGAGCACGAGTCGGCTGGCCGGCCAGGCGCGCCGCACGCCTCGTAACGCGGCGATGCCAGTGACGGTGTCTCCCAGTCCCAGGGCGCGCAGCGCCAGGACCGTGCCCAGCGTCATGGCCAGGACGGTTCCTGCGCCGGCGTGACCACCAGCTCCCGCACCTGGCAAGTGGCCGGTTGGCGGAGAACGCCGAGCGCTACGTCCGCGACGTCGGCCGGGTCGCACAGGTCCGCGTCCGCCGCCGGGCGGTACTGCTCCGGGCGCCCGTCGAAGAATGAGGTCCGCATGCCGCCCGGGATTAACAGTGTGACGCCGACCTTGCCGGCGAGTTCGGCGGCCAGTGCTCTGGTGAAGCCCACGACACCGAACTTGGACGCGCAGTATGCAGTGGCGTCACTGAGCGCGCGGAGACCGAGCGTCGAGCCGACCGTTATGACAGTGCCGCGGACGCGTTCGAGGTGCGGCAGGCAGGCGCGTACCGTGGCAACCGTTCCGAATAGGTTCACCCGCACGACACGCTCCCACGACTCGGGATCGACATCGGCGAGCGTGCCGCACGCGTCGGTCCCCGCTGCGGTGACGACCGCCGTCGGCGGGCCGATTTGGTCGACGAGATCGGCCACCGCACGTTCGGCATCTCCCGGCTCGGCCAGGTCGGCCAGGCAATGTGCAACGCCCCCTTCAGGTGGTACCCGGTCGATCACCCCAGGTGTCCCGCCGGCCTTGGCGACCGCGCTCACAATGGCGGCGCCCAACCCGCTCGAGCCACCCGTGACATACACCGTGCCAATGTCGTTCATGCGGTCCATGACGCCTCCGTAAGGTTCCGCGCCCAACTCCCGGCCGAGCGCTGCAGGATTGAGGTGGTCGAGTGCCCATCTAGGTACGGGACGAGCACAACCCGCCCGCCCCAGCCCTCGACAAGTTCGGCTTCCGGGATCGGTGTCGCGGCATAGTCACCGCCCTTGACCCACACGTCGGGCCGGAGCCGGTCGAGCGCAGCCCGCGGGTCGTCCTCGTCGAAGACTTCGACGGCGTCGACACAGCGCAGCGCGAGCAGGACGCGGGCCCGCTCCGCAGCGGTCATCACCGGACGTCCGGGACCCTTGAGCCGGCGCACTGACCTATCGGAGTTGATCAGGACGACGAGGACGTCGCCCATTCGCCGAGCGGCTTCCAGGCAGGCGATATGACCGGCATGCAGAATGTCGAAGCAGCCACCGGTCGCCACCACCGTGCCGCCACGGGCCCGAACTTCGGCTACCGCCTCGCGACTCGGCACGGCGTCGCCACTCGATGACGCGGCATTGAACGAGGAGCCGTCGTGGGGCGGTGCCGCCGGAGGATGGCCGCCGGGCTGGAGCGGGCCGGGTTGACCCACCCGCGCGCTGACTCCCCCAGCCGCCACCCAAGCGGTGGCCTCGGCGACTCCAGACGCCGCAGCGTCACGGACCGCGGCACCGAGCGCAATCGCGCGCACAACGGCAGAAACGAACCGATCCCCGGCACCACATGTGTCGCCGGACGCCAGCCAGGGCGCCGGCAGCGCCGTCGTTTCGTCAGGCGGCACTGCGAGGTGAGCGCCGTCGGCACCTGTCGTTACGCAGACCGCGCGGGCCCGCCAATGCTCGCTGAGCGCCATGGCGAGAGAACCGTAGTCGCCGTCGGCGTCGAGACCGGCCTGGGATGCCGCGGCCCGGGCTTCGATGAGGTTGGGGGTGACAATCACGCCGGGTACGGGCTGGCCACCGCGCGGATGGGGATCCCAGACGGTGGGCATCCGCTCCGCGGCGTCGGCCAGCAACTCGCGGATTCCGAGATGGCGGGTCGTCCCGGCTCCGTAGTCGGAGACCAGAATGACATCGGCGTCACGGAGCACGCTCCGGACCAAGTCGAGCGGCGGGTCGACCGGCTCACCCGGTCCGCCTTCGTCGAGCCGCACGACGACGTGCCCGCCGGCCAGCACTCTCGTCTTGTGCCGGGTCGGGCCTTCGTGCGGCAACGGCACCAGGTTCAAGTCGCTGCTCAGCATGGCTGCCAGCCGCTGACCCGCGGCGTCGGACGCCACCGGCGCGGCCAGGGTCACGTCGACCGCACCGGACGCGCAGAGCTGCGCCGCCAAGCCGGCCGCGCCGGGCCGCTCGCGGACGCCGTCGACGTCGACGACAGGGACTGGAGCCTCCGGGCTCAGCCGTTCTGCCCGGCCGGTGATGTCCCGATCGAGGACGACGTCCCCGATGACCACGACGGATGGCTTGGTCACGCCGAAACCTCCTCAAGGTTCAGGGAGTTCGCCGGCAGATGCGCGTCGACGGCAGCGCACAGGGCGTGGACGGCCACCAGATGGACCTCCTGGACCACAGCGGTGGACCGCGCCATCACCGGGACGGTGAAGTCGGCCAGTCCGGCGAGCGGGTTGGGCACCGCACCGGTGAAGGCCCACACATCGAGCCCGGCATCACGGGCCCGTTCAACTGCCCGGAGCACGTTGCGGCTCCGCCCACTGGTCGAGAGAGCGACAAGGATGTCGCCAGGGCGGCCGTGAGCCTCGACCTGGCGGGCGAACACCTCATCAGGTCCGTAGTCGTTCAGGATCGCAGTGAGGCTCGACGTCTCGGCGGACAGGCAGAGCGCCGACATCGGCCGGTGCTCGCCGTCGAACCGACCCACCAGTTCGGCGGTCAAGTGTTGCGCCTCAGCAGCGCTGCCGCCGTTGCCCACGGCTAGCAGCCGGCCACCGCTGTCGAGCACCCACGCGAGCCGGCGGCCGAGCGCTTCGATAAGTTCCGCGCTTTGCCGGAACACGGTCAGTGCCCTGCACAGTTCGTCGACATGGGCGGGAAGCCAAGATTGCGGGTTCATCACACGGCCTCCAATCGGTGCACCCGGCTGGTGGCCACCTCCGTGTAGACCTGCTCGACCTGCTCGGCGACGCGCGCCCAGTCGAAGCGATGCTCGGCGCGCCGCCTCCCTGCTCGGCCGAGGCGGCGGCGCAAGGTCTCGTCGGCGAGCAACCGCTTGGCCGCGCCGGCGACTGCAGCAGCGTCTTTGGGAGGGACGAGCACGCCGGTCTCTCCGTCGGCGACCGAGTCGAGCAGTCCGCCGACTGCGCTGCCGATCACCGGCCGAGCGCAGCTCATGGCCTCGACCGGGACGATTCCGAACGGCTCGTACCACGGCGTGGTGACGACGGCGTCAGCCGAGCGGATCAGCGCCGGAACGTCGTCATGGTGGACGCTGCCTAGCAGGGTCACCCGCGCCGCGACGCCAAGCTCGTCGGCGAGCGTTGACAGCCGGCGGGCCTCGGGGTCTTCACCCAATCGCTCGGCCGGAGGGCCTCCGCCGATCAACAGGTCGGCGTCGGGAAGCTCCGGCATGGCGCGGATGACGGTGTCGACACCCTTACGCTCGACCAGCCGGCCCAAGGAGAGCAGGCGGCGGCGACCGTTCGCCAGCCAAACATCGCCGTCTGGTGTGAACCGCCCGGTATCGACGCCGCACGGCACAATCCGGATCCGGCTCTCCGCTACACCGAGCCGAGTCAGCTCGCCGACCTCGTCGCGACATGTCGCGATGACCAGGTCCGCCCAACGGCCGATCGCGGACTCGATCCTGATTCGCTGCGGCGGGCTGGTGTCGGCCGCCCCTTGATACCGGCGCTTGACCGAGCCGAGCGCGTGGAAGGTCTGCACCATCGGGATACCCAGGTCCTTCGCCGCGGGTACGGTGGCCATCCCTGACATCCAGAAATGGGCGTGCGCGACATCCGGCCGACGATCCCCGGACCAGGTGCGGTGCAGCCACCGGCCGAAGGTCGGCATGTACGGCGGCAGTTCGTCCTTCGGTATTTGTTCAGCCGGCCCGGCCGGCACGTGGACGACGGTCACACCAGGGCACAGCTCGGCAGTCGGTGGCAGGTCAGCAGCATCGCGCCGGGTGTAGACGTCCACCTGGTGGCCACGCGCCGCGAGAGCGCCAGCCAGCGCGCCGACGTAGACGTTCTGCCCGCCCGCGTCGGCACTACCAAGTGCCGCCAGAGGGCTGGCGTGCTCTGAGATCATCGCGATCCTCATCGAACCACCTCCTTGAGTAAGCGGTCCCAGTCACCCAGGAACCGGTCGAGACTGAAGCGCGTCAGGGCGTGCTCTCGAGCGGAGAGGCCCACCTGCCTCGCCTCTTCGGGGTCGTGAAGCCATCGCCGGGCACCGGCGGCCAGTTCCGCCGGATCGGTCGACAGCACGCCGGCCCCCTCCGGCACGGCGTCCGGAGCGGCCGTTGCCGCCCAGGCCAGCACCGGCAGGCCGATCATCATGGCCTCGATGAGCGCGAGACCGAGACTCGTCCAGCGGTACGGATGGAAGTAGGCGCGGCAACGGCCCAGCGCCTCATGCAGGGCGTCCTGGCGGAGGTTCTCGTGCACTCCGGCAAGCCGGGGTGCCCGCTCGACAAGCGGGGCCATCCCCATGCCGAACACCTCGACGGGGACCTGGTTCGACAGGTCGACAAGGGTGTCCGTCCCAGCGACCCGCCACCGGCGGACCGGCTCGTTTACGACGGCCGCCACCACGAGCCGCTCGCCGGTATAGCGGTAGCCCGGGTCGATCACGCCGTGCTCGATGACCTCCGCGGCAGCGACGCCGTTGTCCCACATCAGCCGGTTGAAGTGAGTGACGTGGACGATCGGGATCAGCTCCTGGCCGGCCAGCGGGTGCTGGGTCGAGGCGGCCGGCCCGTGCGGTGCGTTGTGCTCCACGTACACAGCCGGGACGTCCGTGCCCGCACGGCGGCCCGTCCACGCCGCCATGAGTTCGACCTCTCGCGGCCGCTGCAGGACGGCGACGTCAAACTCCGCGCCGCCGAGCTCGGCGACGGGGACCTCGACGGCGTTCGGCGGCCAGTCCCACGTCTGCGCGCGGCCCCGGCCGTCCGGCCCTCTGTCAGAAACCACCGGAAGGAGGAATTCATGGTTGCCCTGGACGAGCGACGTCGTCCAAGAACCGTGCACGTGCCAGATCAGGACTTTCACGAAGCACCTGCCATAGCCTGGTGACGGTTCGGCGTGACGAGCCGCTGGACGGCCGCGACCACCGCATCGGGCGGCACGTCGCTGATGCACGGGTGGCCGGGGATCGGGCATTCCCGGGCCCGGGTGTCGCGGCATGGCGCGGACTGGTCGCCGAGGATTACAGCAGGCACCTGGTAGGGAGCCCACCGCTCGGCGGGCACGACCGGCGCGAACAGCGAGACGACCGGCGTATCCACGGCGGCAGCAAGGTGCGCAGGCCCGGTATTGCCGGCGACGACGCAGGCCCCACGTTCGATGACGGCGGCGAGCTGGGCCAGGCCGGTCCGGCCGGCGAGGTTCACCGCGCCGGCTGGCGCCGCACGCGCTGCAAGATCGGCCTCGTCCCCGGTGCCCGTGACGACCACGGCCCAGCCGGCGGCGAGCAAATGCCTGGCGATGGCCCGCGCGTGGCCGGGCAGCAAGCCGCGGGCGGGCACCGAAGCGCTCGGGTGCAGCACTACGTATGCGCAGTCTGGGACCAGACCAGCGATGTCCGGAAGCGGGTGACGCACACGCAGTCCGCCGGTGTCGCCAGCAGGTAGCCCGCCGCCGGCCGCACGGGCCAGGTCCAGCGCCGCCTCGACCTCGTGCCCGCCGTTTCGTCGGTGGCGGTGGTCCAGAAGGGAACCGGGGTAGTCCTCGGACGTCGCGCCGATCCAACCGATGCCGGCCAACCGCGCCAGCAGCGCCATCGGAAGGGGACTCTGGTGGAACGACGTGAAGATGACCGCACGGTCGTAGCGGCGCCGGCCAAGCCGGCGAACGATCGATCCGATGGCCAAGGGGTTCACTGGTGGAGGCTCGTAACCCGACCACGGCGGATCGAAGATGATCACGTCGTCGACGTCAGGTAGCAGCTCGCCCGCCGCTCGGCCGGCGGGGGAGGCGAGCAGGTCGACCCGGTCGTAATGGTGCGCGAGCGCCCGGATCGCGGGGCCGGTGAGCAGCACATCGCCCGCGCTGTCGAGTCGAACGGCCAGCACCCGGGTCATGTCCACTCCTGGACGTGAGGTTCGACATTCCGGTACCGCCACGCGCCGAGCAGCCGGTGGGCAGTCGCCACCGGTGGGATGGCGATACTGGTGAACACCATTCGCCGGATCTCGCCGGGAGTTGCCGGACCGGGCTGGATCCGCAACCAGGCGAACTGTGCGGTCAGCACCAGCCAGCCGGCCGCTGCCAGGGCCGCGGCGCGACGTGCCCCGGCCGCCTGTGCCGCCAGGGCCGTCATACCGCACGCCGTCGTCACCACATGCCAGCCGAGCCGCCCACGGGGCGCAGCAGCGGCCTCGCGCCAGCCCGGCCCGTGACGGCGGCGCATCAACGCGTCGTCGGCGTTGCCCGCCTGTGCCCGCACGCTTGCCCAATCGCCATCCTGGCGTACCGGGTGAAGGGTCTCGCGACGCCCGCGGTTCAGGCGCCAGCCACAACTCAGCAATCGGACCGCCAGATCAGCGTCCTCGCGGTAGGCGCGCCGGAACCGCTCGTCGAACCCGCCAATGCGCTCGAGCGCCTCACGCCGGTAGGCCATGTCGGCAGTGATCCACGCGGCCGTGGCCAAACCGGCTGTGTTCCGCTCGGCGTCAGTCGGCCGGCGGTGTGTGGGCAGCGGCACCTGGATCTGAGCCTGGACACCCGCCACGTCCGCCGGCAATCCGGCCAGGTCGCTGACGAGTCGCTCGGCCCAGTCCGCAGGTAACTCGACGTCGTCGTCTAGGAAGACCACCCACTCCGCACCCGCCTTCCGCCAGCCGACGTTGCGAGCGGCAGCGGGGCCGTTACCTCCCGACCGGACCAGCTCCGGTTCGAGGTGGCCGACCCGGAGCTCCAGCTCCGGCGGCGCGCCGGGCCGGTCATCAACTACGACAATCTGCCCCGGGCCGCTCGACGGATCCTGCACAGCCAGGGAGGCGAGCAGCCGGTAGAGGGTCGCCCGGCCGACGGTTGGTACTACGATCGCGTAGCTCACCGGGGGCGCCGCGGATGCGTGAACGGCACCCGCAACGCGATCGTTTTCGTTGGGTTCGCTCATCGAGGCACATCCGTCGCGTACATGTGTTGCCGGCGCACCAAGTGCGGCCCTAACACCAGCGCGTCGACCGGTGTGGAACCGAACAGCTCCAGCGCGTCGCGCGGATCATCCACGATGGGTCGGCCGGCGGTGTTCAGGCTCGTGTTGAGCAGCACCGGCAGGCCGGTACGGGCTTCGAACGCGCGAAGCAAGGCGGCCACCCGCGGAAGCGTCCGATCATCGACGGTTTGGATCCGAGCCGTGCCGTCGACGTGTACGACCGCGGGGAGGCGGTCCGTCCAGTCGGGGTGCACGTCGTGCACGAACAGCATGTGTGGGCTTGGCAGAGGACCACCGGAGAAGATCTCGGCGGCTCGGTCGGTGAGCACCATCGGCGCGAGTGGCCGGAACTGCTCGCGCCCTTTGACCGCGTTGAGCCGCTCCTGGTTGTGCTGGTCCGCCGGGTTGGCGAGTAAGGACCGTTGGCCGAGCGCTCGCGGGCCGTACTCACTCCGCCCATCGAACCACGCCACCACGCCGTTACCGGCGAGGACCTCGGCGACCTGCTGCACTAGGTCGGGCGGTGTGGTGAACGGCACCGCCGCTCGGCGCAGCCAGCCGGCCAGCTCGTCGTCGGTCCATGACCGGCCAAGCGCAGCGGACGTCATCGGGTTCGGCGGTACCCCAACGTCCGCCCCGATCTGGAGTGCGGCACCAAGCGAGGTCCCCGCGTCACCAGCCGCCGGCTGGACCCATACCTCCTCGAACGGAGTCTCGCGCCAGATCCGCGAGTTCGCCACGCAGTTGAGCGCCGTACCCCCTGCCATGGTCAGCACCCGGTCGCCGGTCTGGGCGTGCAACCAGCGGGCTAGGTCTACCAGCACCTCCTCCAGCCGTTCCTGGACGGACGCCGCCAAGTCGGCATGGTCGCTGGTCCAGTCTTCGCCGGTCCGCCGCGGTGCCCACCTGTCCCAATCCGGGATCTCGGCGACGAAGCCACCGTCGCCAGTGGCGTAGACAAGCTCGCGAAGCTCCGCGAGGTACCGGGGGGCACCGTACGAGGCCAGGGCCATCACCTTGTACTCGTCACTGGACCGCATGAACCCGAGGTACTCGGTGAGCGACTCGTATAGCAGCCCCAGAGAGTGTGGTAGCTCCTGGCCGGCCAGCAGTTCGAGCCGGCGGCCGGTGTACCGCCCAGCCAGGTGGGATGCCCGCTCACCACGACCGTCGAGAACGAGCACGCTGCTGTTCCGGTGCGGGCTGGCCAGCGCCGCCGAGGCGGCGTGTGCCACGTGGTGCGGGACGAAATGGACCTTCTCCGGATCGAGGCTCGGGAGGGATGCTGCAAGGAAGTACGGCGCCCGCTCGGCATACATGACGCGCAGGTGATCCCAGGCATCGGCGATACCGAGCTCGTCGGCCGGTTTGCTGAGCGCCGGATCGAAGGAGTAACCGACCGCGTCGATGTCGGCCACGGTCATGCCCGCCTTCTCTAAGCACCAGCGCATGGCCAGTTCGGGCAGCTCCCAGGCGGCGAATGGGACGGGGCGTTTGCCATGCTTGCGCCGGCTGAAGCGCTCCTCCTCGGCAGCCGCAATGGTGTGTCCGTCAATGACCAGGGCAGCGGACGGATCGTGGAAGATCGCATTGATACCTAGGACGCGCATGAGGCCCGGCTTACCCCTGCGTCGGCTCTATACACGCTCTACAACAAGCGCTTCTATCGTTCGAGCTTGAAGTAACGCTTTTGGTTTTTGACATGGGTAGCCCACCCGACCGCCGGGGTGGGCCTTACGGAGGCGATCGGGTGGGCCGACTGGGTTTACCTAGCGCATGCTGGGGCCGCCCTGGTCCGGAAGCTCCCCGCGCCAGGCGCCGGTCTCGGTGCCCCGCGACTCGATGTACTCCTTGAAGTTCTTCATGTCGCGTTCAGCCGCCATAGAAACGATGCCGGCCTTGTCGGCGACCTTCTCCGTGAAGTTCTCCGGCGACATCTCGAGCTGGAACATAACCCTGGTCTTGGCGTCTTCCAGCTTGTGAAACGTGACCACGCCAGCGTGGCCGACCCCGCTGGTCGTGCGCCAGGCGATGCGTTCGTCAGGCTGCTGCTCGGTGATCTCGGCGTCGAACTCTCGCTCCACACCGGCGATCTTGACCCGCCAATGCAGGTGAGTGTCGTCCAGCTGCTTGACCGACTCCACGTCGTTCATGAACCTGGGGAACTCCTCGAACTGCGTCCACTGGTTGTATGCAGTGCGAACAGGGACGTTCACATCGACGGACTTTTCGGTCGTAGCCATCGCAGGCTCCTCTCAATCACAACTTTGTGTGTTCCTGACGGCGGTACCCGCGGCGATCCGGGAAAAACGCGGTGCGCCCACCGCGTTCGAACCTCCCATGAGGTCAGCGCAGGTCAGAGTCGGTGCCGCTCAATGAGGGCTTGCGCCATCGGCTTCGCCAAGCGCCTGCTCCCGAATCGCCCTCCCGTCCACCGCTGCTCGCGAATCTCGAGGAAGGCCAACACCAGGTCGTCCTTGGAACCGACGTACTTGTACAAGGTCGCCATTGCGACCCTTGAGGGCGGGTCACCTCATCGATGCCGACGTCGCGGACGCCACGCGTAGCGAACAGTTCGTAGGCGGAGTTGAGGATGCGCTCACGAGGCTCAAGGCCGATTTCGGCCATGATCACGTACCCCGAGTCGGTGACTATGCCAGGCCTTCAGGTTACCTAGACAGACTGTTCTACCCGTGTTACAAATGCGATGCGAACCACCTGGAGTGATCTATGACCGAGCTGCCCGAGATTGACCCCGTCGAGGATGCCGAACCGGCCAAGCTGCAGATTCGCGTGCAGAATGCGCACGGACCGGCTGTCGTTCGGCTCACCGGCGAGATCGACCTGTCGAACGCGGCCCGGTTGCAGGACCAGCTCAGCCTGCTCGTCGAGCAGGGGCACGTGGTGGTCGACCTGTCCGAAGTAACGTTCATCGATTCGACCGGTCTGACCGCGTTCATCGTCGGTCACCGGCGCGCTGCCGCCGCCGGCACCGGCCTGCACCTGGCCGGCGCGTCCGGCACCGTTCAACGCCTCCTCGAACTCACCCAACTGGACCGACACCTCGATCA
The DNA here is from genome assembly GCA_035762665.1 of Jiangellaceae bacterium. Lineage (GTDB taxonomy): Bacteria > Actinomycetota > Actinomycetes > Jiangellales > Jiangellaceae > JASLBX01. The sequence goes on along the minus strand of DASTNZ010000040.1, from coordinate 54,625 downwards.
TCACGAGGCGCTGGCCGGAGCGCTCCAGGCGGCCGGGGCCTCGGACGCGGCCGGGCAGGCTGGCTGACTCTCGCGGCGTGCTCGGCTCGCGACCGTTTAATCCGATCTGGAGACAATCCACAGCGTACGACGGTGTGGATTGTCCTCAAGATCGCACCACGTATGTGCGGCCTTCGACACCCCATTCGCCAAAAGGTGGACGCTCGCCGGCGTCACGGGCCCTAATACTGGGTCGGCCTATGTGCGCGAAGACCAGTCGCCGCACGCCTCGCTTGCGCGCGGTGGCTGAGATGTCCAGCACGCAAGCATGGCCGCCGATTCCACCACGAAAACGGATCGGGCGGTTCCAACCGGCCGCGTCCGCGAACATCAGGTCGGCGTCGTCGGCCCAGTTCGGGAACGTCCAGAACTCGGGCGCCCACACGACCCGCCGCTCCCCTGCTTCGAGCAGGTAGCCATAGGCCGGATGGTTGGTGTGCTCCACCGGCTTGGGCTGCACCCACAACCCGTCGACGTCGAGCCGCCTCACGGCCGGCCGTTCGATACCCGCGCCGGCCGCCATCCGGCGGATGGGCCCGCTCAATTCGGCCTGATCGTCGGTGAGCAACCAGGCCTTGGTCTCGGCCGGCGGCTCGGCGCCCGGGCCACCGTCCAGGTACAGCCGCCGTCGGCCGTACGCCACCAGGAGCCCGGACGGGCGGTAGAGCGGCGAGCGCATCGCGCCGACACCCAGGAGAGTGCAGCGGATCAGCCGAGCCACCATCGAGTCCCTCCGCAGCCGCCTACCCCACCTTGGATCGCACGGCGCTGGCAACCTGTTCTGGCACGCTCGTCTCGATGGCTACGTCCCACGTCTCGCCGCCGTGGAGCGTGCGCCGGCGATCGCCCACCGCTACTTCGATTGGCGGCAGGTCCGAGTGAGGGAGCGACACCTGCACCCGGTCGTGCGTGCAGCCCACCGTTATGCCTTCGTGGCCACGGAACTGCATCCCCATTCCCAACTCCGGCAGCTCCGGCGGGAGGGCGGGGTTCAGGTGCAAGACGCCGTCCCGGATCGCGAGGCCCGTATAGCAGCGCTGGACCAGATCCACCGTGCCGGCCATGGCGCCGAGATGGATGCCTTCGGCCGTCGTCCCGCCCTGGATGTCCTGGATGTCGCTGGCCAGCGCCCGTTGGAAGAATTGCCAAGCCGTCTGCGGATCGGCGCCGGCCAGGACCCAGGCGTGTACGACAGCGCTCAACGTGGAGCCGTGAGAGGTGCGGTCGAGGTAGTAGCGCACGGTGCGGGCCAGCGTCTCGGAGTCGACCTCATAACCCAGGCTCGCCAGCATGCTCTGCAGTTCCCGTTCACCGAACAGGAACCACAACATGAGCACATCGGCTTGCTTCGATACCTGGTAACGGTTCGTCGAGTCACCCTCGGATTCCAGGATCCGGTCCATCCGGTGGATGTCACCGTAGGTTTCGCGGTACTTATTCCAGTCCAGCTCGGAAAGCTCGTGGTAACCCTCGAACTGATCGATCACACCGTCCGGGGTGAAGACAACGCGCAACCGGTCGCACACCGACCGCATCCGGTCGAACTCGCCGTCGTTGAACTCGACGAAATCGCATAGCGCGCTCCGGCGGCTCTCAGGCAGCAGTTCCAGAGCATCCAGCGCACGGCGGATGACCCACGCAGCCATGACATTCGTGTAGGCGTTGTTGTCGATGCCAGGCTCGTCGCGGTTCGGGTACGCGTCGTGGTACTCGTCCGGCCCCATGACCCCCCGGATGTCGTACCGGTCGGCCGCTTCGTCGTATTCGGCGATGCTGGCCCAGAACCGGGCGATCTCCAGCAGCATCTCGGCGCCGTACTTGTTGAGGAACTCCAGGTCACCGGTGGCCTCGTAGTACTTCCAGACGTTGTACGCGACCGCGCTGCCCACGTGCCGCTGGCGTTCTGAGTTGTCCGGAAGCCAGCGGCCGGACTGTGGGTTGAGGTGCCACTGCTGTGTCTCTTCGCGGCCATCGCTGCCGCTCTGCCACGGGTACATTGCCCCGCGGTAGCCGCCCTCGCTGGCCGCCGACCGGGCCGCGGGCAGCCGGCGCCAGCGATAGAGCAGGAGGCTGCGAGCCACCTCGGGCAACCGCAAGTAGATCAGGGGCAACACGAACAACTCGTCCCAGAAGATGTGCCCCCGGTAAGCCTCCCCGTGCAGGCCACGCGCGGGGATGGCTACGTCGAGTTCGACGGTGTGCTCCGAGACGGTCTGCAGGATGTGGAACAGGTGCAGGTTGAGGGTGGGCTGCGATTCGCCGCCCACCGTGATCTGGCAGGCTTCCCACAGTCGCCGCCAGGCCCGGCGGTGGCGCGTCTCAAGCTGGTCGAAGGTGCCCGCTCGGCGCACGTGAGCCCGCGCGGCCAGCAGGCTCTCCTCGATGGCGACGTCGCGGGAGGTGAAGATCGCGACGGTCTTGTCCACGGTGCGCGGCTGTCCGGCCGTTAGCTCGATGTCGAGTTCGGCGGCGACCCACCCGCCTCGTTGATCGAGTGTGCGCGGCACCTCCGCACGACCAGCGTCCACCGTGATCGCCGCCGCCTCCGCGATCCGGATCTTCGACGTGAGCGTCTCGACCTGGAGCCATAACACGTCGCCGTCGTGCCCCTCCACGAGCGGCACGAGGTGGCGGTTCTCCAGGCTGCCGTACCTAGAAACACCGGTGTTGGCCACCAGACCGTCGAGCGCGGCCTGCACGGTCAGCCGCCCGTTCCAACCCTCGGCCTCGAACGTCGTCTGCAAGCTGGCCACATGCGGGTCCGCCATGGATACCAGGCGGCGCTGGGTGACGGCGAGAATCCGGCCGGCGTCACGGAATTTGATCCGCCGGGTCAGCACACCGCCTTGCATGTCCAATTCCTGGCGGTAATCGAGCAGGTCCGCGGTCGCGGGCTCGAACCAGTCGCCGTCCTCGATCCGAAACCGAAGCGGCAGCCAGTTCGGCACGTTGACCAGGTCCTCGTTCTGCACGGTGTGCCCATCCACAAGGGACTCCAGCCGGTTGTAGCACCCGGCCAGGTATGTTCCCGGGTAATGAACGCCGTCCGCCTTGGACTCGGGCGCGGCACCCCTCACGGCCTGGTACCCGTTGGCCAGGGTGAACAGCGCCTCGCGCCACCCCTCGACGTCAGGGTCGAAGCCGTCCACGACGAAGTGCCATTCGCCCATCGACGCTCACCTCTGAGTTACCTCGAGCTCCGCAAGGTCCCCTATCACCATGTCAGCACCCCGGCGCCGCATCTCGTCCCGACGCGCCTGCTCTCCGGAGCGTTCTACGCCGACGACGAATCCGAAGATGCCGCGCCGGCCGGCCTCGATCCCCGACAAGGCATCCTCGACGATCGCCGCGCGCCGCGCAGGAACACCCAGACGATACGCAGCCTCGTGAAACAGGGCTGGATCCGGCGTGCCTGGTAGGAGCAGCCGCTTGGCCACCACCCCGTCAACGACCACGTCGAACAGATCCAGCAGGCCGGCGGTGTCCAGCACGAGCCGGCCCTGCTGGCTGGCGGAGACGGCAGCGGTCCGGGCTCCCTTGTCGCGCAGCGAGCTTACGACCGCCGCCGTGGTGGGGTACGGCTGGACGCCGTTGCGCTCGATCTCCTCGGTGAAGGCGGCTTCCTTGCGGGCTGCCAGCTCCTCTATCTCGTCCCGGTGGACCACCTGCAGCAGGCCACGCGCCTCGAGGAAGCTCTGGGCGCCTTCAAGCCTGGGTTTGCCGTCGACGTACCGCCGGTACTCTGCGCCGGCGTCGAACGGCTCGACGTCATCTCCGAACCGATCGCGGAGGAACTCGTCGAATACCTTCTCCCAGGCGGCGGCGTGCACAGTGGCCGTGTCGGTCAGGACACCGTCGATGTCAAAGATGATCGCGTCGAGCCGGTTCAGGTCGAGTTGGGTGAGCCGCTTGCGGCTCAGTCCGGACGTTGCTCGGTACGTCATCGGGCCGCCGCCCACGTCCAGTCGCGGATCTCTGGCACGTCATCGCCGTACTCGCGGGTGTGCTCCACTGCGAGTTCGGTGCCGGCCCATTCCCAGGCACCGATGCCGAGATGGTCGATCGCCTCGTCAGGTGACAGCCAAACGGGAACGTCGTTCTTCGCGGCGACGACGCCGTTGACCCGGTGCCGACTACGCAGCCGCCACAGATGCGAAGACAGCAGGTAATTCAGGGACGCAATCGGCTCGCGCCACGGCAGCTCCCGGGAGAGCTTGAGCCACTTGGCACGCTGATTGAGCATCGAGTCGATGATGTGCACGAAAGCCTCATAACTATTGAACACCCCGTGCCGTCCCGTCAGTAGGTAACCCTCCAGCCAGCCTTGGCACAGATGCTCGGAAAGGATCTCCATGACGCGGCCGTCCACGGCCATGTCCTGGTCTCCCGGCACCTCTCCGTCCCCGATCACACAGCAGACCAGCAGATCGGGATTGTCGAGTGCGGCGCCATAGGCGTAAGCGAGCGCATAACCTGACTCGCCGCCTTCGTGGATCGACCCGGGCACTTCGGGACCGACATGGTTCGCGATCCCGCCGGGAAACGAGAAGCGGTGCATCAACTCCCGCAATCCGTCCTCGCTTTGTTCAACCTGCGGATAGACCTCGCTGAACGTTCCTTTCAGATAGGCGTTGGCGACCATCGCGGATCCACTGTGGCCCAGCCCGCCGATGAAGACCGTGAACTGGTCGTGAGAACGGATGAGCCGATTCAGGTGCGCGTAGATGAGGTTCAGCCCCGGGCACGTCCCCCAGTGACTAAGCAACCGCGGCTTGATGTGGTATGCAGCCAGCGGCTCGCGCAGCAGCGGGTTGCCCAGCAGGTAGATCGGTCCAGCCGATAGGCAGTCCGCGGCCCGCCAATAGGCGTCGATAACGTCCAGCTCATCCACGCCTGCGGATGCCCGTTGCATACCTGCCGAAACGTCCGGGTCGTGGTGTGGAGCAGGCGATCACGGGTACGTGCAGCACTCCCCGAGACGACCAGCGTTAACACCGCAATGCTTGAGCCACCGGGGGCCGAGCGTCGGCTCCCTGCCGGATTTGGACCCGGTGTCGGACCCCCTCACGGCGACGACGGTGCTCAAGTCGAGCGACAACATGTCGACCGACGAAATCATGCCGGCCGGTGCCCGCGCCCCTGCCCTGCCGCAGTGATATCGCCCGCATCGACCGGTCGAAAACGCGTCATACCGTTTGACGTCACCGGCGCCAGATCGACGTGCTCACCTCGGGCGGCCAGATCTTATCTCAGGCGTAGGGCCGCATCGTGATCGACTCCGCGCTCACCCGGTCCTTTCGGCGCATGCGGGGCTAGGATCGGGTTCGCACGGCGTGAGGGAAGGGGAGGAGGCCCGTGACCACTGACCGGATTCGCGAGGCCGACCGCCTCGACGCCGTCCGACGCGCCCTCGCCCTCCACAGTGGGCCTGACACGGCGTTGGATCGTGTCTCCCGGCTTGCCGCGCGCATCTTCGACACCCCGCTTGCTGCGGTGAGCTTCGTCGGCGACGAACAAGTCTGGTTCAAAGGCCGGTTCGGCCTGCAGCTCACATCTGCCTCGGCCCTGCCGGGATTGTGCGTCACGGCGGCGCAGCGATCGGGCACCTACGTGCTGATCGATGCCCGCGCCGACCCGCAGGCTGCAAATCACCCCATGGTCACCGACGGCCCGAGAATCCGGTTCTATGCCGCTGCTCCAGTCCGCACGTCGGACGGGCACCGGATCGGTGCGGTCAGCGTGATGGACACTGAGCCCCGCTACGCCGCCGCGAGCCAGCTGGCGATGCTGCACGAGCTGGCCGGTCTGGTAACCGACCAGCTGGAGCTGCGCCGGGCGGCCGTAACCGTGATCGAGGTCGAGCAGGAGGCCCGCAACCGGCTGCTCGCCGAGGCGCAACGGATCAGCTACATCGCAGACACTCTTCAGGACACGCTTACACCGTCCCGCTTGCCCGACATCCAGGGGTTAGACCTCGCCTTCTATTACGAGCCGTTCTCATCCGACGACGTCGGCGGCGACTTCTTCGACGTGTTCCCGATCGACGACAAGCGGTGGGGGATCTTCGTCGGCGACGTGGTCGGCAAGGGAGTGGAGGCGGCAGCGTTCACCTCGCTGGCGCGATATAGCGTGCGTACCGCTGCGGTGGTCGAACCAGGGCCTGCGGAGGTACTCGCGGCGGTGAACGAAGCGGTACGCCGTGATCCCGCCGGCGGGGAGGGCATGTACTGCACGATCGCGTACGGCGATTTCGCCCCGCGCCGCGGCAGCGCATCGTGGGACGCCACCATCGGACTGGCCGGCCACCCGCCGCCGCTTGCCATCCGCCACGGCTCGGTGGAAACTGTAACCGCTTCGGGAACGATCATCGGCAGCTTCGAGGACCAGAAATTCTCGACGACGACCATCACGCTCGAGCCGGGGGAGACGATACTGTTCTATAGCGACGGGATGACCGACCTGCCGACCGGAGAAGGGTGGCTCGGCGTAGAGGGGGTCAGCCGGGCGCTGCAGGGCCAGCCGTTACGCTCTGCACAAGACGCGGTCGACATGCTCCGGAAGGTCATAGCAGGAAACGACCAAGCACTCCGCGATGACCTCGTCGTTCTAGCCGTAAGGGTGCCGGAGCACCCTCAATCTGGAGGGAACCTCAATGACTGACCTGTCGCGTAAGGGCGTACGGCATTGAGCACAGAGGGTCGAGAGGCATCGAGCGCCAAGACCCTCCGCATCACCAGCATCACCGATCCCCCAGGCCTGGCCATCGCCGGAGACGTCGACTTTCGAAGCCTTGAAGAGTTCACCGCGGCCGTGACGCAAGCGGTCGATACGCACCGTGGGGACGTCCACCTGGACCTCAGCCAGGTGGCCTTTATCGAGGTGAGCGGCATGCGCGTGCTGGCGGAGGCATCTCGGCAGCTGGCCCGGCAGAACCGACGGCTCGTGCTCAAGGATCTTGCACCACATCTACGGCCGGTGCTGCAGGTAGTGGGATGGTCCCAGGGACCTGACGAACCCAAGCGCTCCTGACCAACTGCTGCGGGCCAGTTGCTCACGTGCCCGCTAAGCACAACCGTCCAGGCGCTAACCCAGGTGCAGTAGCGCTGGACAACGTCCGCGACTTCCAGGGCATTGGGCCACCAGACTTCCTCTGTCGTCTGTTGGAACCTGCGATGCGCCCACCCAGGTACGGCAGGTCAGAACCTGCTCACGAACCAGTGGTGCCACAACGGTATCGTGGCGGCTGCCGCCCGGTTTGCGCACGATGTCGGGTTGTCGATCGTCTCGTCGATTCTGATTTCCTGAAGAATTGGCGAACTTACAAGCCGGCATGCTGCCTCGCCGTGCTCAACCACGTCCTCGGACCAAACCCCCGCATCGAGCTGCACGAACGATCCATGGCAGGCTCGCGGTACGGTGCGCAAGGCGGGACCGTGGATAACTAATGAGGAGGGTTTACGCCGCTCTGACCTCTATAAGCGTGATCATAAGTTTGCATCGGAGCCGGCAAGGGAAAATGAGTAGGGGTACTCGACCCTGAGGATTCATCGTGACAACGCAGACTGCTGAATCGACGACACTGCCGAACTACAACGATCTCGTTGAGCGGCACATCCCGCTCGCCCGGCGAATCGCGAGCCGGTATGCCGGCCGGGGCGAACCCCTCGAAGACCTGGTGCAGGTCGCCATGCTCGGCCTAGTCAAGGCGGCCCAGCGGTTCGATCCGGAAGTCGGAACAGACTTCCCCCGGTACGCCGTCCCGACCATCCTCGGCGAGCTACGCCGTCATTTCCGGGACGCCTGCTGGGCCGTCCGGGTACCACGAGGCCTGCAAGAGCTGACCTTGCGAGTGCAGGCCGCCGTTGACGAGTTGTCCCGCGGCCTCGGGCGCTCGCCCACAGTCGCCGAGATCGCCCACCTGCTCGAGGTCACCCAGGAAGAGGTCCTCGAAGCACTCGACGCTGCCTCCGCCTACTCCGCCACGTCCCTGGACGCTCCGGCGATGAAGGAGGAACCCGGCGGTCCGACCATCGGCGAGCGGCTCGGTTCCGAGGAGACTGCGCTCGACGATGTCGAGGCCCGCGAGTCGCTGCGCAAGGTGATCGCCCGGCTGCCGGCGCGCGAGCGGCGCATGCTCACCTTGCGGTTCTTCGGCGAGCGGACCCAGCGTGAGATCGCTGAGGAGCTGAACATCTCACAGATGCACGTCTCGCGACTGCTGACCCGCACTCTGACACGATTGCGGGACTACTTCGTCGACGATGTCGATCTGCCGCCGGAGTGGCTCGACGGCGAGGACAGGTCCAAGGGGCGGCGCGAGCGCCACATCGCCGCCTGACAGACCAGCGCTTCTTGAGACGATCCACAGCGTCCGATGCTGTGGATCGTCTCAAGTTGGCGGTCAGCCCAGGTCCACGATGGCGGCCACTGGACCGCCGCCGTCCGGGCCTTGATGGGCGGCGGAAACCGACACGAACACGGCCGGGTCGCCGGTCACCGAAGCGGCTACACCACCCACGCAAGCCTTGATCTGGCGGTGCCAGTGCACGTCGGAATCATCCAGCATGGCGTTGCGGCGGCCACGCACCATGCCGTCCAGGCTTGCCTCACACTTGAGGAATACGTTGACCAGCCGGCCGCCGAGATCGTCCGGATGGGGACGGTCGGGAAGGTCCAGACCGGCGTTCCGAATTGCGGCCCAGATGCCGTCCGCGTCCAGCGCGTCCCGCATTACCGAATGCCCGATTCGGTACCGCCCCCCGATTCTTCGAGCGTTGCCGACCACGACGACCTGCGCCCGGTCCAGCTCGACACCAGACGAGCACGACGCCACGGACGAGTACAGACCGCGGTTGCGCATCACGTCCTCATCCGACGGCATATCGATCTCGCCCAGCGCGACCGCGATGCCCAGGCCGGTGCAGCCGTTGGACAGGTCCATCGACTCGAGCGTGTGCTCAGTCCACACCGTTTGGCCGCGAGACTTGGCGTCCCGGATGGTATCGATAGTCAGCAAGGGCGTCTTGGTCTGCACGTAATGGACGTCAGCCGGGTCAGTGATGCCGGCGCGTTCCATGGCCGTACGCACGCCGGCCGCCACCTTGTCGATCATTCCACGCCGGCCGATCTCCTCGGGCAGGATCGGCTCGCTCATCGCGATACCAACGGTCAGCCGCGGCTCGTCGGTCGGCTCGGCTCGATTCGTCGTGGCGAACACCGTCGCGTGCGGGCTAAGGACCCCGTCGGTGCCGCCGGACCAGACGATAGGCACCTGCCTGATCTCGTCGGGAGAGCGGGAACCCTTTTCGGTCAGTACCTCGCGGAAAGCCCGGTCGGCGATGATCCGCGTGTAATCGTTGACTCCGCCGTTACCCTCCGTCTTGCCGACTACCGCGATGACCCGGTCGGCCTCAAGCACCCCGTCATCGATCAGCTCGGCGAGCCCCGACGCGTCGCTGACGTGCTTGAGCGGAAGCTTGCGGACCTCGATGGGTTCGGGCATGACCTTGGTTCCACCTCTCCGTTACCCAAGAATGATCTCGGTTCCCGCCTCGCCGCGCACGGCAGCGGCAATCCGGTCAAGCGACGTGATGACGGCCCGGTGGCCGCCCTGCTCGACGAACCGGCAGGCGGCCTCGACTTTGGGGCCCATGCTGCCGGCGGCGAAATGGCCCTCTGCGGCGTAGCCGCGCATCGTCCGGACGTCCGCCCGCTCGACAGCTTTGGCGTCGTCTGTGCCGTAGCCGAGCATCACGTGGTCGACATCCGTCGCGATGACCAGGATGTCGGCGCCGACGGTATGGCCGAGCACCGCCGCCGCGAGATCTTTGTCGATGACTGCCTCGACACCGCTGATTGTGCCGTCCGCCTCGCGGACGACCGGAACTCCCCCACCGCCAGCGGCCACCACGACGAAGCCCGCGGCGATCAGGGCCGACACGGCCGGTGCGTCCAAAATCTCCAAGGGCTCTGGACTCGCCACGACACGCCGCCAGCCGCGCACACCTCGATCCTCCCAGTTCTGGCCGTGCTCGATCATCGCCTGCGCTTCTGCTGCCGGCAGGTAGCGCCCGATCGGCTTGGTGGGGTGGTCGAACGCGCGATCATGCGCGTCCACCCTGGTGCGTGTCACCACGGCGGCCACCCGCCGGTCGATGCTCCTGACTGCCAGCGCGTGCTCGAGCGCGTTGACGAGCATGAAGCCGATCGTGCCCTGTGTCTGGGCTCCGCACCAGTCAAGGGTCACTGGCGGGACGACGGCAGCCGCCAGCTCGTTCTTGACTAGGAGGTTGCCCACCTGTGGCCCATTGCCGTGAGTGAGCACGACGTCCTCGCCTTCGGCGACCAATTCAGCCACCGGTTCGACGGCTCTCTCGACGGCGGCGATCTGATCCTCCGGGCGCGCGCGGCCGTCCGGAGCGGTCATGGCGTTCCCGCCTAACGCGATAAGGACCCTCATGGTGTGCACAGTCAACCATCACGCCCCTCCCCAACTGCGTTGATCACGCAAAAGCCGGGCGACACGCCGTTTTGACCATCTCGAGCGGCTGTCGCGAAGCCGACATTTGGGCGTGTCGCCCGGCTTTTGCATGATCAGCGTGGTGGGAGGTAGTCGACGTCGGCTGCCGACAGTCCGCCGGAAAGACGGGCGTAGCCTGGCCCGCGATCGAAGAACGGCTCGCCGCCCGTACGTTGTGACCGCAGCTCATCCCGCAGAGCCGCCGTCGCTGCGTCATCCAGTACCGGATCGTCCGGATCGCCGGTCACGACGACCCCGTAGTCGGCCAGGGCACCAGCGACGGACACCTTGCCCCAGCGCAGATCCCGCAGCACGTCGTCGACGGGGCGGTCCAGCGCGTCCCCCCAGCCACCGCCGCCGGTCGTCTGGATCCGGATCACCTCACCCGCGACCACCGGTTCGGCGTCCGCCAGCGCGTCCACCTCACGCTCGCGCGGCCCGCCCGGGTCGACGGTAACCGAGAACGGCCGCCCGGCCCGCCCGCCGGCCACGCCCCAGCAGGACAGGATCGACCGGTCGGCGATCGACATGAAGTTGGCGTCGCGGAGCATCCGGATGTGTTTCTCGTAGCCCAGCCCACCCCGGTAACGGCCCGGTCCGCCAGAGTCGACCGCCAGCTCCAGCCGCTCGACGACAAACGGGAATCGCGACTCGCTGAACTCGGCCGGCAGATTCCGTGAGTCGGGGACGACGTGGATGGTGTCCTCGCCGTCGGCGTACGGGCGTCCACCGGATCCGCCGCCGAGCACCTCGCGCATCAGGTATGGCTGCCCCCCGACGTCCGTCCCGTACACCCCGGTGTAGCGGATGGTCTCCTGGTCGGCCGGCATCCGCCCGCCTACCGCCTTGGCCAGCACACCGGCGAGCACACCAAGCAGGCGCAGGATCACGAAGGTGCGGGCATTGGTCGGCGCAGGGAAAACCGGCGTGAGCAGCGTTCCGGGCGGTGGGAACCGCATCTCGATCAGCGGTACGACGCCCTCGTTGACGTCGAGTTCGGCGCTCCGCTCCGGAGAGTCGACCAGGTTGCGCAGGATGGGCGCTAGCCACTTCTTCAGGAACACCCCGTCGGCGTAGTTGCCCGCGTGGTTGATCGGGCCCTTGGCCTGCGGGCTGGTGCCGCTGAAGTCAAGCACCAGCCGGTCCGGCTCCCTGGTCAGCGTGATCCGCTGGGTATGCAGCCGGGGTGGGTCGACACCGTCGTGCTCGGCGTAGTCCTCCCAGACGTACGTCCCTTCCGGGATCTTGGCCAGCACTTCGCGGTGGAACGTCTCGGTGGTGTTGTCGATGATCGCGTCAAAGCATGCCTCGACCGTTGCCCGGCCGTAACGGTCGAAGAGTTCGGCCATCCGCCGGGCGCCCATCAGGCAGGCAGCGCACTCGGCATCCAGATCGGCCGCCAGCGACTCGGGCATCCGCGAGTTGCGCGTCATTATCTTCAGCGCGGCCTCGTTCGGCACGCCCTCGGCCCACAGCTTGATCGGCGGCACCATCAGGCCTTCCTCGTACACGCTGGTCGCATGTGAAGGCATCGAGCCCGGCACGGTCCCGCCGATGTCGTCGTGGTGACCGAAGGCTTGCACGAAGGCTACGACGGCACCCTCATGGAAGACCGGCACGGTCACGCACAGGTCCGGCAGATGCCCGATGCCGCCCTCGGAGAGATAGACGTCGTTGTGGAAGTACACGTCCCCCGGCTTCATCGTGTCCATGGGGTAGTCGCGCACCACCGGATGGACGAGCGCCGAGTACGACCGCCCGGTGAGCTTGCGCAGCTTGCGGTCATGGATGCCGGCCCGGTAGTCGTGCGCGTCCCGGATCATCGGAGACCGTGCTGTGCGCCCGATCGCGGTTTCGACCTCTTGCTCGACGGAGGCCAGGTAACCCACGACGATCTCGACCAGTATGGGGTCGGGCTTCACTTGGCACCTCCTTGATCATGTGGGCCCATCTGGTGCGACTCACCGGGAGTGTCGCGCAAGTTCGGACCACTTGATCTAGCTAGCCGGAGGTTCCCGTGCCGGTCGACCTGGGCACGGAACCCCGGATGGACCGGCACCGTCGAGCCGTACTCCTCGATGATGGCCGGGCCCGCAATTGTGTCACCCGCGCCCAGGCCGGCTCGCTCGTAGACGGCGGCGTCGGTCCAGGCGTCGAAGAACACCTGGCGAGAGCCGGAGCGAGCCTGGCCAGCGCCCTTGCGACGCGCCACCTCGGGAAGGGACGGCGTCTCAATCGGGCCGACGCCGGTCACCCGGATATTGACCCACTCGACCTCCTGCCGCGGATCGCGCCGGAAGTCGTATCCGTAGAGCGACCGGTGTTCGGCGTGGAAGGTGTCCGCGACAGAGTCCAGCAACTCCGGCGTCACGGGCCCGTCCGGGACGGCGACCCGCACCTCGAAGGCTTGCCCGTAGTACCGCAGGTCTGCGGTACGCAGGAAGCGACGGGACTCCGGGGCGAACCCCTCTCGGGCGAGCGCGTCGTCCGCAGCCACTTCGAGATCGGCGAGCACCTTCTCAACGGCCGCCACGTCCACTGCGCTGTGTCGCGACACGGCGGTCCGGACGTAGTCGTTGCGGACGTCAACGGTCAGCAGACCGTACGCCGACAGGTTGCCGGGGTTCGGCGGCACCAGGACGCCGTCCAGGCCGAGGACGTCGGCCAGCCGACAGGCCAGCAGCGACCCGGAACCACCAAAGCTGACCAGGGTGAAATCACGAGCGTCCAGGCCACGCTTCACCGTCACCTGGCGCAGCGCGTTGGCCTGGTTCCAGGCTGATATCTCGAGGATGCCGGCTGCGCACCGCTCCACGTTCAGATCCAGCCGGGCCGCCAACTCGGTGAGGCCCGCCCGCGCGGCCTCGACGTCCAGCGGGATCTCGCCACCCAGCAGGTGCGGCGGTATCCGGCCGAGTACCGCGTGGGCATCCGTGACAGTTACCTCGGTGCCCCCCTTTCCGTAGCACAGCGGGCCAGGCTCGGCCCCGGCCGAGCGTGGTCCCACCTTGAGCGTGCCCTCCGGGCTTATCCACGCCACCGAACCGCCGCCAGCGCCCACCGTGACGACATCGATCATCGGGATCTTGCTTGGGTAGGCACCGACGCTGCCCTCAGTCGTCAGCGCGGGATGACCGTTCTGCACAACAGTGACGTCCGTGGATGTGCCACCACCGTCCAGGGTCAGCACCTTGGAACAGCCGGCGGCGGTCGCGACGACCGCAGCGCCCAGTGCGCCGGCCGCCGGGCCGGACAGCACGGTGGTGATCGGCTGGTGGATGACCTCCGCCGCCGACAGCACGCCACCGTTGGACTTCATCACGTAGAAAGGCACTGGCCTGCCGGTCAGCCGGTTCAGGCGGCTCCGCACGTTCTCGACGTATCGGCGGATCGTCGGCTTGACGGCTGCGTCGACGAGGGTCGTGACGCTGCGCTCGTACTCGCGGTACTCGCGGAGCACGTCGGAGGAGATCGACACGGTCGCGTCAGGGTGCTCGCGGGCGAGGACGTCTCGCATTCGCAGCTCGTGCTCCGGATTGGCGTAGCTGTGCAGGAAGCAGACGCCGACGGTGCTGACGCCGCGTTCCCGGAAGAACCTGGCTGCGGTCACCGCGCTGGCCTCGTCGAACGGCCGGACCTCGGTGCCGTCCACGGCGAGCCGCCCACGGACCGTCCGCACCAGGTCGGCTGGGACGATGCGAGCCGGCTTGATCCAGAAGTAGCTGTTGCCGTACCCGTCCGGCACCGACTGGCGGGCGATCTCGAGGAGGTGCCGGTACCCCTCCGTGGTGATGAACCCGAGATTGCCTACATTGCCTTGCAGGAGGGCATTGGTCGCGACCGTCGTGCCGTGGCTTACCGCGGTGAGGGCGTCGCTGCCGTTGCCGAGCAGCTCGAGCGCCTTACACAGGCCGGCCAGGAACCCGTCGGCCGGATCGGCTGGCGTGGATGGCGTCTTGGTGGTGACGATCTTGCCGGAGATTTCGTCGACGGCCACGACGTCGGTGAACGTGCCACCTGTGTCGATACCGATGCGGATGCTGGGCGGCATGCCGGCTCCCTTCTCCCGCCCTCATTCAACCGGCCTGCGCATCTGCCGTCTGCCTAGTCCCCCGCTGGAGTCGCGATGACCGCGGCAATCTGATGGGCTCCGGCAAGCGCGAGATCGTCCCTGCCCGGCAGTGCGATCACCTGGACACCGAGCGGCAGGCCGGCCGGGCCGACGAGGCCGGGTATGGACACCGCCGGCGCGCCGAGTGCGGTCCAGGCTCGGCAGAGCAGCGGGTCGCCCGTGCCCTGCTCGATCGGTGGTGCTTCCCCCAACACACTCGGCGCCAGCAGCACGTCGACCGCCGCGAACACCTCATCCAGGCGGTCACGGCACCGGTCGATGTGGGCAAGCGCTGCCTCGTACGCCCAGGCGGCGTGGTCGCCGGCCCGGAGAACGTCCAGCAGCGCGGGGCTCAGCTGATCGGCATGCCGTGCCCGCTCGGCCGCCAGTGCCCTCGTCGCCTCCACCTGCATGACCACTGTCTGAGCCTCCGCCAGCCCGGCGAACGGCACGTCGACCTCCACCACGTCCAGTGCCGCGCCAACCTTCTCAGCCGCTCGTTCGATCACCGCCCGGGTGTTCTCAGGGATGCAGCCCCATTCCGGCGTCCGCGCGAACCCAACCCTCACAGGGTCGTAATCCGCAATCGGCCGAGCGGGTTCACCGGTCAGCACCCGAAGCGCTTGCGCCGCGCCGGCGACGTCGCCGGCGAAGATCCCAATGGTGTCGAGCGTCGGGCTGCACGGCTTTACCCCGGCGGCAGGGATCGTTCCGAACGTCGGCTTCACGCCGACGACTCCGCAGAAGGACGCGGGACGCACCACCGACCCGGCCGTCTGCGTACCCAGGGCCAGCGGGATCGTGCCCGCCCCAACGGCCGCGGCCGATCCACTGGACGAGCCACCAGGAGTACGCGTCAGGTCGTGCGGGTTCGTCGTAGGCCCGGGCTGGAACAACGCGAACTCGGTGGTCACGGTCTTGCCGATGACCAAGGCGCCCGCCACTCGCAGCCGTGCAACCACTTCGGCGTCCGCGCTTGGACGGTGGCCTGCGTAGATCGGCGAACCGTACTCGGTCGGCAGGTCGGCGGTGTCGATGATGTCCTTGACCCCGATCGGTACCCCATGCAGAGGCCCGCGGCGCTCACTCGGCACGGCATCCAGCTCGAGAGCTCGGGCGAGGACGGCGTCCCTGTCGATGGTCACCCACGCCTGCAGCTCGTCCTCGCGGGCTGCGACGGCCTCCAGACACGCCGTTGCGACCTCAACAACGCCGAGATCGCCGGCATGAAGCACATCGACCAGGGTTGGCAACGGTAGTCCTGCGACGTCGGCAGCCACACCGGCATTGTCCACTGTTTCGCCACTCCACGGCGCCGGCGGCGGGTGAGGAACGGTCCCCGTCCCCGTGTACTCCACACCCGTCCGCGCGACGCAGGTGCGCGAAACCAGCCATCATGACAGCAGTGATCTTGCGCCACCCCGCAACGAACCAGACAGTTCGTCGGTGACCTCGACCACGCTGTTCCCCCGGCCTCGATGGTCCGGCGGCACCCTGAGGAGAAGTGTTGTGCCCTTGCCGAGCCGGTGCCAATAGACTTGAGTCGCCATTTCACTGGATCCAAGTCCTTTCTTCACGCCGCGAACGCCTGGCACTCTTTTCCCATGACGCCACGGGGGGGACGCTCGTCAGTGGTTCGATCGCTTGAGTTGGCGATCGCGCTGGTCGGTCTGCTGGCCTTCGTCATCGGCGCCAGCGTGATCGCGGTGGCGTTCCACACCGGGGAGCCCGACCCCGCCTGGCCGCCGGTCGGTTTCGTCATGGTCGCCTGGCTATATGTCGGAGCCGGGTTACTGGCCTGGCAGCGGCGGCCGAGCAACCGGATCGGAGTGCTGATCGTCGCAGGCGGCGTGTCGCTGCTTCTCGGGTCGCTGAACGTCACCGGCGTCCCGGCACTGATCGCGGTGTCCTTTGTGGCCGCGACCCTCTCGCTGGCGGTAGTGGTACACCTCCTGCACGCCTTTCCTTCAGGGCGGCTGGAAGCCAGAGCATCCCGGCTGACCGTCGCCACCGCCTATTTCACCAGCCTCGTCCTGCAGGCTCCGCTCTACCTGTTCGTTGCCCAGCCGAGGCCCTATCACCTGCTGACCATCGCCGACCGGCCCGAGCTTGCCGAGCTCGGCAACCAGGTCCAGGCCATCGTCGGCGCCGCGGTGATGGCGGTGACAGTGGTGATCCTCGCCGACCGGCTGCGGCACGCCGATCACGCACAGCGCCGCGTCCAGGCGCCGGTGTTCGGGTACGGCATTCTCGCGGTCTCGTTCATCCCGCTCGCCCCCAACGTTCTGGGGCCGGTGGCCGGACTTTCGCCCAGCGTGGTGTTCGGCATGCAGCTAATTGCGCTGGCGGGTATCCCGGTGGCCTTCGTGCTCGGCCTGCTACGCGGCGGCTTCGCTCGCACCGGCCAGATCGAGGAGCTTGGGGTCTGGCTGGGAACCGCCTGGGAAGATCGCCCGGCGCTGACCGATGCGCTCGCCCGCACGTTGGGCGACGACTCGCTCAAGCTGGTCTTCTGGATACCTGGTAACGGCCGGTATGTCGACGCTTCGGGCCGGCCGGTCGCACTGCCGGCCGCCGGATCCGGACGGGCTGTCGTCGAAATCGACCTAGGCGATCGCCGGGTTGGCGCGATCATCTATGACGCCACACTCATCGGTGATCCCGAACCAGTGCGCGCCGCCGGCCGGGTGGTGGCCATCGCCGTGGACAACGAGCGGCTGACCGCGGAGCTACGCGCCAGCGACGCGGCGTTGCGGCGATCCCGAGCCAGGCTCGTCGAAGCCGCGGACCGCGAGCGGCGGGTGATCGCGCGGAACTTGCACGACGGCCTGCAGGTGCGGCTCGTGCTACTCGCACTCGACGCACAGCAGATCGCCAACGATCCTGGCGCGACCGAGGCAACCCAGCGCTCGGCCAGCGCACTGCGCGAAGAGATCGACGCCGCCGCGGCCGACCTGCGGCACCTCGTACACACTGTGATGCCCGCCGCGCTGATCGAACGGGGTCTGTCCGCGGCAGCCGAGGACCTCGTCGACCGTGTTCCGGTCCCGACCAAACTGGAGCTGCGCGTGCCTGATCACGCCCTACCGTCGACGGTAGAGAGCACAGCATACTTCGTGCTAGCGGAAGGACTGGCCAATGCACTGAAGTACGCAAATGCCCAAAAGTTGGACGTTCGCCTTGTCCTGTCCGGCGAGTCCCTGCACATCGAGGTACGCGACGACGGTGTAGGTGGCGCATCAATGGCCAACGGTTCGGGCCTGCGTGGCCTGGCAGACCGAATCGACACCCTGGGCGGCCGGATGCGAGTGCACAGTCCGGACGGTCAGGGCACCCAACTGCTGGCAGAGCTGCCATGCGGGTCGTGATCGGCGAGGACGAGGTGCTGCTCCGCCAGGGTCTCACCCACGTCCTCGACCACGCGGGCTTCGAGGTCGTCGCCACCGCTGCAGATGCCACAGAACTGGTCCGCCGCGCCCGCGAGCACAAGCCGGACCTCGTGGTGACCGACATCCGAATGCCTCCCAGCCACACCGACGAAGGACTTGTCGCCGCGCTGCAGATCCGCCGGGCCCGGCCACAGACCGCGGTCGTCGTGCTGTCTCAGCATGTACAGCGCCGGTACGCAGCTGAACTGCTGGCCGAGTTCCCGTCCGGCGTTGGATACCTGCTCAAGCAACGGATCGCGGACATCGACACATTCTGTGAAGATCTGGAGCGGGTGTGCAACGGCGGGACGGTTCTCGACCCAGAGGTCGTCGCACTCATGCTGGCGCGCGCGCAGCACAGTGACGACGCGCTCGGCCGGCTCACCGAGCGCCAGCACGAGGTCTTGGCGCTGATGGCCCAAGGGCGTAGCAACGCCGCGATCGCCCGGCAGCTGACCATCACCGAGAAGGCCGTGGTGCAGCACACATCACACATCTACGACATCCTCGGCCTGTCCCCGGGCGCGGACGATCACCGGCGGGTTCTCGCCGTGCTGCGCTACTTGTCGCCTTGAAGAGCAGTCATCGAGCAATCAGCGCGCCGACGAGGACGCCGGCGAGGGCGATCAGCGCACCCAGGACGGCCGCGCCGAGCACGGTGCCGATCGGAACGCCGGGTCGCGCCCGAGGCGGTGCTGTGTAGACGGGGCCCTGCCCTTCGGGTATGCCAGCAACCTCGATCGGTGCCCCTGTCACTCCCGGAACCCCGACGGCCGGGGCGGCCAGTTCGGCCCGGCCGAGCAGCACGTCATCGACGGCGGCGAAGAAGTCCCCGGCAGTGCGCTTGGCTACGCTGGCAAGCATCCGCTGGCCGACCCCGGCGATCATCCCGCCGACCACCGCGTCAGCATCGTAGTCCAGGCGAGTACTGCCCCCGTCGACGTCGGTGAGGCGGACATGTACGTCCGCAGACACCGTTCCAGGCGCACCCGCGCCGGCGGCGTGCAAGATGAACGACTCCGGCTCGACCTGGTCGGTCAGCTTCACCTCCCCGGAGTACACCCCCTTGATGGACGCGACCCCGGCGTTGACCGTCGCCCGGTAGAAGTCCGCCTCTACCTGCTCAAGCTGCTGGCACCCGGGAATCGTTCGGACCAGCACTTCGGGATCGTTCAGCGCCGTCCACACCCGATCACGCGGCGCGTTGAGAACGGCCGATCCGATCACCTTCATGTGCGCTCCTTTTGTGCGGCGCCGTGAGCTCGGCGCAGCTCGTACAGCTCGGACGGACTTATCGGCATCCGGGTGATCGGGATCCCTTCGGCGTCCTCGATCGCGGCCGCCAGCACCGCCGCCCCGGGGATGACTCCTGCTTCCCCTGCCCCTTTGATGCCCAGCGGGTTCAGCGGTGATGGGGTCTGCAGGTGGTCGGTTTCGACGATTGGCACCTCGGTCGCGTACGGCATCAAGAAGTCCATGAAGGACGCGTTGACCAGTTGCCCGTTTTCGTCGTAGACCATCCGCTCGTAGAGCGCTCCGCCGACGCCCTGCGCGACCCCGCCGTGGATCTGGCCTTCGACAATCCGCGGATTGATCAACGTGCCGCAGTCGTGCACGACGCAGTAGCGCACGATCTTGATCTCCGCGGTGTCCGGGTCGGTCTCGACGATCGCCGCGTGCATGCCATTTGCGAACGTCGACCGCGGTGGTGAGTAGTATCCGGTTGCTTCCAGCCCCGGCTCATCGCCTTCGGCCACGGGCGGCTTGTCCGGGTCGGCGACCGTGGCGAACTGGGTCGCCCGCTTGGTCTCCTCGTCGAAGGCATATCGCAGTGGGTTGGATAACACGGCCACGGTCGCGAGTGGGATCGCCGCGCCGGGTGCGCCCTTCACCTGAATGACGCCATCGACGATCTCCAGATCGCCAGGGTCGGCCTCCAGTGCCTCGGCAGCGATGCGCAGTGCTTTCTGCCGAACCTTGCGCGCGGCCGCCGCCACCGCGTTGCCGCTCATCACAGCCGCCCGCGAGGCGAACGTACCCACGGCGTAGCGGAACCGCCGGGTGTCGCCGGTCACGACCGTCACTCGATCGATTGGAACGCCCAGTTCGGAGGCCACCACCTGCGCGAACGCCGTCTGGTGCCCCTGACCCTGGGTCGTCAACCCGGTGGCGACGACGACCGTCCCGTCGGTCTCGACCTTGACCCAGCCGCCCTCGTACGGGCCAACGCCCGTCCCCTCGACGTAGCAGGCCAGGCCGATCCCGACCCGGCGGCCCTCGGCGTGCGCCTGCTCGCGATAAGCCTCGAACTCGTCCCACCCGACCAGTTTTTTGATCTTGGCGAGCGTGGCCGGGTAGTCGCCGGAGTCGTAGATCAGCGGGCGGCCGTCCTGGAAGATCAGCCCGTGGTCGTAGGGCATCTCGTCGGGTTGGATGAAGTTACGTTCTCTGATCACCGTGCGGTCCAACCCGAGCCGCGCCGCGATGGCATCCATCGTCCGCTCCATCGCGAAGCAGCCCTGCGGACGCCCGGCGCCGCGGTAGGGCGTCACGGTCACGGTGTTCGTGTACAGGCTGTCGAACTCGACCCGATAGGCGCCCGGCTTGTACGGACCGAGGAGCTGGGTTGAGGTCACGATGGGGACGACGATCCCGTACGGCGTGTAGGCGCCGTTGTCGTGCCAGATCCGCACGTCCAGCCCGAGCAGCCGGCCGTCGTCATCGAATCCGGCGGTGATCTGCTGTAACTGGCCGCGCTCGTGAGTCGCGGAGACGAAGTGCTCGCGGCGGTCCTCAGTCCACTTGACCTCGCGGCCGAGCCGGATCGCCGCCCACGGGACGAGTATCTCCTCAGGCCACGGGTGCACGATCTTGACGCCAAAGCCGCCGCCGACGTCCGGCGCGATGACTTCCACCCGGTCCGGCGGCAGCCCCAGCTTGGCCGCGATCGCCGACCGGACGCTTGTCGAAGCCTGGGTCGCCGAGTAGACCCGCAGGCTCGCGTCGTCGTCGTCCCACCGGGCGTACACCCCTTTGCCCTCCAGCGGGGTGGAGGCGCTGCGCTCGATGCTCAAGTCCAGCTCGATGACGTGCGGGGCAGACGCTATGGCTGCGCGGGCGTCCCCCCGCTCCTGGACCATGTTGGCCGCGACGTTGCCGGGTACGTCCTCGTGGACGAGGTGCGTCGCCTCCCTGGCGGCCTCGATGCCGACCACCGGCGGCAGGGGTTCGTAGTCGACCCTGATCAGAGATGCGGCGTCCTCCGCCAGGTACCGGTCCTCCGCCACCACCATGACGACCGCCTCGCCCACGTGGTTGACCTCGTCCTTGGCGAGCACGTACGGGGTACGACCGTGGGTGAGCGCCGGGTGCGGGATGAGGATCGGTAGTGGTTCGGCGACCCGCCCGTTCAGGTCATCGTAGGTGTAGATGGCGACCAGGCCGTCGACGTCGATGGCATCGCTGACGTCGATGTCGACGATGCGGGCATGCGCGTGCGGGCTGCGGACGAAGGCGACCCCGAGCGCGTCCTGGCCCAGGTCATCGACGTACCGGCCCTGCCCGGTGAGCAGGCGCGGGTCCTCGCGGCGGACGATCGGCTCACCGATGGTTCGGGTGCTCATGCTGTGGCCCCTGCGAAGAGGGGAGCGCAGCCTGCGAAGCGAGCGATTTCGTGGGGTTGCTTCACGCTTTCACCTCCGCCTCTCGCTTGAGCTCGGCGGCCCGCAGCACCGACGCCACGATGTTCTGGTAACCGGTGCACCGGCAGAGGTTGCCGGCAATGGCGTGCCGCGCTTCTTCCTCGGTCGGGTCGGGGTTTTGCTCCAGGTAAGCGGTGATCGTGGTGACGAAGCCGGGAGTGCAGAACCCGCACTGCAACCCGTGGCAGTCCAGGAACGCTTGCTGGACCGAACCCAGTTCGCCACCGGGTCCGGCGCAGCCCTCGATGGTCGTGACGGACGCGCCGTTGACGCTCACCGCGAACAGCAGACACGAGCGCATCGGGGCTCCGTTGACAAGCACCGTGCAGGCGCCGCACACCCCGTGCTCACAGCCCACGTGCGTCCCGGTCAGGCCGAGATCGTGACGGAGGAAGTCGGACAGCAACCGGCGGGCTGGGACGTCCGCGGCGCGCAGGACGCGGTTGACGGTCAGCTCCACGGTGTGCAGTTCTGTCACGTCGTTGCCTCCATGGCCCGGTCGGTGGCGTTGCCCAACGCCCTCTGGGTTAGTACGCCGGCAAGGTGGCGACGGTACTCCGCGGTGGCGTGGATATCCGGCTCCGGGTCGACCGTGTCCTCGACCTGTCGCGCGGCAGCATCGAAGCTGACTGCGTCCGCTGGCCGGCCTGTCAACGACTCGCCGACATCAACGACAACGGGCGTCGGCGCCACGGAGATCAATCCGACCCTGGCACTGGCGATCCGCCGGTCATCGTCCAGGGTGACGATCGCGCCGACTCCGCAGATGGCGTAGTCGCCGTTCCGCCGGGAGACTTCCGTCCAGGCCGAGCCGGTCCTCGGTGGCAGCTCCGGGAAGAACGCGCTGGTGGCGAGTTCGTCCGGGCGGACGGCCGACTCCAGCGGTCCAAGGAAGAAGTCAGCGGCAGCTACGGTGCGCACAGCCGCCGTGTTGCGCAATGTCACTTTGCCGCCGAGGAGCGCGAGGACGGCGGTCAGCTCCCCGGCCGGGTCCGCGTGGGCCAGGCTGCCGACGCTCGTCCCCCGATTGCGGATGGTCGGGTGCGCGACGTACTGCAACGCCTGACGGAGCAGCGGCTGAGCGGTGAACGCGGCCGCGTCCAGCTCCAGCTGGGCATGCCGGACCGTTGCGCCAACCTCAACGCCGTCGTGGCCCACCCGGATATCGCCAAGTTCGGACAACCCGTTGATGTCGATCAGATGAGCCGGCGCGGCCAGCCGCATTGACATCAATGGAACCAGGCTCTGCCCGCCGGCGAGAATCTTGCCGTCTGAACCGAACTCGGCCAGCGTGCCGAGCGCCTCATCGACATCACTCGGTCGGTGGTAGACGAACGGGGGCGGTTTCATGCGTCATTATCCTGCCCGCCGGGCCGCCGCTGGCAAAGGGCCGCGCCGTGACCACCGTAGAGTCTCCCTATGCCCAGGCACCTGGACGTCCGTAGCGGTGTGTATCTCGACTCGGTCGCCCTGATGCAGGTCAGCCGCGATGCGGCGGCGGTCGATGGGGTGCTCTCCGCACTCGTCGCGATGGCCACCGACCTGAACCTAGACCTGCTCGCCAGCATGGGGTTCACACTGCCGACCGGTCCGTCGCCGACCGACTTGCTGATCGCCATCGAGGCTGCCGACGACGGTGCGCTCTCCGCTGCCCTGGCACATGTCGAAACGGCACTTACCACGCGGGTGGCAACTGAAGCTGGCGGCTTCGGCGACGCCCCGGCTCCGCGCACAACGGCATCGGCGCTGCGGCAGTTCGATGGGGACATCGCTCTGGTATCCACGCCCGGTCAATACGCGTTCATGGAAGCGATGGACGCCCTGGACGCCCGGCGGTCCGTCATGGTGTTTTCCGACAACGTGCCCGTCGAGCAGGAGGTCCGGCTCAAGATAGAGGCGGTGCGGCGGGGGCTGCTCGTAATGGGCCCGGACTGTGGCACCGCGGTGGTCGACGGGGTCGGGCTGGGGTTCGCGAACGTGGTCCGCCCAGGCCCGGTGGGAATCGTGGCCGCCTCCGGCACCGGCGCCCAACAGTTGATGAGCCTGCTGGACGGGGCCGGTGTCGGGATCAGCCATTGCCTCGGGGTAGGCAGCCGCGACATGTCCGCGGCGGTAGGTGGGCGTACTACGCTCGCGGCGATGGACCTCCTCACCGCCGACGAGGCGACCGAGGTGATCGTCGTAATCGGCAAGCCGCCGGCGCCGGCTGTGGCGGACGCGGTCGCCGCCCGTGCCGGCGCCATCGGTAAACCGGTGCTCGTGCACCTGCTCGGCCAGGGCGACGCTGATCTCACCACAACCGCGGAAGCCGCCGTCGCCGCGGCCGGCCGGCCCTGGACCGAGCCACAGTGGTGGCCGGCGCCGAAGGAGCGGACCGGCCGGTATCCCTACATCCGGGGCCTGTTCTCCGGCGGCACGCTCTGCGAAGAGTCCATGCTTATCGCCAGCCCGAGCGTGGGTCCGATCCGGTCGAACGTCCCGCTGGAACCCGAGCTTGCTCTAGGCTCCGACCTGCGCGGGGACAAACATGTGATGATCGACTTTGGGGACGACCGGCTCACCGCGGGGCGTCCGCATCCAATGATCGACTGGTCGCTGCGAACCGAACGAATCCGGGCCGAGGCGACAGACCCGGCGTGTGGCGTGCTGCTCCTGGACGTCGTTCTTGGACATGGTGCGCATCCTGATCCAGCCGCCGAACTGGCCCCAGCGATACGGGGCGCGCACGCGCGAGCCGCCGGTGACGGCCGGGAGTTAGCCGTGGTGATTTCGCTGATCGGCACCGCGGGAGACCCGCAAGGGCTGGAACGGCAGGCACTGGCGCTGCGTGACGCGGGGGCGTCGGTGCACCTGTCCAATGCCCATGCCTCTCGCAAAGCCGTAGAGCTTGCCGAGGATGTGCAATGACCAGCGAACTGCTGCGGAGCGAGCCCAGCGTGGTGACCACGGGCGTTGATCTGTTCGCGAAGGCGTTGGCTGCGCAGGCCGTATCGACGACGTCTGTCGACTGGCGCCCGCCGCCGCCCGGCGCCGAAGAGCACTTGACGCGGGTGGCGGCCGATTCCCGTCGCGCCGAAGCCAACAGCGCGGCGATCGACCGGATGCTCACATCCACCGCCGAACTGGTCGACGTCCGGCCGGCCCGGGAAGCCCTCGGACTTGAGCTTGGCCACTTTCTGCACGCCGGCCCGCCACTGACGTGGGATCGTGCCTCCGGACCGATGCGGGGCGGTCTTATCGCGGCCATGCTGCACGAAGGCCTGGCGAACTCACCCCACGAGGCCGAGGCACGGCTCGCCGACGGCGCGGGGATCACCCTGGAGCCGTGCCACCACCATGGCGCGGTCGGACCGATGGCCGGCATCGTGTCGCCGTCGATGTGGCTGTTCGAGCTGCGGGACGAGGTCAACGACGGCACGGCCTGGTGCTCGCTGAACGAAGGGCTGGGCAAGGTGCTCCGATATGGCGCCTACTCCCCCGATGTCATCGAGCGGCTCCGCTGGATGACTGGCGTGCTTGGCCCGATGCTGCGGACGGCGGTGCGCCGCCGTGGCCGGATCGACATCAAGGCGATCCTTGCCCAGATGGTGCAGATGGGGGACGAGGGTCATAACCGCAACCGGGCCGGAACCTTGATGATGCTGCGTGAGCTGCTGCCCGATCTGATCGACAGTGGTGCGCCGAGCTCGGACGTAGCCGAGGCAGTTCGGTTCGTATCCACCAACGACCATTTCTTCCTCAACCTGGCGATGCCTTCGGCGAAGCTGCAGACGGTAGCCGCCGCGGGAATCGACGGCAGCACGGTGGTAACGACGATGGCCCGCAACGGGACTGACTTCGGGATCCAAGTGTCCGGCACCGGCGATCGGTGGTTCACCGGCCCAGCGGCCGTTCCGGAAGGGCTGTACCTAGGCGATTACGGGCCCGACGACGCCAACCCGGACATCGGCGACTCGGCGATCATGGAGACGATGGGACTCGGCGGGTTCGCCATGGCGTCGGCACCGGCGATCGTCCGCTTCGTCGGAGGCAGCGTTCCCGACGCGCTGCGGACGACACAGCTGATGTACGAGATCACGCTGGGCGAGAACCCTGCATACGCGTTCCCTATCCTGGAGTTCCGCGGCGCGCCCACGGGAATCGATGTGTCGCTGGTGATCCGGACCGGGATCCGTCCGCAGATCAACACCGGCATGGCGGGCAAGGTGGCCGGCACTGGGCAGGTTGGGGCAGGGCTGGTGAAGCCGCCAATGGAGTGCTTCATGGCTGCGCTGGCCGCGCTGGCTGACTCGGCACCGCCGCTCACTTCGCCTCCGATCGCCACCGCTGCCCAATGATCTTGAGACAATCCACCATGTCACACGTTGTGGATTGTCTCAAGATCAAGGGGCTGGGTGGAAGGAGAGTGCGGCCGAGGCACCAAGCAACAGGCCCTCGGCCAGGTCGCGCCCCGACGTGTGGCCCAGCCGCAGTAACCGCTCGAGCGCCGGCATCAGGCCACTGTCGGCGTTCGGCCGGCGGTCAGCGATTGCTCGGCACAGATCGGCGGCCGGCTGGACAAGTGCCCCGCGGGCAGCGTGCTGCACCAGGTCGGCGGCCAGCGCGGTGGTGGCAGCGGCGTGCTCGACTGCCACCCGGTACAGATCTCTGGCCAGAGCACTCGCGTCCGACCGTTCGAGAGCCGTCCCGAACACGACGAGACCAGCCATGGCACCGGCCAGCAGGTCGTCCCCGGCCGGCGTCAGTCCCGCACCAAGACCGACTAAACCCCTGACCGCCGCGGCCAGGTCACCGCCCCCGGTGAGCGCCGATGCCAAGGCATGGTGCCCGGTCCGTAACCGACCGGCCGCAGCGTCACCGGGTTCGGGCCACGCCGGTAGTGCCGCGCGCACAACGTCCAGCCGGCCGGCGAGCGGACTCGAGTCGAGTCGGCCCAGCCTCGGCACAGGGTCCCACCAGCGTCCCACCGTCACACGGAGTGACCCGACTTGTACCCCGCCGTCCCCAACCCAGAGTTGGCTGTTGCCGGCGTGTCGCCCAGCTGTTGCATGATCGGCGCGAGCCAGCGCCACGGCGTTGGGCAGCCGCACCCCGCCTGGCGCGACCAGCGCCACCACGCCGCCAGCCGTCTGTACATAGATCGCTACCGGGAACGAACCGATCAACTTGCCCGGCTGTGCAGGTGCGTCAATCAGGGCCGAAATGGCAATGCTGGCAGCCGCCCTCATGGAACCTCCTGGTCTGCTGACGGTCAATGAGGCGGTTCGAAACGTCCGTCGATCGCCGTCCATCCACCGTCGACCATCAGGACGGTTCCGGTGACAAAGCTCGCGGCGTCCGACGCGAGATACAGCACCGCGCCGGCCATCTCCTGCGGTTGGGCCCACCGGCCGAGCGCACTCTTGGCGGCGTACGCGTCGTACCACTCCTGATTGGCTTTGATGGGCGCCGTCAGCCGCGTGTCGACCACCCCGGGTGCGACCACATTGACCCGCACCCCGGACGGGCCAAATTCAGCTGCGGCCGTGCGCATGAGCTGCACCAAGCCCGCCTTGGTCGCGGCGTACACGCCCTGGCCGGGCTCGACGGTGACCGCCCGGATGGACGCAAACCCGATGATCGATCCCGAGCGACGATCGGCCATCGGCCCGGCGAAGGCCCTGACCAGGTCGAACGCGGCGCGTAGGTTGAGCGAGACGACTCTGTCGAACTCGTCGCGGGAATAGTCGAGCAGCCGCTTGCGGACGTTCACCGCCGGGGTGAACACCAGCACGTCGACCGGCGCCAGGTCGGCGGCAGCCCGAGCGATCGCCGCCTGGTCGAGCACGTCCAGGCGGTAGGCCATCCCTCCGGTGCCGAGGGGTTCCACGGTCTCTTTGGCGGCAGCCTCGTTCAGATCGGCCGCGACAACCTCGGCACCGTGTGCGGCCAGTGCCCGCGCCGCCTCCCGGCCGATGCCACTGCCGCCGCCAACTACGACGGCACGCCGGCCGTCGAGACGAAACAGATCCGCGTAGTCCATGCTGCTCCCTTGGTGTTTGCTCATCCCAGGCTCGGGTCATGCCGAGCTCGGCCGCAAGTAGATGTCCGCCGCGTATGCGTAGACCTGAGCGCAGCGGATGATGTCGGCCACCTCGACGAACTCGTCGGCCTGGTGGGCAATCCACTTCCCTCCGGGGCCGTAGACCACGGTCGGTATTCCTGCGTCCCGGGTCAAGATGGTGCCGTCCGTGGCTCCCGGGACTCCGCCGTACCGGGCCGGCTCTCCCGTGACCGCCTCGTGCGCGGCGGCTAGTGCTGCCACGACAGGGTCGGTGATGGGCACCTCGACCGACGGACGGTTGTCCACCACGGAGACCGCCGCAGAGACGCCATCGACCGCACCGGCGGCTTCGGCCAGCTTTGTCACGTCGGCGATCAGCGCGTCGTGGTCGCTTGCGGGCGTCGTGCGGACGTCGATGAACACGCGCGCCGCCGCTGGGATCACGTTGATCTGATCGGCCGACCCGGCGGCGAGCACAGTCGGCGTCAGGTACGGCAAACCCAGGTGCTCGTGGCTACCGACCTCGGCCTGCGCCTGCCGCTCGTATTCGGCCAGGGCGAGGACCAAGGCACTAGCAGTCGCGATCGGGTTGCGCGCATGCTGCGGCATGGCGCCATGGGCCATCTTCCCTGCTAGGTCGATGCGCAGACGGATCGCGCCCTTGGCGGCGACACAGATCTCGCCCTCCTCCGGTTCACAGATGATCGCCCCGTCGACATCTTGCGCCGCATCCGACGCCGAGAAGTGCTTGGCACCCAGCATCAGGCCCTCCTCGTCCACCAGCACGCACACCTTCACCCGGCCCGGGAACGGGCCGGCCTGCTGGAGTGCCCGGACCGCGTAGATCATCGCGGCCAGACCCGACTTCATGTCGGCGGCACCGCGCCCGTAGATGCGCCCGTTCCGCATCTCCGCGGCGTACGGGTCGACGGTCCAACTGTCCAGGTCCCCTTCGGTCACGACATCGGTGTGGCCTTCGAACGCGAGGGTCCGCCCACGCCCGCCACCGCCGTCCACTACCGCGACCACGTTGGGCCGTCCGGGAGCGACCTCCGTGATCTCGGGTAGCCAGCCGAACTCGCGCATCTTGGCCGCGACCAGTGCCGCCGCCTCCTCCTCCGCCCGGCCGAGTTCCGGCTCGTGCACACTGCGAGTTCGGATCAGGTCGCGGGTGAATTCGATCAGGCCGGTCTCGTCGACAGTGAATGGCGTCACGGCAGTTCGTCCTCCTCAGTGGTTGTCGGATTCACGGCGGTACGGATGGCGGCGGCAAGCGATTCGGTGGTAGGTCACGAATCGACGATCAGGTGTTAACTCCCTTCGTGGGCCTAGGTCAGATCGGGTACAGGTCACGTGATCGTTTCGCGGCGGGCACTGGGTCGACAGAGTGTAAAGACGCGCGCGACGTCGCCCTTACGGTTGGCCAGTTTGCCCTCCTCATACCACGGGCCGCACACTCGATTCATGACAGAACCGGCACGGGTGACGCACTGGATCAACGGCAAGCAGCACGGTGGGACGGCCGAGCGCACTGGCGAGGTGTTCAACCCTGCCCTCGGCGCGGTCCGAGCCCACGTCGACTTCGCTACCAAGGAGGTCGTGGACGAGGCCGTGACGGCCGCCGGCCGCGCATTCGAGTCGTGGCGGTCCACGTCGCTATCCGCTCGCGCGTCCGTGCTGTTCCGCTTCCGCGAACTGGTCGCGGCCCATAAGTATGAACTCGCGGAGATCATCACAGCGGAGCACGGCAAGGTGCTCTCCGACGCCGCCGGCGAAGTCCAGCGGGGCCTCGAAGTCGTGGAGTTCGCCTGCGGCATTCCCCACCTGCTCAAGGGCGGGTACTCCGAGAACGTTTCGACCCGGGTGGATTCCTACTCGATTCGCCAGCCGGTCGGTATCGCGGCGATCATCTCGCCCTTCAACTTCCCGGTTATGGTGCCGATGTGGTTCTTCCCAATCGCGATCGCCTGCGGCAATGCGGTCGTGCTCAAGCCGTCTGAGAAGGACCCGTCCGCAGCATTGTTCATGGCCCACCTGTGGGCGGAAGCCGGCTTGCCGCCGGGCGTCTTCAACGTCGTGCACGGCGACAAGGAGGCCGTGGACGCACTGCTGACCCACCCGGATATCGCCTCGGTGTCCTTCGTCGGCTCGACCCCCGTCGCTCGATACGTCTACGAGACGGGGACGTCCACCGGCAAGCGGGTTCAGGCCCTAGGCGGGGCGAAGAACCACATGATCGTGTTGCCGGATGCCGACCTCGACCTGGCCGCAGACGCCGCGGTGTCGGCCGGTTTCGGTTCGGCTGGCGAGCGCTGCATGGCCATCTCTGCCGTCGTCGCCATCGATCCGATCGGCGACGCACTTGTGGACGCGATCACCGCGCGAATTGGCAAGATCCGGACAGGAGACGGCCGCCGAGGGTGTGACATGGGCCCACTTGTCACCGGCGCCCACCGCGACCGGGTCGCCTCCTACCTGGACGCCGGTACGACCGATGGCGCGTCGCTGGTCGTGGACGGCCGCACGGTAGAGCCCGACGGCGAACCAGGCGGATTCTGGCTCGGCCCGTCGTTGCTCGATCACGTGACTCCTGCCATGTCGGTGTACACCGACGAGATCTTCGGGCCTGTGCTGTCGGTATTGCGGGCGCCCAGCTACGACGCGGCGCTGGAGTTGGTCAACGACAACCCCCACGGCAACGGGACGGCCATCTTCACGAACGACGGCGGCGCCGCCCGGCGGTTCGTCAACGAGGTGCAGGTGGGCATGGTCGGCGTGAACGTACCGATCCCGGTGCCGATGGCCTACTACTCCTTCGGCGGGTGGAAGAACTCGCTGTTCGGCGACAGCCACGCGCACGGGATCGAGGGCGTGCACTTCTTCACCCGCGGGAAGGTTGTCACGTCCCGCTGGCTCGACCCGTCGCATGGCGGCGTCGACCTCGGCTTCCCAACCCAGAGCTGAGCATGACCGACGTCGACCGGATGAACCGCGAGAACCGAACCGCCATTGACGTGCAGTAGCCTCCACGACGTGCACCCGCGATACCTGGGCCGGAACGGCCGCAAGCCATGACAGCAGACGAACGGTGCGACGTTGCGATCGTCGGGGCCGGCATCGTCGGCCTTGCCACTGCCTGGCAGCTAGTTCGCCGACGGCCCGGCCTGCGAGTTGTCGTGGTCGACAAGGAACCCGACTTGGCCCGCCATCAAAGCAGCCACAACTCGGGGGTGCTGCATGCCGGCATCTACTACGCACCCGGCTCGTTGAAGGCCCAGCTGTGTCGGCGCGGCAAGCAGCAGTTGGAGAAGTATGCGGCCGACCGAGGCATTCCCGTTCTGACCAACGGCAAAGTGGTGATCGCGACAAGCCCCACTGAGCTCGACCGCCTGCACGCCCTGGCGGAGCGGTCGGCCGCGAACGGCGTCCCGGGCGCTCGGCTCATCGACGCCGCCGAGTTGCGCGAGCGTGAGCCCACAGTTCGCGGCGTCGCGGCGCTGTGGTCGCCGACTACAGCGGTTATCGACTTCACCGCGGTTTGTAGGGCGCTTGCCGCCGACGTGGTCGATGCTGGCGGCGCCGTCACGCTGAGCTGGCCGGTGTCCGAGGTCGAGCCCACCGGAAACGCAGGGCTCGAGGTCCGCGGGGCCCGAGGGGTGCTTCGAGCACGAGCCGCGATCTGCTGCGCAGGCGTGCAGGCGGATCGGCTGGCCGGTGACGCGGCCGGCGACGCCAGGATCGTGCCCTTCCGCGGAAGCTGGTACGAGGTCACGGGCCCGGTCGCCGACGCCGTCCGCGGCAACGTCTATCCTGTACCCGACCCGCGATTCCCGTTCCTCGGGGTACACGTCACC
The DNA here is from genome assembly GCA_035762665.1 of Jiangellaceae bacterium. Taxonomy (GTDB): domain Bacteria; phylum Actinomycetota; class Actinomycetes; order Jiangellales; family Jiangellaceae; genus JASLBX01. The sequence goes on along the minus strand of DASTNZ010000040.1, from coordinate 22,930 downwards.
AGGCGCATCGACGGGTCCGTATGGGCCGGGCCCAACGCCTTCCTCACGCTGCACCGGGAGGGGCGGGGTCGCGCCTCCGTCAACCTGCGCGACGCCCGGGCGGCCCTGCTGTACGGCGGGCTGTGGCGGTTCGCCGCCCGGCATGCCGGGGCCGCCTGGCCCGAACTCGCCCACGAGCTGTCGCGACGCTCGTACGCCCATGCGGTCGCCCAGTATTTGCCTGGCGTCGACGCCCACCACCTCAAGCGTGGACCGGCCGGCATCCGGGCCCAGGCCATGCTTCGCGACGGCCGGCTCGTGGACGATTTCCTGATCCGGGAACACGGCCCGGTCGTGCACGTGTTGAGTGCGCCCTCTCCCGCAGCCACCGCGTCGCTCGCGATCGGCGAATCGCTCGCTGAGCGCGCCGAACAGCACCTTCACTAGCGCAGCGGCAGTACCAGGCTTGCGTTCGCCCTGACGGCCGGCCCGGCGTGGTAGACAGTCACCTCCGGAGTGAGAGAGTGGGGCCCGTGGACACCTCGGACATCCTTATCGACGCGTTCGGCCGGATCCGTGAGGACGTGCACAGGGCGGCCGACGGGCTGGACGCGGCCGGCCTAGCCTACCGGCCGGACGCGGACGCCAACTCCATCGCCTGGCTCGTCTGGCACCTGACCCGGATCCAGGACGACCACGTTTCAGAGATCGCGGGGCGGGTCCAGATGTGGCACAACGGACCCTGGGCCGAGCAGCTCGGTTTCACCGGCGACCTGCATGACACTGGATTTGGCCACACGTCCGAGCAAGTGGCCGCGATCCGTCCGGCCACGCCCGCATCCCTGCTCGGCTACCACGATGCGGTGGCGGATCGGACCATCGAGTACCTGACGACCGTCAATCCGGACGAGCTCGACAGGGTTGTCGACCGGTCGTTCGACCCGCCGGTGACTGTCGGCGTCCGGCTGGTCAGCGTCGTCAACGACTGCATGCAGCACGCCGGCCAGGCACAGTACGTCCGCGGCCTGTTCGAGCGGCAGCGTGACGAGTGAACGAGTAGCGCGCATCCGTACTAGCGTCGAGCTGCGCGCGCACATCCCGGCGCCAGCCGACGCAGCCGGTCGAAGCGGCCGCACGCGCCGCTCTCGGCGAGTCGAGGTTCGCCGAGGCGAACGAGCGCAGCCGCTTGGCGGGATCTCGCGACCAGGCGAGTGAACTCGCCCGGCTTACACTCGCCGCTTGAACGCCCAGACCGACAGCGGCGCAAATACCAGCACGATTCCTGCCGCCCAGAGCAACGACCAGGTAGCCGGTTCGGCAACCGGCCCGCCGAGCATGAGTCCGCGTGTCGCATCGGCCAGGTGGCTCACCGGGTTGACGTTGACGAATCCCTCAAGCCAGCTGGGCATGGTCTCGGCAGGCACGAATGCGTTGCTGACGAACGTGATCGGGAACAAGGCGGTGAAGCCGACCATCTGCACCTGCTCCGGGTCTCGCGCCATCATGCCGACGAACACCGACACCCACGAGAACGCCAGAGCGAACAGCAACAGCAGTGCCACGGCCGCCAGCACCGAGAGCGCGTTGGTCTGGAACCGGAAACCAAGCAGCACACCGATGGCCACGATGAGGAAGATCGACCATGCCTGCTTGACCTGGTCGGCGATTATCCGCCCGGCCAAAGGCGACCACCGCGCGATCGGCAGGGAGCGCAGCCGGTCGAAGACACCCTTGGTGACGTCTGTGTTCAGCCCCGTGCCGACATACATCGTGACGAACAGCATGTTCATCACGATGATGCCGGGCAGCAGATAGGGCAGGTACCCGTCTGGTGAGCCCGCGATGGCGCCGCCGAACACGAAGTTGAACATCAGGACGAACAGGATCGGCTGGAAGCTGAAGTCACCGAGTTCCCACGGGTTATGGCGGACCTGCACGATCGTGCGCCAAGCGAGAGTCATGGTTTGGCGAAGACCTTCGGCCGGACTGACTCGGTGGCTCAGCTCTCGGGCGGCCGGTGCCGCGATCGTTGCGGTCGTCATCATTGCGTCCCTTCACTGTTGGTGTCGTCCCCGTCCTCAGCCGGGTGGCCGGTAAGCGACAGGAACACCTCGTTCAACGTGGCACTCCGCAGCGTGAGCTCGGTGACCACAACGCCCGCCTCGTCGAGCCGCCGGACCACCGCGGGCAGCAATGTCGGATCGGAAACGGGTGCCGTGATGCGGGTGCCATCGATTTCCGGCGTGGCATTTGCCAGCTCACCGACGACCGACCTGACGATCGGCACGTGCGACTCATCTTCGGGCCGAACTGCCAGCGACTGCGAACCGGTCTTGGCCTTGAGTTCGTCCGGAGTACCCGTGGCGATGACCCTGCCGTGGTCGATGACCGTGATCTCGTCGGCCAGTTCGTCCGCCTCATCGAGGTACTGGGTGGTGAGCAGAACGCTGACTCCGCCCGACACCATGCCGCGGATGACATTCCACAGCTCAATGCGGGCCCGCGGGTCCAGGCCCGTCGTTGGCTCGTCGAGGTACAGCAGCGGCGGGCGCCCGACCAGGCTCGCGGCCAGGTCGAGCCGCCGCCGCATCCCGCCGGAGTAGGTCTTGGCCGCCCGATCGGCGGCCTCGGTCAGGTCGAATTGCGTTAACAGCTCCGCGGCGCGCTGCTTTGCATCCGCCTTGGGAATACCGAGCAACCGCCCGATGAGCAACAGGTTCTCGGCACCGGTCAACATCTCGTCGACTGCCGCGTACTGCCCTGTCAGGCCGATGAGCTGCCGGACGCGGTGGGCTTCGGTCAGCACGTCGTATCCGCCGACTGTGGCCCGCCCGGCGTCCGGACGGATCAGCGTGCTCAATACACGTACGGCGGTCGTCTTGCCGGCGCCGTTCGGGCCGAGCAAGCCGAGCACTGTGCCCGTCTGCACGCGGAGATCGACGCCGTCGAGAGCGGTCGTCTCGCCGAAGCGCTTGACCAGCCCCTCGGCCCGGATCGCGTGATCAGTCACTACTTTCTCCCGTCTGTGCGTGCCTGCAAGGTCCAGCATGCCGACCGGCACTGACATTCCCGAGCCGGCGCTGACACGGAGCCTCCACCTGTACTGACCAATCCGCCTGCCGTAACTCATCGATCGATGATTCCGGCGGATCGTCACCTGTGGCGTAGCTCAGTACAACCAGCCGGCCGATCCGAGCCGGCGATGAGTTCTCGACACCTGCCGGGTCTAACCACTCGAACAGCCGATTTCGAGAAAGGAATTACCGTGTACGACTCGACGGGTGCCGGGGTCGACCAGCGTGCCGGCCGACGTGAATGGGTAGGGCTCACCGTTCTAGCCCTGGCTTGCCTGCTGTACGCGATGGACATGACGGTCCTGCACCTGGCGGTCCCGATGATCAGTGCGGATTTGCAGCCAAGCAGCGTCGAACTGCTCTGGATCATTGACATTTACGGCTTTATGGTCGCCGGGTGCTTGATCACGATGGGCACGTTGGGAGACCGGATCGGCCGGCGCCGGCTGCTACTGCTCGGGGCGGGGGCGTTCGGTGCGGTGTCCCTGCTGGCCGCGTTCTCCACCTCACCCGGGATGCTGATGGTCAGCCGGGCCCTGCTCGGGATCGCCGGCGCCACGCTCGCGCCCTCCACGCTGTCGTTGATCTTCAACATGTTCCGCGACGCTCGGCAACGGTCCATCGCCATCGGCATCTGGATCGGCGCGTTCTCGGCCGGTGGGGCGGTCGGCCCGGTTTTCGGCGGCATCCTGCTTGAGTCGTTCTGGTGGGGATCGGTCTTCCTGCTCGCTATCCCCGTCATGGCGGTTCTACTCGTGCTCGGCCCGATCGTGCTGCCCGAATACCGCGACCCGAACGCCGGCCGGCTCGACCTGGTGAGCGCGGGCATGTCGCTGATTGCAGTACTTTCGGCGATCTATGGCCTCAAGCGAGTGGCCCAGGACGGGTTCGATGGCGTAGCCGCGCTCTCTATCCTGGTAGGGCTCACAGTTGCCGTGGCATTCGCCCGCCGGCAGCTGACACACCCGGACCCGATGATCGACCTGCGGCTCTTCCGGGTTTCCGCTTTCAGATCCGCGTTGGCGATCAACGTCCTCGGGTTGTTCGTCGCTTTCGGCTACTTCCTGTTCGTCGCCCAATACCTGCAGTTGGTGCTCGGGCTGTCACCGTTGCAGGCCGGCGTGTGGTCGATGCCTGCCGGCCTCGGGTTCATCGTCGGCTCTCAGCTCGGGCCCCGGATCGTCCAGGTGTTCCGGCCGGCCACCGTGATCGCCGGTGGGCTCGCCCTGGCCGCGGTGGGGCTCGGCCTGCTGACTCAGGTGTCCGCGTCCAGCGGCCTGGCGCTCGTCGTGGTCTCGTCGTTGATCATATCGATTGGCCTCGCCCCCGTCTTCGGCCTGACGACCGAGCTCATCGTGGGTTCCGCCCCACCGGAGCGGGCCGGCGCGGCATCGGGCATCTCGGAGACCGGCGCCGAGTTCGGCGGCGCGCTGGGCATCTCGATACTCGGCAGCCTCGGAGTCGCCATCTACCGAGGTGACCTCGGGCGGACCCTTGATTCGGTGCTCCTGGCCGATCAGATGGCGACGGCGCAGGACACCCTGGGTGGCGCCGCCATCGCGTCGGGCGCACTGCCGACTGAGCTGGCGGCGACCGTGATGGCCGCCGCGCACGAGGCGTTCGTCCACGGCATGCACGTGACGTCGGCCCTCGCCGGAGTGAGCGCCGTGGTCTTGGCCGGGATCGCCGTCGCAACCCTGCGACACCTGCGACCGGTGTCGGAGCACCTGGATGCGGACGACACCACCGGCCAGGAGTCCGTCGCCGCCACACCGGTACAGGTCAACGCCTGACCCGACCCGGGGCGGCCCAGGACCGTGTGATCACCGTCTCGAGCAGGCACGCTGGGACTACGCGCACGAAAGGAGAGGTCATGGCAGTCCAGCTCAACCACACCATCATCGCGTCCCGCGACAACGAGGCGTCCGCGCGATTCATAGCCGAGATCCTCGGCCTGCCCGAGCCGGTGCCGTTCGGTCCGTTCATGTCGGTCGAGACTGCGAACAACGTGACGCTTGACTTTCTCGAATCCCCCGGACGCATAACAAGCCAGCACTATGCGTTCCTGGTCGGCGAGGAAGACTTCGACGTGATCTTCGGCCGGATTCAAGAACGCGGCTTGGAGTTCTGGGCCGATCCTTTTCACCGGCGTTCCGGCGAGATCAATAGGAACGACGGCGGGCGCGGGGTGTACTTCGAGGATCCGAACGGTCACAACCTCGAGATCATTACGCGGCCGTACGGCAGCGGTCCATAAGAGGAGGGCAGCGTTGGGGTGAGGGGCACCAGTAGCCAACAGGCCTGCAAACGGCACGTGGCAAGGTGGCTGTATGACTGACGACACCAAGCGCGCGGTGACGATTCGCCGCATCGGGGCCGGTCGATTCGTCGCCACGAACGCCCGCGGCATGGAATTGGCCGTTGGCGGCGACGATGGATTCAGCCCCGTCGAGTTGCTGCTGACCGCTCTTTCCGGTTGCACGGCGGCCGACGTCGACGCGCTTACCAGCCGACGGGCCGAACCCGACGAGTTCGAAGTCGAGGCAAGGGGCGACAAGATCCGTGGCGAGTCCGGCAACCGGATGGAAAACCTTGAGGTCGTCTTCCGAGTGAGATTCCCGGACGGCGATGCCGGCGACGCGGCCCGGGCCGTGCTGCCGGACATGGTGGCTAAGTCTCATGATCGCCTGTGCACGGTGAGCCGCACCATCGAGCTCGCCACGCCGATCAAGACGCTGATTGAATGACGCACTCAGCGCAGCTTAGGGTCTAGGGCGTCGCGCAGCGCGTCCCCAACGAGGACGAAGGACAACACGGTTCCGACGACGAATGCGACGGGGAAAGCGAGCAGCCACGGATCTTCGTGGTAGTACCCGTCGTGCTGGTCGATCATGACACCCCAGGACACGGCCGGTGGTTGCAGCCCCACCCCGAGGAAGGTCAACGTCGCCTCTGCCGAGACGAACGCACCGAGGGCAATCGTCCCGTAGACCACCACCGGCGCGACGGCGTTGGGGAGGATGTGCCGAGCGATCAGCCGCCGCCGCCCCGCGCCGAGCGCCCGAGCCGCTTGAACGTAGTCGAGGTGCTTGGACGACAGGACGCTGGCCCGCATGATGCGCGCGATGACCGTCCAGCCCAGCGCGATCAGCGCGGCGGCGAGTGTCCACTCGTTTCGATTCTTCAGGATGGTCAGGAAGACAATTGCGCCGAGTAGGAACGGCAGGCCGAGAAATATGTCGGTCGCCCTGGACAGGATCGTGTCGGTCCAGCCTCCGAAGAAACCGGCCAGCATGCCGATCGTCCCACCGACGACAGTGATCCCGATGGTCGCGACCAGTGCGATCAGCATGGACGTTCGCGCGCCGTAAATCGCCTGAGCGTAGTAGTCACAGCCCAGGATGCTGGTGCCGAACCAGTGTTCGGCGCTCGGCGGGTTTCGAGACAGTCCGCCGCTGACAGTGCACGCCAGCGGATCCTTGCTGGTCCAGAGACTGGGAACGACAGCCATCGACGTCACGATCAGGATGAACACCGTAGAGATCACGAAGTTGGGCTTGCGGCGGAGTTGCCGCCAGGCGTCAGCGGCCAGGCCCGCCTCACGCTGCTCGCTCGGAAGGCCGCCCGAGGGAGCAGACGTGAGGTCGGGCCCGGCCTCTCGTCCCGGCCGGCTGGGGGCGTGGGTGCCGACCGACACGCCTGTGGTGGTTGGATCAGTCATAACGGATCCTTGGGTCGAGGACGGCGTACAGCAGATCGACGATCAAGCTGGCGACCAGGTAGACGAGCACCAGTAAAGTGACGATGCCGATCACTACCGTCGTCTCACCGGTGAAGATCGAGGCGAACACCTGGCGGCCGATCCCTGGCACGTTGAAGATCCCCTCAGTGACGACCGCGCCACCCATCAGGGCACCAATGTCAGTGCCGATGACCGTGATGACCGGGATGAGGGAGTTCCGCAGCGTGTGGATGCCGACAACGCGCCGCCGACCCAGTCCCTTGGCCGAAGCGGTGCGCACGTAGTCGGAACGCACGTTCTCCAGCAGGCTCGACCGGGTCAGCCGCGCGGTAGTGGCCAGCGTTAACGAGCCGAGCACTAGACCGGGAATGACCAGGCTGGCCCACGGGTACGCCGGCGTCCAGGTCGGTGCGAACACGCCCCGAGAGATGATGTCCGGCACAGCGTCGAGACTGCGCAGCCAGTTGCCGAAGCCGACGTTGAGGAAATCGCGGATGATCACGCCGAGGACGATGACCGGTACGGCGATCACCAGGACGGTGGAGATCTTCAGCAGGTAGTCCCAGAAGCCGCCATTCCGCAACCCCGCCAGTACCCCTGCCGCGATGCCGACGATGAGCTCAAATGTGATCGCGATCAGCGTCAATCGGATGGTGTAGGGCATGGCGTCGGCGACGATGTCGATCACCGGTCGCTCGTTGAAGTTGGTTCCGAAATCGAAGTGCAGAAAGATCGACTCCAGCCGTTGCCCGAACAAGCTCAGGCAGGGGCTGAAAGCCTGCTCCAAGCACGGATCACCAAGACCGAGGCGCTCCGTCAGATTCTGCAGCACCGACTCCGGCGGCATCCGGTCACCGAACAGCGCACGGACCGGGTTGCCGGTGAGCTGAATGGCGACCGAGGTGAGGTAGTGCAGCAAGAACAGCGCACCTAACACGGTCGGGAGGAACTGCAGCAACCGCCTGATGACATAACGCCCCACGAACTAGCCCTTCTTCGTCGGCTGAGCGAGCCGGCGGTGGACGGCGGACCCCAAGAGCCGCCACCGCCGGCTGCCGGTTGACCGGCTCAGTTCTGCTTCAGCGCCGTCTTTCCGTAGTCCTCGTAATCGATCGGGTTGAACGCGAGCTCGGCTACGGTGTCCGGGTTGAAGAGCACGGTCTGCGTACCCCACCAGAGCGGAATCGAGACCATGTCCTCGCCGATCACATCTTCGGCCTGCTGATAGAGGCCGATCGCCTCCTCGACAGTGGCTGCCGAGTCACCCTGCGCCAGCAGCTCGTCGAACTCTGGGTTCGAGTAGCCGAAGTAGTTCGACGACTGGTCGGTGCCGTACAAGTGGGTCAGGTACGTCTCCATGAGCCCGTAGTCCGGACCCCACCCCAGCCGGAACGGGCCGATGGCCTCCTCGTTCTCCAGGGTGGCCAGGTACTCGGCGAACTGCTGGTCGACGTTGATCGTGTACTCGATGCCGAGGTTCTGCTTGAGCTGATCGCCGAGCGCCTGCAGCCAGGTCTCGTGGCCGGCCCCGGCGTTGGCCATCAGGTCCAACGTGCCGTCCCAGCCGCCGGCCTCGTCGAACAGCCGCTTGGCCTCCTCGGGGTCGTAGTTGCAGTACAGGCACACATCGTCGCGCTGACCCTCGAACAACGGACTCACCCAGCCAGTGGCCAGCCGCTGCGTCCCACCGAGCGCGGCGTCGATGATCGCCTGCCGATCGATTGCCAGCGAGAACGCTTGCCGCAGCCGCACGTCGGAGAACCGCTCGTCGTAGTCCGGGATCCCAAGGTAGGTGAGGCTGTTGTTCGGCGTCTGGAAAAACCCGTCCGGGTACTGAGCTCGAGCCTCGGCCTGCCGCTCGGCCGGCACCTGGTCGATAACGTCCAGCTCGCCGCCCAGGAAGGCCGCGTACGCCGCATCCTCGCTTTCGAAGATTCGGAACACGATGCGGTCGGCGAACCCGGCGTCCTCACCCGGGTACTCCTCATTCCGGGCCAGCACGACCTGCACGTCGTGCTCCCACGGACTCTCCAGCCGGTACGGGCCATTGCTGATCGGCATCTCGTTGCACGCGTCGATATCCGCCAGGCACTCCTCCGCCATCGGCGCGAAGACCTGGTACGCCACAACCTCCCGGAACCCGGCGAACGGCGCCGTCAGCTCCACCGTGAACGTATAGTCGTCGACCTTCGTCAGCCCACTGAGCTCCTCGGCCTGCGGTGGATCGGACTGGACCTCTTCGAATCCGACGATCCGTTCGTAGAAACCTGCACCGTCCTGGGCATTCGGCCCGTACGCCGCGTAGTTCCATCCCCGGATGAACGCGTCAGCGTTCACCGGCTCGCCGTTGGTGAACGTGTAGCCTTCCTTGAGCCGCACGGTCCAGGTGATGTTGTCATCGCTCTCGATGGACTCCGCAACGGCCAGCTCCGTCGCGCCGTCCATCCCGTTCACCGTCAAACCCCGGTAGATCTCCGTAATGACTTGGTTCGACTCACTGTCGGTGGCAGCGGATGGAACCAGCGAATCAGGCTCTGACAGGTAAGCCCGCAACTCCCCACCTGTCGCTGTCCCTTCCTGCGGGTCCGAATCACCCCCGTCCGAGCCGCCGTCGTCGGAGCCACCACATGCGGCGAGCAGCGATACCGCTGCGATGCCCGCCGCGAACTTCCACTTATCGGTCATATACCTTCCGCCTCCTCAGCCACGTGCACGCACTCCGCTCCTGCGGGGCACGGTTCATCGACGCTAGGCATGGCTGCGGTCCCGAGTCGTCGGGATCAACACCCCATCTCGGTGGCGCGGAACCCCATATTTGTTCGCTGGTCACCCCACCAGAGCAAGCCGTAACGCCTCCGTCACGATTCGGCTAGCACTGGGTTCTGATCTCCCGTGACCCACGTACGCTCAGTCCAATGGCGTTGTTGGAGCGGCACACCCAGCTGGCCGCACTGGCAGCAGCGGAGCGGGATGCCGCTCGCGGCCAGGGCAGCCTGGTGCTGGTCACCGGCGAAGCCGGGGCCGGCAAGACAGTGCTGCTCCGACGCTTCGCCGAGCAGTCCGGTGCGCGCTTCGTGTGGGGCATGTGTGACGAACTCGTTACGCCCCGTCCACTCGGCCCGTTCCGCGATATGTTCGCCCACCTGAACGGCCAGTCCGACGTGGGCCGGTTCTTCGACTTGATACTGGAAGAACTCAATACCTTCCCACACCCTGCCGTGGCGATAGTGGAGGATGCTCACTGGGCCGATCGGGCGACGCTGGACGCCATCCGCTTCCTCGGCAGGAGGATCAGCCGGACCCGTGCGTTGCTCGTGGTCACCTATCGCGACGACGAGGTGCCCGCTGACCATCCACTCCGGCTGACCGTGGGTGCCGTGCCCACCGATGATGTGCGGCGGGTACCGGTGGGTCCGCTGTCCAAGCAAGCCGTAATCTCACTGGCCGCGGGCACTGGCGTCGATCCCGACAAGCTGTACGAGCTGACCGGCGGAAACCCGTTCTACGTTGCCGAGACCCTCGCCGACCCGGACGCCGCCGTGCCGCTGTCGGTCCAGGATGCGGTGATGGCCAGGATCGCGCGGCTCGGACCGGCGGCCCGGGCCTGTGCCGAGGTGGCTTCAGCCGTTCCCGGCACGACCGACGTCGCGCTGCTCCACGCCTGCGGCGTCCGTGACGGGCTCGACGAGGCGATTCGACTGGGCGTCCTCCGGGTTGACGGCGACCGGGTCGCGTTTCCGCATGAGCTGGTCCGCCGGTCAGTCGAGCAGAGCCTGACCGAGTCACGCCGGCGCGAAGTCAATGGCCAGGTCCTGGACGCGCTGGCCGAGCGTGATGCGGACCCTGCCCTGCTGGCTCACCACGCCGTGCGTGGTGAGCGCGTTGCCGCCGTTGTCCGATATGCACCGATCGCCGCCCAGCGCGCATCCTCGATGGGTGCCGACCTTGAGGCGTTCGAACACTACCGGCGGGCTCTCGAGCACGCCGACCGTTACCCGGACCAGCGCCTGCTGGACCTACTCGACGCAGCGGCACACGCGGGTTGCCTGGCCGGCCGGTATCACGACGTTCGCGGGTACGCCATCCGGGCCGTGGAGCTCAGCCGGGCGTCCGGCGACCCGGCCCGCTTGAGTGGTTCCCTTCTCCTGCTCGCCGACATCGAATGGCATATGGGCCACGGGGCCGAGGCTCAGTCCGCCGCCAGCGAAGCAGTCGCCGCCCTCGACGGTGGCGACCATGATGAACCGCTGGCCGCCGCGTACAGCGTGCAGGCCCGGCTCGCCATGCTTGATCACCGACCGGACGAGGCTGTCGCCTGGGGCGACAAGGCCGTCACCCTGTTCGAGCAGGCCGGTCGGCAGGTCCCAGCCGATCTGCTGGTGACCGTAGGGACGGCGAGAGCCCAGCGGGACCCCGACGACTCGAAGGCGCTCGTCGATGCGCTACAGACCGCCATCGAACGACGTGACGTGCACGCCGCCTCGCGGGCATACGTCAACCTCGGCGACGAGCTGACCTTGCACATGCGCTACGCCGACGCCAAGCCTTACCTCGACGAAGGGCTGGCCTACGTCGACCGGCACGACGAGATGGGCTCGATAAGTCACTTGCGAGCTGCCCGAGCGCGCTGGTATCTCGATCGAGGCAAGTGGGCCGAGGCCAGGCTGGACGCCGACCTGGCCATCGGGCCGGAAGGGCCGAGCACGACCATCGCGTTGCTCGTACTCGCGTTACTTCAGACCCGCCGCGGCGAGCCGTCCGCCGGCGCCACTGTCGCAGACGTGTCGCGCCGAGCCCAGGCCGCGGCCGAAGCGCAGCTTGTTGTTCCCGCTGCGCTCGCAGAGGCTGAGTTCAGGTGGCTTGCCGACGATCACGACGGCGTCGCCATAGCACTCGAGCCCGTGCTTGTTGCTGTCTGGCGGTCGGGAATGAGCCGGTGGATCGGGGAAGCGACGTTGTGGCAGCACCGGATCGGCCACCTTGGCTCGATACCTGTCGGAGCAGCCGAACCATACGCGTTGCAGGTGGCCGGGCAATGCCGGCAGGCGGCTTCGGCGTGGCAAGAGTTAGGCCGTCCGTACGAGGCGGCGGACGCCCTTGCCGACGCGCCCGAACCGGAGTTGCTGCTCGAGGCGCTCGCAGTTCTCGACCGGATGGGCGCCGAGCCCCGGGCAGCCATGGTGCGCCGGCGCCTGGTGGAGCTGGGCCTCGGATCTGTGCCGCGCGGCCCGCGAGCAGCGACCAGATCCAACCCCGCGGGCCTGACGGCCCGGCAGGTCGAGGTGCTACGGCTGCTGGGTGACGACCTCACGTACCGATCCATCGCCGACCGCCTGCACGTTTCGATCAAGACAGTCGATCATCACGTGACGGCGATCCGCACCAAGCTAGGTGTGTGTTCGCGGGCCGACGCCGTCGAGGCCGGTCGCCGCCTCGGCATTGTCTCCTAACCGCTCAGCGATTCCGGCTGGCATTGCAGACGGCGTTCGACCGGCCTCGCATCCGGGCTGGTCGATCTGCCGTCTCCTCGACCGTCGTCAAAGCACGCCAATCGAGCGAGGTTCAGGCGGTCTTCTCCCTGCGCACACGTTTGCCGGTGGCCGTGCGTGGCACGAGAGTGGGGTTGACGTTCTTGAGCACCACGTCGTGGTCGATGACGACCCGTGCGACATCTTCCCGGCTGGGAACTTCGTACATGACATGGAGGAGGACTTCCTCCATGATGGCGCGTAGCCCGCGGGCTCCGGTGTCGCGTAACAAAGCCTGATCGGCGATGGCTTCGATGGAATCGTCGGTGAACTCGAGCTCGACGCCGTCGAGTTCGAAGAGCCTCCGGTACTGCTTAACCAGGGCGTTCCGGGGCTCGGACAAGATCCGGATCAGCGCTGCGCGATCCAGCGGGCTCACCGTGGTGATCACTGGTAGACGGCCGATGAATTCGGGGATCAGGCCGAACTTGAGCAGATCTTCGGGCATGACCTCGCCGAACCGATTCAGGCTGCGGCGGTCGGCTTTGCCGACGATCTCTGCGCCGAAGCCCAGCCCCCGGCGGCCGACTCGGTGCTCGATGATGTCCTCGAGTCCAGCGAATGCTCCACCCACGATGAACAGCACGTTCGTGGTGTCGATCTGGATGAACTCCTGGTGCGGGTGCTTGCGCCCACCCTGCGGGGGAACGCTTGCCGTGGTGCCCTCGAGAATCTTCAACAGTGCCTGCTGGACGCCCTCGCCCGACACGTCCCTAGTGATCGACGGGTTCTCGCTCTTGCGGGCGATCTTGTCGACCTCGTCGATGTAGATGATGCCGGTCTCGGCCTTCTTGACGTCGTAATCGGCGGCCTGGATCAGCTTGAGGAGGATGTTCTCGACGTCCTCGCCCACGTAGCCGGCCTCGGTCAGCGCGGTGGCATCTGCGATCGCGAACGGAACGTTGAGCAACCGGGCAAGGGTCTGCGCAAGGTAGGTCTTGCCGCAGCCCGTCGGGCCGATCAGCAGGATATTCGACTTGGCGAGCTCGACCGGGTCTTCCTTGCTCGACCTCGGCCCGCCGGACTGGCGGGCCTGCACCCGCTTGTAGTGGTTGTAGACCGCCACGGACAACGCCTTCTTGGCAACCTCCTGCCCGATGACGTAATCCTCGAGGAACTCGTAGATCTCCCGCGGCTTCGGCAGGTCGCGCAGCGAGCTCTCGGGGTTGTCGTTGAGCTCTTCTTCGATGATCTCGTTGCACAGATCGATGCACTCATCACAGATATACACGCCAGGGCCGGCGATGAGCTTCTTCACCTGCTTCTGACTCTTGCCGCAGAACGAGCACTTGAGCAGGTCGCCGCCGTCGCCGATGCGTGCCACGCGGAACGCCCCTTCCGTTTCAACGGTGCTAGTGGACCGTCGCGATACAACCCTACGCGGTCGTGCTGATTCACGCCCTTCGACGGTACCGCCTCCCGCCGACAAATCTGCGGTGACCCACGCCGGGCGTGGCGGAACGGCGGCCTCGCAAACCTACATTCGCCCTGTCACCGCGGCTGCACGACGGTCGGGATGGCGCATCCCCGGGCGGAGCACGACAGGGCCGCCCACCCGGCACTGCGACGTACCTACAGGCTTGCATGCCTGAGGTACGTCGGGCCGTCTGCCGAACGTGATCGAACGGCTTCAACGGGGTGGGCGCTAGCGGGCCAGCGACGCCTTGCGTGAGGTGGTGAACGCGTCGACGATGCCGTAGTCGATGGCCTCCTGCGTGGTCAGGATCTTGTCGCGCTCGACATCGGCGTGGACCTGCTCGATCGGTCGGCCGGAGTGCTTGGAGATCATCTCCTCCATCAGCGTCCGCATCCGCTGGATCTCCTGAGCGTGGATCTCCAGGTCACTCGCCTGCCCGGTAATGGCTTCCGAGTACGCCGGCTGGTGGATGAGCACCCGCGCGTTCGGCACCGCCAGCCGCTTACCGGGTGCGCCTGCGGCCAGCAGAATCGCGGCCGCCGACGCGGCCTGGCCCATGCACACGGTCCGGACGTCCGGCTTGATGAACTGCATCGTGTCGTAGATCGTCGTCATCGCCGTGAACGAACCACCCGGCGAGTTGATGTAGATCTCGATGTCGCGGTCCGGATCCATCGACTCCAGGCAGATCAGCTGGGCCATGACGGCGTTCGCCACGTCGTCGGAGATGGGTGTGCCAAGGAAGATGATCCGCTCCTCGAACAGCTTTGCGTACGGGTCGATCCGCCGAAAGCCGTACGACGTGCGCTCTTCCCACTGCGGGATGTAGTAGTTCATCTGAGGCTCCATCAAGCGCTGGGGTGGAAGGTTGGACAGGTCTGCACCACTGGTCATGCCGTGCCACCACCTTCGGAGACCTGCGAGGCCTCCTCTACGACGTGGTCGATGAAGCCGTACTCCAATGCTTCCTCGGGGGTGAAGTACCGGTCGCGGTCAGAGTCGCGCTCGATCTCCTCGACCGTCCGGCCCGTGTGCTTGGCGATCAGCCGCGCCATTTCCTGCTTGGTCTTGACCATCGCCTCGGCGTGGATCCGAATGTCGGACGCCGTACCGCCGATGCCACCCCATGGCTGGTGCATGAGGATCTTGGCGTGCGGGAGCGCGTACCGCTTGCCCGTTGCGCCCGCAGTCAACAGGAACTGCCCCATCGAGGCCGCGAACCCCAACGCGACCGTGGTGACATCCGGCTTGACGAACTGCATCGTGTCGTAGATCGCCATGCCGGCCGAAACCGAGCCGCCCGGGGAGTTGATGTAGAGATGGATGTCCTTGTCCGGGTCCTCTGCGGCCAACAGCAGCAGCTGCGCGCAGATAGCGTTGGCATTCTCGTCGCGGACCTCGGAGCCGAGGAAGATGATCCGCTCGCGCAGCAGGCGGTTGTAGATGTGGTCGTCCAGGCCCATTGACGTGCCCGGCGCGGGCGTTCGGGCCTGTGCGGGAACGACGAGACCTGGCGTCTCGGGACGTGGGCTCACCGTGGGCTCCTTGGGGATCGTCGATTTCAGCTAGCGCCACCGACATTAACCAACCCGGCGCCCGCGACCATCCAGTATTGGCCGGTGTTCGCTGACGGCGTGCCAAGACCTATTGGTTCGCTCACGCCGGACGAGTAGGCGCACCGCCCGCACCGAGCGTCCATGATGCTGTGGGCGATTGACACCAAGCTTCCACAATGCGTCCATAGCGACAACGTGGAACCTTCGCGCAGGCGGACTACTGCAGTGTGGAACCTTGGTGCGAGCCGCGTGGTCGCACTACTTAGAGTCGGGCTCGCCTTCGGCGGCCTGGTGGGCAACAGCCGCGTCGTTTGCCCCAGTCGTAACATCTCCTTCGGCTGTGGCGTTCTCGCTTGCCTCGGACTCGTCGAGCTCTGCGAACTCGAAGCCCGTCGGGACGGTGGCCGCCCGGGCACCGGCCGTCGCACTTTCGGGCATGCCGATGGTGCCGTCCTCCTGGAGGCGGTCCAGCACGACCACGTTGCCCGACGCGTCGGTGACCTTGGCCTTCTCGACGACCAGGGCCAGCGCCTTGCCCCGCGCCACATCGGCCATCAGGGCGGGCAGGTTGCCGCTCTGGACGTACTGCTGAGCCAACTGGTTGGGATCGATGCCGGACTGCGCCGCGCGCTCGATGATGTAGGAGGTGAGCTCCTCCTGCGAGACCTGGATCTCCTCAGCCTTCACAAGCTCGTCCAGCACGAACTGGGCGATGAGGTTCTTGCGCAGGTCGCGCTCGAACTCCTGCCGGTGGTCGTCGTCGCCGTGGCCGTCCTCGAAGTGCCGGTCGATCTCGGTCGAAACGACGCCCTCGGGCAGCGGGATGTCACCGGCGGCCTCGAGCAGCGTGTCGAGAATCTTGTCGCGCGCCTCGACCGCCTGCTGCAGCCGCTTGGTCCGGTCCGCGCGCTCCCGGAGGTCCTCCCGTAACTCGTCAAGAGTGTCGAACTCGCTGGCCAGCTGGGCGAACTCGTCGTCAAGCTCGGGGAGTTGCTGCTCCTTGACCGACGTGACGGTGACGTCGCAGTCGACCTCCGTGCCCTCATGGGTACCGACCAGTGTGGTCTTGAACGTCGTCGACTCGCCCGCGGACAGTCCCGTCAGAGCGGCGTCCATGCCGTCGAGCATCTCGGCGCCGACACCGATCTGGTACGAGATGCCGGTCGCCTGACCGTCCTCGACCACCTCGCCGTCCTGCATGGCCTTGAGGTCGATAACTACGAAGTCGCCCTCAGCGGAGGGACGATCGACTCCGACGAGTGTCCCGAACCGCGACTGTAAGGCGGCCAGCTGGTTGTCCACGTCCTCGTCAGTGACCTCGACGTCGTCGACCTGAACCTCCAGGCCCTCCCACGCCGGCAGGGTGATCTCGGGTCGGATGTCGACCTCCGCGGTGAACTTCAACTCCTGCCCGTCGCCGAACTCGGTGACGTCGACCTCGGGCTGGCCTAGCGGGCTCAACTCGTTGTCTTGCAAGGCCCGACCGTACAACCCTGGCAGTGCGTCGTTGACCGCTTCCTGTAAGACGACTGCCCGCCCGAAGCGCTGGTCGATGACGACCGGCGGCACCTTGCCTTTGCGGAATCCGGGCACCGTCACCTGTTTGGCGATCTTCTTGTACGCGGACTGGATGCTTGGCTCGAGCTCGCTGAACGGAACCTCGACGGCGAGCTTGACCCGGGTGGGATTGAGGGTCTCGACGACGCTCTTCACTACTGCGTACTCCTGGACATCACGAGTCAGCACGACGGGTGGGATGCCGCATGCTTTGGACATGAGCCGACCGCACGTCGGCGCAATGCATCATCGTATCCGTCCGGCCGCAGCACGCGAAACGCCGACCGGCCTAGATCATCTGTCGGGGCACCCGGATTTGAACCGAGGACCTTCCGCTCCCAAAGCGGACGCGCTACCAAGCTGCGCCATGCCCCGCCGCTGCACCTCTGCGTTGAGGTGTCCGGCCCCGCAAGGATACGCCCTTGGCAATGGCTAGCTCGAACTGATACTCGGCGACGTGCGACCGGAAGAAGGTTTGGCTCCTGCGCAGCGACCAAGAGGCGCTCGCGTCGCCGCCGGAGCCACGAGGCGTCCGGCTCCTCCCGGTCCAGGACCCGTTCCTCCAGCAGCGGGACCGGTCCACCCTCCTGCCAGAGAGGGCGCCCGGGCAGGTGATCACTCATCGACCCGAATCGGGCCATTTACTTCCCTGTGACCGGATTCACACCTTATGGTGTCGCGAATTGTTGGCGCAACCCGCGCCCACGAAAGCAAAGGCGGACCCCTATGCAACTCAACAGACGGACTGCTGTCATGGCGCTGACCGCGTCAGCCAGCCTGGCACTCAGCGTCGCGCTTGTCACCGCGCCGGCGTCGGCGAAAGGCAGCGACGACCTCGCCGAGCAATTGGTCAAAGAGGTCGAGACCAAGCGCGTCGTCGAGCACCTGCGCGCCTTTCAGCAGGCCGCGGAGGACAGCGGCAACTATGACCGTTCCAGTGGCACCAGTGGTTACGACGCGAGCCTGGACTACATCAAGGCCACGCTCGACGCCGCCGGCTACGACACGACGGTGCAGCAGTTCCCGTTCGTCTACACCGAGGAACTCAAGGAATCGTTCCGGGAGATCAGCCCGAACGCCCGCGACATCCCGGTCGACGTCATGGTCTACTCCGGCGCTTCACCCGAAGGCGGCGTTACAGCGTTACTGACTGCGCTTCCCGTGACGGACACAACACCAGGCTGTGAGGCGACCGACTTCGCCGGCTTCCCGTCGGGCACGATCGCCCTTGTCCCGCGCGGCGCATGCACCTTCCTGCTGAAGGCCCAGAATGCGCAGGCGGCCGGCGCTGTGGGCGTAGTCGTCAGCAACAACGACACCGCCCAGCCTGACCTACTGGTGAACGGCACCCTGGGTACGCCGGCTGCCGTCAACATCCCGGTCGGCGGCACTTCACTCAACATCGGCAATGAGCTCCGCGCCGAGGTGGCGGCCGGTCCCGTCACGGTCAACCTCGACCTCGCCGAGCTCACCGAGAACCGCACCACGAACAACTTGATCGCCGAATGGCCGCACGGCGACCCGAACAACGTCGTCATGGCCGGCGCCCACCTCGACAGCGTTCCGGAGGGTCCGGGCATTAACGACAACGGCACCGGCTCGGCCGCCGTCCTCGAGACGGCCCTCCACCTGGCTGCCGAGGGCGATGACGAGGTAACGAACCGGGTGCGGTTCGCCTGGTGGGGTGCTGAGGAGTTCGGCCTGGTCGGCTCGACGTACTACGTGAACAACCTGTCGGCCGCCGAGCGCGAGAAGATCGCCCTGTACTTGAACTTCGACATGATCGGCTCACCCAACTACATCTTCGGCATCTACGACGGCGACGACTCCGACGATGAGGGTGCCGGCGCCGGCCCAGAGGGTTCGGCTCAGATCGAGAAGGTATTCGAGCGCTACTTCGACACCCGCGGTCAGAACCACGTCGGCACGGACTTCTCCGGTCGCTCGGACTACCAGGCCTTCATCAACAACGGTATTCCGGCCGGTGGCCTGTTCACCGGCGCCGAGGGCCAGAAGACGGCTGCACACGCGGAGCTGTTCGGTGGCGTGGCGGGTGCGGCACTCGACCCGTGCTACCACCAGCGGTGCGACAGCTTCACGCCGGTCGAGGACGGTGCCGACGCGGCCCTGTACGCCCAGCTCGACGAGCTGTACAAGCTCGAGGGCAACGTGAACACGTACGCCTTGGGCCACAACGCCGACGCCGTGGCCTACACGGTTGGCACATTCGCGATGAGCCTGGACGAACTGCACGCTCCGGTTCAGGGGGAGAGCACCGACAACGGTGTCTCCGACGTAGGCGACGAGCACGATCAGGCGGACGTCGCCAGATAATCCTTGCGTGACCAGAGCACGCTCAGCACTGCTCACCGGCGGGCCACGCTCCCTCACGGGAGCGTGGCCCGCCCAGTGTCTCACCTAAACTCGGCTGCGTGATCTTCAAGCTCGATCAGGTATGTACTTCGGTCCGCTTCCATCGCGTCGCGCCCTTCCTTCCGTTACTTCGCTTCTTTCCGGGTGAGCTGGTACATCCGACCCGGATACGGGGAAGGAGGTGGACAAGACCACCTTCCTGGAGGGCAATTCGAACCTGGGCGATGCGCTCTGCTTCGAACCGGTCGGAAACCTGGTTCCGGACCAATGCTGACGGAGTGCGGGTGATAGAACGACGGGGAGTCTTCTGGTGTCGAAGCCAGGGGACACCCCGCCGGCCCTGGTCCGAACGAAGAGCCTGCATTTCACGTGAGTCTCAATAAGATCTGTTCTCCGACCAATCCGGAGACTAAGGTGAACGGTATGCCAGCCGGGCGGCTGCTTCGTGCCGGTGTAGTGGCTCTGATCGCGCCAGCTGGCGTCTTGATCGGCCACGCGCTGACATACCTGCTCGCGGTGCCTGACCCGGCGGAGCGGGCCGCCGTTATGGCCGCAGGCGGCCACCAGTGGTGGAAGATCGGCACCATTGCCGGCCCGGCGCTCGCGGCCGCCGGGGTCGCTGTGCTCATGGTTGCCGTCCTGCGCCGCCCTCCGGACGGTGGCAGGTTCCGGCGGGAGCTGAGCCGATGGTTGTGGCCGCGGTTGGCGGCCTGCCAGCTCGGCCTGTTCTTCGTGATCGAAACACTGGAGCGGGCCATCTCCGGAGACCCCCTGAGCGGCGATCTCTACCATGAGATCATCGAGCACGGTGTCTTGGCGCAGCTCGTTGTCGCTCTTGCAGTGACGAGTCTGTGCTGGTGCCTGGCGCTGGCAGTCGACCTGGCGTGCGTCGCGCTCTCTCCGGAACCGGTGCCAGTCTCGGTCGCGATAACCCCATCGGCACTCATCCGGATACACCCTGCGCGGATGCGACGACGCCTGATCGACGCTCGCGCGCCTCCTCGCCTCGCCCGATAACGCCGTCACACCCGAACGGCCACGGCCGCTGACCTGCGTCGCGGCCGGAGGGCGGGTTTGCAATGCCGAAGACATTCCGCACATGCAAGCACCTGAGGAGGCACCATGAGATCTGCCATTGCCACCCGGGGTGTCCGGGCTGGCGCCGTCGTGGCGCTACTCGCCGCACTGACCTGGGCCGGCACCCAGCCGGCAGCAGCGCATGAGAGCCGCGAGGTCGATCGCTTCACATTCGTGGTCGGCTTCGCTGCCGAGCCCGCATACACGTACATTCCCAACGCAGTGTCCCTATCCATCACAGAGACCGAGTCCGAAGAGCCGTTCGAGGATCTCGGCGATTCACTGCAGGTCGACGTGACGTTCGGCGAGGAGACCTTCACCTCGACGTTGCGTCCGCAATTCGGAGAACCAGGCTCGTACCGGGCGGACTTCGTGCCGTCGCGGCCTGGCCAGTGGACATTTCGCTTTTACGGGACGGTTGACGGCGTTGAGGTCGACGAGACGTTCATCTCCGGCCCCGAGACGTTCAACGATGTCCATTCCCTCTCTGAGGAATCCTTCCCGGCACAAGATCCCAGCATCGGCGAGCTGGCCGAACGGCTCGAGCAGGAGTTGGCGCGGGTGAACGAGCGACTCGACGCACTCGATGGCGGCTCCACTGAGGACACGAGTGGCGAAGCCGCCGAGAACTCAAGCGACGCTCTGGCACGCGGCTTGAGCGCCGGCGCGCTGCTGGTCGGCGTGGGCGCGCTGGCAGCCGCGTTGCTGGTAGGCCGCCGACGGTCATGACCCGTCTGCAGCCCCGGATCGGGTGGGCGGTGGTGGTCGCGGCGTCCGCCTTAATGGCGCTCGCCGTGTCCGCTGCCGCGCACTCGGCACTGCTGCGCAGTGAGCCGGCCGACGGCGCCAGGCTCGAGCAGGCCCCCGGCGAAGTGGTCCTGGTCTTCAGCGAAGCACCGGACCCGGAGCTGTCCCGAGTAACGGTGTTCGACGCGTCCGGGCAACAGGTGGACCATGAGCCCCCTGCAGCGGACGCCGACGACGCGATGACGCTCCGGGTAGCCCTGCCGCCTCTCGACGACGGCGTATACTCGGTCAGCTGGCAGGCGCTGTCGTCTGTCGACGGCCATGTCACGACAGGAGCGTTCGCCTTCGCCGTGGGGCAGGTGTCGGACGACGAGATCGCGGCGCCGATGCCCGGCGAGATGGACGAGGGGGGCGGCGTTGGTCCCATCGGCGTGGCCGGCCGGTGGATTCTCTATGCGGGACTTGCACTGCTGTTCGGCTGGTCCATGTCCACCCTCGGGGTGTTCGCGGGTCGCTCCCCCGGCCCACCCGTGCTGCTGCTCGGCTGCTGGCTGCTCGCGGCCGGTGGCCTCGCGCTGATCACGATCGCCGAAGCCGCCTCGATCGACGCGTCGGTGGGCCAGTTGCTGAGCGCGTCGGCAGGCGCGCGGCTGGTGCGCACCTCGGCTGTGCTGGCCGCTCTGGGACTCGCCATCGGCGTTGCGGTCGTGCGAGCCGGGCGGGCCACCGCCGGAGGTGTCGCGATGCTCGCGGCGGCAGCCATGTTCAGCCATGTGGCGGCAGGCCACGCGGGGGCACCTGGCGGCACCCAATGGTTGAACCTCGCGTCCCAGTGGTTGCACTTCGTCTTCATCGGAGCATGGATCGGTGGGCTGCTATGGCTGCTCGCCGGCACCCGGAGTCGCCCAGAGGACGAGCGCGTGATCCCGGTCCGGAGATTCTCGGCGTTGGCCACGATCGCCGTGACGGCGGTCGTGGTCACCGGCACGTGGCGGGCCCTTGACGCCATCGGCCTCGATCGCCTCGAAGCGCTTGTGAACACCAACTATGGGCGGCTTTTCTTGATCAAGTTAGGCGTCATCGTGCCCCTTGTCACTCTCGGCGCGATCAACAAGTTCTGGAATGTGCCCGCGATCGTTCGCGGAGGGCAGCACCACCGCCGGCTGCGGCACACCGTGCGCGGAGAGGTCCTGTTCGCCGCCGGGGTCCTTGCCGCGACAGGGTTCCTGGCCAGCTCGCCCCCGCCCGATGAGCACATGATGCAGGAGGAAGGGCAAGCGGAAGAAGCAATGCCCGAAGGTGGCCTGATGGTGGAGGGCAGCGACTTCGCAACCACGGTCAACGTCGAACTCGGTATCGACCCTGGTGTAGTGGGCGAGAACCGGTTCACCGTCCGCATCGCCGACTACGACACCGGCGAGCCGGTCGACGCGGTCCGCGTCGCGCTACGGTTCACGATCCCCGACCGCGAAGAACTCGGACCCGCGCTTCTCGAACTCGAACCTACAGAGCCTGGTACATGGGAAGGGTCGGGCACCCCCATCGCACAGCCAGCGCAATGGCGGGTGACGGTGATCATCACTTTCGCCGCAGACGGCGTCGAGATCCCACTCGACGTCGACGTGGGTACCGAGATGCAAGAGACCGCCGCCCCAACGCCTACCGAGCACGGCGGCTAATGATCAAGTGTGCACGGCGCTCGCTACCTTGCAGTCGGCGCCGTGCACATCTTGGGTCCACTCGAAACGTCCCGCCTAGCGGTTCACGAACACGCCACCGCACAGCGCCTGCGCTTCGGGCGTCAGCACGCCATCCGCACCGTAGGCAACGTAGATGTCGCCGCTGACGGCTCCCGGTTGACCCAGGTGGACGTTGACGTG
>DASTNZ010000039.1:0-7780 GCA_035762665.1 Jiangellaceae bacterium | reverse complement strand
GTGGATGCCGAGGTGGAGACGGGATTCGAACCCGTGTAGACGGCTTTGCAGGCCGTTGCCTCGCCTCTCGGCCACTCCACCGAGGTGAGGCCGGAGCCTCCTCGAGCGGACGACGGGGCTCGAACCCGCGACCTTCACCTTGGCAAGGTGACGCGCTACCAGCTGCGCTACGTCCGCGTGCAATCCGCCGGAACATCTTACCCGGGGCGCGCTGGAAACATTAGCTCATCTCGGCCGCCGACTCCAAACCAGGAAGGGGTCGACAGCCTGTCCCGCACGGGCCCGCCTCAGGCCGTCGGCTGTTTCGCATTGAGGGCCGGCTAGAGGTAGCGTCGCTGGATCGTGAGCACGTGGTCAGGGAGCGCGGGGGAGCCGCTCGCTCACCTCGGCGGCCAGCTGGCGACGGGGTTGGTCGACCTTACCGACGACCCGCGAGTGCTCGACGGGCGCGGCCGATGGGCTGTGGTGGTCACGTTCGAAGGAAAGGTCACATGCGCACGGTTCGCCTCGTGGCGACCCGCCCCACTCCCACCGACGCCCGCATGGCGGGGTCCTGAGCCGGGGGACTGGACGAGCTCGCTCGATCATGGGGCCTACGTCGCCGCTGTGGCCGAGACTAGGGAACGGATCGCCGCCGGCACCGTCTACCAGGCGAATGTCTGCCGGGTCCTGTCCGCGCCGCTGCCCGAGAAGTGTCCCGACCTGTTACCACTCGCGAGCCTGCTGATCCAGCGTCATCACTCGCCGTTCGCGGGCGTGGTCCGGCTTCCGCAGGCGGGCCTGCATGTAGTGACCGCGTCCCCGGAGCTCTTCCTGCGCCGGGACGGCCGCCTGGTTGCGTCCTCGCCGATCAAAGGGACCGGCCGGACGGTCGCCGACCTGAGCGGCAAGGACGTGGCTGAGAATGTCATGATCGTCGACTTGGTGCGGAACGACCTGTCGCGGGTCTGCGAGACCGGATCCATCGCCGTCCGCGATCTGCTCGCGGTCGAGAAGCACCCGGGTCTGGTGCACCTGGTTTCCACAGTGACCGGTTGGCTCGCCAATGGCGCCGGGTGGCCGGAGCTGTTGGCGGCCACCTTCCCGCCCGGATCCGTGACCGGCGCGCCGAAGTCGAGCGCCCTGCAGACCATTCGCGACCTGGAGAGCGTGCCGCGAGGCCCGTATTGCGGAGCCATCGGGTGGGTTGACGCCGATACCGAGCGCGCTGAGCTGGCGGTGGGCATCCGGACGTTCTGGGCGACCGAGCGTTGGTTGCGATTTGGCACCGGCGCGGGGATCACCTGGGGATCAGATCCCGAGCGTGAGTGGCGCGAAACAGAGTTGAAAGCCGAGCGGCTCGTAGGGTTGGCTTCGGCAGAACCAGAGATGTGAGGAGCCCTCAAATGAGGACCTGGGTCAACGGGACCCTGCTGGACTACGACGACGCGGTGGTAAGCGCATTCGACCATGGCCTGACGGTGGGTGACGGCGCGTTCGAGACGGTGAAGGTCGTCGACGGCGTGCCGTTCGCGTTACGCCGGCACCTTGACCGGCTCGCGAGATCGGCGGCCGGGCTGGGACTTCCGGAGGTCGACAAGGACGAGGTGTGGGCCGCATGCGCCGCCGTGTGTGCGCAGGTGACTCTGGGACTGCACCGGCTCCGCATCACGTACACGGGCGGTATCGCCCCGCTCGGCTCGGAGCGAGGTGACTCCGGGCCCACCCTCGTAGTGGCGATCGCCCCCACGGCACTGCCCGCTGAGACGACTTCGATCGCCGTGGTCGACTGGCCACGCAACGAGCGTGGTGCGCTAGCCGGCCTGAAGACGACGTCGTACGCCGAGAACGTCATCTCCCTCGCGCACGCGAAACGCATTGGCGCGACAGAGGCGCTGTTCGCGGACACTCAGGGCAGGCTTGCCGAAGGTACGGGCAGCAACGTTTTTGTAGTGGTCGCCAAGGAGTTGCTCACACCTGCACTCTCGACCGGTTGTCTGAACGGCATCACACGCCAGCTGGTGCTCGAATGGATTGGCGCTCGCGAGGCTGAGCTGCCGATCTCGGTGCTCGATGAAGCCGAAGAGGTGTTCCTGACGTCCAGTATCCGCGACGTCCAGGGCGTGGCCGCGATCGTCGGTACGCGGCACGCGCGGAACCTTCCGGTCGCGCCGGGGCCGTTGACGCGCGAGGCGGCTGCCCTGTTCGCCAAGCACAGCGCCGAGGATCCTGAACCGTGACAGGGCTGACGATCCGGCCGATGACATCTGCCGAGATCGAGGTCGACCAGATGAGCAAGCAGCTGTAGACGGTTTGCCGTGGGCTGATCAGTGGGCGCTCGCGGCCCGCTGGCGCTCGCGATATGCGGCCACGTGCAGCCGGTTGCCGCACGTCCGGCTATCGCAGTAGCGCTTCGAGCGATTCCGCGACAAGTCGACCAGGACGCGGTCACAATCCGGTGCCGCGCAGACCTGGAGTCGCTCATGCTCGCCGGCGGTGACGACGAACGCGAGTGCCATGCCACCGTCCACGATCAGGTGCTCGGCGAGCGAAGCGTCCGGCGCGAAGTAGTGGAAGTGCCAGTCGTAACTGTCGTGGTTGGTCAGGCGGGGACGGACGGTGAACGAACTCAGGATGGTGTTGAGCAACTCGGCGGCGGACTCTTGGTCGGAAGCGAGGAACACGTCGCGCAGCCTGGGTCGGATCGCCTGGACTGCGTTGAGGTCCTTCTGGCCGAGATGACCGACACCGCTGATCTCGTACTCCTTGACGAACGTATTCAGCGCCTCGACGTCGGGCAGCAGGTCCTGGCCCCCCGACGCGGGATCCGTGTTGACCAGGTCGACCACGGTGGCGAGGGAATGCTCGACGTCGTGGGTGAATGTCAAGGTTGCGATCTCCTTGCGTGAATACGTGGGAGGGTGAGCTTGACCGTAGCTCGCCTCAGCCGTCCTGACAACTAGGCGGACCGGTCAGGTATCCGCCAGCAGCGCGGTGATGGCGGCTTCCAGGTCCAGGTGCCGGTGTTCGCTTCCCGGCGGCACCAGCCGATGTGTCGCAAGCAGAAAGCGCTCGAGCTCGTCCGCGCACGCTTCGAGAAGTGCATCTCCATGGGGAGAACGCAGGCGAAGGTGAATTGCCGGCCGACCCTCGACGTCCCGTGTCGGCCAGATAAGCACGTCGCCCTCACCAGCCGCCTGGTCCAAGCCGGCCTCGAGCAGATCCCTGGCGAACACCCAGCGGATCGGCTCCCCGCTGCCGTCGTTGAACAGCGCGGTCACGGCCAGCGGATCGCGTGCGTCGTAATGCAGGATCGCGGTCAGCGGCAGCACATGACCATCTGCGCTAAGCAGGTGAAGGGCCAAGTCGTACGACACCGTCGTGCGGTCCATGGTGGTGTGTGTTCCTTTCCGCGCGCCTCTAACCCCCTGGTGCGGGGCGGGCGAGTGGGAGCGTTTGCACGGGGTACCGTGCAACGGGTTTCGCCCGCCGGAGCTCCACGGTAAACCAACGAGTAACTAAGCGCACAATTGCGTGATCTGCGTCACTGAATTCCGTCCTGACCTGCGGCTTTTGCCCTTTCCGTGTACGTGCGTGCCGGCATGACGCGCATCGCGACTTCGCCAGTGAAACCTTGTGATCAAAGGTCAATTTGCTGCATCGGGTCATGTCGGCCGGCAAGATCTGTTCGGGGAGTGCGGGCGCTGGCGTCGGACTGGCCTGGCCGTGGGCCCATAGCGCGGGCAGAGCGCGGCTTGGAGCGCCCTTCTCACCAACCAATGTCGGTTGGGTTCTCAGGGGTCAGATGCGGTACTGTTTTGGCGCACCCGGGCGATTGGCTCAGCGGGAGAGCGCCTCGTTCACACCGAGGAGGTCACTGGTTCGATCCCAGTATCGCCCACCGCGCAGTTCTCAATGCTCGGCGTCATAACCCGCGGCGACGCGCTTCGGCACGACCATCCGCCACGCGTCCATGACCAATTCGCGCATCTCGGCCTCGTCGATGGCGGCCAGCCACACCTGCACCCAGTTGTACCGCTCATCGGAGCGGATGGGCATGAAGAACTTCTGCGGCTCAGCTGCGACCAGCGCGGCGCGCTCCTCCTTGGGAAACCCGAAGCCCATCGAGGACTCGTCAGGGGAGATGGCGACGTACACGATCCGTCCGACGTAGAACTTGAGCTGGTCCCTGACGACACGTTCCGTGGTCCGGGGAAGCGACATCGCTACCCGCCGCACGTCCTCGGCAGTCACCATCGCGCCAACCGACCTCGTGGGCCCCGTCCGTGGCCGGGGCGAGGGTGCTGCGCAGGCATGGCGACAAGGTACTCGCCGTGGCGCCGGCTCCGTCGCGATGACCCGCCGCGCCGGCCAGTTCGGCCCGGGGCGCAGGCCCCGGGCCGAGTTGGTTGACCTATCGGTCGTGGTTACGGGTCGATGACGAGGGTGCAGGTGTAGGTACCCGGCACCAGGCCGTCAATGTCCACCGTGGCGGGGTCGCCGAACGGTCCGCTCGTGCCGATTGGATGGCCTTCGTCGTCGACACACACGATAGTGGAGTTGGTCGCTCCCGGAATCTGCGCGGTGAGTGTCCCGTCGAAGTCGGTGAGCGGGAGGTTCTCGACCTCGACCGTCGTTGGCATCCCTGTTCCATCGCAGTTCGCATTGCCGGCGCTCGAGGTCACGGACCGGTCCGGCGCCGTGGCGTAGCCGAACGGCGTGGTGGTCTCGCTCAGCCTGAACGTGGTGTTGACCGGCAGCCCGTCGAAGCAGGCAACACCGTCGGGTCCGGTGGTCACCTGACCTGGCGGGGTGATCGCGGTGCCGTTGTCGAAGAGGGTGAACCCCGCGCCGGCAACCGGCTGGGTGCTAGTGGAGCCCGGAACCTTGGCGAACTTGTTGACCTCGATCGCCCCGCAGATCACGTTGATGGTGGCGTCGTCGTCCACCTCGTCGGCGTTGTCAGCATCGGCGAACGCTGTGTTGTTCAGCGGCATGCCGCAGAAATCCGAGCCGAGTGGAATCGGTGCGGTGGTTTGGACCCGGACGGTGAACGAGGCGCCTGGCGCCAGGTCGCCGACACTGCAATGGAGCGTGTTCCCATCCACGCCGATCATGCATGCTCCCGGGGTGGTTTGCGAGACGATCTCCCAATCCAAGTCAGTGTTCGGCAGCACGTCGTCAATGGTGACGTTCTGCGCCGTCGCTGGGCCGAGGTTGGTGACCGTGATATCGAAGGCCGCCTTGTCACCGACGGTGATCGTGTCGTCGACCGCGGTCTTGGTGATCTCCAACTCCGCGCGAGCCTCGGCGACGCAGAACGAGATGTGGCTTATCCCGAAGAACTGGCCGTTCGAAGGGTTGACCGGTGCATGCAGGCCGGTATCGTCGGCGCTTCCGTTGGGTCGGTAATCATAGAAGTTGGCGTTCGGCCCGCCCTTGACGATCACGCCAGCGGCGACGAAGTCACCGGTGAACGTGAAATCGAAGGTCGAGTCAGTGATATCCACGGTGACCGTGCCGCTCAGCCCGTCAAAGGTCAGCGGGAACGTCCCCTCCTGCGGTGGATCTAACTTGAACTCGAACAGGAAGTCACCTGTGTTCAGCACGTCGCTACAGCTCGGGTTGCCGTGCACGCCCGTCGGCGTCACGCCGTCACCGCTCGGCGAACCTGGAATGACGTGGTCTGCCGAGGCTGGCAGCGCCACGAGTGCCGCCGGCAACGCCACGGCGGCCAGACCGAAGATCAGTCTTTTGGTGCGTCTCATTTCTTCCATCCCCCTCGTAGACAGTGGGCCGCGCCCTCATGCCCGGCCATCTTCCGCGTCGCATCGGCGCAATTGGTCCATGCACCTCCAATCTTCAGCAGCGCACGATGCCAAGAAAGGCCAATAGCAATTGTCGCTTCAATGCGGCATAAAGATGAGATTTGGCGATAAACGAGGCCACCCATCACCCCCGTAGCTGAACCAGCTACCCCCGTCGGCCGACATGCGAGCCAACACTCCGCACTATGTCACTTCACCAGCGCCACGACAATGGGCTGCCCGGCGCTATTCTCATTTCCGCATTAGTGATCTTCTGCAGCGTGTGGGGCCGCGGGGGAGAAGGGATCCGAGGCGCAGTGTTTAGTCGGATGCGCCGCGGGAATGTTCCCAACAATTGCTCGGCAGACCCGAGTTATCGTTGCCGGTGATGACTGTACGGAGGTCATGCAATGATCACGATTGCAATTGCGGTTCTGCTGTTAGCCGTGGCAGTTGGTTTGGCTGTTGTTGCTGTAGTTGCAGGTGGCAATTCAGTGGTTGTTGATGTATTCGACCTAACCGTCGAAACGACACCCTTGGTTGTGTTCCTCGCCGGTGCGGTAGCCGGGCTGGCCCTGGTGGCCGCCATTGCCCTCTTCAGTATTGGGCTTAAGAGGTTGCGGGCTCGCCACCGCGAGATCAGAGACCTGCGGCGGAAGGTGGCCCGATTGGAGCGCGACGAGCCAGCCGCCACGGATGAGACTGCGCACGCCACCCAGGAGAGCGAGTGGTCCGACCGGGCGCCCGAGCCAGCACGCCACGCCGCCGGCCAGGCCTGAGATCTTGCGCTCAATCCGCGGGTTTGCTCAGCTGAACCTGCCAGACGTCGAGGTAGCCGGACCGGAAGCCCGCCTCTGAGTAGGCTAGGTAGAACTCCCACATGCGGCGGAAGGTGTCGTCGAAGCCGAGCGCGGCGACATCCTCCCAGGCCTGGCTGAACCGATTGCGCCATTCGGCGAGCGTGCGGGCATAGTCCGGCCCGAGGGATCGGCGTGCAGTGAGCTGCAGGCTGGTATGCCGGCGCACCTGATCCTCGATCGCCTCGGTCGACAGCAACTGGCCCCCCGGAAAGATGTATTTGTGGATCCAGGTGTACGACCCGAGCGTGGCCCGTAGCCGGTCGTGCGGCATGGTGATCGCCTGTATAGCGATCCGGCCGCCCGGAGCAAGCCTCTGGTCGAGGGTGGCGAAGAACACCGGCCAGTAGTCGGCGCCGACGGCCTCGATCATTTCAACCGCCACCACTGCGTCGTACTGGCCGCGGGCGTCCCGGTAGTCCTGGAGCAGGACACTGACCCGGTCACCCACGCCTGCCTCGGTGATCCGTCGCCGGGCCAGCGCTCGCTGCTCCTTCGAAAGGGTCAGGGTTGTGACGTGGGCGCCGCGGTGCGCGGCGCGGACGGCCAGCGCGCCCCAGCCGGTGCCGATCTCGAGCACCCGGCTGCCCGGCGCCACGCCGGCAAGGTCCAAGATGCTGTCGATCTTGCGCATTTGGGCGGTGGCGAGATCGTCGCCCGGCCTGAACCAGCCCGACGAGTACGTCATGGACTCGTCGAGGAACGCCGCGAAAAGGTCGTTGGACAGGTCGTAGTGCCGGCTGATGTTGGACCTCGCGTTGCCTGCCGTGTTGTCCTCGGATGCGGGGCGCGCGGCGTCGACCCAGCGGCGGAGCGCTTGCAGCGGCCCCGGGACCAGAGTCGCGATGCTTTCGGCGAACGGGGTCAAAACGTCGGCCAGGTCGGCATCGGCGGTCCAGTCCCCGGCCAGGTAGGCCTCGGCGAAGCCGATATTCCCGTCCACTCCCAGCCGGTTGAAGAACGCGTCGGGGCGTTGCACTCGCAACACCGGGGCGTCGGAACCGCCGCCACCGAGGCGTTCTCCGTCCGGGAACTCGGCGGTCAGATCCAGCCGTCGGACGGCATGCCGGAACAGCCGCTCGGCGAACCAGGCCCGCATCGGTGAGCGTGGTGGTACGGCCAGCTCGGGCCAGGACG
>DASTNZ010000038.1:0-3797 GCA_035762665.1 Jiangellaceae bacterium | reverse complement strand
GCCGGCGGATCGCCCACCGTCACGAGATCAATGTCAGGGGCGGCCGTCGCGGAGTTGTTGAAGTAGATATTCGCGACCGTCCAGCCCTGACTCCGCACCGTCAGGAGCGCCGTCGTGCCGCCCGTCGCTGAGAGCCACGTGGCCCCAGCGCCATTCGCGACCCCAGAGGTCGTCGCCTGCCGCGGGATGTTCTGGGTCCCCTCGATTGTGACGTTGTTCTTGCCCAGCGCGCCGGTCACATGCTCCTTGACCACGCCGGTAAAGAGCACGCGCCCGTTCTCCTGGACCCGCGAGAGCGCTTCCGCCATCGTCCCCAGCGCATCATCCCAACTCGTCCCCCCGTTGGCATTGCTGCCATTGGCGGTGTCGAGATAGATGGTGGTCGAGGAGGTGGAGGCTTGATTCCCAAACTCCCCGATCAGCGCGTCATACGTGTCGGGAGTGAATGCACCAAACTGGACGCCCATCGGGGCCTCCTACTCAGAGACAAGCGGACGCGCCTTCGGCGGGCGTCCGCGGCGTTTCGGAAGGTCTGACACCGGAGATACCACCGCCGCGCCATTGACGACCGGCTGGAGCTGCCAGCCGTCCTCGAGCGCGTCGGCCTTCTCGGCATCCGTGGACACGAGCAGGCGGTCCCCGCCAGCCTTGTAGAGCCAGCGGGGAAACTCCTGATAGACGTAGCCCATCAGGCGGTCGCGGCCCCGACCGAGCCCATGCCATACAGCACGTAGCTGTCGGAGGCGTCTCCGTTCTCCAGCACCCCCGTCACGCGGATGATGAAGTGCTTCGACGCATTCGCCACGATGGTCAGCACGGAATCCTTGCTGTTGCCCACCGTCGCATCCCCGCCCGTGCCCACCGCGATCGTCAGGGTCGTATCCCCGACGTTGATCACGTCGAACTCCAGCCGCGTGCCCACCGCCGGGCGAATCAGCCCGGCATTGATGAGTGCCGCGGTTGGGAGAGTGAGCGTCTGCGCGTCGTCCGTGTTGATCACGAGCAGCCCGCTCTTGAGCTCGGCGAACGTGAGCGTTTGTGCGCCTCCCGCCGTGGTGAGGGTTTCACTGTGGGGCGCCGCCGCTTCCCACTGCTCGCCGACGAGGCCGGGCGCGGCAGGCACCGGCGACTTGCCCGATCCAAATGGCAATGCCATGTTCCTGTCCTCCTGTTACGAACCCAGCACCCGCACGGCGCACTCGTCGCCATACAGGACGCCAAACCCCAGCAGCACGTCGAAGCGGTTGACCATCTTGCTCTGCACCGGATCGAACATCCGCACGAACCGAACGGAAATGCCCGTCTCCGGGTCGCGCTTCTGGCTCGCCATCTCGGCCGCCTTCGGCACTTCCAGTTCCACGCCCACCAGCGCGAACGCATCCCGATGGAGCGCCAGCGAGTTGGACCCGACCTTCCCGTTCGGGCTCGTGGTGCCGGGGAAGAGCGTCAGCGCTGCGGAATTGGCCGGGAGCGCGTCCACGTTCTGATACACACTCGTCGGCCCGTAGATCGGCGGGTAGATCGAGATCGTCTCGGACGTCCCGGTCGCCGTCAGATCGGCGGTGATGACGAACGTCTTGGCCGTGGTCGGAGACGTGACTCGACGTGTCCGCGGGTTGACCATGTTCACGTCGGCGATCGAGAAGACATCGCCTTTCTTGAACGTGTCGCCAGAAGTACACGTGATGTTGAGTGACGAGCCCGACTGGCTCGCGCCGTTCACCGTCACCGCACCGGCCCACGTTCCCGCCGTATGCCGGTAGAGGGAAACGGACTCGTACCACTCGAAGCCATCGCCCGACCCCACAATGCCCGTGCGGAACTGCTTGGAGATGTCCGTGACGGGGTTGAAGTAGGAGATGGCCGCGTTCTTCAGCGCCCGCATGATCGAGGGCGTCACGATCATTGACCGCTCCCCGGTCACCGGACAGGCGAGGTTGACCATCCGCTCTCGAGCGGCGGCTGAGGACGTGTCGAACGACGTCGGGTTGGTCCCCAACTGCCCAACGATGTTGTTCGCGTTCTGATAGGCGAACTGCGCGCACTTGTCTTCGATGGTCTGCGCGATCGTCTCCATCGGCTCCTTGAGGTAGTTCTTGGCAAACTCCTCGGAGGGCCGCTCGAGCTGCAACGCCGCCTGCACCGAATCCCATTCGAAATCGACGCCGAACACGTCGTCCACGGTGACGGTGGTCGTGCGGGAGTCGATCGCCTGGGGGTTGTATGTCAGCCCGGTACGGGTACGAAACCGCTTCGGGAACGGGACGCGCACGGTTTCACCCGGCGCGAAGGCTCGCTTGAATTCCTTGTTGTAGTCGGTGTTAAAGATGGCGGCGACGGCCAGCTTGTTCGTCAGAATCCGCAAGCTTTCCTGTGCCAGCCAGTCAACGACGTTGAAACTGTTGGCCATCTGGGCTTACCTACCAATGGCGCCCGGCGGCATGCTGTTTCGCATTCATAGCCGCCTTGTAGCGCGCAAAGTCTCCACTCATCGCCGCGTCCGTAATGTCATCGGACGGCACGCCGGGGCGCTCACCGAGCGTCGGAGCGGGCGGGGGAGCACTGGTGACGGTTTTGGGCGCGGCCTTCACAGGCGCGTCCAGGTCAGCAGCGAGTCGGCCCAGGTCAAGGACGGCCGCGACGGGAGACATGGCCAACATCGCCTGCATGCGTTGGGGATCACGCGCAAGGCGATAGGCCAGTCGAGGCCCCTGGGGATGTTCCAGGAGCGCGTCGAGAACGGCAGTCGGAATCTGAGGGAGCTCGGGATTGTTCACAACGGCGTCCCAATCGCTAAACTGCTGACGGGCCTCCTCGACACGCTTCTGATGGGCGGTCAGGGCGTCAGCCCGCTTGCGGTCAGCCTCGGAACGGAGCCGCGTCTCTTCCGCCGTGCGTTGCCGCGCCTCGAATTGCTTCAGGAGCCATGCATCGCGCGCACGGAGAAACGCGGTAAAGTCGCCGTCGAACGTCTCGAGGATCGGTTCGCTCTCGGAGACGGCTGGGGCCGAGGGCGTCGAAGGTGGGTCGGGCGAGACGGCCTTGCGGCGCGCCTCGAAGAGTTCCACGTCGCGCGCCAGTTCGTGCTTCTTGCGCGTGAGGGTGTCAATCTCGTCCTGAATGCGCTGTTTGCGCTCGGCCGCGCGGTTGCGCCGAAGCGTGCGCGCCGCTTCTGAGAGGTCCGCATCAGGCTTCGCCGAGTCGGCTTCCTGCTGCGCCACTTCGGGCTCAGAAGACGCAGCCGGAGGCGGTTCGGGGGCCTTGCGTTCAGGGTATGCCCCGGTGGCACGCCACGTCGAACGCTCCTCGGGCGTCATCGCCGAAATATCAGTAACCGGCGTGGCTGGGACAGATGCCGGTGTCTCGGCGACAGGACTTGGCGGTGTGGCGACAGCCTCAGGCATAGAGTCGGCGTACACAAAAACAGGCCGGACCCGTCGTGGATTGGGGAACAAGCCATCCGCGAGAGATCCGGCCTTGGGGTGGTGACTGCTACAGCAGGCACCCTTACAGGCTTTGTCCGTTAACGCACTTTATGAGACGAAGCGGATATTACGCCCTCACCACGCTCCCCGTCAAGTCTGACGCGTACGGGATCAGCGGGAAAATCCATCGTCCTCGGGACCCCATGCGCGTAGTGCAGCGTCAACGGCCCGGTGTAGCGGGTTTCGTAGAGCAGCGACAAGACCTCTGAAAAGGTCATCGTCGGGGCGATCTGCGAGGCGAGGAGGGTCATGCGCCCGCCTCGTCTTGCTTGCTCTCCCGCTGCGCCTCTAATTGTGCGGCGGTGAGTTCCA
>DASTNZ010000037.1:0-34463 GCA_035762665.1 Jiangellaceae bacterium | reverse complement strand
GCCAGGGCGCGACCTTCCGCGATCGCTACGGCCAGACCCTGGGAGACCTCGTCCGGCGGGCCATGGGACCAGCCCCGATGGTGACCGACCGCACCGGACGACAGGCCGCCGGCGAGGAATCCTGGGGCTACGCCGCCGGCGCGGTCGAAGAAGCATCGGCCGGCACCGGCGTCGTCGCCGCCGCCCTCCGCAGGCTCAGTGCGCGACGCCACACCTCCGGCGAGATACTGCTCGGCCCCGACCGGGCCGATGCCATGACCCCGGTCGAATCCGCAGATGCCGGCACGGCGGCCACGAAAGACGAGGCCGTGGTACTGGGGTCGGGCAACCTCGGACTCATCTACCTCATGAACTCCACTGAGCGCATGACGCTCGAGCAGATCGACGCCCACTACCCCGAACTTGTCCCTACCCTCGTTGACCACCCCGGCATCGGATTCGTTCTGGTGCGCACCGAACAGCAAGGCCCAGTGGCGCTCGGACGAGACGGCGCCAGATTCCTGGCCACCGGCGAGGTACGCGGTACCGACCCGCTCGCACCGTTCGGCCCGAGCGCCGTACGGCAGGTGCTGCGAACAGACGGGTTCACACACTGTCCCGACCTGACGGTCAACTCCATGTGGGACCCGCAAACCGACGAAGTCGCCGCCTTCGAAGAACTCGTCGGCTCACACGGCGGACTCGGCGGCGAACAAACCAGGCCATTCATCCTCTTCCCCTCCGAGCTCCCCGTACCCGAAACCCCACTACACGGGGCCGAGGAGGTCCACCGGCTCTTCCGCAGCTGGCTGACCCACCTCGGCCATGCGTCATACGCCCAAACCGAGGCGTTGCCCACCGCCCCACCCGCTGAACGCCACGATGGCGAACCGAGGTGAAGACGAATCATGTGCGCGAGTCGAACTAACGGCGAAACGACAACACGGGCCGGTGGAGCCGTCTTGGCACTCCTGGCGACAACGCAGTTCCTCATGACCGTCGATACGACGGTCATGAATGTGTCGATCAGTGCACTGGTGGCCGACCTCGACACCACCGTCATCGCCATCCAGGCGGTGATCACCGCGTACACGCTGATCATGGCTGCGTCGATGATCACAGGCGGTAAGCTGGGCGATCTGCTCGGCCGTCGGCGGGCTTTGCGGCTCGGCCTTGTAATCTATGCTGCCGGCTCGGGACTGACCGCGCTGGCACCGAACGTCATCGTGCTGTTCATTGGCTGGTCAGTTCTCGAAGGTCTCGGCGCGGCATTGATCATGCCGACAGTGACGTCGCTGATTGCAGGCAACTTCACCGGTCGTCAGCGTGCCCGAGCCTATGGAGTGATCGCCGCCTCGGCGGCGGGCGCCGTCGCCGCGGGCCCGATCATCGGTGGGTTCGTCACCGCGAACTTCAGCTGGCGGTGGGTCTTCGCAACCGAAGTGCTGATAGCAGCCGTCATCTTGATCGGCTCGACCAGAGTTCCGGACGTACTCGTCGAGCGCCGACCGAAGTTCGACGGCATCGGCGCGCTGTTATCGGCGGCGGGGCTGGCGATGATCGTGTTCGGCGTCCTCCAGTCGTCGTCGTGGGGTTGGCTGGCGCCACGAACACCGAGCGGGCCGCAAGCGACGCCACACCTCGCCGGAATCTCCCTATCCGCGTGGCTCATCGCCGGAGGGTTGTTCGTCCTGTGGCTGTTCGTCTTGTGGATCAATCATCGCAAGAACCGTGGTCGCGCACCCCTGTTCGAACCGTCGCTGCTCGAGGATCGCGTCCTCCGCGGCGGCCTGTCCGTCCTTCTCACTCAGTACCTCGTGTCGAGCGGCGTCTTCTTCACCGTCCCGCTGTACCTGTCCATCGTGCTCGGGCTCGACGCTTTCGAGACCGGTCTTCGACTGTTGCCCCTATCGCTCGCGCTGGTGCTCGTCGCGCCGGCCGTACCTCGCTTCGCGCCGAACGCCAGCCCACGCCGGGTGGTGCGGCTCGGGCTGCTGCTCATGCTCGGGGCGGCCCTCCTGCTCGCTGTCCTGCTCGGCGAGAACAATGCAGACGCGGGCATCGTGACGGTGCCCTTCCTCCTGCTCGGCGCGGGGCTCGGCCTCCTCGCTTCACAGCTCGGCAACGTCATCGTTTCCACGCAACCGGTTGAGTACAGCGGTGAGGTGGGCGGATTGCAGTACACCTCCCAAAACCTGGGGGCATCGTTGGGAACCGCGTTGGTCGGTGCGGTTGTGCTCGGCACGCTCGCCGCCCAGCTTCTGACCGGCATAGAGGAGTCGCCGGACGTCAGCGACGCGGTGGAGCAGGCGGCCAGTGTCCAGCTTCAGGCCGGCGCTGAGTTCGTTTCGGACGCCCAACTCGAGGATGCTCTCGCCCAAACATCACTTCCGCCTGAAGAGCAGGACGCCATCATTGCCGCCAACGCAGACGCCCGCATCACGTCATTGCAGTTCGGCATGATCGCCGTCGCGTTCGTGGCTTTGCTGGGGCTCTTCTTCACGAGCCGAATTCCGCGACACCCTATCGGGAGCCAGAGGGCCGCCGAAGAGCCAGCCGCGGTTCCCGACCCGCCATGACCGCGATCACGCTGCGATCAGGCGCGCCGCGCTTCAGATCGCGGCCAGCCCTAACGACAGCGCGAACCCCGCGACCACGAGCATTCCCGTTGCTACCCGCTCCACCTCGTAGGCTTCCGGTAGCAGCGTGTCGGCCAGCATGGCCAGCAGAGCACCGGCCGCAAACGCCTGGGCCAGTGCACCGGTCGAACCGCTGGCGGGATCCAGCAAGGCGTAACCCGCAGCCGCAGTAAGGCCCGCCACCACGACGACCGCAAGCCACATCACGATGACCCGACGTCTTGGCCAATTCGCCGCTTTGAGACCGCTGGACGACGCCATACCCTCCGGCAAGTTGGACAGGATGATCCCTCCCAGCAGAGGTAGGCTCACGCCCCCTTGTAAGACCGTCAGTCCGAGCACGAATGACTCGGGGATGCCGTCGAGAATGGAACCCAGCACGATGGCCAATGGCGCCCCTTGCGCTTGCGCACCCCCCGGATCCTTGCGCTCACCGGCGCCGTAACGTTCGAGCAGCGAATCTCCGATGGTGAAGGCCCCCGCGCCGACGAGGACGAACAGGGCGACCCAGCCAACCGTTCTCGTCTTTAGTGCCTCGTCCACCAGCTCGTAGGCGACCGACCCGATCAACACCCCGGTCCCGACCGCCATGACTATCGCGATCACCCTGCGACCGGGCGCGAACACATAGGCGATCAAGGCGCCGATCAGCAGTGCCGATGCCCCGGCAGCTCCCCAGAAGAACGCTTCAGCCATCTGCCGGCCTCATTCCAACCCCGATCAGCATCATGGAAGCAACCGATTAGTGACTGAGAAATGCCTTGATACCGGCGACCGCGAGGCCGAGCAGGAGGCCGATTACGCCGGCCACGGATGACGCTATTGCGGAGCGGCCCGCACTCCTTGCTACCCGGTAACCTGCGAGCCCGATGAAGACGGCAGGAGCGAAGGCGGCCGCCCTGACATCTGACACATCATCGGTAACCACAATCGGGATCGTGGTGCAGAGTGCCACGATCGCCGCTCCCGCGACGTGGGCGGTCGCAAGCTCCCACTCGTGGCGGTGGAGCTTGCCGCTACGGAACCCGGCCGCGGCGACGACGAATGCGAACCAGTGGGCCAGCGCCAGCCCGATCGCCGTGCCCCAGACGACCCCCACCAGCGACAGATCGTCATCCCGGGTGGTCTCAGCGGCGTCCCCATAGGCAGCAGGCAATGCCGCGAGTGTTGCGAGCAACACGATGGACACATAGAGGATCATCACCGCGAACTCGCGCTGCAACTCGTGGCGGTGCCGGTGATGATCGACGTCTGGCGGGTCGCTTACTGCGCGGCTTGGGTCCACGATGTGAAGCCTGTCACAGCACCGCTGACCGGCCTCAATGGAGAAATGCGGACGAGCCAGTAACCGCCTCGCTGTAGCCGCGTCGCGTCCGGTCCATGGCGGCAGCTGGATTCACGGATGGCTCGCGGATCTTCCCACGACGAACGATCACGTACGCGAACACGCCGACGAACGGCAAAACGATCAAGAAGAGAGCCCAGAGCGCCTTGCCCCACCCGGACATGTCATTCCGGAACAAGTCGCCGAAGACGACGAACACCAACCCGACCCAGACAATGAACAGGAAGAACCACAGCATGGTTAAGAAGAGATCCCACAGCGGCATCGCTGACCCTCCTGCCGAAGATCGAATACGCCACTTCCGTTCGGGACGCGGCCAGTGTCAGCGAAACACTTGCTCAGCCGTAGGCGCATCGCCCTCTGAGGATGAAACGAGCGGTCCGCATCATCACCGCCGTCGGGCTAAGTGGGCCGCCCAGCAGACACGTCGTGCGGGTCGTCCTACCGCGACTGCATGGTGTCGCGCATGATGCGGGCGGTCTCCGACGGGGTCTTGCCGACCCGGACGCCGGCTGCCTCCAGCGCCTCCGCCTTCGCGGCGGCCGTGCCGGACGAGCCTGAGACGATCGCGCCGGCGTGGCCCATCGTCTTGCCCTCCGGCGCGGTAAATCCGGCCACGTATCCTACGACGGGCTTGGTCACGTGGGCCTCGATGTAGTCGGCCGCACGCTCT
Source organism: Jiangellaceae bacterium (assembly GCA_035762665.1). GTDB lineage: Bacteria > Actinomycetota > Actinomycetes > Jiangellales > Jiangellaceae > JASLBX01. Next base: position 29,827 of record DASTNZ010000037.1, on the reverse strand, counting down.
TCGGCGTCGCCGCCGATCTCGCCGATCATCACGATCGCGTCGGTCTCGGGGTCGGCTTCAAACGCCTCGAGGCAGTCAATATGCGTTGTCCCGTTGATCGGATCGCCGCCGATGCCCACGCAGGTCGAGAACCCGACGTCGCGCAGCTCGTACATCATCTGGTAGGTCAGCGTGCCGGACTTGCTGACCAGACCGATCCGGCCGGGCTTGGTGATGTCAGCGGGGATGATGCCGGCGTTGGACTTGCCGGGGCTGATCAGGCCCGGGCAGTTCGGTCCGATGATGCGGGTCACTGCGGAGTTCACGGCGTGCTGGTAGAACGCCGCGGTGTCGTGCACAGGAATTCCCTCAGTGATCACGACGACTAGTGGCATGCCGGCGTCCACCGACTCGACCACCGCGTCCTTGGTGAACTTCGGCGGTACGAAAACCACCGATACGTCGGCGCCCGTCGTCTCCATGGCCTCCTTGACGGTGCCGAAGACGGGGACGGACGTCCCGTCGAACTCAACTGTCTCGCCGGCCTTGCGCGGGTTCACGCCGCCGACGATATTGGTGCCGGACCGCAGCATCCGGGCGGTGTGCTTGGTGCCCTCGGACCCGGTCATGCCCTGGACGACGACCTTGGAGTTCTCGGTCAGGAAGATAGCCATTGTTCGTCCGCCCTCACTTCGCCGCGGCGAGCTCGGCCGCGCGTCGCGCAGCGCCGTCCATCGTGTCGACCTGCTCGAGGCGGGGCAAGTTCGCCTCCGTGAGGATGCGACGCCCCTCCTCGGCATTGTTGCCGTCCAGCCGGACGACCAGTGGATGCGTGATCTCGTCGCCCCGGCTTTCCAGCAGCGCGAACGCCTGGACGATGCCGTTGGCCACCTCATCACACGCGGTGATCCCACCGAAGACGTTGACGAACACGCTGCGAACATCCGGGTCGGACAGGATGATCTCCAGACCGTTTGCCATCACCTCGGCCGACGCGCCACCGCCGATGTCGAGGAAGTTCGCCGGTTTGACCTGGTGCCCGTCCACGGCGAACTCCTCGCCGGCGTAGGCCACAACATCCAGCGTCGACATGACCAGGCCGGCCCCGTTGCCGATAATGCCGACCTCGCCGTCCAGCTTGACGTAGTTGAGGTCCTTCTCCTTGGCGCGAGCCTCGAGCGGATCGGCCGCCGCGGTGTCGTGATATTTCGCGTGGTGCGGACGGCGGAAGGCGGCGTTGTCGTCAAGTGTCACCTTGCCGTCCAGCGCGACTATCCGCCCGTCTGGAGTCTTGACCAGTGGATTCACCTCAACGAGAGTGGCGTCCTCGGCGGTGAAAACCTCCCAGAGCTGAACGAGGATCTCGATCACCTGATCGCGAAGATCGGGCGCGAATCCGGCGGCGTCAGCGATCTCGGCCGCCTTGGCCGTGTCCACGCCGGCCAGCGCGTCCACCGGCACCTTGGCCAGCGCCTCCGGACGCTCCACGGCCAGTTGCTCGATGTCCATCCCACCCTCGACGCTGGCCATGGCCAGGTACGTTCGGTTGGCCCGGTCGAGGAGATACGAGACGTAATACTCCTGCTCGATGTCACTGGCTTCGGTTACCAGCACCGTGTGGACCGTGTGGCCCTTGATGTCCATGCCGAGGATGGCCCCGGCCTTCTCGGCCGCTTCGTCCGGCGTGCCGGCCAGCTTGACCCCACCGGCCTTGCCCCGTCCTCCGGTCTTCACCTGTGCCTTCACGACAACCTGGGTGCCGATATCTTCGGCGACGGCTCGGGCCTGCTCCGCGGTGTCGGCGATCTCGCCGGGCAAGACCGGCACGCCGTGGGCAGCGAAGAGTTCCTTCGCCTGGTACTCCATCAAGTCCACAGTCTGCGTCCTGTTCTTCTGCTTGACGCCGGGTCGGAGGGCGCGTGAGGCCTCGCGATCGCAGGGCCCGCTGCCCGCCCAGAGCCTAGTCCGCCGGTCTGGTCCAGGCAGCAAGGGGGCGGTGGGGCCGCCAGCCCCTTCCCTTCAGACGTGGACTCACGCCGCCTTTGCAATGCCCCCGCATAGGAAGCGCTTCCTATACGGGGGCATTGCAAAGGGGACGGTCGCCACCAAGGCAGTGCGGGGCACCGGGAGCGAGTAGCACCGGCGCAGCCAGCGCACGCGCAATCCCTAACGCATCGGGGACGCGAGGCCGGCAAACTCGAATCAGCCTTCCGCAATGGGCCAGCAGTTCCCCGTGACGAATTCGCCATCCGCGTCGGGCACGAGCGCGTGGTCGCCGTCGGCGATCCGGGCGCACACTTTCGGCGCGCCCCCGAGAGCAGCGACCTGGTTGCTGTCGAGCGGGTGAATCGACGGGTTCTGGTCTTCGATGTACCAGTCCCCGCGGTCGGACGATGCCGCGTGGCTGCCCATGACGTGGGCCGGTGGCTCGGTACCGGTGTCGTCGGCGCCATAGAAGTGGACGTGGAAACCGCCGTCGATGTCGGGGGTCGATCCCGCCCACTCCGCGTCGTAATCGATGACGAGCTGACCATCGCTGATCGTTGCGCTCGTAATGCAGACCCAGCGCTCGTTGGACATGATCGCCTCAGTGCACTGCTCGTCAGCGGGCAGTTGCGGCTCCTCGTCGACAGGAGCATCGTCCTCGGCCGGTGCCTCCTCCTCGGCCTCATCGGTTGGGTCTGGATTCAGCTGGCCAGCCACCAAATCCTGATCAGCCTGCCCGTTCGGATCCCCATCACTCTGGTTGAGCGCCCACCCGCCCAGACCGATCGCAGCCGCCAAGATCACGCCGCCAAGGATCATGATCGGCGTCCGAGACCGCCGACTGGGTTCGTCCGGCCTCGGCACCGGAGCCGGCTGCCCGTGGGACGGCCCAGCCGGGCCCGCGGGTGTCGCCTCGCCGGCCCGTGAAGAGGCCTCCGTGCCCGCCGCCGGGAACATCATCGTCCGCTCGACCGGCGATTCGTCGTACACCGGCTGGGGTTGGCTGACCCGGTGTTCGGATATCGGTGTGGTCGGCTCGGGTGCGAGGTGTTCCGGTCCGGTCCCAACACCGGCCAGCCGTCCTTCCTCTACCGCGGACGGTGTAGCACCCGGGCCCGGCGACGCGGCAAACGCCACCGGCCCGGCAACCGCGGCCGCAGCGGGCGGCACCCCGCCGCCGACCTCAGGTGGCGCCGCTCCCGCCCCTGCGCGAGCAGCAGCGGGTGGAGCAGCAGAAAGGCCACTCGCGACCCACGCAGCACCGAGGGCAATGGCGTGCTTCGGATGCGCGTCGACCGCGACCGGCCGGCCGAGCTCCGCTCCCACTAGCTGGGAGACAATCGGCATCCGCGACGACCCGCCGACGAGCAGCACGGCGTTGAGTTGCTCTGGTGTCACGTTCGCTGAGCGAAGTGCCCGGCGCAACGCCCCGATCGACTCGTACAGCACGGGACGGACCATCGCCTCGAGCTCGGCGCGGGTCAGGCGCACCTCAGTGCTCAGATTGGGCAGCAGTACCGGGATGGATACGTCGGTGTCGGTCGACAGAGCTTCCTTCGCCTCGATGCACTCCTCCCGCAGGCGCGCCACCGCGGCCACCGCCGCCGGATCGCCCTCGTCGAGCTCATCAAGCTTGTCGCCGATCGCACGGTTCACGTGGTTGAAGACGGCGGCGTCGAAGTCGATGCCGCCGAGCCGCTCGATACCCTCCGGCTGGCCAAGGATCTCGAAGCCAGACTCGGTCTTCCGCAGCACGGCGGCATCGAAGGTCCCGCCTCCGAGGTCGTACACCGCGACGAGCGCTCCGGCCGGCACCGGTCGACCTTGGGCGTAGAAGGTCGCCGCCGCTTCTGGCTCGGTCGTGAAACTCACCGGCTGATCGAGGTTGCTCATCCGGACCGCTTGCTGCAGCAGATCCAGCTTGTACGGGCCCCAGTTCGCTGGGTGGCACACGCAGATCGACTCGGGGTCGGAACCTTCGCGGGTCGAGACCTCGTCCACGACCCAGCGGAGCAGCCGAGCCATCAGTGCCTCAGCCGCGTACGGCACCCCTCCGAGCAGGAGCGGTGTCGGATCACCAAGCCTGCGTTTGAACTCGCGGGCCACCCGGTCCGGCTCGGTCAACGCCCGCCGGTTGGCCGGCTCGCCGGTGAGGAACGTTTCGTCGCTTCGCAACAGCACGACGGACGGGATCGCCGCTCCTCGGCTGCCAAGCGAAGCGATCTCCACCCGGCCGTCCCGCCAGGTCGCCGCCGCGGTGTAAGTAGTGCCCAGATCTATGCCGAGTGTGTACATCGCCGTCGCTCCCCTAGTTCGCTCGCGGCCGCGGACTGGGGTAAGTACGGGGTTGTCCCCGACGCCGCCGCGGTGGATGTGTTCGTACAGTTGAAGACATGAATCAAGGCCGGCCGCTGCACACCGTCTTTACGGAGTTGCTCGGCGATGAGGTCGCCCGGCAGGCGTATGCCGCAGATCCCAGCGGCCTGCTCGACGCAGCCGGCCACCACGATCTGCCCGAAGAGTTGGTGGCGGAGGCGATCGTCAGCTTCGTCGACACCGCCGCGCCGGACGTCGCCGAACATCTCGCGCCGTTCGTCATGGCGCACAGCGCCGTGCCCAGTGGCAGTGAGGAACCGCCGGCGGCATCCAACGGGCTCGATCTGCTCGCGTCGGCGCCGGGTGTCGCCGTTGAGTTCGCGGCGGACGGCCCCAGTGAGCTTCTCGACAGTACGGACGCTGGTGACGTGCATCCTGACGCGATTGCCCCGGCCGGTGACCTCGACTTCGGAGTGGGCGCGTTGGACATGTCGGCTCCCACCGACTTCGCGGCCGCATCGCTCAGTGATGTCCCGACGACCGACGAGAGTCCCGCTGAATCGCTGCTCCCCAACACCATTGCCGAGGACGTCCTGCCGACCGGCCAACCACCCGCGCCTGAGGAGCCCGATCTCGACGACGACGGGTTCGCCGAGTCGTAGGCGAGTTCGCCGCGCGGCCCTCATCACTGCCCTACCTGCTCGTGATCTTCGGCTGGACGTGAGCCGTCGGGTTGGTGGGCCAGCTCGGCGAGAATCCCCTCGCAGGACCGCACCGCTACACGTGAGGCAACGGCGAGCTCGTGGCCGGTCAAGGGGTTCTCCGCACGCTGCTGCCAGCTGGTGAGCGCACGAGTCGCCGCACCTCTCACAGCCGCCGTATCGGCATCGTCCGGCAGCTGCAGCCGGTGCTGGACCGTGCCGCCCGCGCCGCCAATGATGTGCTCCAGGTCCTCGAGTGCCGCTGGCCGGCCCGTGACCCAACCAGCTCGAAGAGAGGAGAGCACTTGTAGTTCTTGGAACGGGTGAGCGGACGCGATGATCTCTTCGACAGTCGCGGCCACCGTTTCGCTCCCCGGCCGCGGCTCGGACCGCGTGAGCGCGTCAAGTGCGAGCAACGCCGAGCGGCTCTTGAGGATGTCGCGCCGCTCGAAGAACAGGGAATCCAGCACGGCGCGGAGGTCGTTGACGCCGCTACGCTCGGCCAGCTCGCGGGCCAGTTCGGTGGCTGTCGATACAACCTCGCGACGCAGCAGGGCGGTGGCGAGCCGGATGCCGAACAGGCCGAAGCGGTCAAGCAGCTCCTGGCGTTCGATCGACGTCAGCCCGAGCTCCGGCATCATCTCCACGAAGCGGTCTGCCGACAGTAGAAGACCCTCGACGTCCCTCGCCGATCGGTTGGCGATCTTGCGCAGTTGTTGTACTTCAGCCTCGGTGAGTGTTGCAGCGGTCTCGGCCAGCAGCCCGGCGACGGGCACGACGGTCTGGGCGACCCGGCGCACCTTTGGGTCAGACGCGAGCCTGGTCGCAATCCGGCGAGCGGAGGCCATCGAGTCGAGGCGACCGACGCCGATCTCGTCCGCTCGCGAAAGCACACCGATTGCGTTGATCGGATTCGGTCGGGAGGCGTCAGTGTCATGAAAGGCCTGGAGGAATTCGACGTCTTGCGGATGCAGGTGGCGCATCAGGTACAGAACCGCGTCAGCCGGCGTCTCGTCGTCGGCCGTTAGCACCTGCCAGGTCCGCCGGGCGGACGTCTCGGACAGCGAGCCGATACCAGGCGTGTCGATAAGAGTCGCTGTGCGTAGCGCTTGCGACGGCCAGGTCACGACAAGCTCGTCCACCTCGTCCGGCGAGAGCCCGTCCAAGTCGACGTCAAGGGAGCCCTCGTCGCGGTTGAAGCGCAGCTGACGTGGCTCACCCTGCCGCGGGTACGCGATGACTTCGTAGGTGTGGCCGTCGCGATACCAGGTGACGATGCGCGTGCACTCGCCGGCATCGGTGGGCGCCAGCCGCTCTCCGACTAGCGCGTTGAGCAAGGTCGACTTGCCGGCCTTCACCCGGCCGGCGACGGCGATCCGGAGCGGCTCGTCAAGCCGCGCCCGAACGGCTGCCAACCGTTCGGCGTGGTCCGTTCCGCCGTACACCGCCATCGCTTGATCGAGCGCGGCGCGGGTGCGGTCGACGATTGTCACGCGATCACCGCCTCTGCACGGCGTCGCAGTTCACGGAGCCGACCTAACTCGGCGTTGACGTCGGCGATCCGCTTTTCACGGTCGGCCTTGGACCGATTCGCCGCCTCCGACGCCGCCTGCAACGCTTGTGCCGTCGATCGGTTGAGCTCCTCGGCCCGCGCACTGTAATGGTCGCGAAGCTGTCGCTGTATCCGCCGCAGCGTGTCGCGGGAATCCTTGCCAACCCGAAAGCTGACCTCATCGCAGTAGCGGCGAACCGCGTTCTTCGCTTGATTGCGCCGCTGGGTCAGCTGCCGCTTCTTCTCCGCACGTAGCCCGCCCAGGCCCATGGCCAACCCGATCCCGACGGCGATCGGCCCGAGCGTAAGCCCGGCCATGCTCCCGAGCATGGTGAACATCAAGATGCCCATATAGGAGCTCTTCAGCGCCGTCATCGCCTGCTTGCGGACGCCCATCTTCTCGAGCTCCATCTTGTGATCGACCTCGGCGCGGGCGAGCACATCGGCCGGGTTGTAGATGGCCAGCCGGTCCAGAATCTCTCCAGAGCCTTCCTGAAAATGTCTCCAGACCTGTTCACTGAGCTGGTCTGCTCGCGCCTTCAGCAGGCCATAGTTCTCCATGATCCGCTCAGCAGCGGCCGACTCAAGCCATCCCTCGATCTCGTGCCACATGTCGGCGGGATCGAAGTCGTCCACGAGATCGTCTGCTTCTTCGATCAGGCGCCGAATCCGGGCCCGAAGGTCGTGGTCGACGTCGGAGCTGAGGTCACCGATGCCGTCGTTCAGCGTCTGGCTCCATCGCGCCGCAGTGCTGCGGAGCGCCTCGACCTTGCTCTTCACCGCCGTCAATTCAGAAACGACCTGCGCGTTCTTCGCCGGGTCGGCCAGAACCGAACGCTCGGCCTCGAACTGCGCCTCGATCTGTTCGCAGACCGCGATCACCTCTTCTGCAGCCGTCGTCGCCAGACGAGCCGCCGCTCCGCCGGCCACCCGACTGGTCACGAACTCCACCAGGGGCGGAAAGCCGGACTCCGCGTTCAGCCCGGCATCGTCGGTGCGGACGGCGCGGGCCCGCAACGTCGAGGACATGGGCAAGATGGGTACGTCCGGGAGGTCGCGCAGGTGACCTTCGTTGAGGTCGCGGATCTTCCGCCACGACGGATAGAAATCAATCTTGGTGAGTACACAGACGGTCGTTGGACACATCTCCAGCACCCGCCGCAAGAACTGCATCTCGGCAGCGGTGAGTTCCTGCGATGCGTCGGTGACGAACAACACGGCGTCGGCCATGGAGACAGCAGCCAGGCTGGCGGCCGCGTGGGTGGATCCGATCCCGCCGACGCCCGGAGTGTCCACGACCACTAGGCCGCTGGCCAGCATCCTGCGCGGAAGATGGACGATAACGCCCGACGGAGCGTCGTCTGGCGTGCTTGCATTCTCCGCCGCGTGCTGGCGAAGTTGATCGATTGCGATTGGCTCCCGTCGCGGCGGGTCGCCCTGGTAGAGCAGCTCGGCCCGTGGTTCCGCTCCGTAGCGCAGGTACGTCGGGATTGCCGTCGCCACGTCGTCGTCCACGGGGCAGACGTTCGTCCCGAGTAGGGCGTTGACCAAGGAACTCTTGCCCTGCTTGAAATCGCCGATGACTACGACATGAATCCCGGGATCGTCAAGGGTGCGCCGGACCGCCGCCAACCGTTCAGTGAGATCCGACCGCTGGTACGCGGTGCTGGCTTGCATACCGAGTTCCAAGACGCGCATCGCCTGGGCCAGCGCGGGACTGCCGCCATCTGGTCGCATGTTCTCGGTCACGGGATCGCTCCAATGGTCTCGCCGTACACCAGCGGGCCCGGCGTAGAGTCCGGCGGGCCCGCTGACGTCTGGTTGTGTCGGCTATCCCTCGAACGTCTCCTGGCTCTCGCCCTCGCTGCCGGACTCTTCCGACGTCTTGAAGGACGAAACCGGGTTGGCGACTGGGTCGAGCCGGTCAAAACCACCGCGGCCAAGGTCCAACTCGGCCTCGATACCGGTCGTCTGCTCGACATGCTGGTTGGCGTTGCCCTCACCCTGCTCGGTCTGAACGACGGCGTCTTCCTCCGCGTAGACGAAGTTGCCGGTCGCGTCGCCGTCACCGGTGGAGATCGCGCCGCCCGGGCCGGTCGTGACGTTCTGCAGGTTCGTGGCGTCACCCTCGCCGAAGGCGGAGGCAAACGCGTTGGCGTCATCCCCGGCCTGCTGGCCAGTGAACTCGCCGGTGTTCTGCACGACATCTCCACCGAGCGCAATCCCTTGGGCCGCGTTGTCGCCGGTGTTCTGCTGTCCGAGGTTGACGCCGGTGTTGACCAGGTTCTCGTCACCCGATACGGCCGGACCACCTGCAGCCGCTGCGGCACCTTCCCCGATGGCGTTCACGTTCGTGTCGTGCGAGTCGACTGAGATGTCGCCGTGCAGGTTTCCGGCGACGTCGACATCGACGTTCTGCGACTGGTCGATGTTGGTGGACTGGTCGATGATGTTGGTGATGGTCTCGTCACCCTCGTACGCGACGTACGTCACGTAGTTGAGGTGCTGCATGACCTGCTCGACCGAGTGCCCGGTCGCGCTCGGCGGCGGGGCATGCGTGGCAGCGGCGCCACCGCCGCCCCCTCCACCGCCGGATCCGTAGTTCTGGAAACCGGGGACGCTGCCGCACGCGTCGGAAACCAGCTGGAACATGTCCACGTTGCTGAGGTCACCATCGGTGATGCCCTGCGCTGCGAGCGTTCCTTCGGGATCTTCCGCGTACTGCAGTGCCGTGTCTCGGTCACCCAGAATCCGCTGGATGAGGTCCTTGATCGCTTGAGCGACGTCTACCGCCATTGCAATGCCCTCCCTTGGCGTTTGTGCCCGTCCAGGTGGTCGGGCGCCTGACAACATCGTGCTGCCGGTCTCGTCCCACCACATCGGGGCAACCCCCTCGCTCATTAGAGCGCATTAGGGGTTTCTCCACTAGAGGGATCATCCGCGGCGAAAAATACTCTCAGCGCCGCGACGAACTCCGCGCGAGTACGTACGCCCAGCTTGGCCCTGATTCGCGCGACATGATGCTCGACCGTCTTCGGAGAGACGTAGAGCTGTGCGCCGATCTCCCGGTGGGTCCGGCCGGCAAGCACCATGCGAGCGACCTCGAGTTCACGCTCGGACAACAGCTCGGACCGCGGGTTCTGAGGCGAGGACTCTGCCCTGACGTGTATGAATGCGCGGGCCCGTTCGAGGAGACGCCGAGCGTCGTCAGGATCCGCCGTGCGGATCGCCGCCTGCCCTGCCAACCTGGACGCCTCCCACGGCAACTCAGCGATATCGAGGGCATCGGCGGCAGCCAGCACCGCTTCACGATTCACGTGTCCCTTCAGAATCGCCGCCCAACACTTTGCGGCATTGCGCTGCGCTTCCTGCCGACCGACCAACCCAACACGATCCTCCAGTCGATGAACCGCCCCATCCGCCGCCTCCGCGTCGTCTAGGGCAACCGCGATCTGCACGTGAATCCAGTCGAGCGCAACGGACCAGCACGAGGGTTGGCCGAGGTGGTCGATCACCCCTTCTAACGCACCGACGATCGGCATCGCGCGGTGCACCTTGCCCAACCGCGCGGCCGCGACCGCGAGCTCTTCCACACATTCGAGCTGAAACAAGTCCACGGCTCGCCGAGCCAGGATGTGTTCGGATTGCTCCCACGCTTCTCGGAGCGTGGCGATATCGCCAGACCGGCGAGCAACACCCGCGGCCAGGCACGCTCGGACCAACCGATCCCGACCGGTCAATTGCATGTCAGCCGTCCGACTCAACTCGGCCAGTGCGGCGTCGTACCGGCCGGCCCGTAGCAGAACCCAGGCATGAAGCAGTCGATGCCGATCGCTCGCAACAGGACCGCCTACGCCAGCGGAGATCGCTCCCCGGAGCAGCCGCTCCGCCGTATTCGCATCGCCCACCAGCACCCCGACCACAGCACCAAGCGCGTGTGGCGTGTCCGGCAGGACGACGCCGGGTGCGGACCGATCAAAAGCCTCGGCCGCCTCAATAAACAGTGGGAGTGCGTCCGTGGGCCGTTCCAGCGCAGTCGCCGCTTCGGCGAACCGGCGCACCGATGGCGGAACACCGCTTGTGATCGCCGCCTGCGCGTCCTGTGCGTCCGCTCGACGACCCGTCGACATCAACGCGGGCACAGCGAGCGCGCTGCCCAGCGAGCCGGCAGACAGCAGAATCTCGGCCGCTCGGTCGGCCCTCCCATGGTGCGCCTCGACGGCGCCCATCACCAGGGCGAGCCGTTGATCCGCGCCAGCCGTTGAAGTCAGGAGACCGTCGACCGGCAATCCGAGCAGCGCCAAGGCCTCCGCCCGGCCGGCAGTGAGCTCCCCCGGTGGTGCACCTGCATGGGCGGCGTCGTCGAACCACGTGAGCGCAGCATCCGGCTCGGTGAATCGCACCCGTTCACCGGCGCTCCGGTAGACATCGGCCGCGACCGGACCCAGCACCTGAGCGGTACGGAGCTGGGCCGCGACCACTGCTGAGTCCGCGCCAACCGCAAGCAATGCGTGTGCCACGTCGCTGTGCACTCGGCGGAGCTCAACAGGTGACAGGTCAGCGCGGATCGCCGCCGACACAGCGGGGACCAGCCGATCGGCGTCTGCCACCAGCAGACCGCTGTCCCTCAGCAGCCGCACGATCAGAGGCAGATCGCCGAGCGGTACGTCGCTGGCTTGGCTCAGCACACCGTCGGGAAGCTCGAGACCGAGGGCAAGGACTCGCGCGACCCTCGTGGCTGGCGCTCCCGCGATGGCCAGCCGTTGCTGGACGCGAGCCACGAGTGCAACGGGCACGGTTCCTGCCGGCGCTGTTGCGATCATCGTTGCGATGACCGGCCAACCCGCGGACTCGGCCTGGATCTCCCCTGCCCGTTCGGTGCTCGGCGCCACACCTGTGGCGTTGCGGATCAGGGCTGCGGTGTCGGCAGTTGTCAGCGGGTCAAGCATCGTCACGTCGCCACCGGCCGCGACCACGGCCTCGTCCAGCTCGGCCAACGCGGGGCTGTCGATCGTTGGACGGCGGGAGATCGCAATCGCCACACCGTCGCGAACGGCCTTCGTCAGCACCTTCAGCACGTCGCTGCCGAGCCGATGCGCGTCGTCAACTATGACAAGTGAACCGTCCTCGCGGCACGCGGCAAGGCGGCCAGGCAGCTCGTCGGAGCTATCGGCCGATGTGACCCGAACGGTTCGCGCGCCAGCGGCGACAAGCATTGCCAGCCGGTGCGTCCGTCCCGCGCCGTCGACGCCAACGACCACCGTCACGCGCCCAGTGTGGCCGACGCCGTCCCTATCGGGCTAGGTGCCGTCGATCACGCCCGCTGGGCGGCCATCATCCCGAGCCTATGCTTCGCGGGCGGCAGTCGCATACCGCACTTGCTGGGGTAAGCACAGCCGGCCGTCCGGCTCGCGGATCCGCTCAACGGCCGCGATCGCGGCCACTCGAGCCGCTTCGCGGTCCTGCTCGGGAATTCGCTCCATCATCCCGCGATAGCCGCTTGCCCACATGTAGCGCCACCACTGTTCGGGGTCCGCAAGCCAGATGTCGAATGGCTCGTCTACCACGGTTACGTCCACGAAGCCTGATTCGGACATGAGAGCAGCCAATCTCTCGGCCGGGTCGAGCACATCGTCCTGGTGCGGCGCCGGCGGCATGAATCGCGCGAGGTCCGACTCGACAGACAGCCATTGCGCACCGAAGGTCGAAGCGTAGATGGTCGCACCGAATCTCCCGCCCTTCCGAAGCAGCTGCAGGTAGGCACGGAGTGCAGCGGCGGGGTCGGGGAGCAGGCGCAGCACGAAGCCGGACAGCACCACGTCGAATGACTCGGGCGGGAAGTCAGGAACCTGGGCGTCGCCGGTTGTCAGCGTGACGGCCAGATTCCGGCGTGCTACTTCGGCGGCGGCGTGCTCGACCATGACCGGCGAAACGTCGATTCCGACCACCTGCCCGGATGTGCCAACGGCCTCTGCCGCCGGGATGAGACACGCACCGCGGCCACAGCCGGCGTCGAGCACGCGATCACCGGGCCCGAGGCCGACCAGGGCCACCAGCGCCGCGCCGTTCATGGCATAAAAAGCCGGACCCACCTGGTCGTACTCGGCGGCGACCGCATCGTAGATCTGGATTACCCGCGCCCGGTGCCGATCCTCCGCCGTCACAGCCGCCCGGCCAGCTAGGCCGTCGCAGCGACGCGGTCGCGCAACTCTGTCTCAACCCAGTGAACGATCTCATGAGTCGTCGCGCCCGGAGTGAAGATCTTCGCCACACCCATCTCTGCAAGCAACGGCAGGTCGGCATCGGGAATGATCCCACCGCCGAAAACCACGATGTCGCTGGCGTCGCGTTCGGCGAGCAAGTCGATGACCTTGCGGAATAAGGTCATGTGCGCCCCGGACAGGATCGACAGGCCGATCGCGTCCGCATCCTCCTGGATCGCGGCCTCGACGATCTGCTCGGGCGTCTGGTGCAGACCGGTGTAGACGACCTCGACTCCGGCATCGCGCAGTGCCCGTGCCACCACCTTGGCGCCCCGGTCGTGCCCATCCAATCCGGGCTTGGCCACCACGACACGTAGTGGACTCGTTCCCGCCATGACCGCCTCCGTACTCCGTTGTGCTCGGGAGATCCGAGGCCGCAGTCCGGACCTCCCTTAGCAGGGTAACCAGCCGGCAGGCCGAAACTGACGCCCGGGGCATTGTAAATGAAGTGATCGATCTCAATATGTGAGACGTGTTCTTGGTCCCGGTGCAGCCCCAATTTCTGCAGGTCACGGACACATTACGGGGTGATCTCAACCATGCTAAGCGGCCCCCGAAGGGCATGACACGTACTACTGGTGCACCGGTAGGGCTTGGCTGTCGGGCTCGGGTTCCGTTATGGTCAGCCGGTCCCCTGCAATTGACCGGAAGGCACTTAAGGTGTCGACACGCTCCGGCAAGGGGCGACATTGTCGCCGCCGCCGGCCCGTATCCCTGCCATCGGTCGTCGGTTCCGTAGCGGTGGTTGCCGCCGCCTCGGGAACGCTGACGATGCCAGCGGCAGGCGCCTCTAACGGATTGTTCTTCTCTAGCGAGGCCCTGCAACGTCCGGAGGCGTCCGACCGCGCAGCGAGCGGTCTGGATACCATCGTCGAGGCGGGCCAATCCCTGAAGGAGGAGAGCGCCGAGAGCGCCGAAGCTGCCCACGAGGCCGCTGTCGAGCAGGCCCGCAAAGAGGCTGCTGAGCGAAAGGCCCGCGAGGAGCGCGAAGCGCGGCGCTGGGTCTCCCCCCTGTCCAACTACCGCATCAGTGCGACGTTCGGATCGACAGGACGGCTGTGGTCAGGCACCCATACCGGCCTCGACCTGGCCGCTTCTTACGGCGCGGAGGTCAAGTCGGTCTCGTCCGGCGAGATCATCTGGTCCGGATGGGACGGCTCGTACGGCAATAAGATCGTCGTCCAGCACTGGGACGGCACCGAGACCTGGTACTGCCACCTGTCAAGGTTCATCCAGCGGTCAGGGAGCGTGGCCCCCGGAGAGGTCATCGGCGCCGTCGGCTCCACCGGCAACTCGACCGGACCACACTTGCACCTCGAGGTGCATCCGGATGGTGGCGGAGCGGTCAACCCGCAGAGCTGGCTCGCCGAACGGGGCCTCAACCTCTAGGTCACCGCGCGCGGTGCGCCGCCTCTCGGGCCTGACTGCGCCGGCCCGGCCGAAGATGCCCAATGTTCCGGCGCCGCCCTAGTCGAGCTGCTCGGCCAACTCCATCCACCTGGCCTCGAGCGCCTTCCGGTCGGCCTGGAGTTCGCGTAGCGCACCGTCCAGCTCGAGGACCCGCTCGGGATCCGTCGCATGTTCGGCCAGCTCCTCGTGCAGGTGTTCCTCGCGATGAGCAAGCTTGTCCACGTCACGCTCGATCCGGGCCAATTCCTTGCGCGCTGTCCTCGTATCACCGACACGCCGGCGGGAGGCCGCACCGCCGGCGACGCCCTGACTGACCGCCGCGTCGCCAGTAGCGGCCACCACCGCCCGCCGGCGGGCAAGGTACTCCTCGACGCCGCCCGGCAGGTGCACAAGCGAGCCGTCACCCAGCAACGCCCAGATCGCATCAGTCGTCCGCTCCAGGAACCAACGGTCGTGGCTGACGACGACGACCGTCCCGGGCCAACCGTCGAGCAGGTCCTCGAGTACCGTCAGGGTCTCGATGTCCAGGTCGTTCGTGGGCTCATCCAGCAGCAGGACGTTCGGCTCGGCCATCAGCAGCCGAAGCAGCTGCAGTCGCCGCCGTTCACCGCCGGATAGCTCGGCCACCGGCGTCCACAACGCCGGACCCGAGAAACCGAACTGCTCCAGCAGCTGCCTCGCGGTGAGTTCCCGCCGGCCAACGGTGGTCACGCGCCGCACGTCCTCCACCACGCCGAGCACGCTGTCCTCCGGGTCCAGCTCGGTGACCTCCTGGCTGAGGTAGGCCGGGACGACGGTGCGTCCAACGCGCACCTTGCCGGCGTCCGGACCCATCTCACCGGCCAGTAGACGCAGCAGGGTTGTCTTGCCCGAACCGTTGACTCCGACGACACCCACCCGATCCCCTGGACCGAGCCGCCACGTCACCCGATCCAAGAGGGGACGCCCGCCGTAGCCCATCGTCAGGTCCTCGAGGTCGTAGACGCCCTTGCCCAGCCTGGCAGTGGCGAACCGCGCCAGTTCGTAGTGATCGCGCGGAGGTGGTTCGTCTGCGATCAGCGCATTGGCCGCTTCGATCCGGAACTTCGGCTTGGAGGTCCGGGCCGGCGGACCGCGCCGCAGCCAGGCGAGTTCCTTACGAATCAAGTTGGTGCGCCGCGCCGCGGAGACCGCCGCGATCCGCTCGCGCTCGGCCCGGGAGAGGACGAACTCCGAATAGCCGCCGTCGTAGCTGCGGACATCGCCGTCCACCACTTCCCACAGCGTGTCGCACACGGCGTCAAGGAGCCAACGGTCATGCGACACGAGCACGACGGACCGGTTGGACGAGCTCAAGTGGCGGGCCAGCCAGTCGATGGCCTCGACGTCCAGATGGTTCGTCGGCTCGTCGAGCAGCAATAGGTCGTCACTTCTGATGAGGAGCTGAGCGAGCGCAATGCGGCGCTGCTCCCCACCCGACAGCTGGCCGATGAACGCGTCCAGTGGCACGGCGGCGAGCAGGTTCGCCAGCACTTCGCGGGTCCTGGCATCACCGGCCCACTCATGCTCGGCCCGCGAGCCGAGGACGACCGCGCGAGCGGTCTGCTCAGCCGGGAGGTCGTCGTCCTGGCCGAGCATTCCCACTCGTAGTCCGCCGGTGTGGGTGACGCGCCCCTGGTCGACTGGCTGGCACCGGGCGAGGACGTGCAGAAGAGTCGTTTTGCCCGAACCGTTGCGCCCCACGACACCGATCCGGTCGCCACGGGCAATGCCGAGCGAGACGTCACGGAGGATCTGACGCGTCCCGTGAGCCAGCCCGACCGACTCCAGGTTGACCAGATTGACCGCCATGACGCGGCAAGCCTCTCACAAACCCGGCCTGCTAGATGAGACGCGCTCCGGCCGCGGGGCCGGTCACGACCCAGGCGTCCGCGCACACCTCGGATGCCGCGAGGCCGGCAGCAAGATCCTCCGCCTGCTCCTTATCGCGCGCCAGGAAAACGCAGGTCGGCCCGGAGCCTGACACGATTCCAGCGATGGCGCCGAGGTCTTTGCCAGTGTCGAGCGTGGCCCGCAGAGACGGCTGCAACGAACAGGCCGCCGCTTGCAGGTCGTTATGCATACTGGCACCCAGGGCCACCGGATCTCCGGCCCGCAGTGCGGTCAACACGTCGTGCCCGACTGCCGGCCGTCCCACTGACCGATCAGTGCGGAGGCGATCGAATTCCGCATACACCTCAGGCGTCGCCAACCCGCCCCGCGCCATCGCCAGCACCCATTGAAACGTCCCGCCGACCATGACAGCAGTCAACTGCTCGCCCCGCCCAGAACCGAGCGACGTACCGCCGGCCAGCGCAAATGGCACGTCGCTGCCCAACCGGGCGGCCAGCGTCGCCAACTCACCACGGCCGAGCCCCGTCTCCCAGAGCGCGTCGCAGGCCACAAGAGAAGCAGCAGCGTCTGCGCTGCCGCCGGCCAGACCGCCCGCCACCGGGATGCGCTTGCGAATGTCGAGTCGCGCCCCTGCGCGCACTCCGGCGTACTCGGCCAGCGCCATGGCGGCCCGGACCGCCAAGTTGGTCTTATCCGTGGGCAGTCGATCAGCACGCAGGCCGCGTACCGTCACTGAGAACTCCTCCGACGGATACGCCACCACCTCGTCGTAGAGGTCTAGTGCGTGGAAGATGGTGGCCAGCTCGTGGTAGCCATCAGCACGCGCCGGACCTACCGCGAGGACCAGATTGATCTTCGCTGGTGCTCGCGCCGCAACCTGTACTCCCTCAACATCCATACCCGCAGGAACGCTATCGCGATCTGTCGGGTAGGAGCCATTTCGCGAGCGCAGGCATGATTGATTGGGTGAAAGCAGTCGCGACGGCATTGATCGTTTTGGCGTCCCTTGGCGCGTTCGGGTGCGCGGCCGGAACCGACCGTCAGCCCGGCCCGTCGACCCCGAGCGCCACGCGCCCGACCGTCGTGTCGCCCACCCCCACCACCACGGCGGAGCCGGAAGCGATGCCCACCACGCCGACACCCGAGCCGCCCCATCCGGTCTCCCTGCCGGCGCTGATGGCTACCGAATTCGACGGCCGCAATCTCGAGGTCGGTCAGGTCCTGGACCAGAACAGCGCCTACACCCGCTACGCCATCACCTACGCCAGCAGCGAGCTGACCATCTCGGGAATCATGAACGTACCGGCCGGCGATGGCCCGTTCCCGGTGCTGATCTTGGCCCACGGCTATATCGACCCGGATATCTACACAACCGGCCGTGGGCTGGCTCGCGAGCAGGATTACCTCGCCCGGCAGGGCTACGTCGTCCTGCACACCGACTACCGCAACCACGCCGGCTCGGACGACGACCCGGACAACGAGCTGCGGCTACGCCTCGGTTATGCCGAAGACGTCATCAACGCCGTGCTCGCTGTGCGATCGTCGGACCTGCCGTACCTCGACGGGGACAGGGTCGGCCTGCTCGGCCGCTCGATGGGCGGGGGCGTCACGTACGACGTGCTTGTGACCGCGCCCAAATTGGTGGATGCCGCGGTCGTCTACGCGCCGGTGAGCTCGGACGCGGCCGACAACTTCGACCGGTGGCAACGTGACGGGCCGGAGGGAGACGAGATCATCGACGCATACGGAGATCCGGCGGATGAGCCGGATTTCTGGAGCCAGCGATCAGCCCGGACCTTCTTCGACCGGATCACCGAGCCGATACTGATCCATCACGGAACCGCGGACGACACCTGCCCGCTCGAGTGGTCCCACGAGACGCTGGATGCGCTTGAGGCGGCGGGGATCGATGCCGAACTCATCGAGTATGAAGGCGAGCCCCATGCCTTCGAGGCAGCCTGGGGACGCTCGATCGAGCGGACCGCGGAGTTCTTCGAGGCCCACCTCGACGGATAATCGGCTCGCCTGCACGGTGCCGTCTGCGATGCCTCAGGCCGTGCAGGCCGGGACGGCTCGGGGCTCCCGGGCGTAGTTACTCCGCGAGCCTTTGCAATGCACACCTATGGGAAGCGCCGTCGTGCTTCCCATAGGTGTGCATTGCAAAGGCTTCAGAAGGGCTTCGGCGGCGCAGCTGAGGCCAGAGAATCAGTAACGTGACCGGATCGTTCCGCCATCGGACTCGATGGTGCCTTCCCACCCACCCAGCCGACACGGCAAGATGGCAAGCATGACCCGAGCACTCGTTGTCGTCGATGTCCAGGAGTCGTTCCGCGAGCGGCCGAACTGGGCCGCCGTCTCCAATCCCGCCATCGTCAAGCAGGTTAACCGCCTCGTGTCCGTCGCCCGGGAAGCCGGTGATCTCGTGGTGTGGGTCCTGCACTCCGAACCAGGCACCAACACAGTGTTCGATCCGGCGCTCGGCCACGTCCGGCTGATGGAAGGCCTGGAGCCACTGGACGGCGAGCCAATCGTGACGAAGACCTCGATCAATGCCTTTACGACAACCAATCTGCAACAGCTGCTCACAACCCGCGGCGTCCGGGAGCTGACGATCTGTGGCATTCAGACCGAGCAGTGCTGTGAAACCACTACACGAGTGGCGTCGGACCTCGGCTACGACGTAACGTTCGCGATGGACGCAACGGCGACGTTCCCGATCCCCCACCGCAACGCCCCCGCCGGCCGGACGCTGGACGAGATCTTGGCCGACCCCTTGACGCTGTCGGCCGACGAGATCATCCGCCGCACTGAGTACGCGCTCGCTGGACGGTTCGCGACCATTCGCACCGTGGACGAGATCACCGCAGACTGACCAGATCGTGCCGCAGGTCACCTTCGTCCTCGTCCCGCAGCTGCACCTGCTGGATCTCGCGGGGCCGGCCCAGGCGTTTTGGACCGCCGCCGACCTCGGATACGGCTATGAGTTGACCTATGTAGGCGAGGCACCCACCGTGCCGACCGCACAGGGCGTACCTGTGACGGCGTCGACCACCTGGCCGAGCCTAACTAACGACGACCTGGTGATCGTCCCCGGTTGGCGGGCGACACAACGACCTCGCCCCACCGTCAGCGAAGTTAGCCTCCGGCGCCTCGCCGAGCACCACGCCGGCGGCGGCACCGTCGCCAGCGTGTGCGCAGGAGCATTCGCTCTGGGATCGGCGGGGTTGCTGGACGGCCGCCGCTGCACAACTCATCACGACCTGCAAGAACAACTGGCCACCCTGTACCCGCGAGCCATCGTGCAGCGTGACGTTCTGTACACGACCGACGAGCGCGTTGTGACGTCGGCCGGCATCGCATCGGGCATCGACCTGGCATTGCATCTCATCGCCGTGCGGGACGGCGTGGCCGCGGCGGCGAGGGTCGCGCGCGAGATGGTCGTGTACGCCCGCCGTAACGGCGACGAGCCGCAGGCCAGCGCCATGCTGCGGCATCGGTCACATCTGAGCGAGACAGTGCACCACGTACAGGACCTGATCGACGCCAGGTTCACCGACTCGCTGCGCCTGGCCGACTTGGCAGGTGCCGTCCAAATAAGCGAGCGGACGCTGACCCGGATGTTCGCCACGGCCACCGGCCTGACGCCTTTGCGTTACCAGCAGGAGTTGCGCGTCGAACGCGCCGAGCACCTGATCGGGCACGGCAGCACAGTGGAGGCGGCGGCCCGGGCCGTAGGCTTCTCTGACGCACGTATGCTGCGCCGCCTCCGATCTCGGGCAGAAACGCGATCAAGATAGCCTCCGGCTGCATATGCGCCCGGTCTGGGCCGACTGCCCGTCATGAAAGCGGGCGGGCCCGGTCGGCCACGCCTTGTTCGAACTCAGGCGCGCCGCCGCGACAGAGCGACGCCCACCAGGCACATCGTCCCTCCGGCCACCGCCAGCGGTGGAGGCGCCTCTCCCAGGAGCACCCAGGCCATCAGGATGGTCAGCGGCGACACCATATATGTCGTCACGCCGAGGCGGCCGGCGTCCATCCGGGCAAGCGCATAAGCCCAGGTGCTGAACGCCATTGCGGTCGGCACTAATCCGAGGTAGACGACAGCGGCGGTGGCTCCGGCCGTGGCATCCGCGACGTTCGTCACGAGTCCAGGAGCGAACGGCAGGCAGGCGACGGCGCCGATCGTGCAGGCGAGCCACGTCACCTGCAGTGCCGGCAACCGCCGAACGACGGGTTTCTGCGCCACAACACCGATGGCGTAAGTCACGGCGGCGAGAAGGGCGAGCAGCGCACCAACCCCGTCCCCCGTCTCAGCAGTCCGGCTCGCGATACCAATCAGGACCGTGCCGGCGAGAGCCACCACCGCCCCGATCATCAGCCACCGCGGGAATCCCTCGGCTAGCAGCCACCCGGCAAGCAAGGCGATCAGGATCGGCCCGACGTTGACGAGCATCACCGTCGTACCGGCGTCGATCCGCTGCTCAGCCGCATTCAACGCGACGTTGTAGATCGCGAACCAGGCCATCCCGCAAAGCAGGATCAGCGCCCACTCGCGGCCCGTCGGGCGTACCCAGGAGCGTCGGACCCAGACCGTGATTCCCAGAACAGCGCTGCCGACCAGGAGCCGGCCCAGCGACAGCGGTCCCGGCTCGTACGTCTCACCGACCCACCGGATCGCCACGAAGGCCGACGACCACGCCACGACCGTGATCAGAACCGCGCCAACCGCTGGCCAGGCCCGAGCTGCGACAGGATCGCTGACAATGATCTGCTGCTGCGTCACCAGTGGAGGTTATGCGGCGGGCGTTTCGGCCTGCGCCGAAATATCCCACTAGTCGGGGACTACTACGCCGAGTTCGTTGCCGAGGGCAGCCCGGCCCGCATCGGTCAGCCGCAATGCGCGCTGGCCCTGCCTCCTCCGGACCACCCATCCGAGCTCAAAGGCTTGCCGGCAGAAAGCCGCCCCAAGCGCACCGGCGAGGTGCGGCCGCCGCTCGGTGAAGTCCAGGCACGGCATTGCGAAAATCCGGCGACCGCCGCGCGCCCCAACGACATCGACGCCCAGCGTCGCCAAGCTCTCTAACCCGGGATCGGTAAGGGCGTAGCCGTCGCCACCCACGACCAGGTAGCCGGCGGCCACAAGGGCGTCGTGGATGGCGACGCCAACGCGGCCGGCCAGGTGGTCGTAGCACGTCCTGGCGAATGCCATTGCCGCGTCGGTATTCGACTGCCGCAGCGAACGAACTGGCCGGGATGGGCTGACCGCGGCAAGCGCCTCGAGCACCTGAGCCACATCCGGCGACGCGAGCCGGTAGTACCGGTGCCGTCCGGCCGGCACGACTTCGACCAGCCCGCCCGCACGCAACCTGGCCAGGTGTTCACTGGCGGTGGCCGGGCTGACGCGCGCCGCACGCGCCAGCTCACCGGCGGCCAGGGCCTCACCCGACAGGAGCGCACTCAACATCGCGGCTCTGCCCGGCTCACCGATCAAGCGAGCAGGCACGGAGACGTCCACATCGGAGCGCATTCGTCAACCGTACGCCGGCCATCATTCGGTCATCGCCGAAATACGGGCTTCGGGTTCAGGATCGGGCTACAGCAATGCGAGCGAAGTCCTCGACCGTCAGTTGCTCACCACGCGCGCGCGGATCGATTCCGGCTTTCCGGAGGACATTCTCGGCGGCCGCTGGCGACCCGGCCCAACCGCTGAGCGCCGCTCGCAACGTCTTGCGGCGCTGGGCGAAGGCAGCATCGACGACCCCGAAGACCGCCTCGCGATCCGCGTCCGGCGGTGAATCTCGCCTCTCTAGCGCGACGAGGCCCGAGTCGACGTTCGGTACCGGCCAGAACACCGTCCGGCTCACGGCACCAGCCGGGCGTACGTGCGCGTACCAGGCCGCCTTGACCGACGGGACACCGTACGTCCTCGACCCCGGTGCAGCGGTGAGCCGGTCCGCCACCTCCTTCTGGACCATGACGAGCACCCGCCGCAGCGTTGGGAACGTCTCGAGCATGTGCAGGAGCACCGGGACGGCCACGTTGTACGGCAGGTTCGCCACCAGCGCGGTCGGGTCCGAACCCGGGAGCGATGTCACGCGCATCGCGTCGGCCGGCACGACATCGAGGCGGTCGGCCAAGGATGGTGCGAACTCGGCGACCGTCGCCGGTAGCGCCGCCGCCAGCGTCTCGTCCACCTCGACCGCCACCACCCGCCTGGCAGCGGGCAGCAGCGCTAGTGTCAGCGACCCCAACCCGGGACCGACCTCGACCACCACATCGTCCGGCTCGACACCGGCAGCCCGGACGATCCGACGGACGGTGTTGGCGTCGATGACGAAGTTCTGGCCACGAGCCTTGGTCGGTCGAAGGCCGAGTGACTCCGCCAGCCGCCTGACGTCCCCCGCGCCCAACAGCCTCGGCTCGCTCATCCGGGCGAGCCTAGCGCCGGTCCGGCTCTAGGGATGTAAACGATCAGGTGACCAACCCACAGGGGATCCGGGTCGGGTTGGCCACCTGATCGTTTAGCTATGCCGCCACTTACGACGTGGGCAGGCCGAGCTGCGCGGCGCACGCCGGCCAGTCGCCATAGTGACCGCGCGCGTCGCGGACCTTCGTGGCGATCCGGATCTGCTCCTCGCGGCTGTTCTCGTGCGGGTAACCCGATCCGCCGTACGCCTGCCAGGTTCCCAAGGAGAACTGCAGGCCGCCGTAATAGCCGTTGCCGGTGTTGATCGACCAGTTGCCGCCGGACTCGCACTGAGCGAGCCGATCCCAGACCGTGTCACCGCTGGCGTAGTCCGGCTCCGGTTCGGCCGGTCGCTCCTTCGTACCCACGACCACGATCTTGTCCACCGGTTCGGCGACGACGTTCTCGGACAGGACCTTCTCGTCGGTCTTCTTGCCGTCAATGAAGACGACCTCGACGATCCGCTCGATCGTTCCGTTCTTGCCGTCGCGCTCGACCTTGGACTGGTCCTCGTACATCGAGCCGTCCGTCTTGCGCTTAGTCTCGTACTCGACCTCCACGGTGACGGTCTTCTCCTCGACGGTCACGCGCTTGACGACGAGCCGGAGCCCGTCAACGACCCGCTCCTCGGCGCCCGGCTCGATCAGGTCACGTTCGCCGAGTGTGACATTCAGGTCGCGAAGAGCTTCCCGGACGGTCACCGCCGTCGTCGTCATCTCGCGCTCCTCACCGTCGGCCACGAGCGTGACGTCCTTCGGTGTGCGGACCTCAAAGTCCAGCCCGCGTCGGCCGATCCCGAGCGAACGAGAGACCGACACCTCCGCGCCCGCTGCGCGGATACCGAGATCCGCCAGGGCTTCCTCCACGGACAGCGCGGTGGTCCAGAACTCGCGCTCGACCCCGTCGATCTCGACGCTTACCGGCCTGGCGTACCGGACGGAGATCTCCAGGCCGTCCTCCAACTGGCTTTCAGCGGACGGTGCGACAAGGTCGCGCGCGGTGAGTTCGATGCCCTTGTCTTCCAGGACCCCGCCGACGGTGTCGGCGAATGTCTGAACGGTCTCGGTCCGACCGTCGATGCTGAGCTGAACAGTGTGGTTGAACGTGGTGTAGGCGGACATGCCGCCGACGAGCGCTGTGACCACGGAGGCGTTGATCGCCAACGTCTTCACGGACGGTCGCACGGTACTCCAGTTGTTTCGTTCTCCCCGGGCACGAGGGGCTGCGCTGCGCGCATCGGGGGGCTGTCTCAAGCCACCCGGAGCCTTCCCGATCCGGCTAACAGTCACGAGACGGTAATGGCTTCTGGCGGTAATGCCAAGTCCGCTTGTGTCTCACCATGATCCAAATGCCCGAAAAGTGTTGCGCTGCAGGGCGTCACACACAGCCTCCAGATCGCTGTCGAGCACCTCGGCCATCGCCCGCACTGTCAGCGGGATGAGGTTTGGTGCGTTGGTCTTCCCGCGGTACGGATGTGGCGCTAGAAACGGCGCGTCGGTCTCGACGAGCACTCTATCGAGAGGCGTGACCGCGAGCGCGTCACGCAGCTCACCGGCGTTTCTGAAGGTGACGGTGCCAGCGAACGACAGGAACCAGTCTCGCTCCGCGCAAAACTTCGCCATCTCGGCGTCACCGGAGTAGCAATGGAACACGACGATCTCCGGCAACGCACTGTCACCGAGGACGCGAAGGACGTCCGCATGAGCGTCGCGATCGTGAATGACCAGCGCTTTTGCGTGCCTACAGGCCATCTCGACGTGCGCCCGGTACGAATATTCCTGCGCCGCTCGCCCTCCGGGACCTGTACGGAAATGATCCAAGCCGGTCTCGCCGATCGCTCGGACCCGCTCCG
Source organism: Jiangellaceae bacterium (assembly GCA_035762665.1). Lineage (GTDB taxonomy): Bacteria > Actinomycetota > Actinomycetes > Jiangellales > Jiangellaceae > JASLBX01. Next base: position 5,430 of record DASTNZ010000037.1, on the reverse strand, counting down.
ACGACGCAGCCAACCGATCGATCTCCGCCAGCGCGTCGTCCAGTTCGCCCTGGCCGGCCAGCCGGGGCGCCTCGTTGGGATGCAACGCGACGCCGGCCACGACCGCGTCAAAGGATTGGGCCGCCTCCACGGCCCATGCTGAACCGGACAGATCCGTCCCGATCTGGACGACCCTCGTGACGTTGACCGCCGCGGCGTCAGCGAGCGCACGCTCCGGATCAGGAGTGTGGTCCGGACCACGTGCGACGTCGAGGTGGCAGTGCGTGTCAGTGACGGGCGATGGCAACGGCGCCGGTGCCGGCGGCACGTCTGGCCGGCGCGGAGCGGTCTTATCCCGCACCCGGGTGGGCGGCGAACCGCTGGTGAGCGTGGCTTGCTCGGGAGTTTCGCCACCCGCCTCCCGTGCGGGATTACTCATTCGCGCGGGCCTCCAGACGCGCCAGTTCCTCGTCCGCCACGCTGGGGTCGAGCTTGGTGAACACAGGCTTGGGTGGCTCGACTGGCGTACCTGGGATAACCGGGGTGTGCTGCCAGCGGCCGGCGCCACGCTCGTCATCAAGCATCAGCACCGGGTACGCGGGCCCGCCATCGAGATCATCGACCTCGCGGATCGCAGGACGGTCGGACCAGCGTCCCGTCCCGCCCAGCACCTCGTGGATCTGCTGCGCCGAATGCGGCAAGAACGGCGTGAGCAGCGTATTGCAGTCGACGGCAGCCTGCGCCGCCACGTGCAGGACGGTGAGCATGCGATCAGGGTCGGTGGTCTTCAGCTTCCAGGGTTCTTGCTGGGACAGGTAGGTGTTGGCCTCACTGACGACCCGCATCGCCTCCTGGATGGCCGCCTTCTGCCGGTGCCGGCCGATCAGACCGCCGACGGTCGTGAAGGCATCTTGCGTCGTGGACAGCAGGGCCCGGTCGGCGTCGATCAGGTCGCCGGCCTCAGGAATCGAGCCGACGTTCTTTGCGATCATGGATGCGGTGCGATTGACCAGGTTGCCCCACCCGGCAAGCAGTTCGTCATTGTTGCGCCGGACGAACTCCGACCAGGTGAAATCAGTGTCCTGGGTCTCGGGACCAGCCACGGCGATGAAGTACCGCAGCGCGTCCGGGTCGTACCTGGACAGGAAGTCGTTGACGTAGATGACGACGCCTCGGGAGGAGGAGAACTTGCGGCCCTCCATGGTCAGGAACTCACTCGAGACAACCTCGGTGGGTAGCTGGAGCGTGCCGAACTTGCCGGGCGTGCCGTTGCGGTCGCCCCGGCCGTCATACCCGAGCAGCTCAGCCGGCCAGATCTGGGAGTGGAACGTGATGTTGTCCTTGCCCATGAAGTAGTACGACTGGGCCTCGGGATTGTTCCACCAGGCCCGCCAGGCGTCGTCGTCGCCGGTGCGCCGGGCCCACTCAATCGACGCCGACAGGTAACCGATGACAGCGTCGAACCAGACGTACAACCGCTTGTTCGGATTGTCTTCCCAGCCCGGCAGGGGCACCGGCACCCCCCAGTCGATGTCCCGGGTCATCGCCCGCGGGCGCACGTCGTCGAGCTGGTTGAGGCTGAACTTGAGCACGTTCGGTCGCCAGTCGGTGCGCGTTTGCAGCCACTGGCCGAGCGTGTCGGCCAACGCCGGCAGGTCGAGGAAGAAGTGCTCGGTTTCGACGAACTTGGGGACCTCGCCGTTGATCCGGCTCCGCGGGTTCTTCAGGTCGGTCGGATCGAGCTGGTTGCCGCAGTTGTCGCACTGGTCGCCCCGTGCACCGTCGTAGCCGCAGATCGGGCAGGTGCCTTCGATGAAGCGGTCGGGCAGGGTTCGGCCGGTCGACGGTGAGATGGCGCCCATGGTGGTCTTCTCGACCATGTACCCGTTGCGGTGGAGGGTCTTGAACATCTCCTGCGCAACGGCGTAGTGGTTACGTGTCGTGGTGCGGGTGAACAGGTCGTACGACAGACCGAGGTCATGAAGGTCTTGGACGATGACCCGGTTGTAGCGGTCGGCCAGTTCGCGCGCGCTGACGCCTTCCTGCTCGGCGAGCACCAGAATCGGCGTGCCATGCTCGTCCGTCCCGCTGACCATGAGGACGTCGTGACCCGACATGCGCATGTACCGGCTAAACACGTCGGAAGGGACGCCGAAACCGGATACGTGGCCGATGTGGCGAGGCCCGTTCGTGTAAGGCCAGGCCACGGCCGTAAGCACGTGACGAGTCATGGTCCCCGATCGTAGAGGGAGCGGCCGCGCTCGTCCCACTCGGTTACGCCCGTGCCGGTCCCATTCCGGTCTTCCGGGGATATGGTCTGCTGCCTTTGCAATGCACACCTAGGGGAAGCGCTTCCTAGAGGTGTGCATTGCAAAGGCGTTGAGACAGAGCCGGCGGGGCGCAGACAAGAACGCCCGAGCGGTCTACGGTTCGGGCTGCGAACCTATGACGGCGTTGTAGAGCTCACGCCGGGACAGCCTGTATTCGCGTGCAACGTCCGCGACCGCCTGCTTGCGCGAGACACCGGCGGCTTCACGCTCGGCGACAAGGGCGACGGCTTGTTCAACCGTGGCAGCCGCCGGCTCGGCTCCGGCCACCACGATGGTGATCTCACCGAGCACGTCGCCTGTCGCCGCCCACTCGACCAACTCGCCGAGCGACCCGCGGCGGACCTCTTCGTACGTCTTGGTCAACTCGCGGCAGACGGCAGCGCGCCGGCCAACACCGAACACCTCGGCCAACGCGGCCAGCGCGGCCGGCAGCCGGTGTCGTGATTCAAAGAACACCATCGTCCGCTCCTCGATGGCAAGAGCGGCCAGCCGCCGCAAGCGCTCGCCGGACTTGCGGGGCAGGAAGCCCTCGAAACAGAACCGGTCGACCGGCAACCCGCTTACGGCCAGGGCGGCCAGCACCGCTGACGGCCCAGGAACTGCCGTCACCCGCACACCAGCCGCGACGGCTGCGGTGACCAGCCGGTAGCCCGGATCGGACACCGAGGGCATGCCAGCGTCCGTGACCAGCACCACTCGGGCACCGCTCAGCAAGGCGTCCACCAACTCGGGTGTGCGGGCCACCTCGTTGCCCTCGAAGTACGACACCACTCGCCCGGGCATGTCGACGCCCAGAGCAGACGCCAGCCGGCGCAGCCGCCGGGTGTCCTCGGCGGCCACGATGTCGGCCGCCGTTAGTTCGAGCCCGAGCCGCGGCGGTGCGTCATCGACGTCACCAATTGGTGTCCCAACGAGGACGAGCAGGCCCTTCGGCGGAGTGGTCACCGAACCATCCTGGCAGTCCGTCCTAGGATGTCGCGGGTGAACCAAGGCGCCGACACGATGGCCCGGGACCAGCGGTCGTTGCCTGCCTCCGACCTGGAGCAGGCGCGACGCCAGGCCCTGCGGGAGCGCCTCGTCCGCCCCATGCCGGCTGATCGGCTGTGGGGGTGGATCGGGACCTTGTTCGTCGGTGCCGTCGCAGCTGTCCTGCGACTCGTCGACTTGGGCCGGCCGAACCGGCTGGTGTTCGATGAGACGTACTACGCCAAGGACGCCTTCGCCCTGCTGAAGTTCGGTGACTCGCGCGGCTTCGTCGAGGGCGCCGATGACATGATCATCGCAGGCGACCTCAACATCTTCACAGACGAACCCTCCCTCGTCGTGCACCCGCCAGCGGGAAAGTGGCTGATCGCCGGCGGCATCCAGCTGCTCGGGATGGAGCCGGCCGGATGGCGGCTGGCCGTGGCGCTTGCGGGAGTCGTGACGGCGATGCTTGTCGTACGGGCCGGCCGCCGCCTGTTCCGCTCCACGTTGCTCGGCTCGCTGGCCGGCTTGCTGCTGGCCGTCGATGGGCTGTCCATCGCGACCAGCCGGATCGCCCTCCTCGACGGGATCCTGGCGATGTTCATCGTCGGGGCGTTCGCCTGCCTGCTGGTCGACCGTGACTACGCGCGCCGCAAGTACGCCGAGTGGTCAGCCGACTTGGCGATTGGCGTAGAACGCACGGACCTCGGACCGTTGGTCGCCTGGCGTCCATGGCGGATCGCGGCGGCCGTGCTGCTGGGGCTGGCCTGCGCCACCAAATGGAGTGGCGTGTACGCGCTGGCGGCGTTCGGCCTGCTCACCGTCGTGTGGGAGATCGGCGCCCGCAAGGCAGCCGGCGCGCCGTCCCCGTGGGCGGGCGCATTCCTCAAGGACGGGCCAGTCGCATTCCTGACCATCGTGCCCGTCGCCATCGTGACTTACGTGGCCACCTGGTGGGGCTGGATCGTCGGCGACAACGGCCAGAGTCGGCACTGGGCTGAGGACAACCCGTCGTCCGGCGTGGGCGCAGTGCTACCAGACTGGGTTCGCAGCCTCTGGCACAACCACGCCGAGATCCTGGGATCACACCAGAACATCACCGAGGACCACCCCTACGAGTCGCACGCGTCCGGTTGGCTGCTACTGCTACGCCCGGTGCTGTACGACTACGAGAGCCTCGAGCGCGGCGAGCAGGGCTGTGAGGTGAACGAATGCAGCCAGGCGATGCTCGCCCTCGGTACCCCACTGTTGTGGTGGGGAGGCTGCGTCGCGCTGCTGGTGTGCGTGTGGATGTGGCTGGTCAAGCGCGACTGGCGGGCCGGCGCCATTCTGTCCGGGATGCTCGCCACCTGGGTGCCGTGGCTGTTCTTCACCGAACGTACGACCTTCGCGTTCTACGCCGCAGCCATCGCACCTTTTGTCGTGCTCGCCGTGGCCTACGCGCTGGGCCTGCTGATCGGGCCGCGAGACACCTCATCCACGCGTCGCATGGTCGGCGCGGCATTGGCCGGAGCTTACGTCTTGTGCACGATCGCTCTGGCGGCCTGGTTCTACCCCATCCATGTCGACGAGGTCATCCCGCGGGATGCATGGGAGGCCCGGATGTGGTTCAACCGCTGGATCTGAGCTGTCTACTGGGTCAGAGCATCGACAAGGAGCCAGCCGCCGAATAGCGCGAATACTGCAGCGGCGACGTAGCGGACGGTACGTTCGGGCAGCCGCGTCCCTAGCTGGCGACCGATGACGATCGCGAGCACGTCCGCGGCGACCATGCCGAGCGTCGAACCGATCCAGACCCCAGTCCAACCGTGTTGGGTGGCGAGCGTGATCGTCGCCAGCATGGTTTTGTCGCCCAGCTCGGCGAGGAAGAAGGCAACACCGACGGTGAGGAATGCCGAACGCGCGTTTCGCTGCGAGCGCCGCCGATCCTCGTCCGACAGCGAGTCACCGCGCAGCGTCCAGATCGCGAAGCCGAAGAAGGCCACCGCCGCAACGACGTTGACCCATCGGGTCGGCAGTACCTCATTGAATCCGGCGCCGAGAGCCACTGATCCCAGATGAACGACTGTCGTCGCCGCCGTGATGGCGGCGATGACCGGCCAAGCGCGGTAACGGGTAGCGAAGGCCATCGCCATCAGCTGGGACTTATCGCCGA